>NZ_JBSPUA010000009.1:0-29156 GCF_053850375.1 Veillonella sp. Ser01 | reverse complement strand
ATTTTCTTGGTGTTTCTTATATTTTAAAGGGACTGCAACTAGAATGCGGTGAAACCGCATTCTGTTACAGCCCCTTTTCTTATGTATTGTATTGGTATTTAACATAGGGTAGGTACCAATCATGGAAACTGTTGATATCATAATAGTAATTATATGTAGAACTTTAATTATACATAAGCTTTATAGAAATCAATAAATTGCTGTGCTACCGGAGATAAAGCATGTCCTTTGAGGGTAATAAATGCTTTTTTGAAATCTCCAGAGAATTCTGGTAATTTAATGCGGGCCATTTTACGATGGTTAACAAGCTCTTTACCATCCATAGGAACTAAAGAGACAGTTCTACCAGAAGATGCCCATTCGATGGCAGAACTCTTAGTTGTAGTGATAGCAACCGCATTGAGTTGGTCCATATCTGTTAAGCTAGATTGCATAATCATTCGCACAGAGCCGCCGGAGAGGGATAATGGACATTTTTTGATATCATCCCAAGTGATTGTATCATGTTCACGGTCTATCCAGAATACATCACGACGGAAGATAGCATATAAGTGTTCTTCTTGTGTGAGAAGAATATCAAATTTGTCAGTGTCTACCATTTGGATGTTGGCAATTCCTAGCTCAGCATTACCATTAATCAGTTGATTAACTACATTCGTCATCAGTCCTTCATAGATTTCAAAGTGAACTGATGGATATTTCATGGAAAAGGCTGGTAAATATTGTTGTACGATTGGTGTGGAACGAGATGCAGAGGTAGCGATTCTCAACGTACCTTCAATGCGTGAATTTAATTGATGCACCGCATTATACGTAGATTCTTCAATAGAACAAAGTTGTTGGGCTTTTTCGTAGAAGATTTTACCTGCATCAGTAAGTTGTAAGTTCGATCCTCGTTGACCGCGCTTGATATTGATGAGTTGAGCCCCAAATTCAGCTTCTAAGTATTTTAATTGTTTACTTAAAGCTGGTTGTGTAATATGAAGAATCTCTGCGGCCTGTGTCATATTGCCCGTTTGAACGAGGGTAATAAAATTGTGGTAGTAAGATGTATCCATAGAATCTCCCTATTATACACAAAATAAGATAAATAAAATTTATAACGAACTAAGTAATAGTAATTTCACATTTAATAAAATGGTATATATACTATAGTTATCAAGGAAAGAGAAAGAATAATGTGTTTAAAATAAACTTTCTATCCTTATCACAAATTTTTATATAATATAGTGATTAAGAAAGTAGGTACTATCATGGGCGTAGTAAAAAGAACATTAGGTAAAGCAATTCGTAACTGGGAAGCACGTAGACTAATGACTGCACATAATACAGGTCTTAGTCGTAAAAAACAACTAGAACGCGTATGGCCTCATCCATTGACTAATGAAAAACGTCACGAACTAAGTCAAGGCATAAGTGGATTAGTCAATAGTGATAACTAATTAATGTGTTTGTCAGTTAGATTATTGTTCTAGCGGTAGCACCACTTCAATAGAATCTAATATAGTACAAGTAGCAGCTCCATGACTCATGTCTTGGAGCTCTTTTTGTATGCGCTCTACATCAGTAGGAGGTACTAAAATAGTAATATCTACATGTTCGCCAAAACCTGCTTCATAATGTAGTTTTTGATCTTGCACATATCTTTCTATAGCTCCATACATGGAATAGTCGATGGTAGCCTGCAACTGAGTTCGTGTTGTGTGTAGTTCTTTAGGGGAAAGACGTAAGGTTTCTGCAACGGAGTGTGAATATGCACGAATCAAACCACCTGCGCCTAGCTTAATACCTCCAAAATAGCGCGTTACTACGACGGCCACATTGGTAATACCTGTTTTTTTGAGTACTTCTAACATAGGTTTACCGGCTGTACCAGATGGTTCACCATTGTCAGAAGAGCGTTGTTGCTCTTGTTTTGGTCCTAATGCAAAGGCTGTACAATTATGACGTGCATCCCAAAATTCTTTGTTGATACGGCCGATAAAAGCCTGCGCTTCCTCTTCTGTAGAACAAGGGCATACAGTTGTGATAAAACGTGACTTCTCAACAACATATTCATGGCGAAATTCCTTCGCTACTGTAGTAAATTCTACTATAGGGCTTATTGATTCACACATATATTCACCTCCTTTAGAATCAAAGTTTATGTTTATTCATCATCACTTTATTATAATCTATTTATGAATGTTGTGTATAGGTGGGGACATGTTAATTCCCCTATGAAAAAGGAATAGTCCCCTAGTTTTAGTAGGATATTGACGTAATGAGAATTTATGTTATTATGGAATAAATACGTATGAATGCATAGTCATGTAAATGTGTTCATATAATAAACTATACGTGTTTATAAAGTATTCTGTTAGTGATGTATGATATATATACTATGAGTTTCTGACTTATATAGATATATAAAAACATATATTTTTGAAAATTCAAGTAGAAAGTAGTGATATGATGAGTAAGAAGAAGCAAGAGTTTGATATTACAGGTATGCATTGTGCCGCCTGTGTAAAGCGCGTTGAAAACGTTGTTTCCAAGGTTGATGGTGTAGAATCTGTAAAGGTTAATCTACTCACTCGTAAAGGCAGCGTTGAATACAAAGACGGTTCTAATGTAGAAGCACAACAAATTGTTGATGCTATTACAAATATTGGTTTCGGTGCTGCAGAGGCAGATGAAACAAAACAAGAAATAGAAAAGGTTAATTTAAAACCTCATATTACACGTCTTATCATTGCTGCTTGTATGGCTGTACCGATGATGATTAATATGACATTACATCGCTTTGGCATTCAAGCCTTGCCAGTATGGGTAGAGTTCATTCTTGCTACCATTGCTCAGTTCGGTCCGGGCCTTATGTTCTATAAGAGTGCGTGGAGTGCGGTGAAGAATGGTGCCCTTACCATGGATGTTCTCGTTGTAATGGGGACGACTGTTGCTTATCTATTCAGTATTTATAATTGGCAGTTCCATCCAGAACTTGGGCCTCATGGCATTTACTTTGAAACCTCAGCTTGGCTCATTACATTCATTCTTCTTGGCAAACTTTTAGAAGAAATTGCTAAGGGGCGTACCTCTGAAGCACTTCAAAAATTAATTGCCTTGCAACCAGCAACAGCTCATGTATTGCGTGATGGTGAGTTCGTAGATATTCCTACATCTAAGGTTGTAGCAGGTGATATCTTACAAGTTCGTGCAGGCGAAAAAATTCCAGTGGATGGTACTATTACTGAAGGCTATTCTACTGTAGATGAAGCTATGCTTACCGGTGAAAGTTTTCCTGTAGAAAAACAAGTGGGATCTGATGTTATCGGTGCGACTATTAACTTGAGCGGTGCTTTCACAATGGAAGCAAAACGTATCGGATCCGATACAATGCTCTCTCAAATTATTAAAGTCGTAGAAGAAGCTCAAACCTCTAAAGCAAGTATTCAACGTATTGCAGATATCGTTGCTCAATATTTTGTGCCTACCGTTATTGGCCTCGCTGTATTGACTGGTCTTGTATGGTATTTTATTGTAGGTGATTCTGTTAATGTAGCTCTCATTAATGCTACAGCAGTGCTTGTTATCGCTTGTCCTTGTGCACTTGGTCTCGCTACACCAACATCTATTATGGTAGGCTCTGGCTTAGGTGCGGAGCATGGTGTTCTCATCAAAAGTGCGGAATATCTTGAAAAAGCTGGTAAACTCGATGCCATCGTTATGGATAAAACTGGCACTCTTACACAAGGTGTTCTCGATGTAACGGCTTTCAAAAACTATAATGGTGATGAAAGTAGAAATATGTCCCTTATGATGGCCCTTGAAAGTGGTACATCGCATCCAATTGCAAAGGCCATGGTTTATTATGGCGAAGATCATGGTTATAAAGGTACAGCTGTAGAACTAGAAAGCTTTGGTGATGTGCCTGGTAAAGGTTTACAAGGGGCTTATCAAGGTGTGTCTGTACAGCTTGGACATAGCCGTTGGATGTCTGAATTAGGTTATGATCTAAGTGCTGTCCAAGATGATATTCTACACTATGAAGAACAAGGTGCTTCCGTGTCTGTTCTCGCTGTAGATGGTGTCATCAGTGCATTATGGGCTGTAGAGGATGAATTGCGTCCAGAAACTATTGAGGTGGTAAAAGAATTACAGTCTCAAGGTATCGATGTGTGGATGCTTACCGGTGATAATCGCCGTACAGCTCAATATATTGCAAAACAAGCAGGCATTACTCATGTAATTGCTGAAGTCTTGCCTCAAGATAAAGCTAGCAAGGTAAAAGAGTTACAAGATAAAGGTCTGGTAGTGGGCATGGTTGGTGATGGTATCAATGATGCACCAGCTCTTGTAACGGCAGATATTGGTTTTGCTATCGGTAGTGGTACTGATATTGCCGTAGAGGCAGCAGATATCGTTCTTGTAAGAAATGATTTACACACACTAGTACAAGCAGTACGCCTCAGTCGTAAGACTATGACTAATATTAAACAAAATCTATTCTGGGCATTGATTTTTAACTGCATTGGTATTCCTTTGGCTGCTGTCGGCGCATTAAATCCTATGATTGCAGGTACAGCGATGGCATTCAGTTCCGTTACAGTTGTGGGTAACTCCCTTCGCTTGAAACGAGCTAAGATTTAATTTAACTTGTATCTTATAACACATAATATTTGATAGAGTTGATTAAAGTTTATAAAGCACCTATACCATGGTATAGGTGCTTTGTTATTTAATTCCTACGAAATCGGTATTTTTAGATTGAGTGAGATTTGTTATACTAAATATAGTTATTCAGCTAAAAGAGAGGAGCTAGATTATGAAATTAAACACGCGCGATATTGTATATATTGGATTTATTGCTGCCTTATGTGCAGTAGCAACAACGATTCGCATTGAAATACCAGGTGGGGCCATGGTTCACTTAGGATCTGCTGCATTATTTACATCATCCATTCTCTTTGGTGGTTTATATGGTGGTTTAGGTGCGGCTATTGGTTCCGCATTATTTGATCTTTTTGGTGGACATACACAATACATTGTATTCTCTTTCTTTATTAAAGGTATTGCAGGTCTTATTGTAGGTGGTATGACAGCAGGTTACTTGCCACCATCCATTACAAAGCCGACAGCATCCTTTACACGCATTTTGATTGCTCTTATTATTGGTACAATTTGGACTGCATTTGGCTATTTCTTAGCATGGTGGTTTGTTCTTGAAAGTGCAGCCGTAGCAGCTAGCAAAATTCAATACTCCTTGATTACAAGTGCAGCAGGTATTGTGGTGGCTATTATATTGACACCAAAGCTACAAAAGGTAGTACGTAGATTATTTACAAAAAACTAATTATTAGGGCTTGATTTTATATTTGTATTATTTTGTTTTTAACGTAATTCAAAAGTTAGAGGCGTATAGAATGGATTATGTTGCTATTATTATTGCTGTTTTGGGGACCGCATTAGGCGCAATTGGGACATTAATAGTACAATATTTTATTAATAAGCAACAATATAAATTAGACTATTATAGACACATTATTGATAAGCGTTTTAAAGCTTATGAACGGGTTGAGGTTTTGTTTAGATTAATAATGAGTTCCTATGGCGGTTCAATGGGCATGATTAATAAAATTGTTTATGATGTTACTGATGATCCAGATTCATATAACGATGTGAGAAAACAATATGATTCTGTTTTTGAGATGTCAATGTGGATAAATGATAAGACCGGTGAGTTATTAGCGAGATTTAATGAGTTAATAGTATTCTATAAATACTATATTGAACATTTAGATATAGATAATAGATATTTATATTTTAAAGATTATTATAATAAGTATAATGGCTGTACATATTTGCCTATTATTACTGAATATACAGAATTGTTTAATAAAAGATTAGATAAAAATACTATTATGAAATATATTAGTATAGAGGCTAACTCTATAGCTCATCAATTAGAAAAGAGTTTAGCTAATGACTACAAATCATTTGAGGATGTAGAACGGTTTTTAAATAGGTATAATAAATAAACGTATTATTGCACTTATTAGAAAGTATAAAGTAATATTTGTCGATTATGATATTTAGGGAGAATAGAATGGAAAATATTACTGAAATATCTGTAAAAGAGTTAATTTATGACAAGTGGATATTTAGGCTAGAGGTTCCTGATACATATTGGATTAAATTAGAACCTATAGAAGGGTCTTTAGCTAGAATTGAAGAAATCATAGCACGTAATATAAAACAATTAAAGTCTTTGCATTTGGAGGATAATGAGTCTAGAGCTCTTAATGAATGGATTAATACTGAAAATATAATTAAAGAGATTATTGATAGAATTCCATTGGTTGTTACTCAGTACAAAGAGTTAAATGAAAAGGAATTAGTACTAGAAAAAGATATTCTAGAACAATTGGCAAATGGTACAGTAAATATCGTAGAAGACGGTAGCAAATATTATACAACTCTTACTGTTAATTCTTATTGTGATCTTGACCAATCATATGAGTTGATAATAGAGTTTATAGTATATTTTCGAGAAAAGTATAAGAATGATCCGAATTTTAACAATGCTGTGAATAACTTTATTACTATTAATAAAGATAATAATTATATAGGAAATTATTTTTCTACGATTTATTATTATCAAAATCTACCTGCAATGTTTTGGATTAGGAATTTTGTTAAAACTACAAGTCTTGATACATCAAAAGTTGATGCGGAATTGAAAAAATTAGAAGGCTTTATAAAATCAGCACATAATGAAGTTTCAAAAATTCAAACAAATAGTAAACAGTTTTTTGATGAAAGTATAGATGACATAAAACAAACATTTTTTAAGTTGAATAATGATGTTCTTGAAGCTGAAAAACGTTTAAAAGACTTGGAGGATGCATATAAAGAAAAGCTAAAGCTTGAAGCACCAGAAGAACTGTGGAATAGTCGTGCAACTGATCAAGAAAGTTCTATTTTTATATGGGGGGCATTGACAATTGTTACTATAATAGGGCTAATTATATTATTAAGTCAGTATTTGATTCCATCAATTGTACATGGTTTGCCAAATGAGAATTATTGGTTTAATCCTACCTCTATGATGTTACTTGTTACAGCTTTTATGATATATATAATTAAAGTTGAAATTAAGTTTTGGACATCCTCTTGGCATCTAAAAAAAGTATATCAACAGAAAGCGGCATTAACTCGATTTTATCAGGCATTAATTGCTGATGGGAAAGAAATTAATGGGGAAGAAAGATTATTAATTATGAAAGCGTTGTTTGGAGAGGTAAATACAGGTTTAGTTAGTAATTCTGAAAAGTCTGATTTAGATGTAGTAATAAATTCTATTCTTAAAAAATAATATTTATTTTTGGGTTTGATATGTAAATTGAACATAGAAAAAGACCACCATTACTAATTTTGTAATGGTGGTCTTTTAGTATTGTTTAATTTTATGTATTAATCTAAATATTAGAAATTACAGAGGTCGTTTAAATTCTCTGCTATGGTAGGATGTGTGAAGATTTGATTTTTGAAATATGTATATGGAATGTTGTTGTCCATAGCTATTTTAATGAGGTTAATCAACTCTTCAGCACCTTGAGAATAAAGTGTAGCACCAAGGATTAAATTGTTTTCTGCATTTACTATAATTTTAAAAGCACCTTTTAAATAGTCGTTTACATGAGCTCTTGGCATGGTAGCTACGAGCATTTCTTTAGTTTTAACTGTATAGCCTTTGTTGATAGCATCTTCTTCTGTGAGACCTACACGAGCGAGTGGAGGGGTTAAGAATGTTGTGTAAGGAATATTTTTACGATCTTTTAATGTGTATTGGCAATTTCCTGTAAGTGCACCAAATACAATGCGGAAGTCATCGAGAGAAATATACGTAAATTGAGGACCACCGTTTACATCGCCTACTGCATATACGCCAGGAACGGAGCTTTCACATGTATCATTAACCACGATAGCGCCGCGTTCGTTAGTAGTAATATCCGTATTTTCTAAACCGATGTTAGCTGTATTTGGTTTGCGACCTGTAGCATACAAAACAGCATCAAACGTATAGTTTTGACCATTTGCCGTGATAACAGGTTTGTGGCTATCATTAGATACAGAGTTTAATGTTACATCGTTAAGAATAGTAATACCTTGCTCAGTCAAGTATTCGTTAGCTAATTCTTGTACGATCGGTTCCTCCTGTTTTAAGATACCAGATTCAATATTAAATACTGTTACCTTTGTACCTAGTTTAGCGTATAAGCTGGCAAATTCAAGGCCAATAGGACCAGCTCCAATGATACCTAATGTATTTGGTTGCGGTGAAAGCTGTTGAATTTCGGTACTATTATAGAAACCTGTTGCAGTATCGATACCACTAATATTAGGTTTGATTGCTACAGCGCCAGTGTTAATAATGATAGTATCACTAGATAAGATGATTTTATCTTCTCCGGCTGTAACGACGATTTCTTTATTACTAATGAATTCACCATGTCCAGTATATACATCGACATGTTCGTTAGTGTCTAACATAGCGAAGTTTTTATTGCGTAAACGAGATGTAACTACGTCGCGTTGATTTAATACTTGATCGTAAGATAAGCCTTTTGATGCGGCTATAATCATCGTTTTCGTTGGGATACATGCAATATTAATACATGTGCCACCATACATAAGTGGGTTTTCTTCAATCATAGCTACGGCTTTGCCCATGGAGCCAAATTTAGCGGCTAATGTTTTACCGGCTTTGCCGAAACCTAGGACGATAAGATCATAATGTTTGGTATTCATGCAATACCTCCTATCTTTTATATTGAAAATATTAGATGTGTTTATTATAGCATATTATAGTAGATATAAAAGTAAAATATGAAAATAATTCTCTATAATTTAGATGTTAAGTATTTCTACTTGACACATCTTTTTTTATACTGTAGTATATGTAAAGTAATATGACTTGACAGTGATGGAGGTGGCGAAATGGAAGAACGAGTACTGATCAGTTTGCTCTTAGATTTCTATGGGCCATTATTAACGGACAAGCAACGCATGTCCTTACAACTTCACCACGAAGACGATATGTCCCTTGGCGAGATTGCTGAGGAATTAGGTGTATCACGGCAAGCTGTACACGATAATTTACAGCGTGCTCGACACATTTTAAATGATTACGAATCAAAATTGCACTTGGTAGAACAATATGAACAGCGGGAAGGTTTGCTTTCACAGTTGAAAGAAAACTTGCCTGACGAGGTGTTAGCTGAAACCAAGGTACAAAAAGTATTGGCGCAAATGGAGGGATATTATGGCATTTGATAGCTTGTCAGAAAAACTGCAAGAAGCCTTTCAATCCTTGAAAGGGAAGGGCAAAATTACTGAAGATGATGTCAATCTTGCGTTGCGTCAAGTACGTACTGCACTTTTAGAAGCGGACGTTAACTTCATGGTTGCGAAGGACTTTGTTAAGTCCATCAAGGAAAAGGCCCTCGGTGAAGAGGTGTTCGGCTCCTTGAACCCAGCGCAAACGGTTATTAAGATTGTAAATGATGAATTAACGGCGCTCTTAGGCGGTACACAAAGCCGTATCATGATTTCCAGCAAGCCACCAACAATTATCATGCTTGTTGGTTTACAAGGTGCTGGTAAGACTACAACAGCTGGTAAATTGGCAGTATATCTTCGCAAACAAGGTAAACATCCAATGCTCGTAGCTGCCGACGTATATCGTCCAGCCGCGATTACTCAATTGCAAGTTGTAGGTAAGCAAATCGATATTCCCGTATTTGCTGATGAAACACCTGGTGCTAATCCAGTAGACATTGCGCGTCGCGCTGTAGAGCAAAGCACGCATATGTTGAAAGATGTTGTTATCATCGATACTGCTGGTCGCTTGGCTATTGACGAAGTCCTCATGGACGAGTTGTCCAATATTAAAGCAGCTGTTCGACCTCATGAAATTCTACTTGTTGTAGACTCCATGATCGGTCAAGATGCAGTAACAACAGCACAAACGTTTAATGAAAAATTAGGCGTTGATGGTGTTATCCTTACTAAACTCGATGGTGATGCGCGCGGTGGTGCTGCATTATCTATCAAAGCTGTAACAGGCTTGCCAATCAAGTTCACTGGTGTGAGCGAAAAAATGGATGGTTTTGATGTATTCTATCCAGACCGCATGGCTTCTCGTATTCTCGACTTGGGCGATTTTAAAACATTGATCGAAAATGTTCAAGGCGCTATCGACGAAGAAGAAGCTCGTGAAATGGCTAAGAAAATGGCGAAAAACAATTTCACCTTGGATGACTTCTTGAAACAGATGAATCAGGTGAGAAAGTTAGGACCATTACAAAATATTATTGGTATGTTGCCAGGTATGGGCCAAATTAAGGATCAATTAAAAGACCTCGATTTGAATAGTAAAGAGGTGCGCCGCATTGAGGCCATCATTACATCCATGACGGCAGCAGAGCGAGAAAATCCAAGTATTCTTAATGGTTCTCGCCGCAAGCGTATCGCAATGGGGTCTGGTACGCAAGTACAAGACGTTAATCGCTTGTTGAAACAATTTGAGGAAGCGCGGAAGATGATGAAGCGCATGCAAGGTTTACGTGGCGGTAAGGGCGGCTTCCCAGGAATGCCTAAATTACCGTTTATGTAATACATGGGCAGGGGCGCTGAACCTGTCCACCCACATCAGTATAAGGAGGTGAATTTCACATGTTAAAAATTCGTTTGACTCGTTTAGGTGCTAAAAAAGCTCCTTTCTACCGTATCGTTGTTGCTGACGCACGTGCTCCACGTGAAGGTCGTCCTGTTGACACTATTGGTCAATATGATGCTACTAAACAACCAGCTATCGTTAATGTAGACGAAGAAAAAGCTTTGGCTTGGTTAGCTAAAGGTGCTCAGCCTACTGACACTGTTCGCTCCTTGTTCAAAAAACAAGGCGTTATGCAAAAATTTGCTGACGCTAAAAAGTAATTAATAGAGAGGCATACTGTGATGATAGAATTAATTTCATTAATTGCGAAATCATTAGTGAAGCAGCCTGATGCCGTATCTGTTACCATGGTCCAAAAGGGGAATATGGAAGTTTACGAACTTCACGTAGCCCCAGAGGATATGGGCAAAGTCATCGGAAAGCAAGGACGAATAGCGAAAGCGATTCGCGCTGTGGTGAAAGCGGCGGCTATTAAAGAGAACAAAAAGATATCTGTCGATATTGTCTAAAAGGGAGTATTCCAATGGAAGAAATGACATTACGTGTCCCTGTAGCAGTAAAAGCAAAAGTAACAGAAGACTTGAAAGCGAAAATTGTATCTGATTTTGAAACTCGCCTTGATATGGTGAATAAAGATTTGGAAGCAATTGAGTTCCAAGCTCAACGTATTTTGGCTGATGCGGCTAAAGTTGATGCTACAAGTCTTACTGCGATTCGTCAACAAATCGACGAAGAGAAAAATAAACGCTTGGCTTTCAAAGAAGAAGTAACAGCTAAATTGAAAGATGCTCAAGAATTGTCTTTGGGAACTGAAATTCCTCAAGGCACATTAGAGCAAACAGTTACCGTTAAAATCGGGGATAATTTGGATGCCATGATGGGCGCTGAAATCCTATTAGAAGACGGTAAAATCGTTGCGTTTCGTCAATAATGAAGCATAACGATTTCATCACAATAGGTGTTATCATCGCCCCGCACGGCGTGCGGGGTGATCTTCGTATTATGCCTAGAACTGATTTTCCAGAACGGTTCATGCATATGGATGCCTGTTACATCGATGGTAAAGAATACCACGTTGCATCCGCACGATTTCATAAACAATTCGTATTAGCATCCTTTAAGGAAATCCCTGATCGCAATGCGGCTGAATTATTCGCTAAGAAAGAGGTTCAAGTACGTCGTGAAGATTTGGTAGAATTACCAGAAGGTCGCTACTACATCTTTGATATCATTGGTCTTGAGGTTCAAGATACTAAGGGTAACGCGCTTGGCACGGTTACCGATGTGTTGCAACCTGGTGCTAATGATGTCTATGTGGTTTCCAAAGATGGGGAACCAGATCAATTATTTGCCGCCATTGAAGACGTCGTTAAAGACATCGATGTGGAAAATAAATTGATGATCGTAGATCCGCCTGAATGGATATAATCCTTTAGGCGGTTTTTTTTATCTACATATAGGTATATTATGGTAAAAGTTATATAATATAGCTATATATAGATAATGCTAATGAGTTAATATGAGTTAATAAGTACAGAGGACGGTCTATGCGTATCGATATCATATCTTTATTTCCTGAGTTTTTTGATGCCTTTTTTAGTCACTCCATCATAAAACGGGCTATCGAAGCAGAACGATTGTCTATGGGTGTAACTAACCCTCGCGACTTTAGCCATAATAAACATGGTCAAGTAGATGATACGCCGTATGGTGGCGGGGCCGGTATGCTTATGATGGCACCTCCCATCTTTGAAGCGGTAGAATCTGTTATTGCTCAATATGATAGCCATATCAATAGTGCCTATTCCGTAGATGAGATGTGTGATGAAATGAGCCTTATTGGTAATCCTAGTGAAAGTTTACGACGTCGTGTTATTTTCATGGGGCCTACAGGTCAACCTTTTACACAAGAAAAAGCTCGTGAACTAGCGACGTACGATCAATTGGTGCTCATTTGTGGTCATTATGAAGGCGTAGATTACCGTGTAGAGGAACATTTAGTAGATGAAACTATTTCAATTGGCGACTATGTACTAACTGGCGGTGAGTTGCCCGCTATGGTTGTGGCTGATGCAGTAGCTCGTATGATTCCCGGTGTATTAGGTGCAGCGAGTGGGGCCCAAGAGGATTCCTTTTATGAGCCTTTATTAGAATGTCCTCAATATACAAAGCCACCAGAATTCCGAGGGTGGGTTGTTCCTGACGTATTACGTAGTGGCCATCACAAAAACATTGCTACCTGGCGACAAAAGCAAGCCTTAAAGCGGACACGATTATTGCGACCCGATTTATTGGAACGATCATTAACAAAAGAAGAAGTTAAACTGTTAAAAGAAATTATTGCTGAAGAGTCTGAACGCGATAAAAGTGAAGCATGAAACGATTCATGAACGTGCAGGCTACTTTAAAGCTTAATTTCATTAAATCCCGTATAGGAGAGAGAGTAGTTAAGATGCATATATAGGTTGTTACTACTCTAACGAGGTTGTTTATGGAGTTTAATTGTTACGATGTCCTTGAGGTTCAGGGCAGCCGTTATGTAATAACTGAAAAAATTAAATATAATGAGATTATTCCAAAAGCTGATCAGGAACAAGCGTATAAGGCTAAGCCATCTATGCAAAAGTCTCCTGGTGATTATTGGCATGAATATGGCTTAGAGGCTGTTGAGGGAATTGATAAAATATGGGTTACCATTGAGTATAATGATAATGAGTGGTGCACTGTATCTAGAACATCCTATCGTAAATGTGCACCGAAAGGCTTTACATTACATCAAATCGGTTTGGAAAAGGTGGTAGCTGTAGATGGTGATAGTGGTGCGTCTGTAGGTGATCGAGCTGGGTATAAGGAGTACCAATTGCCCTGTGAAGGGGGCGCTAGCGTATTCTTTGAAGAGAACTGGTTCAAAGGGGAGAAAATGTTTGCCGAAGGGGCACGAGTCCCTTTGATAAATATTCGTCTCTGTAATGATGCTGCGGCCAATGCTATTAGTAAAAAGAAACGTAATCAACGCCTGAAAGAACGACTAAAAGGAATTGCTATGGCCATTGGATGCGGCGCATTATTTATGATGTGCCTTGTTAGTGGGGATTCTGATCTTTCTTGGCATAGTATACGTGGTACCTTTGGATTCCCTTATACTGCAAAGGAGCATATGCATGATACATCCGTCTATTATACTAAGATGGATTCAGATAATGAATATGTATATACTTCTAGTTTGGATCCTGTGAGTACCGCCTTAGATTTAATTGAATCTTTGGACGGGGATATTAAAAATGAAGGTGAGAGCTTACAAGAAGGTCGTGAAGTCATTGTATTCTATGATGCTAAGTCTGCCTATATTATCACTAACGTAGATGGGCAAACCCTCGTTAAGGTGCGTGAACCAGGAAAGTTGACACCAGACGAGCAGGAGCTTATTAATAGTACAATGAAAAAGACACATGTGCTTGATTCTTATGCCTATATGGTTCGCCAACGAGATAGTGGGGGGCGCGAGAAATTCCTTAATATACACAATCTTAATGAAGCCGATAAGGCTTATATGTTTAACCGTTGACTATGAATATATAGGAACAATCTTAGGAGGTTTATCATGATTTTTATTCCGGATGTATTATTGACGATTTTTTATGCTTGTTTTGGAATTTTCTTAATGTTAACTGCTAACACTGTTATTGATTTCTTTGTACCAGGTAAATTTAGTGAAGAAATTAAACGTGGTAACTGTGCTGTAGCATGGCTATCTGCAGGTTCCTTTATCGGTATTGGTGAAATATTGCGTGCTGTTATTATGTCTCCTGTAGCTACTACAGCAGATACATCTTTATTGCACGGTGTAGTAGCAAGTGTTGTTTATGCTATTCTTGGTATTGTACTATTTGTAACAGGTTATATGTTTATTAATTTATGGCATCGTAAATATAATTTATCTGAAGAGATTATGCGTGGTAATACAGCTGCGGGTATTCTCGTATTTGGTATCTTTGTAGGCCTTGCTCTCGTTGTTAGTGGTGCTGTGCACTAAGGGAGTGTCCTATGTATAAGCCAAGTAAGAAAACTATATACATAACGAGTGCCTTTGCCGCTGTGGCGGGCCTCGTTGGTGTGTCTTCATACTGGAATGACATCGCTTATGCCGTATGTGATAAAATCTACCCGGAAGCAAATGATGGAGAAGTTCGATTAAAGGATAATCAAGGAAATCGCTATTCTTTATTAAATCATGGTGATGGTAAAGAGACAGCTTTATATGATGACAATCGGTCTGTTACCTTTCACCGTGATACTAGCGGCAATTTAGTGTGGGATGCAGGGCTAGCAGGACTTTTGCCAAGTATTGCGGCAGGCTACTATATTTTCCACGGATTTAATCCCCCTACAGCTCGCATGGATGGACGAACTATGACATATCGCGTGGCAGCTCCATTAAAACCCTATGAGGAGCCTTCTGTATATACAGCAACAGGTTCAAATGTGCGCACTTCTTTGGGGCGACGTACTTATCAAGACTATGAGAAGCGAAGAAGTCAAAAAGCCTCTTCTATAGGTCAAAAGTCGGGCTTTGGTAGTGCTGGTTCACGCTCTGGTGGCTCGTGATGGGAGGCGGTATTATGCAATCCTATATTGATGAGTTAGATACGGGCATACTGCCTTTTGTAGATTATGAAGGATATGACGATCGATATCCAACGCTTTCAGTACAATCTTTTCCTGCTGAATTTTACGATGAAATACGACATGCATCTCGTATGTTATTCCAAATATTTTATAAGGCTACTAAGGTCTTTCAGCAGGCACCTGATGAGTTTGCCCTCAATATGGATATGCCGGAAAATCTGATTCCTTATCTTCACCGAGGGAATCCGTTAGGCCTACCTACATGGCTGTCTCGCTTTGATTTTGTTCTCGATACACAGGGGCGATTGCGCATGGTGGAAATTAATGCGGATACCCCCTGCTTTTTGATTGAAAGTTATTATGCTAATGAGGTAGGCGCCCGTTATTTTGATAAAGAGCATCCAAATGAAGGGGCTAGGAATGAGCTAGAACGTTTTTTGAAACGTGTTTATGAACGCACTTCTCAGGAAAATAGTAAATATAATACGGTAAAGAGTGGTGAAGCGAATCCATTTGTGTTTGCTTGCTTTCATGATTATTTAGAAGATTTAGGAACCACTAAGTTTTTAATGAATACGATGAAATCCGCTTGTCCTGAGGCAGATGTACGATTCTTATCATTTTATGATATGGTCATTGATGATGAAGGGATTTTAATTCCTGATGGCAGTCATGCATCAAACCTGTATCGTTTGCATCCCATGGAATTGTTAATCGATGAGACGACGGCAACGGGAGAACCGTTAGGTGAAATGTTCTTAGATTTATATAATGAGGGGCGATTTAATTTATTTAATCCTCCAGAAGCGATCATTTTGCAAAATAAGTCATTTATGTCCTTGGTGTATGCCTTATACTTAACTAATCAATTTTTTACAGGTCCTGAGCGAGATATTATTGAACGTTATTTGACTCCGTCCTATTTTGAAAGTGATTTTCCTAACCTCGATGAAGGCCTTTATATTCAAAAAGAAATTTGGGGCCGTGAGGGACGCAATATTCAAGTCGTTGAAAAACATGGCGATCAAGCAAAGGTCTTTATGGAAAAGTTTGTAGATAATTATGATGACATTGTTTGCCGTGACAGTAAGAAGGTTATGTACCAAGATTTTATTAAGCAAAAACGTTTTATTCACACTGTAGATAGTGGTACAAAAGAAGGTTGCTTGACGCTGTCTTGTTTTATGCTTGGCGACCAAGCCTCTGCTGTGGGAGCCCGTTTCTCTCCTGAAGAAATTGCTGGTACAGAAGCCTATTTTTTACCTTTAGTTATTGATTAAAAACTATTATTGTTTATATTTGTTGTTAGGTTATAGGAGATATAAGGCATTGGCTAATTTGTATATTGGACTTGTTCATTATCCAATTATAAACAAACATAAAGAGGTCATTACGACGGCCATTACCAATTATGATATTCACGATATTGCACGCGCATCTATCACCTATGATGTATCTAAATATTTTGTGATTCATAATATACCTGCTCAACGAGAATTGGCAGCTACCATTATGGAGCATTGGAAGTCAGGTTTTGGTAGTACCTATAATCCGGATAGAAAAGATGCTTTCACAGGCGTTGAACTCGTTAATTCTATCGCTGTTGCGGTGCGTACTATCGAGGAACTGGAAGGGGTAAAACCTATCGTAGCAACTACCGATGCTAGAACTTATGATAATACAATTTCCTATGCACGGATGCGTGAACACCTTGAAAATGAGGGTCGCCCTGTGTTAGTATTATTTGGTACCGGTTATGGTATGACAAAAGAAACGATGGAAAGCTTTGACTATATTTTAGAACCTATATATGGCCATGGCGAATACAATCATTTATCTGTGCGTAGTGCCGTTTCAATCATCTTAGATCGATTACGGGGCGAAGCATGGTGGAATAAATAGGAGGCGTCTATGTCAGGACATTCAAAATGGGCAAATATTAAACATAAAAAAGGTAAAACTGATGCGTTGAAGGCTAAATTAGCTACGAAAATCGGTCGTGAAATTACTGTAGCAGCACGTATGGGTGGTGCTGATCCAACAGGTAATATGCGTTTAAAATTGGCTTTGCAAAAAGCTCGTGAAAACAATATTCCTAAGGATAATATTCAACGTGCCATCGATAAAGGCGTTGGTGCTACGGATATGAACGCATACGAAGAAATCGTATATGAAGGTTATGGTCCAGCTGGTGTGGCTGTTACTGTAGAGGTTATGACGGATAATCGTAACCGTGCAGCAGCAGATGTGCGCCATGCATTCTCTAAACAAGGTGGTAACCTTGGTGAAAGCGGTTGTGTAGGTTGGATGTTTAAATCTAAAGGCGTATTCGTTATCGATAAAGAAGGTCATGACGAAGATGAATTGACTATGTTAGCTCTTGAAGCTGGTGCAGAAGACCTTAAGTCTGAAGATGATGTGTTTGAAATCTACACAACACCTGAAGATTATGATGCAGTAGAAGCAGCTCTTGCTGATGCGGGCATCGAAACAGTAGTAGCAAAAATTACAATGATCCCTGATACTACAATTGAGCTATCTGGTGATGACGCTGTTAAAATGCAAAAAATGCTCGACGTATTGGATGATCTTGATGATGTACAAAACGTATATCACAATGGTATTTTGCCAGACGACGAAGAATAATAAATAGGAGCACTCTCAGGGGTGCTCCTTTTCTATTGTAAGATGATGTTAGAAATTTTTGTAAAAGTTAATAAAACTAATAGACTTCTTATAAAATTTTATGCAGTAATTCATGAATTTCGATGTGGTATTGTGCTATAATAAAATAGATTATGTATTGGAGGTAGGCGATAGCTTATCTCATTTTTAGACTAAGGGGGTTGGGGTGCGAATTATAGGAATTGACCCAGGCACGGCGATATGCGGTTACGGCATTATTGACGTGAAGGGCAGTAAACTAACACCAGTAGCCTATGGGGCTATTACAACTCCTAAGGAATTAACTGATTCACAGCGGTTGGAAATTTTATTTAATGACCTCAGTGATATTCTAGAGGAATATAAGCCAGATAAATTTGGTGTAGAGGAATTATTCTTTAACCGAAATGTAACGACGGCTATTAAGGTTGGTCAAGCACGGGGCGTTATTTTATTGGCTGCCGAGCAACAACGAATTCCAATCTATGAATATACACCGCTGCAAATCAAGCAAGCTGTAACAGGTTACGGCAAGGCTGATAAGAATCAGGTCATTTATATGACGATGAATATTTTGGGGATTCGTGAGAAAATTAAGCCCGATGATACGGCGGATGCATTGGCTGTCGCTATCTGTACGGCCCATAGTTCTCACAATGATAGATTGAAGAGGTTGGTATAATGATAGGGTATGTACGGGGCATCGTAACACATCTCTTTAAAGAGTCTTGTTACGTAGATGTACATGGCGTAGGGTATCGCATATATGTGCCGACCACTACGCGTCAACGACTGATTGAAGGCCGTGAGGCAACGTTATTTACATATCTCAACGTGCGTGAAGATGCGATGCAACTCTATGGCTTTTGGACGGAAGAGGAATATGAGCTATTTATTCTACTCATTTCTGTTTCCGGTATAGGGCCTAAGGTGGGGTTAGGTATTTTGTCTGGCATGACACCGGAGGCTTTCAAATTAGCAGTAATCAATGGCCAAGTCCAGCAATTAACTAAATTGCCTGGCATTGGCAAGAAGTCTGCAGAGAGACTTGTTCTTGAATTAAAGGATAAGTTAGCTAAAATGACACATATCTCTACGGAGTCACCAGCGGTGATTCAGCCAATTGGCGTTACTGCAAGTGGTGCTGCAGGAGAGGCTATTGAAGCTCTTGTATCATTAGGATATTCCGAGCGAGATGTGGCTGATATTGTGGAGTCTTTAGATGATGGTAAACGCGATGTATCTGAGTTGATTAAGGTTAGCTTGATTGAGCTTGGGAAAGGACGATAAGGATGAACGAAGAAGTACGCCTTGTCGGAAATGGCGAGCACGAAGAAGATATATGGCAATATAGTCTACGTCCGAAATTCTTTAATGAATACGTAGGTCAAGAAGAAGCCAAAGGTAATCTAAATGTGTATATTCAGGCGGCTAAGCAACGTAGTGAAGCATTGGATCACGTTTTGCTTTATGGTCCACCAGGTCTTGGGAAGACTACATTAGCAGGTATCATTGCGAACGAATTGGGTGTTAACTTTCGCATAACCTCTGGTCCTGCCATTGAAAAGTCTGGTGACTTGGCTGCGATTTTGACGAATTTAGATGATCACGATGTACTATTTATCGATGAAATTCATCGCTTGTCTCGTAGCGTAGAGGAAGTATTGTACTCTGCTATGGAGGACTATGCTATCGATATTATCATCGGTAAAGGGCCAAGTGCTCGAACGGTACGCATTGACTTGCCAAAGTTTACTTTGGTCGGTGCTACTACACGAGCCGGAGCTTTGGCGGCACCATTGCGGGACCGCTTTGGTATTATTAACCGGTTGGAATATTATAAACAACCGGAATTAGAGTTTATTGTGACTCGGGCCTCAGAAATACTCAATATTGGGATTGAGCCAACTGGGGCTAGCGAAATAGCGCGTCGTTCAAGGGGAACACCGCGTATCGCAAATCGTCTACTTAAACGGGTACGTGATTTTGCACAAGTTATCGGTGATGGGGTTATCACTCAGGAAATTGCAGATGAAGCGTTACAACGTTTATACATAGACAAAGAGGGACTCGATCGAATCGATCGACGTGTGTTGGAGTGTATTATTAAAAACTATGATGGCGGTCCGGTAGGTATTGATACTATTGCGGCGGCTATCAGCGAAGAGAGAGATACCATCGAAGATGTGTATGAACCATATTTGATGCAATTAGGATTTTTAGGACGCACACCACGTGGGAGGGTGGCTACTAAACTTGCCTATGAGCATTTAGGTATTTCACAGACAGGGAAATGACAATGAAAACGAAACGATTACAATTGATGATAATGGCAACTTTGTTTTTAGGTGTAAATATTGGCGGTGCTTCTGTTGCTCAAGGGGCAACATTGCAACATAAAAGTACAGTAGTAACTAAAAAGCCAATGCCGAAATCAACAGTATCTACAATAAATGTATCGAAAGTAAATTCGACTAAGAAGTCAACTTTTCGACCACTTGTAACTAAACCGGCTCCAAAGCCTGTGTCAAAAGTGTCGTCGAAGCCAGCTGCTAAACCTGCAGCATCTAGTGCTACAACGAAAGCTCAGAAAACAGTAGCTCCAAAACCTGTAGCAAAAACTACATCTACTGGTGTTAAGTCTACTGCATCTAAGGTTGTAAAAACATCTAATGCAAATAGCATTCAAGCTAATACGGCAGTTATTACGCGCAATAAGGTGGGTTCTGTAGTAACGCCTGCTACGGAGCGCATAGAGCATGTACCAAATGTACGTGTTCTATTAGGAAGTCGTAGTTCTGATGCTACTGTTACGTCTACAGCTAATATGGTGGTGTTAAACAGTGGCAATGGTCAAGTTAGTACGATAAGTGCTAATCGTGGTACCTCTGTTGGCGTTCGAAGTGGTAAAATTGTTGTTAATGGCAAGGCCATTGATAGTGTAGTTACCTTAAAACCAGCTAATAGTGATGCGCCATTCTTGTTTGAAGGTAAAGGTTATCGCGGTGGACTTACATTACGTGCTAATAATGGTAAAATGATGGTCATTAACTCTGTACCTCTTGAAGACTATCTTTATGGCGTAGTTCCACAGGAAGTCGTTCCGTCTTGGCCTGCAGCAGCATTAGAAGCACAAGCTGTAGCAGCTCGCACGTATGCGCTTCATACAATGGAAGAAAATAAAGGTAAATTGTATGATGTGAGTACGTCCACAGATCATCAAGTCTATAATGGGGTTAGTGGTGAAACCCAGGCTACTACTAATGCAGTCAATAAGACAAAGGGTATGGTTATGCTATATAATCAACGCCCTATTAATGCCTTATTCCATTCTGATGGTGGTGGCTATACTGAGGATAGCGTCAATGTTTGGGGCAGTGATGTACCATATTTGAAAGGTGTAAAGGATTTTAGTACTGGCACATCTACATCAAATTGGACTGTTACAACTTCTCGCCAGGCTCTTGAAAGTAAGCTCAATGCAGCAAGTAAAGGGGTTGGCAAATTGAAGAGCATTCAATTGACTCCTCTTGGCAAGCCTGGTCAACAAACATCTGACCGAGGCGTGTCTGGTCGTATCAAAAGTGCTACTTTCATAGGCACCTCTGGGAAGACGACGGTAGATGGCGATTCCTTGCGTAGTATTTTAGGTTTAAAATCTACACTATTTGATTTTTATGTAAATCATAACCCTGCTAAAGACACGGGTAAGGCATATCATAACTTTACGGGCAATAATGATACTGTCTATATTAAAGGTCATGGTTGGGGACATGGTCTTGGTATGTCTCAATGGGGTGCCGCAGAGATGGCGAAACGTGCTACCCCAGGGGATACAAATTATTACCAAACTATTTTGCGTCACTATTATAGTGGCATTACATTAAAGAAAATGTACTAATAAGGATTACGATGAAAGTTACAGATTTTGATTATGAATTGCCAGAAGAACTAATTGCTCAACATCCTGTAGAACCTCGCGATACAGCAAGACTTTTAACCTTGGATAAGATTACCGGTGAGGTTGCGCATAAAGAGCATTTTTACGATTTGCTTGATGAACTTCATGAAGGGGATGTACTTGTATTTAATAATACAAAGGTTATTCCTGCTAGATTATATGGTCAACGGCAAGGTTCTGGTGGCAAGGTCGAGGTATTGCTCCTCACTCCATGTGGTGAAAATCGGTGGGAATGCCTTGTTAAACCTGGCAAAAAATGTCCTATTGGTCAAGTTATAGAGTTTGACGACCGCTTAAGTGGGACTGTAATAGATAAGACTGAATTTGGAGGCCGTATCATTGAGTTCACTTGCAATGGTGTATTTGATGATGTGATACAAGAAATTGGTGAAATGCCATTACCTCCATATATTCATGAAAAGTTAGAAGATAAAGATCGTTATCAAACGGTATATGCTAAGGAGAAAGGTTCTGCTGCGGCTCCAACTGCAGGTCTACACTTTACACCAGAGCTTTTAGAAAAAATAAAAGCTAAAGGCGTAGAGCTTGAATTTGTAACCTTGCATGTTGGTCTTGGTACTTTTAGACCTGTATCGGCAGAGACGATTGAAGATCATGAGATGCATAGTGAGTTCTTCGTTGTATCTCAAGAAACCGCTGACCGTATTAATGCAGCTAAGAGAAACGGACGCCGTATTATTGCGGTCGGTACTACATCTGTACGTACACTCGAGTCTGCTACGAATGATGACGGTATACTACAAGGTATTAGTGGATGGACTCAAATCTTTATCTATCCTGGTTATAAATTTAAGATGATTGATGCATTGGTAACAAATTTCCATTTGCCTCAATCTACATTGTTAATGTTGATTAGTGCATTAGCCGGTCGTGAACATTGTTTAGCGGCCTACGAAGAAGCTGTTCGAGAGCGTTATCGCTTCTTTAGCTTTGGCGACGCTATGTTTATTCGTTAGGAGGGACTATGCCAAGTATTACTTATGAATTACAAAAGACATGTCCTCATACGGGGGCACGTGCAGGTTTATTGCATACACCACATGGTACCTTCCAAACGCCTATGTTTATGCCTGTAGGTACACAGGCAACTGTTAAAACAATGACACCTGAAGAATTAAAGGCTATGGGCTCTCAAGTTATCTTGAGTAATACATACCATTTATTCCTTCGTCCTGGTCCTGAACTTGTGGAAGAAGCAGGTGGTTTGCATAAGTTTATGAATTGGGATCAAGCTATTTTAACTGATAGCGGTGGGTTCCAAGTATTTAGCTTAGGCGACATGCGTAAGATTACTGAAGAAGGTGTAACTTTTAGATCGCATATTGATGGTTCTAAACAGTTTTTATCTCCAGAAGTTGCCACAAAGGTACAAGAGCAATTAGGTTCTGATATTGCTATGGCCTTTGATGAATGCATTCCATATCCAGCAGATCATGATTATGCGAAGCGTTCTACAGCGCGTACCACACGTTGGGCTCATCGTTGCCAAGAGGCGCGTAAAGCTCATGATCGCCAAGGTATGTTTGGTATTGTTCAAGGCGGCATGTATAAAGACTTGCGTAAACAAAGTGCGGAAGAGTTAGTCGCTATGGACTTTGAAGGCTATAGTATCGGCGGCTTATCCGTTGGGGAACCTCATGATTTAATGAACGAGATTTTGGAATATACCACACCATTGTTGCCAACTAACAAGGCTCGTTACTTGATGGGCGTTGGTACAGCGGATTGTCTTGTTGAAGGTGTGGCACGTGGGATTGATATGTTTGACTGTGTATATCCAACACGTGTTGCTCGAAATGGGATGGCTATGACTTGGAAGGGGCGCCTTAACATTCGAAATGCGCAGTTTGCTCATGATTGGGGTCCTTTAGAAGAAGGCTGTCAGTGCTATACATGTAAAAATTATTCCCGCGCTTATATTCGTCACTTGTATAAGGCGGAAGAAATTTTGGCATTGCGTCTCGTAACATACCATAATCTCTACTTCTTGCTCGAGTTTATGCGTCAAATGCGACAAGCTATTTTGGAAGATCGATTCCCTCAATTTAGAATGCAGTTTTGGGATAGCTTTAAAAAATAGTAATTAAGTCTAGTCAAATCTATATTAGGTGGCTATACTAGAAAAGAAAAACATATTTATTATACTAGGAGGATAAAATGGAAGATATTTTACAAGTGTTGCAAACCAGCTGGCCTATTTTGTTGATGGTCGTAATCTTTTATTTCTTATTATGGCGTCCACAAAAGAAACAACAAAAAGAGCGCGCTAATTTGTTGGGCAGTTTGAAAAAAGGCCAAAAAATTGTTACAATTGGCGGTATTTATGGTGAAATCGTTGAACTTGATGATGAAAAAGTAAAGGTTCAAGTATCTGAAAAAGTGGAGTTAACATTTGCACGTTCTGCAATTGCTAACGTTCTTTCCAAGAAAAATAAGGAAGAAAAATAATGAATACAAAGGAAGCAGTGCGCCGGGCGTGCAAGGCCCAGCGCGCTGCTTTATCCGTTGCTGATTGTAATACGTGGACTACGCTTTTGACAAATCAAATTGTTAATAGTCCTGAGTATATATCAGCTAATACCATTATGGCCTATTTGGCGATGCCCAAGGAGGCCAATTTAGACGATGTGATTCGTCATGCTTTAGACCATGGTAAATCCGTATATGTTCCAGTGTGTACAGATAAGACGACCATGATTGCCGTTCGTCTTAAGTCTCTAGAATCTATCACTCGGGGTGTGTTAAATATACGCATTCCCTCTGAGCCATACGAGGTTATTAATCCACATGACTTGGATTTGATTTTAGTGCCTGGTGCTGGCTTTGACCGTCAAGGTGGTCGCATGGGGATGGGGAATGGGTATTATGATCGATTTCTCAAGGAACTTTCACCAAGTACATATATGGGCGTATGTTGGAGTGTCCAAATTTGGAATGAACCAATCCCTATGGATGAATTAGACCAACGGATGAACAAGATTGTAACGGAGCAAGGCGTTATACATTGCGTATAGTAGTAGAAGGGAGCAACTATTTTGAACGGTAAAGCTATTATCAAGTTTTTAGTAGTCATTGCTGCCATCATTGGATTATTTGCGTATTTCATTCAACCTTTAGCAGGTTCTTTGAAACAAGGCCTAGACTTACAAGGTGGTACGCATATCGTATTGGAAGCAGAGGATTCTGCAACTGGTCAAGCTGACAATGATGCAGTGGAACGGGCGAAGCAAATCTTAGAGCGTCGTATTAATGAAATGGGTTTGTCTGAACCATTGGTACAACGTGAAGGTGCTCGTCGTATTATCATCGAATTGCCAGGCGTAAAAGATCCTGATGAAGCGATTAAACGTATCGGTAAAACAGCGGTCTTGGAATTTAAAAATGACCAAGGTCAAACTGTTATGACTGGTGATGATTTAAAAGATGCGAAAGAAGAGTTAGGTCAAAATAAACAACCACTCGTTGCTATTGAATTAAGTGATGAAGGGGCTAAGAAATTTGCGGATTTAACATCTAAAAATATTGGCCGTCGCATTGCCATTACATTGGATGGTAAAGAATTGACTAATCCTGTAGTGCAACAAGCAATTACAGGTGGTAAAGCAACAATTTCTGGTAGTCAAAGCTTAGAAGAAGCTAAAGACTTAGCTATTTTGTTACGTTCCGGTGCATTGCCTGTTAAAATTAATGTATTGGAAGTTCGTACAGTAGGTCCTTCTTTAGGTCAAGACTCCAAGGATAAATCTGTTGTAGCCTTCAGTGCTGGTATTGCAATGATCATGATTTTCTTGGTTATTTTATATCGCTTTTCTGGTATCGTAGCTAATATCGCATTACTTGTATATGTAATGCTCTTATTACTTGTATTAGGTAAAGGCTTTAATGCGACTATGACATTGCCAGGTATTGCTGGTATTATCTTATCCATGGGTGTTGCTGTAGATGCTAATATCCTTATCTTTGAACGATTTAAGGAAGAGGTATTCTCTGGTAAATCCATGCGTGTAGCAATGGAAGCTGGTTTTAGTCGTGCTTTAGCAACAATTACAGATGCGAACGTATCCGTTATTATTACGGCTGGTATCTTGACGATCTTAGGTTCTGGTCCGGTAAAAGGTTTCGCTATCAGCTTAGGCGTAGGTGTTGTTGTAAGTATGTTTACAGCGATTACAGTGAGTCATTTCTTGTTGCGCTTACTTATTGACTGTAACTTTACAAACCATCCATTCTGGTTTGGTGCGAATATCTCTCCAAGCAAAAGTGCTGACGCATTTGCACCAAAATCTTTGAAAGGAGGTAAACGCAAATGACATTAGACGTAATTAAACATCATCGTTGGTGGTTTGCTATTTCCTCCACACTTGTTATTATCAGTTTGATTTCTATCTTTACTAAAGGCTTTAACTTTGGTATTGATTATACTGGTGGTACAATTGTTGAAGTTGTATTTGATCAACCTGTAGAGGTTAGTCAAGTTCGTGACGTTTTGAAAGAATATAATCTTGAAAATGCACAAATTCAGCTTTCTGGTGATACTACTGGTGAAACAGCTGGCGAAGACGTAATGATTCGTACACGTAATCTCGAGTCTAGTGAAAGTGCAGCTGTAGTTGAATCCTTGACTAAATCTATTGGTAATAATACAGTTAAACGTATTGAAACTGTAGGTGCTGTAATTGGTTCTGAAGTTACAGAACATGCGTTGTTAAATCTTGTGATAGCATTCGCAGCGTTAGCATTGTATATTTCTTATCGTTTTGAATATAAAGTTGCTATTTCTGCTCTTGTTGCTATTTTCCATGATTTGATTATGGTTCTTGGTGTATTCTCTTATTTCCAATTAGAAATTGATGCATCTTTCTTGGCGGCTATTCTTACGGTTGTAGGTTACTCCATGAATGAATCTGTAGTTATCTTTGACCGTGTTCGTGAAAATACACATACACATAAACGTTCTGATACATTTGCAGATCTTGCGAATGCATCTATTACACAAAGTATTCACCGTAGTTTCTATACATTGGCTACAGTTATGTTCGCCTGTGTATCTCTTTATCTGTTCGGTGGGGACACTACAAAGAACTTTGCTCTTTGTATGATCATCGGTTTTGCTAGTGGTGCGTACTCCTCTATCTGTGTAGCTACATCCTTATGGGTTATGTGGAAGAGTCGCAACAAAAACGATATCCGCAATCAACAGTAATATATTAATCAACAATAATATATGAACTACTTTTACCATAATAATGGTGAAAGTACTGAACCTCTCTAGCATACAGTCTAGAGAGGTTCTTTTTAGTCTGTGGCACATGGTGAAAAAAGAAGAATCAAAAAATAGAAGAGGGGAGTATTGGGGATAGTTGCACTTATAATACAAAATGATGGTCTTATGTCCTTGAAGTCTATAGAACTGAGGCGTACAATAGCAAAGTAACACAAAATCAATGGGGATAGATAAATGGACTCAAATCGGTTATGGAGCCCTGCTTTTATTAATTACGGTATTAGCAGTGGCATAATATATATGACTCAATATGTATTGGTAGCTGCATTACCTATAGTGATTACTTCCGACCTAAGCGGTGGTGATTTAGATGCCGGTCTGGCGATGACGTATTTTCAAATCGGCACCATTATATGTAGACTCTTTGCAGGACGATTGATTGATGGATTTAATAAGCGCATTGTTTTACTAATATCAACAGCATTGTTTTTCATCATTATGGGACTCTTTAATTTCACTACATCCTTAGATGCTATATTCGTGCTACGCGGTTTGCATGGTGTTGTCTTTGCCCTTGGTACAACGGTGATGTCTGCTTTAGCCGTGTTAGTACTACCTCCTAGTCGAAAAGGGGAGGGGATTAATATGTTTGCCATCTTTTCAAATGTAGCCATGGTATTGGGGCCTGCTATTGGTTTATATGCACTATCATCATATGGTAGTATGGCACTGTATATATTTTTAACGGCTATGACAGGATTGGCTATGCTGTTAAGTAATGTTATTCCTCTTTCAAAAGAATTAGCCTTACCAAAACCGTCTAAGCGCAAAGGCTGTCATATTTCTCAATTTATAGAAAGCAAAAGTTTGCCTTGGGCATTAATGGGGTTATTTATAGGTTTTACTTATTCAGGTGTTTTAGTGTTTATTCCTATCGAGCTGAATAGTATGGGAGCAGGAATTTGGGGTAGTGCCTTTTTTGCAATCTTTGCCTTGATGATTATAATCAGTCGACCTGTGGTGGGGAAAGTCTATGCTCGTTATGGATCTAAGTTTATTATTTATCCTGGGTTAGGCTTATTTATATTAGGATTATTTGCTTTAGGCGTTGCTACAACACCGATGTCAATTATTCTAACAGCTCCATTATTGGGGTTAGGCTATGGGGCGGCTCAGCCGGCATTTCAAGCATTAGCTATACAATCAGCGCCTATTGAACGAGCCGGTGTATCGACGGCGACATATTTTTTAGCTCTCGATATAAGTGTAGGCGCTGGTTCTGTAATACTTGCATTACTGGCAAGTGCATTAGGATATCAATATCTTTATATTATTACTGCTTTAGTTATGGTAGTTGCGCTTGGTCTGTATCATGTATGGATTAAAAAATACACTCCATTAGAAATGTAGTTATATGGGGATTTAATTTGTGAAAGCTTACCTTCGTAGATTTAGATAAAACCATAAATCCTTATAGGATACCTTTGAAAGTATTCTATAAGGATTTTTTAGCTTTAGTAGTAATTAGCGAAAGTTAGTTAAAAATAAAATGAACTAAAGTAATTGGAAAAAAGATGTTATACAATTTAAAACCTGAATTAATAAGGAATTGAGGCGTGCTTATGATGATGTGTAGTGAATTTAAAATGAAGTTGTAAAAACAAGCCTTTTATATGTTGACGATTATTTTATTTGTGCTATACTTATACAAGTCGTTAGGACACAGCACAAACGATGAGCACAAAAAAACTTCTGAAAAAAGTTTTAAAAAGTGCTTGACGTAATGAGCTGAACTTGATAGAATAATCAAGTCGCCAGTTGATGAAACGCTTCGAAAGAAGGTAGTGGAAACTGGTACAGATTTTTGAAAACTGAACAATGATAGGTAATCAATCATATGATTGAACATATGCCAGAGTGCGGGTTTTGACAAAGTCAAA
>NZ_JBSPUA010000008.1:0-29229 GCF_053850375.1 Veillonella sp. Ser01 | reverse complement strand
ATGCCTGGCGATAACGTAACAATGGATATCGAATTGATCACTCCAATCGCTATCGAAGAAGGTCTTCGCTTCGCGATTCGCGAAGGTGGCCATACAGTAGGCGCTGGCGTTGTAACTGAAATCGAAGGTTAATTTAACCTTTTATGCTCATCGTAGTGATGCGTTGGGCACAATACATGCAGCATTCAGAGCGGCAGTAATGCCGCTCTAGTGTTGTGTTTTTAAACTATGAAGTAGAAGGTTGCCTCTGCGGAGGAGAATTTCTATGGAGCAGCCCATTCACGAAATGGACGACAGGAGGAATTATTAATAATGGCTAAACAGCAAAAAATCCGTATTCGCCTTAAGGCATACGACCACAAAGCTCTCGATCAAAGCGCTGCTAAGATCGTAGACACTGCAAAAAGAAATGGCGCTATGGTATCTGGTCCGATTCCATTGCCAACAGAAAAGAATATCTTCACAATTCTTCGTTCTGTACACGTAAACAAAGATTCTCGTGAACAATTCGAAATGCGTACACATAAACGCTTAATCGATATTCTTGAACCAAATTCGAAAACAGTAGATGCTATCACTCGTTTAGATTTACCAGCTGGTGTATCTATTGAAATAAAACTATAAGGAGGTGCGATAATGTCTAAAGCTATTTTGGGTAAAAAATTAGGAATGACTCAAGTCTTCACAGCAGAAGGCCAATTAGTTCCTGTAACAGTAGTGGAAACTACCCCAAGCGTTGTAGTGCGCGTTAAGACTGTTGAAACTGACGGCTACGAAGCAGTACAAATTGGTTACGGTTCCATTAAAGAAAAACATTTAACAAAACCTGTAAAAGGTCAGTTCGACAAAGCTGGCGTAGCTCCAGTTAAATATCTTCGCGAAGTTCGCGTAGCTAATGCAGCTGACTACACAGTAGGCCAAACTCTGGCAGCTGATATCTTCGCAGAAGGTGAATTGGTGGACGTAGTGGGTACAGGTAAAGGTAAGGGTTTTGCTGGCACAATTAAACGCCATAACTTCTCCCGTGGTCCTGAAACTCATGGTTCCAAATCTCACCGTGAACCTGGTTCCATCGGTCCTATGATCTCCGGTGGCGGCGGTAAGGTATACAAAGGTAAAAAACTCCCTGGACAAATGGGTGGTTACAGAGTTACCGTACAACGCTTATCCGTTGTGAAAGTTGATGCTGAACGTAACCTTTTATTGGTTAAAGGTGGTATCCCAGGCGCTAAAGGTAGCTTGGTTATGGTTCGCAACACGGTTAAACCTGTTAAATAATCATTTGTCGAAAGGAGGATTATGTAATGCCTACAGTAGCAACATATAATCAATCCGGCGTTAAAGTCGGTGAAATACAGTTAAACGATGCAGTATTCGGCGTTGAAGTAAACGAAGCCGTTATGCATCAAGCCGTAGTTCGTCAATTGTCTAACGAACGTCTCGGCACACATGCAACAAAAACTAGAGGTATGGTTCGTGGCGGTGGCCGTAAACCTTGGAAACAAAAAGGTACTGGTCGTGCACGTTCCGGTTCCAGCCGTTCTCCAATCTGGATTGGTGGCGGTACTACATTTGGTCCACAACCTCGCAGCTATTACAAAGCTATGCCTCGTAAGGCTAGACGTTTGGCAGTTAAATCTGCTCTTAGCGATAAAGTGAATAATAGCGAATTATACGTTTTGGAAGAAATCACATTAGCAGCTCCTAAAACTAAAGAAGTGTTGAACATTATCAATAGCTTCAACGTTGGTGATGCAAAAGTATTGTTCATCACAGAAGGTGATGTAAATGTTGAACGTTCCGCTCGCAATATCCAAGGTGTTAAAGCATTGGCTTGCGAAGGTATGAACATTTTCGATCTTCTTCATTACGATAAGCTCTTCATTACTAAAGGTGCTGTCGCAAAAATCGAGGAGGTACTTGGATAATGCAATTACATGATGTACTAATCCGCCCGGTTATTACCGAAAAATCCACTATGCTTATGGAAGAAGGCAAATACACTTTCCGTGTGCCTTTGACTGCAAATAAAGTGCAAATCCGTCAAGCAGTTGAAAAAATCTTCAATGTAAAAGTAGAAAAAGTAGCTACTATTCGTGTTTTAGGCAAAACTAAACGCATGGGTCGTACACAAGGTAAACGCAGCGATTACAAAAAAGCTATCGTTACTTTGAAAGCTGGCGAATCCATTGAATTCTTTGAAGGTGTCTAAGAGTCTAGTTGTAAGGAGGCCCACTAATGGCAATTAAATCATTTAAACCGTACTCCGCTGGTCGCCGGTTTATGACAGTATCCGCCTTCGACGAAATCACAGCAAGCAAACCAGAAAAATCTTTGCTAGCTAAGATTTCTCAAAAAGGTGGTCGTAACAATACTGGTAAAATGACAGTTCGTCACCAAGGTGGCGGTCATAAACGTCAATATCGTATTATTGACTTCAAACGTACTAAAGATAATATTCCAGCTAAAGTAGCAACAATCGAGTATGATCCTAACCGTTCTTCTCGTATCGCTTTGCTTAACTACGCTGATGGTGAAAAACGCTACATTTTAGCTCCTAACGGTCTAAAAGTTGGTGACGTTGTATTCTCCGGTCCTGAGTCCGATATTAAACCTGGTAACTGCTTACCATTGGCTAATATTCCAGACGGTACACAAATCCACAATATCGAATTGAAAATCGGTAAAGGTGGCCAAATCGTTCGTTCCGCTGGTACATCTGCTCAATTGATGGGTAAAGATAATGGCTATGCTATTCTTCGTTTACCATCTGGTGAAATGCGTCGTGTTCGTCAAGAGTGCCGTGCAACAGTAGGTGTTGTTGGTAACGCTGACCACAGCAACCTTGTAATTGGTAAAGCTGGTCGTCATCGTTGGATGGGCGTTCGCCCTGGCAACCGTGGTGTTGTAATGAACCCTTGTGACCATCCACATGGTGGTGGTGAAGGTAAATCTCCTGTTGGTCGTAAACATCCTGTTACACCTTGGGGCAAACCAGCACATGGTGTTAAAACTCGCGACAAGAAAAAAGCTTCTAACAGCTTAATCATTAAACGTCGTACAAAATAGGATAAAGGAAAGGAGATAAAATAGTGTCCAGATCTATTAAAAAAGGCCCTTTCGTAGCAGATCATTTGCTTAAGAAAGTTGAAGCTTTAAACGAAACTAACGAAAAGAAAGTTGTAAAAACCTGGTCCCGTGCCTCTACTATTATCCCAAGTTTTGTAGGCCACACAATTGCTGTGCATGATGGTCGCAAACATGTACCTGTATTCATTACAGAAGATATGGTAGGTCATAAATTAGGTGAGTTCGCTCCTACACGTACTTTTAAAGGTCATGGTAAGGACGAAAAATCTACAGGCAAAAAATAGGAGGAAATAATACATGGAAGCAAAAGCAATCGCTAGACATATCCGAATCGCGCCTCGTAAAATCCGTATCGTTGCAGATTTAGTGCGCGGTAAAAACATCGGCGAAGCATTTGCCATCTTGAAGTTCACTCCGAAAGTTGGCGCTGATGTAGTAGAAAAAGTTATGCGTTCTGCAATCGCAAACGCTGAACATAATTTCGATATGAATGTTGACAATCTTTACGTATCCGAGATCTTCGTTGATCAAGGCCCTACATTAAAACGCATTCATCCTCGTTCCCGTGGTCAAGCTTTCAAAATTTTGAAACGCACTAGCCATGTAACAGTAGTAGTTAAAGAAAGAGCTTAAGAAGGAGGGAAACAGAGTGGGTCAAAAAGTTAATCCACACGGTTTGCGTGTCGGTATCGTAAAAGATTGGGACGCAAAATGGTATGCAGATAAAGATTTCGCTGCTAATCTTCATGAAGACGTAAAAATTCGTAACTTCTTGAAAGAAACCCTTTTCATTGCTGGTATTTCCCGCATTGAAATCGAGCGTACAAATAAACGTATTAAATTGACTATCCACACTGCAAAACCAGGTATGGTTATCGGTCGTGGTGGTGCTGGTATCGAAGATATCAAAAAAGCAATGACTCGTTTCACTGACAAACAAGTGGACGTTAACATCGCAGAAATTAAACAAGCAGACATGGATGCAATCTTGGTTGCTGAAAACATTGCTAGCCAATTGGAACGCCGTATCGGTTTCCGTCGTGCAATGAAACAAGCTGTAGGTCGTACAATGCGCTTAGGTGCAAAAGGTATTAAAATCATGGTAAGTGGTCGTCTTGGTGGCGCTGAAATCGCTCGTAGCGAATCCTACCGTGAAGGTTCTATTCCTTTGCATACACTTCGTGCAGACATCGACTACGGTACTGCTGAAGCTCATACAACATATGGTTGTATCGGCATTAAAGTATGGATTTACAAAGGTGAAGTTTTGCCAGAAGCAAAACAACCTGCTAAGAAGGAAGAAGGTGGCAAGTAATGCTTATTCCAAAGCGCGTAAAACATCGTAAGCAATTCCGCGGCCGTATGAAAGGTCGTGCTATGCGCGGTAATACAGTGTCTCATGGTGAGTTCGGCTTGGTAGCATGCGAACCATCTTGGATCACTAACCGTCAAATCGAAGCTGCCCGTATTGCTATGACTCGTTATATCAAACGTGGTGGTAAAGTATGGATTAAAATTTTCCCTGACAAACCAATCACAGCTAAACCAGCTGGTACTCGTATGGGTTCCGGTAAAGGTTCTCCTGAATACTGGGTAGCAGTAGTTAAACCAGGTCGTGTAATGTTTGAAATGGACGGTGTGCCAGAAGCTACAGCTCGTGAAGCTATGCGTCTTGCAAGCCATAAACTTCCAATCAAATGCAAATTTGTTGTTAAGGGTAAAGAATTGGGTGGTGACGTAAATGAAGGTTAATGACATTCGCAATATGAGCGCTGCCGAAATGGAACAAAAAGTTTCCGGTCTTAAGGAAGAGTTATTTAACCTCCGTTTTCAGCTTGCAACAGGTCAATTAGAAAATCCTATGCGCATTCGTGAAGTTAAGAAGACAATCGCTCGTATTAAAACTGTACAACGTGAAGTTGAACTTAAATCTGAAAACGCATAATAACAGATTTGTTAAAGGTTGAAAAGGAGGCTTAAAATCGTGGCAGAAGAAAGAAACGTACGTAAAGTCCGCGTAGGTAAAGTTGTTAGCGACAAAATGAATAAAACTGTTGTTGTTGCTGTAGAACGTAAAGTACCTCACGCATTATATAACAAGCCAATGGTTAGCACTAAACGCTTCAAAGCTCATGATGAAAACAATGAGTGTTTAATTGGCGATACAGTTAAAATTGTAGAAACTCGTCCACTTTCTAAAGATAAATGTTGGAGAGTTGTTGAAATTCTTGAAAGACAAAAATAAGAGTGATGTAAGGAGGAATAGACGATGATCCAGCAACAAACAATTTTGAATGTTGCCGACAACACTGGTGCAAAACGTATTATGTGTATCCAAGTCATGGGCGGTTCTTATCGCAAATTCGGCAATATCGGTGACGTAATCGTTGCTTCTGTAAAAGATGCATCACCCGGTGGCGTTGTCAAGAAAGGCGACGTAGTTAAAGCTGTTATTGTTCGTTCTAAAAAAGGTATCCGCCGTCAAGACGGTTCCTATATTCGTTTCGATGAAAACGCAGCAGTAGTTATTAAAGAAGATAAAACCCCTCGTGGTACTCGTATCTTCGGACCTGTAGCAAGAGAACTTCGTGAAAAAGACTTCATGAAAATTGTTTCCTTGGCTCCAGAAGTATTATAAGAAGGAGGAACGCAGCATATGGCTAAACTACAAATCAAAAAAGGCGATACAGTTGTTGTTATCTCCGGTAAAGATAAAGGTAAGCAAGGTACAGTAATTGCAACTGAACCTAAAAAAGAACGCGTATTTGTTGAAGGCGTTAACACTGTAAAACGTCACACAAAACCTTCTCAAGCTAACCCACAAGGCGGCATCGTTACTAAAGAAGCTGGTATCCATGTTTCTAACGTAATGGTTGTTGACCCAGAAACTAAAACAGCTACTCGTATCAAAAAAGTTGAAGGCAAAGACGGTAAATTCGTTCGCGCTACAGTTAAATCTGGTACAGTACTTAAATAATCAGGAAAGGAGGAGCTAAATAAATGTCTCGTTTATTTGAACAATACAACTCTGAAATTAAAAAGAGTTTGCAAGAAAAATTCCAATACGGCAACGTTATGGAAATCCCTAAATTGGAAAAAATCGTTATCAACATCGGCGTTGGTGATGCAGTAGGCAATGCAAAAGCATTGGAAGCAGCAGTTAATGATTTGACTATCATCGCTGGTCAAAAACCTGTAATCACAAAAGCAAAAAAATCCATTGCGAACTTCAAAGTTCGTGAAGGTATGGCGTTGGGTACAAAAGTTACTCTTCGTGGCGAACGCATGTATGAATTCCTCGACAAATTGATCAATGCGGCATTACCTCGTGTACGTGACTTCCGCGGTATCAGCGCAACAGCATTTGATGGCCGTGGTAACTACGCTTTGGGTCTTAAAGAACAGCTCATCTTCCCTGAGATCGAATATGATCAAGTAGAACGTGTTACTGGTATGGATATCATCGTAGTAACAACTGCTAAAACAGATGAAGAAGCTCGTGAATTGTTGACTCAATTCGGTATGCCTTTTGAAAAATAATAGGAGGAACATATAGATGGCTAAAAAATCTATGATTGAACGCGAAAAGAAACGCGCTAAAATCGTTGAAAAATATGCAGCTAAACGTGCAGCGTTAAAAGCAGCAGGTGATTATGAAGGCTTGTCCAAATTACCAGCAAATGCATCCCCAACACGCTTACACAACCGTTGCAACTTAACTGGTCGTCCTCACGGCTATATGCGCAAATTCGGTATCAGCCGTATTGCGTTCCGTGAATTGGCGTACAAAGGACAAATTCCTGGTGTTAAAAAAGCCAGCTGGTAATATTAGACGAGAGGAGGTTTTTAGATTATGGTAATGACCGATCCTATCGCGGATATGCTTACGCGCATCCGTAATGCAAATGCTGCACTTCATGAAACGGTAAACATTCCTGCATCTAGAATGAAAGCAGCTGTTCTTGACATCCTTTTACAAGAAGGTTTCGTAAAGAACGTAGAAAAAGAAGAAAACACTTTAAAAGTAACTTTGAAATATGGTTCCAATAACGAAAAAGTTATTACAGGAATTAAACGTATTTCCAAACCTGGTTTACGTGTTTACGCGAAAAAGGAAGAACTTCCTCGTGTACTTGGTGGTTTGGGTATCGCAGTTATTTCTACATCCAAAGGCGTTATGAGCGACAAACAAGCTCGTAAAGAAGGTCTTGGTGGCGAAGTAATCGCATACGTTTGGTAATAGTAGCAATAGGAGGTAGAAATAATGTCACGTATCGGTAGAATGCCTATCGAGATCCCTGCAGGCGTTACTGTTACATATGATAACCATCATATGAACGTAAAAGGTCCTAAAGGTGAATTATCTCGCGATTTGCATCCAGATATGAATATCACTGTTGAAGGTAACACAATTACAGTAGCTCGTCCTTCCGACAATAAAGCTCATCGTTCCCTTCACGGTTTGACTCGCGCTCTTGTTGCTAATATGGTAACAGGCGTATCTGAAGGATTCACAAAAACTCTTGAAATCAACGGTGTTGGTTACAGAGCGGCTAAACAAGGCAATAAATTAGCTCTTACACTTGGCTTCTCTCATCCAGTAGAAATGGAAGCTCCAGCTGGTATTACAATTGAAGTTCCAGCTCCTAACAAAATCGTTGTTTCTGGTGCAGACAAAGAAGTTGTAGGCGCAGTAGCAGCTGATATCCGTAAATGGAGAAAACCAGAACCTTACAAAGGTAAAGGTATCCGCTATGAAGGCGAAGTTGTTCGTCGTAAAGCTGGTAAAGCTGGTGCAAAAGGTAAATAGTAATATCATCTATATGAATGAAAGGAGTGAATATCTTGCCTCGTAAATCTAGTAGAAACATCGCTCGAGCAAAACGTCATCTTCGTATTCGCCGTCACATCTCTGGTACGGCAACTTGCCCACGTTTGAACGTATTCCGTTCTTTAGGCAACATCTATGCTCAAGTTATCGATGACGTAGCAGGTACAACTTTGGTAGCTGCTAGCTCTTTAGATAAAGATTTGAACTTGTCCTATGGTGGTAACGTAGCTGCTGCTAAAGCTGTTGGTGAAGCAGTTGCTAAAAAAGCTATCGCTAAAGGCATTGACACAGTAGTGTTTGACCGTGGTGGTTACATTTACCACGGCCGCGTAGCAGCCCTTGCAGAAGGTGCTCGTGAAGCAGGCTTAAAATTCTAAGAAGGAGGAACTATAGACATGGCGAGAATTGACTACACCAGTCTTGATCTTAAAGAAAGAGTAGTATTCATCAACCGCGTAGCCAAAGTAGTTAAAGGCGGTCGTCGTTTTTCCTTCAGCGCTCTTGTAGTTGTTGGTGATGGCAACGGTTATGTAGGCGTTGGCTTAGGTAAAGCAGCGGAAGTACCAGAAGCAATTCGCAAAGGTATTGATGATGCTAAGAAAAATATTGTAAACGTAGCAATTAAAAATGGTACAATCCCTCACAGCGTAACAGGCGTATTCGGCGCAGGCCGCGTATTCTTGAAACCAGCTGCTGAAGGTACTGGCGTTATCGCTGGTGGCCCTGTTCGTGCCGTATTGGAATTAGTAGGTGTTCGTAACATCTTGACTAAATCTTTGGGCTCTTCTAACCCTAACAATATGGTTCGTGCTACTATCGAAGGTTTGAAAGATTTGAAACGCGCTAGCGAAGTTGCAGAACTTCGTGGTAAAACCGTTGAAGAAATTTATAACGCGTAATAAGGAGACAAGAAATGGCACAAGTTAAAGTAACATTAACAAGAAGCTTAATCGGTCGTCCTGAAGATCAACGCGCGACAGTTAAAGCTTTGGGCTTGAAAAAAACTAATTCTCAAGTTGTAAAAGAAGTAACACCTCAAATCGAAGGTATGCTTCACAAAGTTAGACATTTAGTAAAAGTTGAAGAAGTTTAATACTGATAAGGAGGTGCACTGAATGAAACTTCATGAATTACAACCAGCTGCTGGTTCCAAAAAAGCTCGTACTCGTGTAGGCCGTGGTTTAGGTTCTGGCTTGGGTAAAACATCTGGTCGTGGTCAAAAAGGTCAAAACTCCCGTTCTGGCGGTGGCGTTCGCTCCGGTTTTGAAGGCGGCCAAATGCCTCTTTATCGTCGTTTACCAAAACGTGGTTTCAACAACGTTTTTGCTAAACAATATGCTGAAGTTAACGTAGAACAATTGAACCGTTTTGAAGACGGTGCAACAGTTGATCCAGTAGCTCTTATTGAAGCTGGCATTTTGAAAAATGTACGCGATGGCATTCGTATTTTAGGTAACGGTACATTGGAAACTAAAAACTTAACTGTTATCGCTAATGGCTTCACTAAATCTGCTGAAGAAAAAATTACAGCAGCAGGCGGAAAAGTAGAGGTGATCTAGGGTGCTAGATAGCCTCTCGAACATCTTTAAGATTACCGAACTACGTAATAAGATTCTTTATACATTAATGATGTTTGCCATCTTTAGAGCTGGTATTCACATTCCTGTTCCAGGTGTTGATGCATCTGTTATCGAATCCTTGTTTACATCCGGTAACCTATTCGGTCTATTAGACTTGTTTGCTGGTGGTGCGCTTAGTAAGTTCTCTATCTTTGCGATGAGTATTACACCTTACATCAATGCTTCCATCATCATGCAACTGCTTCAGGCTGTGGTTCCTCAGTTTGAAGCATGGAGTAAAGATGGTGAAGACGGGCGTAAGAAAATAGCGAAGGTAACTCGTTATGGCACCGTAGTTCTCGGCTTTGTACAAGCCGCAGGCATGGCATTTGCTCTTAGAGCAAACAACGCTTTGGTAAATAATGATTTCCTTAGTGTATTCGTTGTGGCCATCATCCTAACAGCAGGCACATGCTTGTTGATGTGGATTGGTGAACAAATCACAGCATATGGTATAGGTAATGGTATTTCCTTGATCATCTTTGCTGGTATCGTAGCTCGATTACCTGATGGTTTAGAAACTATTTATCAATATATCCAAAACGGAACAATTAATATGTTCCAAGCATTCTTATTTGCTGTAATTGCTCTTGCGATGATTGCTGTCGTAGTTGCAGTTACACAAGGCCAACGTCGTATTCCGATTCAATATGCTAAACGCGTAGTAGGTCGTAAAATGTACGGTGGTCACTCTACATTCTTGCCGTTGAAAGTTAATCAGGCAGGTGTAATCCCAATTATCTTTGCGTCATCTGTGTTGATGTTCCCTGTGACGATTGCGCAATTTATTGACAATGAATATGTTCATAAAGCTGCGGATCTCTTTACATGGGGTACGCCGTTACAAACGGCATTGTATGCATTATTGATTTTTATCTTTACGTATTTCTATACTGCAATCTCTATCAACATTACAGATATGGCAGATAATATGAAAAAATACGGTGGTTTTATCCCAGGTATTCGTGCGGGTAAACCAACTGCTGATTATGTGGATAACGTGATGACCAAGATCACTTTGGCTGGCGCTGTATTCTTAGCTGTCGTTGCTATTATACCGAATTTCCTCGGTAGCATTACCGGCGTCCAAGGCGTATACTTTGGTGGTACGGCTCTTCTCATCGTTGTAGGTGTAGCGCTTGATACAATGCAACAAATTGAGTCGCTCATGGTAACACGCCACTATAAAGGCTTTGTGAAATAGGAGGGAAACAATATGTATATTCTATTAATGGGACCTCCTGGTGCTGGTAAAGGCACTCAGGCAGCTCGACTTATTGAAAAATACGGTATTCCCCAAATTTCAACAGGTGATATGTTCCGCGCTGCGATTAAGAACGAAACACCTCTTGGAGTTGAGGCTAAGAAATACATCGATGCTGGTCAATTGGTACCAGACAGTGTAACTGTTGGTATCGTACGTGATCGCTTGGTGAAAGATGACTGCAAATCTGGATTTATTCTTGATGGATTCCCAAGAACTACAGCGCAAGCTGTATCCTTGGATGCAATCCTTAAAGAATTAGGAATTTCTTTGGACGCTGTACTTAACTTAAACGTTCCTTCCGAGGAATTAGTTAAACGTATTAGCGAACGAGCTGTTCTAGAAAATCGTGCTGATGATAACCCTGAAACAGTACAGAAACGTCTAGCTGTGTACGAAGAATCTACTAAACCTTTAATCGACTACTATCGCAATAGCGGTTTATATGAAGAAATTAATGGTTTACAAGATGTAGACGCAGTATTTGCTGACATCATTAAGGCTTTGGAGAAATAATCCATGATTATTTTGAAATCGCCCCATGAAATTGAATGTATCCGCAAGGCAAGTAAGCTTACAGCAGACACGTTGTCCTTGTTAGTAGAAAAGGCTAAACCTGGCATCACGACGCTTGAGTTAGATACAATTGCCGAAGAATATATTCGCAGCCACGGTGGTATACCAAGTTGTAAAGGGTACTATGGATTCCCTGCTACAATCTGTGCTTCTATCAATGATGAAGTTGTTCATGGTATTCCGAGCGCTAAGCGTAAGCTTAAAAACGGTGATGTCCTCAGTATTGATCTTGTATCATCTATTGATGGATATCACGGCGATTCGGCTGTGACGATTCCTATCGGTCACGTCAAACCTGATGTGATGAAATTGTTAAAAGTTACAGAAGAAAGTCTGTTCAAGGGAATTGAACAAGTGAAAGTTGGCAACCGTATCGGTGCTATCGGTCATGCTGTTCAAACGTATTGTGAGAAACATGGTTACGGTGTCGTTCGCGACTTCGTAGGTCATGGTTTAGGCCGCGAAATGCATGAAGATCCGCAAATACCAAACTATGGTAGTCCTGATCAAGGACCTCTTATGAAACCTGGTATGGTATTGTGTATCGAACCGATGATTACTCTAGGTACGCATCGTGTTCGTGTATTAGGGGATGACTGGACAGCAGTTACCGTAGATGGTAAACCTGCTGCTCATTTCGAACATACAGTGGTTGTTACAGAAAACGGCCCTGAAATATTAACCATGCGTGATGAACCGCGGTTAATTAAATAAAACAGGTAACCGGAGGAAAAGATATGTCAAAAGAAGACGTTATTGAGGTGGAAGGTACGGTAGTTGAGGCTTTACCGAATGCCATGTTCCAAGTTGAATTGGAAAATGGTCATATCGTATTGGCTCATGTGTCAGGTAAAATGCGTATGAATTTTATCCGTATTCTTCCTGGTGATAAAGTTACTATGGAACTGACACCGTATGACTTAAATCGTGGTCGCATCACCTATCGCTTCAAATAAGCATAGGGTCCACAAAGGAGGTACTAATGAAGGTTCAACCATCAGTTAAAAAGATATGCGAAAAATGTAAAATCATTAAACGCAAAGGCCGTGTAATGGTTATTTGCGAAAATCCAAAACATAAACAAAAACAAGGATAATCTGATAGGAGGTGGATGATTAGATGGCACGTATCGCCGGTGTAGATTTACCTCGTGATAAACGAGTGGAAATTGGTTTAACTTATATTTATGGTATTGGTCCAACTTTAGCATCTGAAATCATTGCTAAAACTGGCATCAATCCTGACACACGTGTTCGTGATCTTTCTGAAGATGAAGTAGCGAAAATCCGTGAATTGTTAGATGCTGATTACAAAGTTGAAGGTGACCTTCGTCGTGAAGAAGCTCTTAACATTAAACGCTTAATTGAAATCAACTCCTATCGAGGCAAACGTCATCGTATGGGTTTACCACTTCGTGGTCAACGTACTAAAACGAATGCACGTACTCGCAAAGGTCCTAGAAAAGCAATTGCTGGTAAAAAGAAATAAGATAAAGGAGGGATAAAGCGTGGCTAAAAAAGTTGTTAGAACTAAAAGAAAAGAAAAGAAACATATTGAATCCGGTGCGGCTCATATTCGTTCTACATTCAATAACACTATCGTAACTTTGACAGATACAAACGGTAATGCGTTGTCTTGGGCTTCCGCTGGTGGCTTGGGCTTCCGTGGTTCCCGTAAATCCACTCCATTCGCTGCTCAAATGGCTGCTGAACAAGCTGCTAAAGCTGCAATGGAACATGGTCTTCGCACTGTTGAAGTATTCGTAAAAGGTCCTGGATCCGGCCGTGAAGCTGCAATCCGTGCTTTACAAGCTGCAGGTCTTGAAGTTACTTCCATTAAAGACGTAACTCCAATTCCTCACAATGGTTGTCGCCCTCCAAAACGCCGTCGTGTATAATTTATAGCGGCCGATTTGTTACGGTGCTATAATTAAACTATGAACGTGTGTTGTATAGGAGGATGTTCCTGATGAGCGAAGAAAAGAAACTTAAAATCGAGAAAGTGGACATCGCCGAAGGCGGTCGCTATGGTAAGTTTGTATGTGAACCATTAGACCGTGGCTATGGTATCACTCTCGGTAATAGCTTACGCAGAATTTTGCTTTCATCCTTGGATGGGGCAGCTATCACCTCTATCAAAATTGATGGAGTTCTTCATGAGTTCTCTACTATTCCTGGTATTCGCGAAGACGTTACGGATATCATCCTTAACTTAAAGCAATTGTGCATCAAAGTTGAAGAAGATGTTCAATTACCTTTGGAAGTTCATTTTGATTTTCAAAAGGACGGCGTATTGACAGCTGCTGATTTAGCTGAGCAATTCCCACCAGAAGTAGAAGTATTGAATCCTGAACTAGTGATTGCGACAATGGATGAGACAGCTCATCTCGTAATGGACGTTGTGATTGAACGTGGCAAAGGTTACGTTCCTTCCACGAAGAATAAAAAAGACACAGATGTAATCGGTTGTATTCCAATCGATTCCATCTTCTCTCCAATTCTTCGTGCCAAATACGAAGTGAGTGATGTTCGTGTAGGCAATGAAATGGACTTTGACAAACTTACATTAGAAGTTTGGACTGATGGTTCCATTACTGCTGCTGATGCAGTAGCAAAATCTGCTGCCATTATGATTGGTTATTTAGGGAACTTCACTAAATTAGCGCACTCTGCAGATGTTGTAGATGTAAACACAGGTGAAGGCGGTATCGTTGTTGATCCAGTAGGTTCCGATAATGAAGAACCAGCTGTAGATGACGGCCCAGCAAAGATTTCCATCGATGAGTTGGAACTCTCTGTTCGTGCATATAACTGCTTGAAACGTGCTGGCATTAATACAATTGCAGATTTGCTAGACAAAACCATTGATGACTTAGGAAAAGTTCGCAATTTAGGCAAAAAATCCATCGATGAAATTGAGGAAAAACTCAACAATCATCCAGGTGGTTTTCAACTTAAACAAAAAGGCGAATAAGGAGGAAGACGAATGTACAGAAAATTAGGCCGCGACAGCTCCGCTCGTAAAGCGTTGTTCCGTAGCATGTTAACATCTTTCTTCCAATATGAGCGTATTGAAACTACAGAAGCTAAAGCGAAAGAACTTCGCTCTTTAGCTGATCAAATGGTAACTTTGGCTAAACGTGGTGATCTTCATGCACGTCGCCAAGTTCTTGCATACCTCATGGATGAAAGCGTAGTAAAAAAATTGTTTGATACAATTGCTCCAAAATATGCAGACCGTCAAGGTGGTTACACTCGTGTAATCAAAACTGGTCTTCGCAAAGGTGACGCTGCACCTTTGGCTATTATCGAGTTAGTTTAATCAAACTCATACGGTGTTGTAACTTATGTTGCAGCACCGTTTTTTTATTGTCAATTTTATGGTACAATCGATTAGTATAATATCGTAATATGTTAGCAGTTATCGTAAATAAAGAATATGAATTGTTAACCGTCTATATAAAACTTGAGATACTTTTACATTCAAATATCATTAATAGGATATATTAAAGTAATAGTACTATGTTTGTATTGGAATGATAGGTAAAGTAAATGGTTCTATTAAAAAACGAAATTGACTAGAAAGATATGAGGTTATCCATGAATGAAAAAGACATTATGATTGACGTCAATCATATGAGTCATATTTATAGTGATGAAAATGGCAATGATGTACACGCACTAAATGATGTTAGTTTATCCATCAAGCGTGGTGAGTTTGTTTGTATTATCGGTACTAATGGTAGTGGTAAAAGTACACTAGCCAAGCATTTCAACGTGTTATTACAACCTAGTGAAGGTTATATCAATGTATGTGGCTATGATACGCGTGATGAAGAACATATTTGGGATATACGTCAACATGTAGGTATGGTGTTCCAAAATCCGGATAACCAAATTGTGGCAGCTGTCGTAGAAGAAGATGTTGCCTTTGGTCCAGAAAATCTTGGAATCCCTAGTCCTGAAATTAGAAAACGTGTCGATGCAGCATTAGAGGCTGTTAATATGACTGAATATAGAGAGCATGGTCCTCATTTGTTGTCTGGTGGTCAAAAGCAACGTATTGCTATTGCTGGCGTACTTGCCATGAAACCGGATTGTATCGTTCTTGACGAACCAACGGCTATGCTTGATCCAAAAGGTCGTCGTGAGGTATTAGAGACAGTTCATAAACTCAATAAAGAAGAAGGTATCACTATCGTGTACATTACACACTTTATGGAGGAAGCTGTCACAGCTGATCGTGTAGTAGTTATGAAAAATGGTGTGAAATTACATGATGGCACTCCACGTGAAATCTTTAGTCATGTAGATACCTTAAAAGGTCTTGGCCTCGATGTTCCTGTGGCGTCTGAAATTGCTTTTAAATTAAATGAAAAAGGTTATGAGATCGGTAAAAGTATCATCAATAATGAAGAATTAGCAGTAGGTCTTAAACATTCTAAATTAGCTGACCAACTACTAGATAATCATAATGTAGGTGCTAAAACTATTAGCTCTCCTACCAATGAAGATGTAAATGCAGTAAGAGGGGAGGGCACACACTAATGGCGATTGTATTAGATAATATTACTTATACTTATGGTGTAGGTACTCCATTTGAAAAGACAGCCCTTCACGGTGTATCTCTTACTGTTGAAAACGGTGAGTTTTTAGGCATCATTGGTCATACCGGCTCTGGTAAATCTACCTTTGTGCAACATTTAAATGGCTTATTACACCCTACAACAGGAACGGTTACCGTTAATGGTGTAGATATTAGTGCTTCTACAGAGGAAGCTAAAAAGATGCGCCATAAGGTAGGCATGGTTTTTCAATATCCAGAACATCAGTTATTTGAAGAAACTATTGCCGAAGATATTGCCTTTGGGCCTAAAAACTTAGGCCTCAGTGCTGATGAAGTAGATGAACGGGTACGGGAGGCAATGAAATTTGTAGGTCTTGATTACGACACCTACGCGGAGCGCTCTCCATTCCATCTATCTGGTGGACAAATGCGCCGTGTTGCCATCGCTGGTGTAGTGGCTATGGATCCAGATTTTTTAGTTCTTGATGAGCCATCTGCAGGTCTCGACCCATTTGGTCGTGAAGAAATCTTTGAAGAAATCATTCGACTTCATAAAGATAAGGGCATTACAGTAATCCTTGTATCACATAACATGGAGGATATTTCTCGCATGGCATCTCGCCTCGTGGTACTCGATAAAGGTCGTATCGTTCTCGATGGACAACCGATGGATATCTTTAATCATCACCGCGATGCATTGCAAGCTGTTGGTGTAGACGTACCACCAGTATCTGTAACCATGGAATATTTGCGTGAACAAGGATTAGATGTATCTAATCGTGTATTATCCGTGGATGATGCAGTACAAGCCATTCTAGAAGGAGGTAGCCATGTTAAATAACATTACTATTGGGCAATACTTCCCAGGAAACTCCTTCTTGCATCGCATGGATCCTCGTGCCAAGATTATTGCTACCACAATATTCGTAGTAGCCATCTTCTTAGCGAACTCTCCTCTTGCATATGGCTTGGTAGGGGCATTTACCATCTTTGCTATGTTGTTATCAAGATTGCCATTACGCTTGATGTGGTCAGCTATTAAACCACTTTGGATTATCATTGTATTTACTCTGGGTATTCATATCTTTACGACCCCAGGTAATTCACTTTTCCAATGGGGCATTATTAATATTACAGATCAAGGCTTAGCTATGGGGCTACAAATGGCGGCACGATTAATCTTTTTAATCTTGTTCTCCTCCCTATTGACCTATACGACATCGCCAATTCGTTTGACCGATGGTATTGAGCATTTGTTAAACCCATTCCGTTGTATTGGTGTACCTGCTCATGAATTGGCTATGATGATGACCATTGCATTGCGTTTCATTCCTACTTTATTGGATGAAACAGATCGTATTATGAAAGCTCAATCTGCTCGTGGTGCAGACTTTGTAACAGGGTCTATCATTCAACGAGCTAAAAATATGGTACCTCTCTTAGTGCCATTATTTATTAGTGCATTTAGACGTGCTGATGAACTAGCTATTGCCATGGAAGCTCGATGCTATCGAGGTGGTGTAAACCGTACGCGTATGAAGGAATTACAAGTTACCTCTGTCGATTATATCGGCGTTGGTGCTGTTATTTTGGTTACGATTGTGCTCATCCTATTATGGTGGCTTGGCCTATGAGAAATATACGAATCATAGTTGCTTATGATGGCACTGATTTGGCAGGTTATCAGAAGCAACCTGATGATAAGGGCTTAACTGTACAAGGTTGCTTAGAATATGGATTGTCCAAAATTTGTAATGAACCCATACAAATCTATGGAGCTTCTAGAACAGATGCAGGGGTACATGCAAAGTTTCAAGTATGTACGTTCCAAACATCTGGATCTATACCAGCAGAAAACATTCCTCGTGCTATGATTGCACATATTCCAAAGGATATCGTTGTTATTGAAGCTGTGGAAATTCCACTCGATTGGAAGCCTCGATGGAATATATATGGTAAAGAATATGTATATACCATTCATAATCAGCTCATTGCCAATCCTTTGACAAAACGATACCATTGGCATGTTAAGAAAACTCTTAATATCGAGCTCATGCAAGCTGCCGGCAATGAATTATTAGGCACCCATGACTTTACAACCTTAAAGGGGACGAATTCAACGCCTGCTGATCCGGTAAAAACAATTATGGGAATTCATGTAGAGGCAGAAGGCTCTCATGTTACCATTTCTGTAGTAGGAGATGGGTTCTTATACCATATGGTTCGCAATATTGCAGGGCTCCTCGTCGATGTAGGCCTTGGAAGACGCAAGGTGGAGGATATTAAGGGATATTTGGCCGCCAAAGATCGTCGTGTTATAGGTAAAACGGCGCCAGCTCAAGGGTTATGTTTAGAGGAGATTTTCTTTACGGAAGAACGTCAGCAAGAGGTGTTACAGAATAAATATTCTATATAATTTTGTATAGACTGCATTCTCCTAGAATTTATTTAAAACGATAACTATTAATACTAAAAGGATACTACTTAGCATGTAGTATCCTTTTTTCTTATAATTTTTAGTTATAATGCCTTAATTTATACCTATTATTATGTGAAATGATACATTGTAAACCCAATATATACATGATACAATGACGATATGGACAGGTTCGTACTATAAAACATTAACATAGTAAGGTAGACTCTTGTCAGCAGTGTAATTTTTATCCTAAGGAGGGTGAATCTCTTGCAAAAACGTAAAGATTTTATCTGGAAAATGGGCGGCCAACAAGGTGAAGGTATCGAGAGTTGTGGCGAAATTATGGCGACAATCCTCGCTAAAGAAGGTTATTCCTTGTATAGCCAACGTTTATTTGCATCTCGTATCAAAGGTGGTCATACAACATTCGCATTGCGCGTTGCATTAGAACAAGTTATGTCCATTGGTGAAGGCGTAGACTTCTTGCTTTCTCTTGATCAAGAAACAGTTGATATGCATGGTTCTGAAGTTCGTGAGGGCGGTTACATCATCTGTGACAGCAAAGTAAATCCTGACTTCTCTAAATTTGAAGGTACAAAGGTTAATTGCTTGTCCTTGCCAATCTCTGAAACTGCAATGAAACAAGGTTCCTTGTTGATGCGTAATATCGTAGCACTTGGTATGTCTGTAGCACTTCTTGGTTTTGATACTAAGATGTTTAAAGATGCGATTGCTGCTAAATTTGCGAAAAAATCCCAAGAAATCGTGGATAAAAACTTAGCTGCCTTTGACGATGGTCATAGCCTTGTAATGGAAAAATTGGGCGATGTGGAAATCGATACATTGCCAGCTCCTGGTAAGAAAGATCAAATGTTCTTATTAGGTAATGAAGCATGTGCTTTAGGTGCTATTGCTGCGGGTTCCCGTTTCATGGCATCTTACCCTATTACTCCAGCATCTGAAGTAATGGAATATATGATTAAAAATATGGATAAATTGGGTGCTACTATCGTTCAAACAGAGGACGAAATCGCAGCATGCATGACAGCTATGGGTGGCGTATACGCAGGTGTTCGTGGCTTCACATGTACTTCTGGCCCTGGTCTTTCCTTGATGGCTGAATCTTTATCCATGGCTTCCATGGCTGAATTACCAATGGTTGTTATCGACGTTCAACGTTCTGGCCCATCCACAGGTATGGCTACAAAGGTTGAACAATCCGATATTGATGCGGCTTGCTATAATGCACATGGCGATTACTCTGGTATCGTTATTTCTCCAACATCTATTGAAGAATGCTTCTATGAAATTCAAAAAGCTTTCAACTTGGCAGAAATGTACCAATGTCCAGTTATCTTCATGCCTGATTTACAACAAGGTTTGAATAAACAATCCGTTCCTTCCTTCGATTTGAACCGTGTACCTATTAACCGCGGTAAAATGATGAAAGAAGCTGACCTTCCTGAATTGGAACAACCTAACTACTTCAAACGCTTTGAATTGACTCAAGATGGTATTTCTCCTCGTACAATTCCTGGTATGAAAAATGGTCTATTCCTTTCCACTGGTTTAGAACATAATGAAGAAGGTAAACCAGCAGAAGCGCCTACAATGCACGTAGCGCAAACTGATAAACGTTTCCGCAAATTGGAAACTGTAGCTGATAACTACGAACCATTCTTGAATAACGCTAAATACGACGAAGCAGATGTTCTCGTTGTAGGTATGGCTTCTAGCCGTGGTGCTATCGAAGAAGCTGTTGCTGAATTTGATCAAGAAGGCGTTAAAGTTAACCACTTGCAATTGCGCTTGATTAAACCATTCCCAGCAAAACAATTACAACCATTCATGGATGCTGCGAAAAAAGTAGTTATCGTTGAGCACAATGCAACAGGTCAATTGACTAACTTATTTAAAATCAACATGCATAAGAAATCTAAAATTTCCAGCTGCTTGAAATACGATGGTAATCCATTCACAAAAAGTTATGTGAAAAATGCGATTAAGGAGGTCCTATAATATGACAACAGCTAAAGATTACAGAAACGATATTCGTCCTAACTGGTGTCCAGGCTGTGGCCATTATGGGGTTCAAGCAGCGATTACTGACGCTGTAGTAGCGAAAAATATTCCACCAGAAAAATTAGCAGTAATTTCCGGTATCGGTTGCTCTAGCCGTATCGGTGGTTATTTCTACGCGTATGGCGCTCATACAACTCATGGTCGTGCGCTTCCTTACGCACAAGGCGTTAAACTTGCTAACCAAGACTTAGAAGTTATCGCTTGCTCTGGTGATGGTGATGCGTTCGCTATCGGTATGGGTCACACTATCCATGCTTTCAAACGTAATGTAAATATGACATACGTCGTAATGGATAACCATGTATATGGTTTGACTAAAGGTCAAGCATCCCCTCGTTCCGATATCGGTTTTGTTACAAAAACAACTCCTCGTGGGGCTTTCGAATCTCCATTGTCCGTTTGTGAAACTGCAATTGCTGCAGGTGCTACATTCGTAGCACAAGGTTACATGATTAATCGTGCACAACTTGTAGAGTTGATTCAAAAGGCAATGGATCATGAAGGTTTCTCCTTCATCAACGTATTCAGCCCATGTGTTACATACAATAAACACAACAGCTATGACTGGTTCAAAGAACATTTGGTAGAATTGCCAGAAGGTTATGATCCAACAGATCGTGCAGCAGCACTTAAAACATTGGGTGAAACTGATGGCTTGGTAACAGGTGTTATCTATCAAGATACTACTAAACCTTCCTTCGAAAAAGCTATGGCGGCAGCAAATGGTGGTCCACATCCTCGTCCATTAACTGAAGATGTTGTAAAACCAGATCAAGCGCTATTCGATAGCCTTTGCAATCAATTTAAATAATCTTATCTAAATTGAATTATGTATAATCTGAACCCCTCTTTACTGAATGTCCGGTAAAGAGGGGTTTTACATTATCACATTATGAATCGTATGATTACTTCAGAGTGTTATGAATGATATGGTAATTTTATAGTGGTATGAATCGTATTATTACTTTACGGAGGTTTTCTTAATTGATATACTAATTTATAATTTAGGATATTTATAATTAAGTAAAATTTGAACGCTTATAAGTATAAGAGGCTATTATTTCAGAATATGAGGCATAATGGAAACGTATAGAAGTATCATTTACTATGCGATTCATTAAGGAGAGGGAATGAGTAACGTGTCGAATGAATATAATGAAGCATTACTAGAGCCACTTAAGTATTATCGGGAAGAGTTAAAGGACGCGTTTCAACAAGTAACCGAAGAATACTTTCAACAATTAGTAGATCAATCAAAGATTGATATAGATAACAACAAAGTATTAATAGATAAGTATACTGAGGTATCAGAAAATCGCGATCAATCAAACACATCCTATAAACGATTTAGCCTTATCAAAAAGGTTGATATTGTTATTGGTATAGGTGCCATTATTTATGGTATTTATCAGTTTTCACAAGATCATATTGATATTGTAGCGGTTATTGTTTCTATACTTATATTAGTTCTATGTGTAGGGCTTTACCTATATTGGATTAAGCCTAATAGTAAGAGCCTTGAAGAAAAACTTAATGATTTAGATGCTACATTAGCTAAAATGCGTCAAGAAGGCTATGAGATGATGGCCCCTTTAAACGATCTATTTCATAGTGAAATGACTGTAGAACTTATAAAAAAGGCGATTCCTTTTATTCATATGGATTCTAACTTTAATATTGAACGATATGAACAGCTCGTTAAAGATTATGGATTCTTAGAAAAAGGTGATGTAAATCATTCCACCTTAGATATTGCTTCTGGTGATATTTTAGGAAACCCCTTTGTTTTTCTGAAGCGCATAATCCACTGGATGGATGATTATACGTATGAAGGCACCTTAAATGTTACGTATACAGAAGAGTATGTTGATTCTAATGGGAATCTAAAAACTCGTGATGTTAACGAAACATTACGGGCCGTTATAAGACAACCAGGTCCTTATTATGCCAATAAAGTATCTTTAGTGTATGGTAATCATGCAGCACCTAACCTAACATTCCATAGAAAGCCACCGGAAAAAGGATTCTTTAATTTCGGTGGCGCTAAGAGTAAGATAGCAAAAGGTATTGCTAGTCTTAGACAGAAGAGTAAGGATTCATTGGAGAATGGCGGTAGCTTCCAAGCTTTAGCCAATGAAGAGTTTGATGCACAATTTAATGCATTAGATCGCAACAATGAGGTTGAGTTCCGCGTACTATTTACGCCATTAGCACAAAACAACTATAAGGATATTTTTGAAAACTCTCCATATGGAGATGATTTTATATTTAATAAAGAGTGTAAAATTAATGAGATTAAAGCTGACAATTCTCAAAATTGGGACTTTGATACATCACCATCTCAGTATTATGATTTTTCATTCCAAAAGATTAAAGAGAAGTTCATTAATTACAACTGCAGTTACTTTGATCACATGTATTTTTCATTCCTACCAATTTTAGCGATTCCTGTGTATCAACAAATGGCTTCTAATGATTATATTTATGGCAAGTCTTATAATTTCAAATATAATGATTACATTACAGAAATGCTAGCAAATAAAATGGGCCTTAATTTATTTGTTCCTCCTGATGCGGCTCAGCGGAATAATGTAAAAACAATTCTTAAGACTAGCCACCATAAAAATGAAGGTGACTCTGAGGTAATTAAAGTAGATGCCTATTCTTATAGGGCCATCGAACACGTAGATCAAGTACCTGTACGAGCTGGTAATGGTAGAACCTATTATGTTCCAGTCCGCTGGGACGAGTATGTTCCTGTTACAAAACACGAATTGATAGAGGTTTCAGAAATTAAATCTGCTGGAGAGGATTTTAATCATATTAAAGGTCTAGATCAGTATCAAAAATCTGAAAATAATAGAGATAGGTCTTTTGCATACGATCACTTTATGGCAGGTAAACTATATCGACAAAATCAGTCTCTCGACGATTTATTAAATACTATTTACAAAGAATTTGGAGGTACCCAAAATGGCTAATCAACTCGACGAAATGAATCCGGAAATTATGTCTGAAGGCAGAGATGTGCATGTTATCGCTAAGGTAATCCCTGTTGAAACTAGTGGCTTTGAAAAACTTCTTCCAACGATCCTTATGGCAGTTGGTGTTATCGGTATCGTTTTAGGCATAGTTATAGACAAGTATCTAGTATCTATTATTGGCGCCATTGTGTTGATTTATCCATGGTGGCGATTAAAACAAATTAGCTCAGAGTTTAATATGATGGAACAAAGAATTCAAAATGCTGCATCCGAAATTGATAACTATATGGAGCAACGTGTTGTGATTCTTTCTAATGCGGCTAAACTTGTGGAAAAATCTATTGAAGTTGATAAGGATATCCTTGTAGATATTGCTAAGTATAGAAGTGGTAATTTTTCTGAAGAATCTAGAAGTGATGTGAATGCACAACTTAACAAGGCTACAAGAGCTCTCAACGTAGCTATAGAAAATTATCCTGAATTACAAAGCCAAGATACGATTCGTGATGCAATGCAACAAAATTCTTACTTACAAAAAGAAATTACTGCAGCTAGAACGTTGTATAATGATGCTGTAAATACTTGGAATAGAGAAATCTTTGAATTCCCATTTAAAAAGATTGTAGCTGCAAAAGAAGGTAGAACTACTAGAATTCCATTTATTGCAGATCAAGAAACTAAAGAAAAAGCTAAAGGCGTTTTCTTTTAAGGGATAGGTAATTGGGTGTTAGTGTATAAAGGGCATACTATGAAATCTGACATTAGTATATAAGGGGATACTATGAAGTCTTATGAAAAAGGGATTAGCTTGTCTATCTGGACTTTGAGTTGGCCTATATTTATCGAAGTGTTCCTACAGCTGTTAGTAGGTAATATAGACCAAGTGATGATGAGCCATTACTCTCCTCAAGCGGTAGCAGCCGTGGCTAATGCCAATCAAATTCTAAATATCTTTATTATGCTCATCATTGTTATGAGTACCGCTACGACGATTTTGATTGCCCAGTATTTAGGGGCTCGAAATCAGTCTAAGCTATCAGAGGTGTGTACGGTTAGCTTGGTGTTGAACTTTTTCTTCTCGTCTATAGCGGCCGTATTCTTTATCACCTGTCATAAATGGATCTTTACGTGGCTTGGTATTCCGCCAGAAACGATGAGTGATACATCTGTATATACAACCATTGTGGCCGCAGGATTACCAATTCAAGCTATGTACTATGCATTGGTAGCAGTATTTAGGGGGCATTCATTAACACGTATTACCATGTATATTGCACTGGTTATGAATGTTATCCATATCACAACTAACTATATATTAATATTTGGTCATGGTCCCATACCAAGTCTAGGTGTGTTAGGTGTATCAATTTCTACTTGGTTATCTAAGGTGGTAGGCCTCGTAATTATCGGCTATACATTTAAGAAGTTGCTTACGTTAGAGGTGAGCTTCAAATTTTTAAAACCATTCCCGTGGCATACGGTTAAGTCTCTACTGAATATCAGTGTTCCCTCTGGTGGCGAAACCTTGAGCTATCAGCTATCTCAGACAACGATTATGAAGATGGTCAATATTTTGGGGCTCGCTGTTATTAATACAAAGGTGTATGTATCGGTTATAGCTATGCTTTGCTATGTATATACAATAGCACTAGCAAATGCATCTCAAGTTATTGTGGGTTACCTGATGGGGGCTAAACGACAAGCTGAGGTGACAAATCGCGTATGGCATTCTATGTTATTAGCCATTGCTATTAGTGTAGGATTGGCTACGTTCTTTTATAGTACTAGTGATATAGTACTATCAGTATTTACTACGGATCCAGAAATCTTATCGTTAGCACATAATATCTTATTGGTTGAGATTTTCCTTGAGTTAGGGCGTGCCGTAAATATCGTTATGGTTGGATGTTTACAAGCAGCAGGGGATATTCGGACACCGATGCTCGTAGGTATTTTTGGTATGTGGTTATGCGCCGTACCACTGTCCTATCTATTTGGTATTTACTGGGGATGGGGGCTCGTAGGCATTTGGATTGCCATGGCGGTAGATGAAATTTTACGAGGTTTATTATTTGTATATCGCTGGTATAGCGGTAAATGGAAAAATAGACGTCTCATTGAGGCGTAGTTTTCTATTTTCGCGATTGCCGTTAATTATTTAGTAGTTTGTAGATATAGTTAGCCTTACATTGGAGAGTGTAAGGCTAATTACTTGTGAAAGTAGGTTTATATGAGTAAGACTGTAGGTATTATTGGCTTAGGTCTATTAGGTGGTTCGTTGGCAAAGGCTTTAAAGGCCTATACCGATTATGAGGTAGTGGGCTATGCTCGTCGCCAAGAGGTTTGTGATGCGGCCATTCAAGATGGGGTTGTAAAAGCTGCTTGGACTGAGGTAGAACCATTGATTGAAAATTCAGATATCGTTGTATTTTCATTGCCTCCAGATACAAATGCAAGACTATTTACAGAAATGGCACATCTTTTTAGACCAGGACAAGTGGTGACTGATGTATCTAGTGCAAAGGAAAACTTTGTACGAGCTGTATATGATTCTATTCCGAAAGGGACAATTTTTGTGTCTGTTCATCCTATGGCTGGCTCTGAAAAGGGTGGCTACGAAGTATCTCATAAAAACCTATTTAAAGGTATGGGCTGGATTGTACTAGAGGATAAGGCATCTGATGTATATAGTGAAGAGGTTGCTCAAGAACTAGCTGAAATGGGACGCGCTGTAGGGTCACGTATTGAATTCGTCGATATCTATGCTCACGACGCGTATTTAGCTATGGTGAGTCATATGCCACATTTATTGGCATCCATTTTAACTCAAGTTTCCGGTGGTGATGAATTAGGCGAGTTGCGCATGAAATTATCTGCAGGAGGCTTTAGAGATTGTACACGTGTTGCCGGTGGTTTGCCATCTATGTGGCGTGAAATCATCTACGGTAATAGACACAATGTAATTGAAGGGCTTTCACAGATTGAATCTGAAATTCAACACGTAAAAGAAATACTTTCACAAGAAGATGAAGGTCAAAGTCTAGAAACCTATTTAGAACGAGGCAGAGAAATTCGCGGTAAATTACCATATTTAACAGGACAAATAAAGAATAGCTAATGATAAATAATTATTAGCTAAGGCTATACATTGGTTAGCACTCATAGAGTACTAACAATGAGTAATTAACATTCATTTGCGTTTGATGTATATTTATGTAGCTGAAGCAACGCGGTTTATGCAGTATAATGTATATACTAGAGTTCGTAAAGAATATACATTTAACATATTATTTAGTTAAGGAGATACCATGAGTTTGTTACAAGAAACTTGTGACGCTATTAGAGGTCGCAGTCATGAAATTGAACAACATATAATCGATAGTTGGAATGCAGGTTCACCTGTAGAACAATATGGGCGACTTGTAAACGTGGTGGCTCAATATGGTGCGGCTACAAATCAGGAACACTTAACGGTTCCAAAGCCTTGTATGATTATTGCCTCTGCCGATCATGGCGTGGCCGATATGGGCGTAAGTGCGTATCCAAAGGAAACAACTGTAGGGATGACACAAAACTACTTAATTCCTAAAGGGGCGGGTGCCAATTCCTTAGCTAATTACTGTGGGGCTCAAATGGAAGTCATCGATATGGGCATTGATGCAGATATGAGCTGGGTACCAGGACTCCGTAGTCATAAACTTGGTAGTGGCACAAAAAACTTTGTAGAAGAACCGGCCATGACACGTGAACAAGCCATTGAAGGCATTGAAACAGGTATCCGCCTTGTAAAAGAGAAAATCGACGAAGGCTTTAATGTTTTCTTAGTAGGGGAAATGGGAATTTCCAATACTACTGCTAGTGCTCTTATGACAGCCAAGTTTGCAGGACTCACTGCAGAGGAAGCTACAGGGCGAGGCACTAATATTTCTGATGAGCGTCTAAAATTAAAGCAACGCATTGTGCATGATGTATTAGAAAAATATAAAGATATTCCGAAAGATGATGCAATCGGAATTTTATCCTCTGTGGGCGGCTTTGAATTTACATGTATCGTAGGTGTTATTCTAGGTGCTGCAGCGAATAATGCACTTGTTATTATTGATGGTTTTAATACATCTGCTTGTGCATTGGTTGCTAAAACATTAGTTCCACAGGCGATGGATTACGTAATGGCATCTCATTTATCTGCTGAAAAAGCGGCTAAATCTTCTTTAGAAAATTTAGGCCTTGAAGCCTATGTTGATTTAGGGCTATGTCTCGGTGAGGCCTCTGGTGGCTCCATTCAAATGGGAATGCTCGATCTTGCCGTTCATATGTATTTGGCTGTTACAGGAGGTAAGGCATGAGAACTTTTACAATTGAACCATTACATGCACCATCCATGGAAGCATGCCGATTACGTATCGATAATTTAACAAAACCTATTTATAGCCTTGCAACATTAGAGTTAATAGCTGAGCGTTTTGCGGGCATTCTGGCAGATCCTCAACCAAATCATTTGCGATATGGCATACTTGTGGTGGCGTCGGACCACTTGGTAGATGGTCCTCAAAATAGTCAGAATGGTAGTGAAAGTTATGAGGCTATCAAGCGTTTCAATGAAGGTAGAACGGCTACACAAGGGGCCGCATCTAAGTTGAATGCAGCTGTGCACGTTGTAAATATAGGTCTTGAACAAGATACAACAGATTTGACAAATATTGATCAACAGGTTATTCGTAAGGGCTCCCACTTCTTCGGTGTAGAACCTGTCATTTCTCGTGATGAATTAGAAGAGACCCTTGAATTAGGTTTTAATTATGCAGATAAATTACATAAGGATGGCTTGCAAGTAGTTGCTATTGGTAATATAGGTGAACGAGCATTCCTTGATTCTCTCGTAACGACTGCAACTATCACAGGATGTGAATTTAGCGATATTCTCGTTCATACTGAATGTGGCCCTACTATTGAACAGCGAGCGGCTCATATTCATTCTTTTGTAGATCGTTTTAATATCGCTGTTGATGATTGGTCTGCTTTGAGTGAAAGCGAGCGCCGTGATGCGGTATTGCATTTACTTCATATTGCAGGAGGCTTAGATATTGCATTCTTAACAGGCTTTATCTTAGGTGCCGCAAGTCACCGTATGGCAGTAGTATTTGATAATGCCGTAACAGGCGCAGCTGTATTGGCTGCAGTTACTATTGAGCCATTAGTTAAGGACTATATATTCCCATCAGCTGCCTATGAGGAACCAATCCATAAAGAGCAATGTCGATTTCTTGGAATAAAACCATGTTTACACTACAATTTACAAATTGATGAAGCATTGGGTTCCACAATGGGTCTATCTATTATCGATGCATCTATGCATATGTTAAATGATATGAAAACCTTCGTTGAAGCTGAGGTTAAAGCAGCAGAAGATGGTGCCGGTAAAGGTAGACAAAAGAATAAAGAGTAATCTATATAAAAGAGGGAGTATTAAATCCCTCTTTTTATATGTTTTATGCTCAATTATCCGAAATTAACTGAGAATTTCATGGAAAAACCATTGACACTATATGTGTAAATTGATATTATTATAGGGCAGTCAGGACAGACTTAAATTCTTCTTGACGACAGATTGATGATTATGTTATATTAATTATCGGTTCTGTATGCGGGAATAGCTCAGCGGTAGAGCACCGCCTTGCCAAGGCGGGGGTCGCGAGTTCGAATCTCGTTTCCCGCTCCATACATTCCTCGATAGCTCAGTTGGTAGAGCAATCGGCTGTTAACCGATCGGTCGTAGGTTCGAGTCCTACTCGAGGAGC
>NZ_JBSPUA010000007.1:0-30951 GCF_053850375.1 Veillonella sp. Ser01 | reverse complement strand
AATGGCACCAACCATAACTATGATTGGTGCCAAAGAAGACTCGTAGGGTGAATCCCCCAACATTTGACAGAGAGCCTAAATACTTTTTAAGCAAAAAAAAGAGGATTCCTAAGGAATCCTCTTTTTCTTTTTAGATTAACGACGGTTAGCTTCGAAGAAGTTAATAGCAACTTCTGGGAACATAGCGTATGTTAATACGTCTTCTTCAGTGATGCCAGTGTAACCTTTGGAGTTCAAATCTTCAGTGTAACCTGCCAATTCAGGTTCGATAAGATCTGCTGGACGGCAAGTGATAGGTTCTTCATCACCAATGATAGTGTGACGAATTTCGTCAGAAATTTTACCAGGCAACGCACCATATTTACCGCGTACAAGGTCTTTAACTTCGTTAGGAACCATTTTGTAACGGTCGCCCATCATAACGTTCATCATAGCCATTGTACCAACGATTTGGGATGTTGGAGTTACCAATGGAGGGTAACCCAAGTCTTCACGAACGCGTGGCATTTCATCCATAACGTCGAAGAAGCGATCGCCCATACCCATTTCGTTCAATTGGTTTTGAGTATTGGACAACATACCGCCAGGAATTTGGTAACGACGAACAGCTGGGATTACATCGCTAGCTGGTTTCAAGTTGAATTCTTCAGCGATTTGTTGTTTTACTTTACGGAAGTGGTCAACTAATGGAATGTATTTATCAAGGTCAAGACCAAGATCCCATTCAGTACCTTTGAACATTTCGATCATAGTTTCAGTAGCTGGTTGGCTAGTTGCATGAGCGAATGGAGAGATAGCAGTATCGATGATATCTACGCCAGCTTTAGCAGCTTCCCAGTATGTAGTGCTTGCAAGACCGCAAGTGAAATGGCTGTGCAAGTCGATTGGCAATTCACCAAAACGTTTTTTGAATGTGGAAACCAAATCATATGCATCAGCAGGTCCTAACAAACCGGACATATCTTTAATGCAAAGGGAATCAGTACCCATTTCAACCAAAGTTTCAGCAACTTTCAAGAAGCTTTCAGTTGTATGAACTGGAGAAATAGTGTATACCATAGCGGATTGAACGTGTGCGCCTGCTTTTTTGGAATATTTAATAGCAGCTTCCATGTTACGAGGGTCGTTCAATGCGTCAAAGATACGGATACGGTCAATACCATTTTTTACAGCAGCTTTACAGAATGCTTCCACTACATCATCAGAGTAATGTTTGTAGCCCAACAAGTTTTGGCCACGAAGTAACATTTGTAGTGGTGTATTTTTTACATTAGCTTTTAATTTGCGAAGACGTTCCCATGGATCTTCGTTCAAGAAACGAAGACAGCTATCATAAGTAGCGCCGCCCCAACATTCAAGAGCTTCATAACCAATTTCATCTAAAAGGCCAAGCACTGGTTCCATTTGTTCATAACGCATGCGTGTTGCCAAAATAGATTGATGACCGTCGCGAAGAACGGTTTCGCAGATTCTTAATTTTTTAGCCATGTTAATCCTCCAAATCGAAATAGTTTTGTGTATGTAATTTTATACATCCACCACACAACTATCTCATACCTATTTTTTTACGATTTTTATAGAACTTGCTCACACAAGCAAATACTCTACAAATCGTTAAGACATACTTATATTAGACTACTTATAGAATTCTTTGTCAACAACCACATTATGCAATTTACTCATGATTTCATGTATTCTTTTATGATTTTTTCGTGATGGAACTCACAATAAAGTGCTAAAAAGCTAGAGTTTAACATGTATTTTTAATCAAATTCGCTTCTTATTAATTGCTCTTTTTAATGAGAAACAAAAATTTATTTCGTAATAATTTTTAGTTATTATTTATCAGCTTTCAAAGTATATCGGTATTTATAAATCTAGTAATTCGACAATCATCGGTACACTTATAACCTTATCAATTTTATTGATAATAGCACCCGTATTTCTACATTTTATAAATATACAAAAGAACCTACCTTTTATAGGTAGGTTCTTTTACTAAATGCTCTTTATCATGTTATTTTTCAGGTTTTACCTTTTTAGGTGCTGTTTCAAGAACAATATTTTTACCATCTCGTTTTACTTGGATAGAGAAGTCCCCTTCCCCTTCTTTAAAATATTCCATCTTAATGTCGAGCAACATTTTACCAATTAATGTTTCTACCTTATCTGTAAGGAATTCACGATAAAATGCATCTTCCTTTTGTTTTGGACTTTGATGTACTACAGGTTTCTTTGCAGAACGTTCCATATCTAGCATAGTATCTTCAAAATTTTCAGTATCTTTAAAGTTTTTCATCATATCCGCATCGGATAAGCCTTTTTGAATTTTAAACTTTGCCATGTTTATCTCCTATCAATTCGAAAATCGCCTTTTTCACTCGTACTGAGTCAATACCAGACATACAATATTGATCAGGCTTAGGACAACGTCGCTTACGACAACCTAAGCAATCTAACTCATCATTAACAAGAACCTTAAAATTTCCAGTTAATGGTCCCCACAACTTAGGGTCAGTAGGCCCGAAGAGAGCTACTACAGGTTTATTTAAAGCTAATGCAATATGTAACGAACCTGTATCAGCAGTCACTACTACATCGCAACTTTCAATTAAAGCCCCTACCTCTTGAAGTGTGGTTTTCCCTAGCATATTTAGCATAATTTTATCAAGGCCATCAGTTGTTAAGGAATCCATCAATGGTTTGTATTGAGTAGCCTCCTTTGGACCACCTAAACAAACAAAATTAGCTCTATACTGAAGGGATTTAATAAGAGAATACCATTTCTCTTGAGGCCACTCTTTCGTCGCCCAGGACGTGCCTAACACAAGACCTACGCGTAGTGGCTTTTCTACTTCGCTACGCTCCAAAAATATGTCATAACTAATTGATTTCCACTGCTCTGCTGCCCAAGCATGCAAATCAGATGGCACAAAAAAGTCCATGTGGTATAGCTTTTTACCGGTTACCCCATTTGCTATACAAGGTTTTACATCATCCTCAGAAACAGCACTGGATACATTTAGGACACTATGCTCTGTAACGGATGTATTCAGTAATTCTGCTACCTCTATATATCGCTTGATAACATGATCCGTACTTGGCTTTGCTTTGTAGTTTGTAAACAGCCAATTCAGTTCTTTTGTACCACCAAGGCCAAGGCGAATAGGTGCACCTGATGCTAATAAAACGAGCCCTGTTATTAGTCGCCCTTGTACATCGACAGCCACATCAAATTTATATGGTTTCAACTTGTCTCTAAGTTCCCACCACATGCGCCACATCGTTGGAATATGTAGTTTTTTAGAATGTGCTTCGTATTCATCCCGTTCCCATGGAATGATTTCATCTACATAGGGATTATTCTTTAAAAGTTCTACCATACTAGGTGTTACAATCCAATGGAGCTTTGCCTCTGGATAGTGCTCTTTAATCCAGCGTGCTGCAGGTGTAGCATGTAGTATATCGCCTATGTAGCTGAGTCGTACAAATAATATATTCATATATATCCTTTTAGTACAAACTAGTATAGGAATAAAGCCTTTATAATGAATCATTATAAAGGCTTTTTCTTAAGATTTCTTTTTACTATTACTAGAAGATTTAGAAGATGTATCGTCTTCTGTTACCTTCGTAGTTTCATCACTACCATCCTTAATGATAGTTTTTACATCAGACAATGTTAATTCATTGAATGTTGTTGGATGATTGTATTTATAAACTGGTTTGAAGCCTACACCGAGTTTACCAGTGTAAACAGTTAAGGCATTGTTATCCTCATCAACACGAGCAATATAGATAGTTTTATCCATATCAACACCGATTAAGCGGAATCGTCCCGGTGGATTGATAACACGCCAACCACCTTCAATACCATTAAACATGAAGATATCCCCAGTCTTGACATTATCATAGAAGAATCGATCTTCATCATAGAATACGCCGATATGACCAATATCTGTAGCTTGCATATAAACGCGACGCGTATCATAGTTAGCATCGGTACGATAAATGCGATATGCGTTTTCTTGAACCTTTACCTTCATGTAAACAACGTTTGTCGCTTCAGAATACGCAGCATCTACAATTTTACTGTTACGAGGCAAATCTTCAAGTTTTGTATCTACTTCATGTTCAGGATCGTCCGCATTTAGACGGGCCATAACAACCTCTCTAGAGTCATACAGCCCCATGATAGCATAGTTACGGTCAGGCATCCAGCTGAAGTAACTAATAGAACGGCCCTTCAAATCAATCGTTGTAGGCTTGCTTTCATTAGCCTTATAAATTTTCAAAGAGCTTTCAGTAACAACCGCCATAAACTGACGGTCATAAGATACATACTTAGTACCTTCCTTTATATCAGGGAAGTTTTTAGTATCATCCTTAGATGCACCGGCTACATTAAAATCTGTAGTCGGAGCAAACATATATTGATCAAGGTATAGGTACACCCCACCTTGCAGAAGAATACCTACCGCAAAGGCGCTCAGTACACGCGTAAAAGGTTTCATGTGTCCTCCTATTTCACGATAAACGCCGTTGGGATCATGCGTTCCCCTAACAAATCGGCTGGTTTGTTTACTACTTTACCATTGAGGTATAGTGTAGAACTAGAACCACCATCTAAATTAGCTGCAATGTAGCAACCTTTTTCATAGAGAATATCTTGTACGTCACGTAATGTAGCGCCAAGAGAATAGCCTGGTTGACGACCATCGATTACGAGGAATAGTACAGTACCATCCTTCTTTTGACCGATAGCAGTACGTGGACCTACACCCCAGCCGCCATCGCCTTCAGTAATCATCTTCTTACCATCTACGATAAGAGGTGGACCAAAGGTAATACCTTCCATGGCTTTCATATCACCAAGTTGTGTTTTGTCATAGTTACCTGCAATAAGGTTACCAGATTTAGAGAAGCCTACAAAGTCTACCGCTTCTTCAGGGCCTACATCTTTACCGATAACATATTCACCATCATGCAAGATAAAGCCATATGGCAAACGGCCTGTACCAGTACCATTAGGATCGTGGAAACCACCGCCATTGATAGCAGCTACCGCATTATTCATCTTCGCAATATTACTTGTAGTATCGCCTTTTTCTTGAATGTTAGCAGCTGTACCGACTTCAATACGACGAGGATCTGGAATTTCAAGAATATAGCCTACATAACGAGCAGACTGAATTTTTTCAAGGTTTAAACTCTTATCTTCACGAGCATTAAACTTGAACAAATCTTGGCTTTTCACCACGCCAACAGTGCCCAAAATAGATTGCAATTCATCTTCACTGAATAGCCATGTTATGTAATGAGGATGGCGAGATTGCAATATGGCACCAATAACGGCGCGCTTTACATTATTAAACGGTCCAAAGAGCACCACGAATGGTGAGGTTACAACGGTAAATAGGAACACCATGATGATGAACTTTACCCAATTCTTTTTGAACAATGTATTTCTCCTTATAAATCAGTGAAATGCTCGGTGCTAATGCGTTCTTCAAAATGTTTGATATCAACAGCATTACCAACCCAAACACGCAAAATGTTATATGGATTATCACCAGTATGGGCCCAGCCAGATTTCATAGCCATGCTCATTTTAATGCCTGCTTTCTTAGTAGCTGCATCGGTGAATTCATTTTTATCTCCATAAGGGTAGCAGAACCAAGGATTATCCTTGATACCTACTTCTTTTGCAAGAGCTTCTTGAGCCTTCGTAATATTTTCTATTTGCTTAGCTTCAGACAATTGGCCCATTTCGATATGTTGGAACCCGTGATTAGAAATTGTGATACCATTCTTATGCATTTCACGAATTTGATCCCAAGTTAACCGAGTGCCGACATCGCCAGGATTGATAAATACAGTAGCTGCAAAACCATATTCTTTCATAAGTGGATATACGATAGAATACGTATCAGCATATCCGTCATCAAAGGTTAATACAACTGGTTTCTCTGGCACTGCAGCACCATTTACAACGTATTCATACAATTGGTCCATCGTCAATGGATTATAGCCATTATCCTTGAGAAATTTCATTTGCTCTCGGAACAAATCCTCTCGAATAACCGCATCATTATCTTTGTCGTCGCCAATTTTATGATACATAAGAACAGGAATACCTGATGGATGTACCATTTTGACTTCTTTTACTGGTGGCGCTGAACTAGTAGGCTCTGTTTTTTGTGAAAGCAATCCACAACCTGCCACAAGCATTGCCAAGGCCACAACCAATAGTGTTACTAACGGAATCCGTTTCATAGGTCCTCCTCTATCAGAACACAATTATATACAGAATATTATAACATTTCTATGAAGAATAGTAAAAACTCCCCTCATATACGTATAGCTAAAACAGATGATTTATAACCTAAAGAGATATATACTCTAAAACACCTTTAACGATACTTTATGTTGTAATCTAGAATGGAATGCTTTAATATTCTAATTATAATACAAATCACAAAAATTATACGCTTCTAATCGATAAAGGATTTGCCATGAAAAAACGCTTAACCCTCTTACAAATGGACGTTCACGTAAATGACGTAGAATACAACTACAATCGCGTTCAAGAGTTACTCACTCAATCACTTACAGAAAATCCTGATATTATTGTTTTACCTGAAACTTGGAACACAGGCTTTCACCCATCAGATGATTTAATTACGATTGCCGACAAAAATGGGGAAAGAACAAAATCATTGCTCAGCGCCTTTGCAAAAGAGCACAACGTGAATATCGTAGGCGGCTCTGTCGCTGTAGCGAAAGATGATTTAGTATTCAATACATCTTATACATACAACCGTGAAGGTGATCTCGTAGGTGAATATTCCAAAATGCACGGCTTTAGCCCCGCTAAAGAAGACAAATACTTTGCTAGCGGCACTCATACTACACATTTCGAGCTAGACGGAATACCTTGCAGTACTGTCATCTGTTATGATATCCGTTTTCCTGAGCTCGTAAGAATGGCTGCATTGCCAGGCACAGAATTATTATTTGTGCCTGCTCAATGGCCTACGATGCGTTTACGTCATTGGCAAGTACTCAATGAAGTACGAGCCATAGAAAACCAACTCTTCGTCTGTGCCGTAAACGGCTGTGGTACAGTAGGTCGCGTTCAAAGTACAGGTCACTCTGCCGTCTATGATCCATGGGGTACCAACTTACTCGAAATGGACACTAACGAAGGCATTGCTTCCATAGACATCGACCTCGCTGTAGTCGAAGACATTCGCAACAAAATTAACATCTTTAGAGATCGCAAACCGGAACTCTACAACCTATAACATAAAGGCACATTGTTATTGAATTTCTCCTTATATTAGGAAAAGCATTCATTTAACAATGTGCCTTTAGTTTAGTTTAGTTTTGTTTTTATTGTGCTGTATTAATAAAATAAATAACTCTAGTTTGCTCTAGATTAATGGCCATACTTTAAAACTCAATAAGTTTCCACATGTCCTCTGGAACTTGTTCTAGAGGTTTATTTTTTGCCATAGCTTCTTTTAGAATATCAATCGTATCTTGTACTTCTTGTTTATCCTTTGTATTTGGATCGTGAAGAACGACACGGTCCAAGGAGTCTGGTCCAAATTGTTTTAAATATTCTTTTTCCACTTGATTAAGTTCACGACGTAAGTATTTCATGGTATATCCTCTATTTGTAAATATCTTTTCGGTGCCCCACTTCTAAGGCTAAAATAACACATCTACCGTCATTAATATCAGCTATCACTCTATAATTACCAATGCGATAACGCCAAAGCCCGATCTTATTACCTGTCAATGATTTTCCTGAGTACCTAGGGTTCTCAACATTATCTACATTCTTTATGAGCCAATTAAAAAGATAACGTTGCGTTGATTTATCTAATTTAGAAAATTGCTTGTCAAACCGTTTAGAAAATTCAAGTTTATAAGCCATATTTTGCACGCATTTCCGCCACAGAATAGGTAACTGGATCTTGCTCGTATTCTGCTAATGCTTTTTGACCTACCTTAAGATCAAATTCATCTTCAATCTTTTCCAATAAAGCCTTCTTAAAGAGGGTAGAAAGTGTTTCATCCATAAACTCAGCATAGGTTTTAAATAACTCTTCTTCTTGTTCATTTAAACGGACTGAAATATTTGCCATATAAAGCACCTCCTTATGTAATACATTGTATTACATAAGGAGGTCTTAGTCCATATCATAAAAACAGGACAATGTTATTTTAACAAAATTTTATATTTTAGAAATCAGAGAATAAAAATGATTTATAAATACATAATACTATATATTTCATTACTCAGATTAGGTATACAAAAAAGGCACACCACCCTTCTCTCGTCTCTCAGCGGCATGCCTTTTTATGTATATAGTTACTCTCGAACTATATCGTATGTCAGTCTGGCTAACTCTCTCTAAATCCCTTTAACGACACGCCAGTATGTCACCTTTAATATACAATTATAAAATAACTTTGTCAATATTTTATAAAAATTTTATCTTTTTCATTTGCCAATAAATACTTGCAAAAGATTTATATAAATTGTAATATTAATAAATTTTATGACATCAACACTTAATTTACTACCATTAATCATTTACATAAGTCGTCTATAAATGGTATTATTAGCAGTGCACTAGAATTTGGTTATTATGAAAGAAAGGTAATAACTATGTTTTCATTTCTACAACCAAAAGAGGCAAAACCATCGGTTCCACAGAATATGATTATGAATTTATATTACAAATATAGATTTCAATCTCTAGCCGGTATATTTATTGGTTACGCTGCGTACTATATCGTTCGTAACAACTTTGCCTTATCAACTCATTTTTTATCAGATATCTTACACATGAGCAAAACGGAAATCGGTTTGCTATCTAGTGGTATGCTTATCGCCTACGGTCTAAGTAAAGGCTTCATGAGTAGTCTTGCTGACAAAGCTAGCCCTGCAAAATTTATGGCTTTCGGTCTTATTTGCTGTGCAATTATCAATATTTTTATGAGCTTTGCCGACAGCCTCGCTTTCTTCTTAGTATTAGTAGTTCTTAATGGTTTCTTCCAAGGCTTTGGTGTAGGCCCATCCTTCATCACACTCGCTAAATGGTATCCAAAACAAGAACGTGGTCGCTTTGGGGCAATTTGGAATATCTCCCATAATCTTGGTGGCGGTATCGTAGCACCAATCGTAGCTGCTGCGTTATACTTCACCACTACTGATCACTGGCAATTAGGCAGCTATGGTATTCCTGCAATTATTGCGATTGTAGTAGCTGTTATTATTGGCTTCTTGATTAAAGAAAGTCCAGAACGAGAAGGCTTACCACCAACTAGTGAAATCATTGCCGATACAGCTCATAAAGCACATAGAAGTGCAGAAGCACCGCACCTAAGCACAAGACAAATTTTTGTACAATACGTATTAAAAAATAAAAATGCTTGGTATGTGTCTCTAGTTGATACATTCGTTTACATGATTCGTTTCGGTATGCTTACATGGTTGCCTATTTACTTATTACAAGTAAAAGGCTTCTCTAAAGCAGAAATGTCCATCGCATTCTTATTCTTCGAATGGGCCGCCATTCCTTCTACAATTTTTGCAGGTTATATTTCCGATAAATTCTTTAAAGGTTATCGTATGCCACCAGCAATCATTGCAGTAAGTATTATCTTCTTCTGTATCTTTGGCTATTGGCAAAGTGAATCCCTATTATGGGTTACATTCTTTGCTGCTGTCGTAGGTTGCTTAATCTACATTCCTCAATTCTTAGCATCTGTACAAACTATGGATATCGTACCTCCATTTGCGGTAGGCTCTGCCGTTGGTCTTCGTGGCTTCATGAGTTACATCGTCGGTGCCAACCTTGGTACAACACTATTCGGTGTGTTAGCAGATAAATTTGGTTGGAATGCAGGTTTCTATCTCTTGTTGGTAGCATGTGTTCTTTGTGTTACATTCTGTGTACTTGCACACTTTGGCGCAAAAGAATTAGATGCTAAAGAAGCAGAACTTGAACAATTACAACCAGCTGAAGCAAACAGCTAACAACTAAATTCTAGAGCAAACCAAAAGGTAGCAACATATATGTTGCTACCTTTTATTTATTCTTAAGTAAATTTGCCAAAAACCAAATAATTGGGCCTATAAATCTCACCTTTTTAACAGTATCCATTTTATCTAGAATAGGCTTAGTTATCTCTGCATTGCTTTCAAGCAACACATATTTTTTATCAACATAAACGCCTTTGGAATACTCTGTCGTATGAACCCGTTTTTCAATAGTAAGTATATGAGTACCATTATCAGCTTCATACTCTTCATAACGAGAGAAAGCACCAATATCTATATCTGTATCTATATCCCCTCTTGTACCTATTACCATCTGATAACCTCTATGTACTACATTCATATCAGATAGCATCACCTTACCACATAACTTTGTAAACTGATATACACTACGTTTTTTGTTCCAACAAATCCAAAACTCTGCGTTATTCTTATGTTTGACTAACTTATACTTATACCAAATTCTCATGAGTATCAATGTAACGAATTTTGCCTAGGATCGTATATAACTCATTTCGGATACGCAATGTATCGCCATAGTTAAATTTCATAAAACACTCTCATTCCCAAAACAATATATTATTAATTACTATGATTGTACATATAATATGAAGTTCTGCCAATATGGATATAGCAAAAAAGGTAGCAATATATATGTTGCTACCTTTTATTGTTTTATAATCAACCTTGTTGGCAGAAATAAATGATATAGTTTCTATCTGGACTGACTGCAGCGCCTAAAGAGTATGGATGATTCCAAGTGCCCCCAAAATCAAATAAATACAGTACATAATTGTCTGGTATTTCTATCGAATCTTCATTATATGACAATCTATGCAAATATTGTTTTTGAAACTTTCGATTTTCTTTTTCAGTATAAATTGGATACACTTTATCTTTAGAACGCTTATTATCATAATTCGGTTTAGGCTTTAATACATCTCGCGCATCTTGTATTCGTTTACGAATTTCAAAATATCTCTTATACTTTGCACTATTGTCTTCATCTGGAATCTGTACCTTATTGAATTCTGCTAGTACTTGATTTTCCAACTCATATATTTCATCTACAAATTTATCAATTGGATGGTCTTGTCGCTCTTGTATAAATTTACCCATCGGCACAGTTGTATTCTTTACAGCCAGTATCGACCTTGGAATTAATGCAGATAGAGAATCTGCATAAGCCATATTAGAGTCAATAAATTGTTTAACATACACATTGGATATATCAGATTTTAAAATAACCACTTTAGAGTTAGAACGTGCTTCATCAATATATGGCTTTAATTGTTCCGGTGTGCCTCCAAATGCAAATTGTACATAAGCCCTACCTTGGAAAAAACTTGGATTACTATGCATATGAATATTTTTAGCAAAACTAGGTATTTTCTTTGGAAAACCAGGAATCAAAGGCATCATTTTATAATCTTTGGGATTATTGATAGGATACTCAATTAATTCTACAGGTTTAAACAGACTCTCTAGTGACTCTTTTATTTCCTGTTTAGAACGAACTGTAAATAAATCATGGCCTTTATTTTGATCTAAATACTCTCGAATTGCCTTTTCATTTGCTTTGTCCCTATCAGCACGCGTCCTATAATCTTTAGTATTAATGGGATTTGTTAGCTTAATTTCGCCTTGACCATTCTTTTTCATATACGGGCTCACAATGCGTAAAGGTTTATCTCGACCACCAATAAAATAGCCTTCATTACGTGTTGATTCAGTATTATAATTTTTAATTTCTTTTAGTACTTGTTCATCCTTATCATTATAAAGTGGATCAAACGTTTTGTATTCACTACCAAAATCAGGTTTTTCTGATATTTTAAATCGCTGAGAAGCGTGCTCCTTCTCCTTCCGTTCTAATGTAATTTCATCTTGAATCGAAAGCTTTTTAGAGTTAATAGATTTATCCCTTATAACAGCTTTAAAAGCACCAGGAATAATCTCAACAAACTCTAATTTCACAGGAGCTTTAGTTTGTACAGGCTGATTTGACTTTGCATTATTTTTCAGTTCAGCACTGGTATTGGGGGGTATCTCATCCACTGTTGCCGCTAAACTAAACTGACTAGATAATGCTAGTGAAAGCATCATCAGCACAAAATATTTCTTATTCATTTCTCTCTCCTATATACATCTACAACTTTTAATATTATAGCAAAAAAGACCTACAGTAAACTGTAGGTCCTTATATTTTGGTGCGGTTGGAGGGACTTGAACCCTCACGAGCGTACGCTCACCACCCCCTCAAGATGGCGTGTCTGCCATTCCACCACAACCGCATGGAATACAAATGGTGCCTCAGGACAGAATCGAACTGTCGACACACGGATTTTCAGTCCGTTGCTCTACCAACTGAGCTACCGAGGCACGTTTTTTTGTAAAAAAAAATGGCGACCCCGATCAGATTTGAACTGACGATCTTCGCCGTGACAGGGCGACATGTTAACCGCTACACCACGGGGCCGCGTATCAACTCTCGTTGACTACTCATATATATTAACATGATGTAACCGACTAATGCAAGTACTTTTTTCTAATTTTTTAATGAATTTTTCTAAAATATGTGAAATTTAGAACTATCTACTAAAAATCGCAAATATTAGCCATTTATTTTCAGTATGCTTGAATATACTTCAAATTATACCTATAATCATAGAAATTAAAATCACCATCACCTATAAAACGGATGCTTTTCTGATTTGTGACTTTGTCACGAACCAGCTTAAGGATAATAAAAAAATTGGCACCTAAATTTCTTTAACGAAAAATAGGTACCAATTTAAATATAATAATATAAAATTATTTATTATAGTATTTTCACAAGTATGATACAAATTATAAATGATCCCAAGGACCGTCACGCAAGTCTTGTTCCCAATAATACTCAACCTTCATATCACTGCGTTTAACCTTATCAAACATCTTAGAACGTGCCGAAGTCATCACATTTTCACTATGTTTACCACCAAAGTACGCATATCTAGACTTACCTAAAGTATACATAACAGATACATAAGGTTCTACAGAACTAATATTGCTTTTACCAATTCCTAAGTCTACAGAGATATGAGGCGTCACATTCATTTTAGCGCCTACCTTTAGCCCATGTATGGATTGCCACTTATGTTGGTCAATATAGAACATCTCTGCTGGATGTTCTCCTGGTGCTTTTGTTTTCCAATGATATCCTTCCACATAACTAGATAGCCAACGGGCATTCTTATAATCTCGTGTATACCGTATATCAAAGCCATCCAATACATGTTCATAAGAATATCGAGGTGTTCTTCGAATACCATCAGGTGGTGAACTTAAGCTATCATGAAAATCTATTGCCCGTGGTACTTGACGCAAAGGTGTGTTAATGTCATAAGGCCCCACCTTTTTTTCTGATAGTCCATGGTATACATTGACACTAATCGTATTTAGACCAGCTACATATTCTAAGCCTGCACTAACACGAGAAAATTTATTCTTAAAAGCATAGTCATAGAATACATTGGCACCGACGTAGGCATGCTCATGTGTACTAAGGCGACGATAGCCAACACCAGCAGTACCGACAACACCAAGCGTATCATGTTCTACTACTTCACCTTTATCAATATAAGTATCTTGACCGACAATTCTTCCAAAATCTGCGTCCGCCCCATTCCAATATGTAGTAGTGGAAACTTTTTCGCCACCATTACCATCTAAGCGACCTTGTACAAACACCACGGATTTTCCATCTTTACCATATTGTTTTATGGGTTGCAATGTTTCTATAAAATACTTTGCGTTCATTTTCTGCTTAGAATTATGATTACGATAATGGAATCGTGTATCATAGCTTAGATTATTATCAGTCATTTGTTTATTAGGCATTGCATAATCATGATAAGAATCTTTCTGAGTACCTTGTAACCCAATACCGATATCCGTACGATCCATCCAGCTTGATTGAACTGTTTCCCCATTATCCTTATCTGCAGCAAAAGCATATGTAGCAAAGCTACAAGTCAATGCCGTGCATACTAAAGATTTGATAATAACCCTTTTACTAACCATAATCTATCCCTCTTTTATATGAAAATTTCATGAAAGATACTTTTATTATATATCCTTTAACCAGCTAAAGCAATAATATATCTTATCCACTTTACAGCATATATATTCTTTATAGTTTATTAGTGCATATATTTGAAAGTTTTATTATTTTAAGTATCACTAATTAATAATTATAGTGAAGGACCTTTGACTATGATAAAATAAATATATATTATATAAATAATAAGAATGTAATATAAAATACTTTGGAGCAATACAATGAAATCAAAATCACTTATAACCATCTTAATTATTGCTATTGTTGGTGCCTTAGCAGCAGCGTGGTATTTCATGTGGTACATTCCCCATACACCAGCTTATACGTTAAAAATTATCCATCAAGCCATACAAGATAAAGATGCCGATGAAGCCTTACGCCATATAGATACGAAATCTATCGTAAAAAATATATTAGAACGGGAAGGCAATAAATATATAGATACATCCAATCCATTTGGCAAAGCTACTATTGCAGCAGCTAAAACATTTGGTCCATCTTTAATTGAAGATGTGATGCGAAAATATATTGAAGATCCAGATAGCTTTAAATCTCAGCCAACTACAACAGATACTAACAATACGGCTCAAAGTGATGACAACATATCCATGGTCGATCGTCTTGTAGATGGTCGTCTCTTCAAAGCGCATGATGTAGAGGTTAAAAACATTAAATCTGAAGACGATGGAGATACAGCTACCGTAACAGTAACAATCCAAAACAACAAAAGAAATATGACAAAAGATATACGTGTTTTGATGCGTCACTTAGGTGATGGCACATGGGTTATTTACGATATTCCAGACATGGAAGACTTATATACAGTGACTCGTAAGTAAAAAGTAATTAATAAGACATTCAAAACCATAAAAGGACAGTACATACTGAAATAGTATGTACTGTCCTTTTATCATTGTATATTACTTGTTATCTATTACCGATCAAAGTCCACAATAGCTAGTGTTACGGTTACTTGGGAGATGAGTCGCTCTGCATCGTCTAGCATATCAAAGCGCCACACATGGGACGTTTTCCCTTTTACCAGTAATGTGCCGTAAGCTGTTAAGGCCCCTTCACATCGTACAGGGCGCAAATGATTAGCTGTTACAGATTGTCCAACACCAAATTTATCTGCCCCAATAAGTTCATTACTCATCATACCTGCAACGATTTCTGCAAAGGCCAAGGTAGCTCCACCATTTAGGTAACCTTGCGGTTGCTTGTGAAAGTCGCCTAGATTCATTTTCGCAATACATGTAGTATCACTCGTCATACGAGGTGCTTCAATTTGTAAAGATTCTATCAAATTCATAGTGTTCGTTTCTCCACGCAATACGCTTCTAATCTATCATCAAAAACAGTTACACCTAAGCCATCTCCATCAGGGACATGCATAACACCATCCTTAAAAGTTAAATCTGGATAGATAAGATCTCGTTCAAAATATCTATTAGAATCAGATAGATCTCCTGCCATATAGGAATCACCTAGAGCCGCTAGTTGAGCGTGCAACATTTTAGAAATGCCCGACTCTACCATGCTACCCACCCAATACGGAATATGACACTCCCTACAAAGATTAATAGCTGCCTTAGTAGGTACGAGACCACCCATACGACCTACTTTTATGTTGAGTACGTCAATCAGCCCATACTCAATAGCATAGGATAAGTCGTCATAGCCCAAGATGGACTCATCTAAACAGATAGGCGTTTCAATATGCCAATCATCGTTGTTGAGGCGTCCCCACTTCCACTCCTTATAGGATTGAAGCGTTGTTATAGCAAAAGGCTCTTCTATGCAAGCTAACTTCAAATCGTTAAATTGACGGACCTTATCAATATCATCATAAGAATAGCTTTGGTTTGCATCGGCTGCCAAGACTAAATTGGGGTAATGCTTACGTACTAAGGCTGCCCGTTCGTAGCCATCTGTAGGATTCACCTTTAACTTGATGCGCTTACAACCATTTGCCACATGAGCTTCTACGACATCTAGCAATTGTTCCATCGGTACATCACCGATAACAACGCCGCTTTCAACGGTATCTTGTAAAGGCCGCCCCATAATATAGGCAACGGAGTTTACACCTAATCGCTCACAATGAAGGTTAATCAATGCATTTTCTAAGGCCGCAATTGTCATAGGCATATGATCTCGATTTAGCCAAAACTGTAGCTGACGCACATAGGTCATGAGCGGCTTAGGCCGCATCAAACGGAGATTAAAAATATAGTCATCCACTAATTTTTGCCAGCATGTATCTACAGTTTCTGCTGTATAAAAGGGCTCTGTAAAAGCCACGCATTCCCCATAACCTATATAACCTTGTTGATCCTCGATGCGAATGACGATCGTTTCTCGTTCTTTTACTTCACCTTTGGCAGTTTTAAAGTTAAACTTTAACGGCAGTTTAAGGCGATATGTAGTTATACTTTTAAAGTTTAAAATATCATTCATAGGCGCCTCAATCTTCTAAATGTAGTTCATTACGCATAATTTTACCTGTTCCGTTTCTAGGCAAAGCAGGCAATATCTTTACGTATTTAGGAACTTTATATTTTGCCAAGGATTTGGTCATAAAGGATAGAATTGCATCTCCAGTCATGCTTTCACCATCGTGAAAAGCCACAAAGAGCGCTGGTACTTGGCCCCATTTAGGATCAGATACAGGTACAACCGCACATTCCTTCACCGCCGGCAATGTATAGACTAAATCCTCTAATTCCTTTGGATAAATGTTTTCTCCACCAGATATGATAAGGTCTTTGCGGCGATTCAGAATATATACAAATCCATCTTCATCGACATAACCGATATCATCTGTATTTAGATCCCCATCAATAGGTTCCTGATTGATATATCCAGTCATAACCATTGGGCCTGTTAAGTGAATCTCACCTACTCCATCCGCATCAGGATTATCAATGCGAATACGCATTCCTGGTAATGGTTTTCCTACGGAATCTCGTTTATGAGGGTAATCCAATACAGAGAAGGTAACGCTTTGACTAAAGGTCTCCGTCATGCCATAGGTCTTGTAAATTGGCAGCGATTTCTTTTCACAAGCATCGATGAGAGCCATAGGAATAAACTCGCCACCTAGCAAAATAACACGTAATGTATGATGTGTAATCTTCGGTTCTAATTGAGTCAAAATTGTGGGTACGAGAGACATCATATTGATTTTCTCAGATTCAATGAGTTCTAAAACCTTTATCTCATCGTATTTAGGCAATATCGTAACAGCCGTTCCATTGTAAAGAGACCGCATCAAAATAGATAGACCACTTACATGAAACAGCGGTAATACCATAAGCCAATTATCTTGTTCGGTTTTACCTAACACCTCTTGAGACGCTTGTACATGAGCTCTAATTTGCCCCCATCGAAGGGGCACTGATTTAAACTGACCTGTTGTAGCGCTAGTGTTCATAATAGCTGCAATGTCTGTATCATTAAATGTCCAATCAAAGATATCTTCTAAAACACGGGCAACTAGAATAGTTTCTAGAGGTTCAAACTCAATAACACACATTGAATCAGGCAGTTGATTCCGTCGGTCTTGACTATGTAAAACGGTGGTAACACCTAATTGTTTCAATTGGTTTTCTATCTCATTAGGCTTAAGATGTACATTAAGTAATAGTACCTCTTTATGAGCTAGCATAGCTGCCAGTACATAGATTGCCATAGTAACAGAGTTGTCCGATAAAATGGCCACACAAGAGGTTTTTAAAGGCACTAATTTACGAGCTACATGGACTACTCCGCCATAAATATCCTTATAGGTATATTCATTTATACATATGCGATCAGGATAGTGCTCTGCACCATACCGTAACCATTCCATCGTCTCACCTCATATCTAAGCCTGATTTCTAATTACCAGTAAATAACAATTGAAATATCAATATCAAAGAGATATTACAAGAAAGGCGCCTCATATAGAGGCGCTCTTATTATTTTAAAATTAGTTAGTCCTCAATCTAGGACTAGTAACTCTCCCTATTAAGGGAATTTAGGGAATTGTTTGAAGTTCGGTTTACGTTTTTCTTTGAACGCATCACGGCCTTCTTTTGCTTCATCGATTGTGTAGTACATCAATGTAGCGTCGCCTGCGAATTGTTGTAATCCTGCAAGACCGTCAGTATCGGCATTGAATGCACCTTTCAACATACGCAATGCCATTGGGGACAATTCAAGAATTTCGTTACACCATTGAACTGTTTCTTCTTCCAATTTGTCGAATGGTACAACACAGTTAACCATCCCCATTTCATAAGCTTGAGCAGCTGTGTATTGACGGCAAAGGAACCATACTTCGCGTGCGCGTTTATGACCGATCATGCGAGCCAAGTAACCTGCACCGTAACCAGCATCGAAGGACCCTACGCGAGGACCAGTTTGACCAAATTTAGCATTTTCAGAAGCGATGGTAAGGTCACATACGATGTGCAATACATGACCGCCACCAATAGCAAAACCGTTAACCATAGCGATAACAGGTTTTGGGATAACGCGAATCAAACGTTGCAAATCAAGAACGTTCAAACGAGGTACATTATCTTCGCCTACATAACCACCATGGCCGCGTACGCTTTGGTCACCACCGGAGCAGAATGCTTCTTTATCTTCACCTTGACCGTGGTTTGCACCAGTCAATACAATTACGCCTACTTCGTTATCTTCACGAGCTACTGTGAAAGCATCGATTAACTCCATAACAGTTTTAGGACGGAACGCGTTACGTACCTGTGGGCGATTAATAGTAATCTTTGCAATGCCATTATATGTTTCGTAAATTACATCTTCATAATTACGATCCAATACTTTCCAATCAAATTTGCTCATGGACTTAACCTTTCTTGTGTAAAAAATCTAATACCGCTTGTTCAAATAGTTGCGGTTTTTCTATATGCACATTATGCCCCGCCCCTTCGACGACGACATGTTTAAAGTTTGGCAACTTGCCAAATACATCTCTTCCTATTGTAGTATATTTTGTATCTAATGCGCCACTTACATATAAGCCTTTAAGAGATAATTTTTCTAATTTATCCCCCACATAAGGCATGACCCCTTGGCCTGAGCCACGAAGGGTACATGCTAATGCATATGGACTATTATGAGCACGACGTAACTGGATTAGTTCAATCACCGCTGGTAAAAGCTGTTTTTGACTTTCAAAAATAGGAGCCTTTGCCCAACGTGTCGCAAACCATGCACCATCATGATTTTCAATGTGAACCGCTAGCTCTTCATCGGCCTTACGACGCTTCGCTCGCTCATCATCAGAGGCGATACCTACAGAGCCACTTTCAAGAATAAGTCCTTTGATTTCACTTTCATATTCCAAAGCGTAGGAAAGGGCAATGCGGGCCCCCATGGAGTAACCCATGAGGTAATAACTATCTCCCACCATATGATAAATAACGGTATGCAAATCCTCTATCATTTGAGGAATGGTATAAGCCTCACCCTCTTCAGGGATATCGGAATCCCCATGACCAATCAAGTCGATACGGACCACGCGATAGCCGGGAAGATTAATAGCATCCCAAGTGTAGCTCGATTCAGAGAAGCCATGGAAACACACAATAGGTTCTCCATCGCCAACTATAGTCAAACCGTAGCGGTATTCACCCAAATCAAAGTACATGCGTTGAGCTGGATTACACAAAGCATTATCTACAATACTGCAAAAATACTGACTCATAGTAATGCCTCCATATCAACTGAAACTTTCGTATATTTCTTATGTAACTGTCGACTATATTCCCGATTTGTAGGGATTTCAATGATATGAACGCCTGATTCTGAGCTAACATTAGCTAGTACAGTACTCAATTCGTCGGGACTTGCGATTTTAGTATAACCACAGCCATAAAGTTTGGCAGCTCCGCTATAATCTAAGCCTTGCGATGTAGAGAACAAGTAATCAAAATGCTTCGTTCCCTTTTGCGGTAAGTATTCAAAAATACCGCCTCCATCGTTATTATGCAAAATAATCGTCAAATTGAGATTGTGCGTTTTCGCCACAGCCAATCCATTTAAATCATGGAATAAAGACAAGTCACCTGTTACGAGATATGTAGGTCTGCCATTTGCTGCTAGCCCTAGAGCCGTAGAAATAGTACCATCAATACCATTGACGCCTCGATTACCATATAGAGTTGCTTTAGACTCCCCACTAAACCAGAAATAATCAAAGTCTCGAATAGTCATGCTATTGGCAACAAGCACTTGTGCATTACTGGAAATATGTTGCTGTAACTCGCGTATCGTGCGACCTTCAAAGCAACTTGGTTCCTCTATGGCTGTACCTAATGTCTCTTTTCCTGCTGTTTCTAAATGCTGCCATTTACCAAGATATGCGTGGGAGTCATTTTGTACACCATACAGATTCGTAAATACATCAATACTTGCTTGCATGTGCGTAGTGGTTTTACCCGTTGGATTCATAGAGTCCATTGTAGGATTAACCTCAATGTATTCTACATTATCCCAACTCGCCACCATCTGTTGCACGCGTTTCGACACAACGATTTGTCCAAACTGAATTACGCAATCAGGCTTTAAGATGGGCCATAGCTCTTTCTCCGCTAAAAATGCATCATATGTAGAAATAACTACATTATTAATATCGATGCCTTCCTTCTCACTACGATTACTATCTGAGTTATAACATCGTCTTACATTAGATAATGGATCTGCCAAGATAGGTGCTTGTAGCGTTGTAGCAAAAGAAAGAATACTGTTAGCTTCTACAACATCTACCTGTGGTCCAGCTAATATAAGAATATTCTTATATCGGGCAAGGACGCTATCATTATTACTGCTATTAGAATTGTTTACATGACTTTTACGACTTGTATTATCATAGTTACAGCCACTACTATAATGTGGCTTAACTACGTTAAAGGGACTACGTCCCGCTTCAAAGTGTTTACTGTCCAGTTCAGGTACCAAGGGCTCAAAGAGAGGCACATTGATATGTACTGGTCCTTTTTTAGTATCCATAGCTTTCATATACGCTTTACGCGCTACTTGGCGTGGATATGTATAGTAATGAGCCTCTTGAGGCACTGCTAATTCTTCGTAATAGTTTACAGCGGTACCAAAAATTTTCTGTTGGTCTATTGTTTGCGGAGCCCCTACGTGTAACAACGTGTGTGGTCTATCTGCAGATAGTACGATGAGAGGCACACCGCTATATTGAGCCTCTAAAATAGCGGGCAAATAATGAGCCACTGCTGAACCAGAGGTACAAACGAGTACAGTTGGTTCCTTATGAGCCTTTGCAATGCCAAGAGCCATAAAACTAGCAGAGCGCTCATCTATATTCATATAGGTTTCAAATCCTTCATGCTCAGTGAAAAGCATGGCCATCGTCGTAGAACGAGAGCCAGGGCTAAACACGGCATGACGGACGCCGAGTTGATAGAATTCATCTACCAAGGCAGCAATATATTCGTTCATTATATTCCCTTTCAAACACCCCTAGAGGTACGGAAACAATTATAAAGCATCCAAAATGGTACGCATTTTATTATTAGTTTCTGCGTATTCTTCATCCGCATTAGAATCGGCTACAACGCCACAACCTGCATAGGCATATAGTACATTATCCATGATGAGAGCAGATCGAATGGCAACGACTACGATGCCGTCCCCCATGTCCTTCATAAAGCCAAAAGGTGCTGCGTACATACCACGCTCATGGGCTTCGTACGTTTGTAATAGCGCCAATGCCTTTTCTCGAGGTTCCCCACCAAGGGCTGGTGTAGGGTGTAACAATTTAGCCCATTCCACAAGAGATTTTGTACTATCCTTTGCGGTAATTATGGTTCGCAAATGATAGAGGTGAGCTAGCTCCATAATACCCGTTTCACCTATGGTCACATCTGGAGTAATAGCTTTCATAGTGTTTACAATGCGATCACGGACGATAGTATGTTCAAAAAGATTTTTCTTATCTGTTAACAGTTGCTCCTTAATCCATGCATTTGGTCCATGTTTAGGCGCCGTTCCAGCTAAGGCATAACTAAGGATTTCACTGCCGCGATGACGCACTAGAATTTCTGGCGATGCTCCTACAAAGGTACGCCCATCCTTTTCATAGCCAAAGATAAAGCAATTAGGATTATTATCGACTAAGTTAGCCAAGATACTTGCCACATTATATGGTGTTTCACTAGTGAATTCCACCTCGCGAGAGGAGACGACCTTAGTCATTTCACCGCGACTAATGCCATCAGCAATAGCATTCATCAAACGGTTCCAATCCGCCTTATCATCGCTAGTTTCCTTGTAGTTATGACGAACTCGAGGTACCTCATAATTCTCAATAGGTACACTTTCACCAGCATGTAAATAGAAGGATTCTCCATTTTCTACGATGTAATAATGGGTAAAAGCAATCATTTCATGGCCCATATTAGACCATTTAGGGTCTTTTACAGTATCAAAAAAAGTATCCCCATAAAATACATAAGCGTAATTATGGCGATCGTCATCATCTTTAACCGTCGCTAAACGTTTAGCGCCCACAACGATGCGGTCACTTTGGCGATCCACCCAAAACACACGTTCTTCATTGGGGAAATTCATCCAAAATGATACCGGACTATTCAGTTTTAACAGTTCTTTGTTATATTTCATAGTTGTATGTCGCTATACGAAAAATAGACTATAGTAAAAACACCTAATATGTAGAAGATGTACTTCTACATATTAGGCGCCATCAATAGGTTTCAAAATTTTTGAGATGAGCCTAACGCCATCACACGTCGATGGGCCCTCTTTATATCTACATTATTATAACATAGGTAACCATTAAAAGGTAGAAAATAAAAACCTCTACACCACATGTAATATGCATGAGTGTAGAGGTTTTACTTTGTTCAAAACGTTTTTGCTGTATTTAAAACGCTGTTACTGTATTCGAAACACTTTTTCTTTATTTGAAAGCTTTCGCCCCAATATCTGTACGGTATTGCATGCCCTCAAAATTGATGTGTTCTATACGGCCATAAGCTCTATCTAATGCTGTTCTAAGGTCTTTACCAAGACCTACTACGCCAAGAACACGGCCACCATTTGTCACATACTCTTCGCCTACTAGTTTAGTACCAGAATGGAATACGATGGTTGTATCATGTTGTTTAATATCACCATGAATCACATCACCCTTGGAAGATGTTTCAGGGTACCCTTTAGAAGCAAGAATGACACAAGCTGCCGAGGAATCTTTCCATTTCACCATATCAGCTGTTAATGTGCCTGTGGCACAAGCCATCATAACTTGACCTAAGTCACTATCAAGTAATGGCAATACTACTTGTGTTTCAGGATCGCCAAAGCGGGCATTAAATTCTACAACCTTAGGACCTTGAGGCGTAATCATAAGGCCTGCATAGAGACAACCTACATAAGGCATGCCCTCTTTTTGCATGGCCTCGACCATAGGTTCTAAGATCGTTTTCATCGCTTCATCACGCAATGCATCAGTAAGCACTGGCGCTGGTGCATAGGTACCCATGCCACCTGTATTAGGACCTTTATCTCCATCAAAGATGCGTTTATGGTCTTGGGAAGCAATCATAGGAACTACAGTCTTGCCATCTACAAAGGCAAGTAAGCTAGCCTCTTCGCCTTCCATGAACTCTTCGATAACTACGGTGCTACCGGCCTCTCCAAAACGATTGCCACTGAGCATATCTTCTACAGCCGCATTTGCTTCGTCAATAGTCATAGCCACTACAACACCCTTGCCAGCTGCTAAGCCATCCGCTTTAACAACGATGGGAGCCCCTGTTGTAGCGATGAATGCTTTCGCTTCTTCTACGTTGTGAAATACACCATAGGCAGCAGTTGGGATATTGTATTTTTTCATTAAATCTTTGGCGAACACTTTGGATCCTTCTAGTTGAGCAGCTGCTTTAGATGGCCCAAAGACAGGAATCCCCGCTGCATTGAGTGCATCTGCTAGTCCTGCTACAAGAGGAGCCTCTGGACCAACAACGACTAAATCAACGTGATTATCTTTCAAAAAACGAATTAAATGATCGCTTTGCTGCCAGTCGATACCTACTAGCTCAGCACAATCTGACATGGCCGCACTGCCAGGAATGGCATATACCTTTGTTACGCTAGGGCTGATGGACAATCGCCATGCCAATGCATGTTCGCGGCCGCCGCTACCGATTACACATACTTTCATAAATCCTCCATCGACGCCTAAACGCCATCAATACATCATTTATGTAAGCACTTATAGCCTCTATAATCATTATTACGCATCAATGATACGAGGTAGTGCTCGACTCTAACCCTCAATTAGGCTAAACAAATTAATGTTTAAAGTGACGAATACTTGTAAATACCATAGCAATGCCCGCTTCGTCGGCAGCCTTGATGGATTCTTCGTCTCGAATAGAGCCACCCGGTTGAATAATGGCTGCAATACCATGCTTTGCTGCCGTTTCTACAGTATCCCCAAATGGAAAGAATGCATCAGATGCTAATACAGCGCCTTTAGCAGCTTCACCAGCTTGTTCAAGAGCAATTTTTGCAGAGCCAACGCGGTTCATTTGACCTGCCCCCACACCGAGTGTACGTTTTTCGTTAGAAATCAAAATGGCATTAGATTTTACATGTTTTACAAGTTTCCAAGCAAATTCAAGAGCTTTCCATTGTTCCTCTGTTGGTTGAACCTTTGTAACTACTTTATAATTAGCCCGGTCTTCTTGGATATCATCCTCTGTTTGCACTAATAGACCACCAGAAACCTTTTTCACTGTTACTTGTCCAGATTCAGGTTTAGATAACTCGATGAGGCGAATATTTTTCTTTCCTTCAAGGATGTCTAATGCTTCTTTTGTGAAAGCAGGTGCCATGATGACTTCTAAGAAAATTTTGCTCATTTCTTCTGCCGTAGCTGCATCTACTTCACGGTTTAAAGCAACGATACCACCAAAGGCGGATACGGAGTCTGCTTCGTAGGCATTTACATAAGCATCATGCAAGGTAGCTGCCGTCGCTGCGCCACATGGATTTGTATGCTTAATAATACATGCTGCAGGATCTGTGAACTCCCACACCATATTCCACGCCGCTTCCATGTCTACGATGTTGTTATAGGAAAGCTCTTTACCATGAAGTTGTTTCAAGGCCCCCATGCCATGAGCTTTGCCAATTTCTTTGTAGAATGCTGCTTTCTGATGCGGATTTTCACCATACCGAAGGTCAGTTACCTTTTCATAAGCACTTAAATATTCAGGTGGTGTAGGGCCTTCATCTAAGATACCGCTCATATAGTTAGCAATGGCTACGTCATAAGCAGCAGTATGAGCAAAGGCTTCTTTCGCCAAACCAAAGCGATATTCTTTAGTCAACTCGCCATGTTCTTTAAGCATTGTTATGATTTCATCATAATGGTTTGGATTTACAACGATGCCCACATACGCATGGTTTTTCGCAGCAGAACGCACCATGGTAGGGCCACCGATATCAATATTTTCAATAGCTTCCGCTAAGGATACATTTGGTTTGGCAATGGTTTCACGGAATGGATAGAGATTGACAACAACAAGGTCAATTGGTTCAATACCATGGTCAGCCATAGCTTTTTGATGTTCAGTATTATCACGGATAGCCAAAATACCACCATGAACCTTGGGATGCAATGTCTTTACACGGCCGTCCATCATTTCAGGAAAACCAGTTAAAGATTCAACTGCTTTTGCTGCAATGCCCGCATCAGTAATCGCTTTAAGGGTCCCACCTGTGGAATAAATGGTTACACCTAATTCAACTAACCCCTTCGCAAAATCTACAATACCTGTTTTATCAGAAACACTAAGAAGTGCATTTTTAATCATGTAACGTCTTCCTTTGCTTACACATCAATCTTCAATATATACAACACGCCCTTTTATTGTGAGTTTGTCATCACAAAATAGCCGTAAAGCCTCTTTATACGTTTTATGTTCGATAGGTAATAATCTATCACTCAAGGTATCCTCTGTATCATCGGGTAATACAGGAACCGTATTCTGCATAATGATAGGACCTGTATCCATTCCCGCATCAACAAAGTGTACCGTACACCCCGTAATTTTTACGCCTCCGTCAATGGCTTGTTGATGACCATGAAGTCCCGGAAAGGATGGCAATAATGCAGGATGGATATTTAAAATTTTATGCTCATACCGGTCAATGAGCTTAGGCCCTACTATGCGCATATAGCCAGCCAACACAATACCATCTATCTTATAAGGTTCTAAGGCATCTAGTTGAGCTTGTTCAAAACTAGCTTTAGAATCATAGTTGCTACGGTCAATAACAATAAGTGGAACATTCCAAGATTTAGAGCGGTCCACAATTCCTGCATCACCATGATCTGTAATGATTACAACAAATTCACCATTAATATAGCCTTCTTGCATAGCCTTATACAGAGCTTCCCCATTGGATCCACGACCACTAGCAAAGAGAGCTAATCGCTTTTTAGAATTACACATCAAACTCAGCCCCTTTAAGGACAACTGGACCATCACCACTTACGATGCGGCCAATTTCGTATACCGCTTCACCACGACTAGAAAGGTTTTCTTTAACCGTTTCTACATCCTTTTGGTCAACGATAACAATCATACCAATGCCCATGTTGAAAGTACGGTACATTTCAGGCCAAGCAACATTGCCCCATTCTTGTAGTTTTGTAAATACAGGAAGTCGTGGCCATGTAGTGACATCTACCTCTGCAGTCACGCCTTTTGGCAATACGCGTGGAATATTTTCATAGAAGCCACCGCCGGTAATATGAACCATGCCTTTTACAAGCTGTTGTTCAATCAATGGCAATACAGCTTTAGGATATAAACGAGTAGGCGTCAATAATTCTTCGCCTAAAGTTTTACCAAACTCTGGAATTTTTGTATCGATAGATAACTGTTTATGGTCGAATACAATTTTACGAACCAAGGAGAAGCCATTAGAATGTACACCAGACGATGGTAGACCTAAAATTACGTCGCCAGCTTTGATACTTTCACCAGTAATCAATTTAGGACGATCAACGATTCCAACAGCAAAACCAGCCACATCGTAATCATCGTTATCGTAGAATCCCGCCATTTCAGCAGTTTCCCCGCCTAGTAAAGCACATCCGGACTCTTTACAAGCCTCAGCCACACCGCGCACAATATCTGCTACTTTCACAGGATCAAGTTTACCAACTGCAATGTAATCGAGGAAGAATAAAGGCGTTGCACCTTGCACAAGAATATCGTTAACACTCATAGCTACGCAATCTTGGCCGATTGTATCATGCTTATCCATCATGATGGCGAGGCGCAATTTAGTGCCTACCCCATCCGTACCAGATACGAGCATAGGGTCAGACATAGAGTGACCAGCTAAGGAATAAAGGCCCCCAAAACCACCTAAATCACCTACAACACCAGGTGTATAGGTGCGTTTTACGGATTCTTTCATCAATTCTACTGCGCGATTACCTGCATCGATATCAACGCCTGCATCGCGATAGGTTAAACTAGTTTTATTCGAGCACATATTTGACCCCTTCCTCTTGTTCCGCAGGAACCTCTACACTGTAATCACCATTAAAGCAAGCAAAACATAAGTCATTAGGCGCTATATCAGATACAGCACGACACAAGCCTTCACGAGATAAATAATGTAATTTGTCAGCATGAATATAATCTTTTATTTCATCTACTGTATGTGTGGCAGCAATTAGCTCTTTACGCACCGACGTATCAATACCATAGTGACAGGAATACTCAATGGATGGAGAGCTTACACACATGTAAACCTCTTTAGCGCCCGCTTCCTTTAGCATTTTAACGATAATACCACTCGTAGTACCGCGTACGATAGAATCATCGATAAGGACAATCCGTTTGCCCCCTACTATGTGGGGCAGTGCATTAAGCTTCATACGAACAGCTAATTCCCGCTCCTCTTGATTTGGCTTGATAAAGGTACGACCGCTATATCGGTTTTTCACTAAGCCTTCTGCAAATGGTATGCCCGATGCACGAGCATAGCCTAGTGCAGCTGTAGTGCCAGAGTCAGGAATAGACATGACGATATCTGCATCGTATTTAGTTTCGTTATATAATTCACGCCCCATATTAAGACGAGATTGATATACCGATTGACCATCGATATGGCTATCGCCACGGGCAAAGTAGATATATTCAAAAACACAAAGCTTTTTGTCAATTTTCTCTGGTTCTGCATAGATAACACTACGTACACCAGAGTCGTCGATAATTACCATTTCGCCTGGATCGATGTGACGAATAAACTCGGCTTTTATAGCATCTAAGGCACAGCTTTCACTAGAAAGGACATAACCATTTTCAGTTTTACCTAAACAAAGAGGTCTAAAGCCTTGGGGATCACGGACACCTACCAAGGAGTCGTTCGTAGTAATAACGAGAGAGAAGGCTCCTTCAATTTGACGTGCCGCATCGGCAATGCGTTCCTCTTGTGTCTCAGCTTTAGAGCGAGCAATGAGGTTTACGATAACCTCAGAATCCATAGTCGTTTGGAAAATGGAACCATCCGCTTCAAGGCGTTTGCGAATAGCTAAAGCATTCGTTAAATTACCATTATGAGCTACCGCAATTTGACCGCCTTGGTAATGAATTACTAACGGTTGAATATTGCGTGGATTATTGGACCCTGTTGTGGAGTACCGTACATGGCCAGTCCCCATATGGCTAGGCAAAGATGGTAATTCTTTGATAGCCTCAGTCAACAAGCCCATGCCTTTCTTTAGTTCTACATCATGACCATCGGTAACGGCGATGCCCGCACTTTCTTGACCACGATGTTGGAGCGCAAAGAGGCCCCAATATACATAGCGTGCTACATCAACGGTTCTATCATAGACACCGAATACACCACACTCTTCATGCCATTTATCAAAAACAGGATCGTAGTTCATTGTGCCCCCTTAGGCGCGTTCGCCAGTAAGACGGAATAACATTTCTTTGTACGCTTCTTCAATATTACCAAGGTCTCGACGGAAACGGTCTTTGTCGAGTTTTTCACCAGTTGTAGCATCCCAGAAACGGCATGTATCAGGAGAGATTTCATCGCCTAATAATACTTCACCATTATGTGTACCAAATTCCAATTTAAAGTCTACGAGAGTTACATTTTTAGTAGCCAAGAATTTTTTCAAAATATCGTTTACTTTTAATGTAATAGTAGAGATTACATCAAGTTGTTCTTGCGTAGCCCAGCCAAGTGCTGTGATTTGGGATTCATTAGCGAATGGGTCACCTAATTCATCATTTTTGTAGCAGAATTCAAGGATTGGATGTTTAAGAGGAGTACCTTCTTCAATGCCAAAGCGTTTAGCCATAGAACCAGCTGCAATGTTACGAACGATAACTTCTAAAGGAATGATATTCAATGTAAGTACTGTTTGGTTGCGATCATCTTCGCGACGAACGAAATGAGTTGGAACGCCTTCTTTTTTCAATAATTCAAAGAAGAAGGAAGAGATTTTATTGTTCAATACGCCTTTGCCAAGGATGGTATCATGTTTCTCGCCGTTAAATGCAGTAGCATCATCTTTGTAATGAACGATGTACTCGTCTTTGTTATCTGTTTGATATACTTGTTTTGCTTTACCTTCGTACAATAATGTTAATGTTTCCAAGTCGATGTTAGCCATGATGTATCTCCTTTAGCATAATTAATGATACAAACTATATAATAGATATCTAATAAAAAAATTAAGCTTTCTTAATCAGCAATGTAATCGGTAATGAATTATATGATTATAGTTTAATAGCGCCTTGTAGTTCCGCATTATCTGCTAGGACTTTTTCAGCCATATCTTTGCGATACTGTACATATCGGTCTTTCAATTCTTTGTTGAAAGCTGCTCCAATTTGGACTGCAAAAAGTGCTCCGTTTTTAGCACCATCTACAGCCATAGTTGCTACAGGCATACCAGATGGCATCTGAACAATAGCAAGCAAGGAATCGATACCTTTTAAAGCGGTTGCGTTAAGAGGAATTCCGATAACAGGCAATGTAGTGAAGCTAGCTACTACACCTGGTAAATGGGCCGCTGCACCAGCACCAGCTATAAAAGCGATAGCCCCTTCATCTTCAAGGCGTGTAACAAAATCCTTTACAGCCTCTGGCGTACGATGTGCAGAGGCGATAACCATTTCGTAAGGAATGTTAAATTCATCAAGTACGGCAGATGCCTTTTTCATTGTGTCTAGGTCAGACTTGCTGCCCATAATAATACCGACCTTCATAGATCCTCCTAATAAAAAAGCCCAGCCTAAACAGACTGGGTCAAATGCGCACAAATAGCCTCCGTAGACTTGCTTTGAGTTTGTTGATTTGCATAGTTCACGGTGCTACCTCCTTCTTGTACACAAATTGTAACACCTAATATTTACAAAATCAATACAATTTTCGAATATTATATAATTAATTATTTTTATTATTCGTTATATTCCGAACTATTCGAAAATATTAATTTTAATTATATCGACTTTATTCAAATCAATTGATTATAAACATATGCTCAATTTATACAGAAACATCTATTCAATAAACGTATCATTTTTCAATATTTATATATACTTTCTGCAAAAGCAAAAGAGGGTATTCTATCTATAAAGAGGCTCTCTGTCAAATGTTGGGGGATTCACCCTACGAGTCTTCTTTGGCACCAATCATAGTTATGGTTGGTGCCATT
>NZ_JBSPUA010000006.1:0-77984 GCF_053850375.1 Veillonella sp. Ser01 | reverse complement strand
GTCGTTACATTTAAGTAACTTTGAATTATGGTTGGTTTTGACTTTGTCAAAACCCGCACTCTGGCATATGTTCAATCATATGATTGATTACCTATCATTGTTCAGTTTTCAAAGATCTGTTATCAGTTTCACGCTTCAGTGAAGCGCCATCTGACGACTTGATTATAATAACATGTGAGCACTTTCATGTCAACACATTTTATAATCTTTTTTGAAGTTCTTTCGAACTTCAAAGTGTATTTCTACACTCATTAAGAAACAGTCGTTCGAACGACTGTATGGATATTATAGTATAACCAAAAAATAATGGCAACCCCCAATTCTCAACTTCACACAACTTTCATTGCACATTCATTTTCCAACCTAAAAACTAAAGATTGATTTTATACAATCTATTTTGTATAATGTAGCTGTAATATAGACTCTTTCACTTATGTAGTTATATAGTTATATACCATTTAATACTATATTTTAATTTTAAATGAGCTCTATATTTCAATTTAGTCATTTATTATGGTAGATATTATTAATACTTTAATAATGTGTAAGGAGATTGAGTATGAAATTATCCAAACGTTTATTATCCAAAACAGTTGCTATTGCTGCGGTATGTGCAACTATGGCCACTACAGCCTTCGCTGCACCACAAGGTACATTTGATACCTCTGAAATTCAAATTACAGGCGAAGCCTCTCGTTCTGTAGCACCTAACTATGCGATTTTAACACTTGGTATTACTAGTGAAAACACTAATATCAATGCTGCAAAATCCAATAACGATCGCATCATGAGTGATTTAATCAGCAAGTTAGGTCATTTAGGTATCGACAAAAAAGATATTTACACATCTAATATTTCTATTAACCTTACAAGTGATTATCAAGATGGCAAACGAATCAACACTGGTTATAGTGTAGCAAATCGTGTAACTGTAAAAATCAACAATCTTGATAATGTAGGAAAGGCTGTTGACGCTGCTGTTAGCGCTGGCGCTAACGATATCAATAACCTTTCATTCCAAAATGATGTATCTCAACAACTGTCTGATTCTTTAACTACCGAAGCAATTCAAGACGGTCGTCATAAAGCTGAGGTTATTGCTGCAGCCCTTGGTCGTACTTTAGGCCCTGTAAAAACTGTTTCTATTAGCACACCACAAACAAGCTCTATGGACTCTGGTTCCTATCGTAACGCCGTAATGTTAAAAGCGTCTCTCGAAACTGCTACTCCTGTTGAAAAAGGATCATTAGTAGTTTCTCAAGACGCTAATATTACTTATTATTTACAATAGAATTTTCTGGTACCACACCTTCGTGGACCGCTACAATGCCGCCTGTCAATTCATGATAGGTGGCATTTTCATATCCTAAAGATTTCCAGATTTCAAGAATCTCGCTTTGATGAGGATATCTGCGTAAGGATTCTGGCAACCATGCATAAGAGGAATTATCCTTACTTAACTTACCTATAATAGGCAATATATAGGAGAAGTAGAAATTATATAACTGTTTAAAACCAAACATGCTTGGCTTTGCGAGTTCTAACACAACTACTTTCCCACCTGGCTTTACAACACGTTGCATTTCAGATAGCACTTGTTTAATATCTGGCACATTACGCATTGCAAATCCGCTCATAGCAGCATCAAATGTATTATCTGCATATGGTAATGCCATCGCATCACCTTGAACAAGATTAACTTGATCTATTAAACCAGCATCTTCAATGCGTACACGACCTTGATCAAGCATTTCACAGTTAAAATCTAATGCCTCTACTCTTAGTGTTGGTTCTTGACGTAACGCTTCCTTTGTAAACACACAGGTACCACATGCTACATCAAGCACACGTTGGTGAGGACCAATATTCATTGCTTTTACAGAGAATTTGCGCCAAAAATAATCTTGTCCAAAGCTTAAGACTGTATTCATTAAATCATAGTTTTTTGCAATATTAGAAAAAACACCTTGTACAAATTGCTCTTTATCTGCATACGTTTTAAATTCTTTAGTATTCATTATGGTCCTTTCACTAATCAAGAACTATATTCAAACTCTTTACTCGCATAGTATATCATACTATGCCCCCTATCAAAAGAACCCTATTATATATACTATATATAGTAATTATGTAATAAGCACATATTTAGTTAAAACCATATATTCACTACTGTTAAAATTAGTATATTACAAAATAAACATCGTTATCAATCACAGTAGATCTAACTTAACTATATATAAACGACTATGATATTATCTATTGCCACCATCCTGTGTTCGTTGTATAATGACATATGTCCATGACGAAAAGATATCTTTTCCATGGTCTTTTATTAGTTTTTATTAAGTATTGGAGTGTACTATGAATCGATTTGTAAAAACAATCAATAGAGTCAGTCTAATCCAACAAATTATCATAGGTTTGATTATTGGTATTTTGACAGCTCTATACGTGCCAGATGTGGCAAATGAATTAGCTTTATTAGGCGTTCTCTTTGTTGGTGCTTTAAAAGGGATTGCACCAATCCTCGTATTCTTTCTTGTAATTGCAGCCATCAGTAAACACCGTTCTGGCCAAAAAACAGGGATGGGATCTGTAATCACATTATATTTATTAGGTACATTCCTTTCTGCAGCACTTGCTGTAGTCGTAAGCTTTATGTTCCCTACTACATTACACCTTGCAGCTAGTGCAGCCGATGCAGCTCCACCACAAGGTATCGTAGAGGTAATGAAAACACTTTTAAAAAATATTGTTGATAATCCAGTAAAAGCCTTGATGACTGCTAACTATATCGGTATTTTAGGCTGGGCACTTATCATTGGTGGCGCTTTACGCCATGCACCAATGAATACTAAGGAAGTAATGGAGTCTATCGCTCAAGCTATTACAACTGTAGTAGGTTGGATTATCCGCTTTGCTCCTCTTGGTATCATGGGTCTCGTAGCTGACTCTATTGCTACTAACGGTATTGAAGCGTTAATTGGTTATTTCCAATTACTCGTATTACTACTTGGTTCTATGATTTTCGTAGCATTAATAGTAAACCCACTTCTATCTTTTGTATATCTTCGCCGTAATCCATATCCATTGGTTTTCAAATGTTTACGTGAATCTGCAATCTATGCGTTCTTTACTCGTAGCTCTGCTGCAAACATCCCTGTTAACCTCGATTTAGCAAAACGTTTAAAACTTAATCCTGATATGTATTCCGTATCCATTCCATTGGGTGCAACAATCAACATGGGTGGTGCAGCGATCACAATTACAATCATGACATTAGCTGCTGCCCATACACTTGGAATCGTTGTAGATATCCCTACAGCAATTCTCTTATCTGTTATTGCTACTATCGGTGCTTGTGGTGCTTCTGGCGTTGCTGGTGGTTCCCTACTTCTAATTCCTCTTGCTTGTTCTCTATTTGGTATCTCCAATGACATCGCAATGCAAGTTGTAGGTGTAGGCTTCATCATTGGCGTTTTACAAGACTCCACTGAAACAGCACTTAACTCCAGTACAGATATTCTCTTCACTGCTACTGCAGATTATGCAAAACGTGGCTATCACGAAAACTGGAACTAACATCTAAAGGCGGTCCTTCGGGGCCGTCTTTTTTATGTATGGTATTAATTTAAAAGCAATCTTACTATACTACTCATACTACTATTCAGTGTATAATATAAAGGACACACGATAAGAATCAACATAGATATTTATTGTAATCCTAAGTGTTTATATTGATCCTAAGTGTCTATTTAAATGACTTATGACTATATTGATTTTCTTCAATGTAGTTGTTATAATAAAGTTAATGATAACGACTATTAATAGATAGCAATAGAAAGGAATCAACATGAAACAATACGATATTATTGTAGTTGGCACAGGCGGCGCAACTATCGTAGCTGATGCAGCTATCAAAAAAGGCCAAAAGGTGGCCATCATAGAAAAAGGTAAATTCGGTGGCACATGCCTAACTCGCGGTTGTATTCCTACAAAGGTTATGGTTACAGCAGCTAATGCCATTCAAGAGGTAGAAGAGTTCAAAAAAATAGGCGTCAATGTTGGCGATGCAACAATGGATTGGGACACTGTAGCTAAACGTACATGGCATATGATTGACAAGTCTGCAGGCATCTATGATTACTATAACGCTTATGACAACGTAGATGTATATCGCGGTGCTGCAAGCTTTGTGTCCGATAAGGTTATGAACATCCACCTTAACGATGGCTCTGGTATCGTAGAAATCACAGCTCCAACAATTATTCTAGGTACTGGTGGTTATAGTAATATACCAAATGTACCTGGTCTAAAAGAGGCAGGCTTCCTTTCTAGTGAAAGTTTATTTGGCGATAAGTTCCCGAAACAACCGTACAAATCCCTTGCTGTACTCGGTGCAGGCCCTATCGGTGTAGAGTTCGGTCACGTATTTGATGCAGCTGGTACTGAAGTTACCATCATTCAACATAATGTGCGCCTTGTACCTAAAGAAGACGAAGAGATGTCCGAACATCTTCTTCAAAACTACCGAGCTCGTGGCATTAATGTAATCTTAAACCAAGACACTGTTGAAATCCGTCAAGAAGATGGTCTTAAAGTTGTAGTCACTAAAGATCGTAGCACTGGTGAAATTACAGAAACTAAGGTAGAAGAAATTCTCGTAGCAGCCGGCATTCGTCCTGCTGTAGAAGAGCTTCATCTCGAAAATACAGGTATTGAAACATGGCCAAAGGGCTGGATTAAAACAAACGAGTTCCTTGAAACATCTGTTGATGGCATCTATGCCTTAGGTGATGTAAATGGTGAACCAGCATTCCGTCATCGTGCGAACTATGAAGCTGACATTATCGCTCACAACCTATACTTTGCTAAAAATGAAGAAGATTTCCGTTGGGCACGCTATGATACATTGCCAAAGGTTACCTTCTCCTACCCTGAGATTGGTAGCGTAGGTCTTACTGAAGCAGAAGCTGTTAAAGCAGGCTATAATGTAGGTGTTGGTAAAAATTACTATTCCTCTACTGCTAAAGGCTATGCTATGGGCATTAATCCTGGCGATGTAAATGATGGTTTCGTTAAAATCGTAGTGGACAAAGACACGAACCACATTCTTGGTATGCACGTAACAGGTCCTCAAGCATCTATCCTCTTCCAACCTTACGTAAACCTTATGAACAGCGGTATAACTCCATTGACAGCTATTAATGAAGAAATCGCATCTGAACGTACTAAACGCTTACGTGAAAAAGGTATTACTCGCGAAATGGATCCTAAGTCCGTTATCACTGTAGGTGAAACTATGAGCCCACATCCTTCTCTTGTAGAGGTTATTATGTGGACACAAGTATACTATGAAAATCGTTGGTAATAATAAATATATAACCATTATATAAATAAAAGAGCTGAAGATTTTATCTTCAGCTCTTTATTTATAATATCGCTAAATAGATTAACGACCCATATCTATTGTGTTATCCCAAATAATATTTGTTTTACGACCGTCGAAACCTTGATCTGGTTCAGGAGGTAATTTACTGGATTTAGATTGACCTATATAAGCCCCTGTTTCAGCATCTACAGTAACTACAGTCTTTTTACCATCTTGATGCATTGTCATATAGTATAGAATCTTGCCTTCATGAGCTTCAATTTTCCAGCCTTTTACAACTGCATCAGCACCAAGTTGTTGTTTCGCAACGCGCTCAGCTTGAGCTGCTTCGATGACTTTATCTTTATTAAAGATTTCACCGATAACTTTCTTAGGTTTGCCACCTTCATCCATATCAGATGTATTACCAGTGATAACGTCGATTTTCATCTTGTATTGATGATATTTACTATAGCCTACTACTTTGTAACCATAGTTCAAATCATTAGAGTTAAGCTCTACAGAATGAAGTGCTGCATTAGGAAAACGGTTTTGGAAAATAGTACCAATTTTACTCATAGTCATAACCATGGATTCCCCTGGTGCACGTTGTACAGAAATATCAGTACTTGTTTCTGGTTTTGTTTTACGTGCATCTGCTACACTAGGTGTAGCAACGGACAATACGCCAACTGCCAATACACCAGTTAATGCCATAGAAATCAACTTTTTATTCATTACATATCCTCCTACTATATACAATGCTTTCACCTATGGTAAAAGCCATCTGTATACTAGAATTACTATAATTTTGTGCTATACGCAACAGCACACAAAACATACATAAATAGATATATTATTTAGACAATATACTATAAACCTTCATTCGATGCAAGTCGATCGTTTACATCAGTCATAAGCAATTTGTAACATGTTGCCACCAAAGGTACACCAATCAACATGCCAGTGACCCCCATTAAACTACCACCTACGATAACAGCTGCAAACACCCACAATCCAGGTAAACCAACGGAATTACCTACAATCCTTGGATAAATAAAGTTACTTTCAATTTGATGAAGAACCTCTAAAATAATCACATAGATTAATGCATCCATAGGACTAACAGTAAGTAAGATAACTGCGCCTATAACGCCCCCTACATAAATACCTAGCAATGGAATTAATGCAGTAAGACCAATAACACAGGCAATCGTAGTAGCATATTCGATATTAAAGGCCCACAATGAAATGCCCACCATAATACCTAAAATCAAGGCATCTATAAACTGGCCTACAAAGAAGTTACTAAAAGTTTGAACAGCTACGCGTGTCACATAACTAACACGATTAACCCACTCATCAGATGCATAGGCTCTTAGGATTCGTTTACCTTGCATCATAAGTCGCTCTTTATCGAGCAACATATAAATGGCAAAGATTAAACCTAAACCTATATTCAAAGTCCAAGATAAGGCGGTCCCCATCGCATTAACTAGGTATGTACCACCCTTTGTGCCCCACTCGCGAGTATATTTAACAACACTTTCACCACTCAAGGTATCCATAAGAGTTTGATTGGAAGCCATTGGAATGGTTTCTGTAAAGTGTTGCATCCATGTTTGGAAATCTGTATACAACTGCGGCGAAGAAGCTACGATAATCGACATGGAATGAATCAATTGTGGAATCGCCATGCGAGCAATGAAATACACGATAGCACTGATAGTAACAAAGGATAATACAAGACTTAAAGGTCGTCTAATTTTATCTTTCCAACCAGTTTTACTCTTAGGCCACAGCCAACGTTCATAACGCACAACGAGAATATCGAGGACAAATGCGATACAAGCACCTACTATAAGTGGAACAAAGGCAGTAATAATGGCATCAATAGCATTAGCTATATCGCTAATATGCAGCGCCATCATGATCATAACGCCAGCCAATATAATGGCCCCTATAAGCGGTTTGTAATATTTAAATCGTTTCATATATAACCTACTTTACTATACTCACAATGCATACATTACCAAAACTTAATGAACATTGTATGACCTACGATTGTATGCAAGTTTAGTATAACACAAAAGTCCACCTTATCACATGCTCGGTCCCCCGATGAACACGAGAGCATGATAGAAGGTGGACTTTATTGTATGTCTAATCTAAATTAGATTGAAGATTAGCGGTGAATGTAAACGTCTACACGACGGTTTTCAGCTTTACCTGCTGCAGTGGAGTTAGTTGCCACTGGTTTAGTGTCGCCATTAGCGATACCAATTAAGCGATCAGCAGATACACCATTGTTTACTAAGTATTGAGCTACGTATTGTACGCGGCGTTCAGACAAGCCAACGTTGTATTGAGGAGTAGCATCAGTATCAGCATTACCCAACAATTTAACTTGGTCTTGAGAGTATTGGTGAGCAGCGTTTACAGCAGCTGTCAAGTTTGGATATTGGTCTGCACGAGCAACATCTTGATCGGAATCGAAGTAGATAGATTCTACATAGTAATCCAATTTAGGAGTTTTGTACATAGGAGCTTCTACTACAGGAGCTGGAGCTGGAGTGTATACAGGAGCTGGAGCTGGAGTTGCTACAGGAGCTACTGTTTTGTGACCACCGAAACGGTAGGACAAGCCAACTACAGGACCTTGGAAGGAGATATTTTCATTATCTGCATGTTTTGTGTTGATATAACGGTAACCAGCGTTGATATCCAAATCTTCGTTCACTTTGTAGCCTAAACCAGCTTCCCAAGTGGAAGTTCTCTTAGTACCTACACCAGCTTTACCATACACTTCTACCTTAGAGCCAAGGTTAGCTTTACCAATTACACCTGCTTGTGCAATGTTGTTAGCTTTAGCGAAGTCATCGCCAGAAATATGAGCATAGCCACCATATACAGCGAAGTTTTTATTCAAGGATTGAACCAAGTTTACTTCGTGCATTTTGTCGCTATAGCCAATGCCACCCAATTTGTCGTTCAAACCATGGTAAGCATATTGAACAGCAGTTTTGTCAGACAAAGCGTATGTCAAACCACCATCAAAGTTCCATTTTGCATCAGCATTGAAATGTTCAGTTTTTGCTTTAGAATGAGCTGCACCAAGATCAACTTGGAATTCGCCTTTGTTGAATTGAGTTTGTGGAGTTGCGCCAGCTACGGATACGCCTACAGCAGCAACTGCCAATAAAGCTAATAATTTTTTGTTCATTATAATTCCCTCCAATAACAGCCTTTAACAATACACAGGCCTTTGGTAATAATATACTTTCATTTTACACAACTTTTCGATAAATTTCAATATCTTTTATGAATTTATCATGAGAATTTCGAATTTTATCTATATGCAGTTGTTATATCTTTCAAATTCAAAAATACAATTATCTTTATAATATTAGGAATATTAAGGGGCTAATTATCAAAACTCATGATCTTCCCCTTTATTCTTTTAAGATATATCTTATATTTATCTTATCCTATCTTTAAAATTAAGCGAACAAAAGAAAGCGCCTACGTTTCCGTAGGCACTTTGTATAATACCTGTATTAAATTTTACAAAATATTATTCTATCTACCCTTATTACATAGCATGACATTTCTCACACATTAAATTCTATAGAATATGCTATACTGTTATTATATTTTGTAGAAATTACTATTGTATGTACAGTTATATAGAAGTATATATAGTTATAAGGAGCTATATAGGAGGAACCATGAGTAAAACAGCTTACATTGTACGTCATATTAACTTTGAAAATGCCGGTATTTTAGAGTCAGTCTTGGTGGAGCGAGGGTTTGAACTAACATATATTGAAGCGCCCCTTGCCAATTTTGAACACTATGATGCCAAAAAAGCTGATTTACTCATCGTCTGCGGTGCCCCGATTGGTGCTTATGATGAAAAACTGTATCCATTCTTAACAGAAGAAATCAAATTTATTACAGATCGTATTAATAGTAAAAAGCCATTACTAGGCATTTGTTTAGGTGCCCAACTCATATCTCGTATTATGGGTGGTCACGTAGGTCCGATGAAGCATGGTAAGAAAGAAATTGGCTTTAGTCCCATTGAGTATACTACTGAAGGCTCCTCCTCCCCATTAGCCTTGCTAGGCAATGTGCCGGTTCTTCACTGGCATGGCGATGAATTTGAAATTCCGAAAGGTGCCGTTAGACTTGCCAAAACAGAACTATGTCAAAATCAAGCATTCTCCGTAGACACTCACATTCTAGGCCTTCAATTCCATATGGAGGCTGATCCTGCATTCATTGAAAGTTGGCTTGTGGGCCATTGTGCAGAGCTTTCTAACGCAGGTATCGATATTCCTAAACTCAGAGAAGACGCTAAGCGTCTACGCCACGAATTACCAGCGGCAGGAAGAGCAGCATGTATTGCTTGGCTTGAACAAAACCATTTATAAATGTAAAAACCGCCTTAGTAATACTAAGGCGGTTTTTACTTGTTTCTTATATATATCCCTTACATATATACACGAAATCATGGATTTCGGGTCCGATAACACATTCCCCAATGTGTCATTTTTTCCACATTTCGTATTGTACATCAAACAAATTGAATAGGCAAGAAGTTTTTCATAAACTTTTCATAAATTACTCTATTTTTTTCAATATAGCTAGTAATCCTAAATAAAACTTTGTAGATTTTATCTATATAAAAGCTATATATCGAATAATTCAAACTTTAGATTTTATATGAAAATCCATCGCGTAAATGATATTCAAAATTAATATTTTGGATACTAATCAGTAAGATTAAACAATTTTATGCTGCCATGCACCTCGAACAAATCGGAAATAGGAACAACATAATCGTAAAGACTGATCAAAGCACAACGATAACCATGCGCCTAAAAGACCTAAGCCAAACGTAATACACAATAGATACGTAATAATAGGTCGTATAATAGCTACACTAATAAGGGAGTATTTCATAATATAATATGTATCCCCTGCCCCTTTTAGCACACCAGAATACACTTGCTGCAAAGCTTGTGGAAAAGCCGCTACGGCCATGATGCCCATTAAAGAACCAGAAAGAAGTACAACTTCACTTTCACGAGTATATAACTGCACCAAGAAACCACCAGGACCAATAAATATCAAGGCACTCACAAGACCCACGATTAGTCCAATGCGAGCACCAATTTTACCATAGACACGTGCAATATCAGGTCGTTTATGCCCGAGATTTTGCCCCGTATGAGAGGCTCCTGCAAAGCCAAGTCCCATGGCAAAATAATAGAATATATCCATCAAGTTCATACATACGTAATGTGCTGCCAATGGTACTGCACCTAAGGAAGCAACGATCATTGTGTACGTATACATACCAAATCGTTCAAAAAACTGTTCCCCTAATGAGCTACCACCTACGTGGAACATAGTGTGCAAAACGGTTCGTTCAAACTTCCACTTTGAAGGATGTCGCAAAGTTAGCCCTGTAGTAGTATGTTGTGAAATCGTACGCAGTAATAATATAGCAATAACAGCACTACTAATCATTGTCGAAACACCGGCGCCCATGACACCGAGTTCAGGAAAGAAACCAATACCATAAATCAAGAAGAAGTTCATTATAGTATTTAAAATATTACCTACTACATTGGACTTAAAAATAACCTTGGTATTGCCATAGCCAATAAGGGCAGCCCCTACAATTTGACTAAAAGATTGGAATATTAGACTAATGACAACAAAACGGCCATACCAGACAGCCGTTTCTATATAGCCGTCTTCGGCACCTGTAAAGCGTAAGATATGCTCTAAATTAAAGAAACATATTGTCAATAAAGGTGCATAAATCAAGAAATTCAATAGTATAGATTGCTTAAGAACGGCATTCATACCATCAACTTCACTTTCACCGTGGCGGCGAGCTATAATAGCCGTTACAGCAATCGACAAGGCACGACAGAATATGAGCATCACCATTTCAGGCTGCCCCATAATACCAACTGAGGCAAGTGCGGAGGCACCAAGTGCCCCTACCATGGCTAAATCAATAGCTGTCATAAACTGCAGCATCAAACCTTGTAATGTAGCAGGCCAAGCTATTTTCAAATAATTGCCATACATCTGCTTTGTTGTACCTACAGGACCTAATCGTTCTGTAGCGGGCAACATAGCATCAATGGACAACCATCGTTGTATGCGGTCTAACATAGTAACTCCTATTCATGCAAGATCGTATAAGATTGAGCTATCTATTTGCTCCAATATCTTCTGTATTATATCACAATTATATATGAAAAGTCATTCATATATAATAATTTTATTTAATAATCTATATCAAAATCACAAAAGAACCTCTTATAATATCTGAATATACCCTACTAGGTATTCCAACATATAAGAGGTTCTTTTAATTTTAGAAAATATTATATCAGTCTATTATTAAAGATTAATTATCAATTATTAACCTTTGGATGCCAACAATTGACTAACTGCTGCACGCAAGTCTTCTAAACCTTGTTTAGTTTCAGCTAGTTCTTGACGTTGACGCTCATTTTCAGCTTCCAACGTATTAAGACGAGCCGCTTGATCTGCGATAACAGTTTTTTGTTCACTATTTTCTTTTTTGAGACTAGATACTTCATCTTGCATTACATACACAGAGCTAATAGGGCCTGCTTTGTAACGATCAGGAATATTTTTCTTTTCTGGGCTAGAGCCAAATTTATGAGTTACACCTGCATTGACCATGTTGCGGTTCGCACCAAGAGATACACCAACGTTGAACATTGTATCTTCATTTGTATAATGTGCAAGACCTAAGGCCGCTGCTGTTTCACCGCGATAGTTACCAACACCAGCCATCACTTGAGTTGGTTCCAATGGGTCATATTGAATTGGTTTCAACGCTGCCATTGCGGCTGCATGCGCACCTACGCGTTGTACCTCACCTGCTACTTGACCAATAGCATCGCCGATTCTAGCATTAGATGCTTTCAACTGACTAACATTAACTGCATCAGTATCATCTGTACCAGGTGCAATACCTTTAAGTTGGTTATTACCATTATTAAGGCCATCCTTAGTCAAGGAAATAGTGCCTGCATTTGGATTATTAGGATTTGTACTACCTGGTGTAATTGTTATGCCATTACCATCTGTGACAGTTGTGTTACCTGCTGCATCTTTAAATGTAGCAGACTTCATATCCTTCAGTTCAGGATTTACTGCATAACTAATTGTTTTACCTGCTTGGCTAACCATCATATTATTGCCCGCTTTGAAAGTAACTGTTTCATCAGTTTTTACTTTTTCAGCTGTTGCAGTTGGAGTGCTGTTAATACCAGAGCCTTCTGTACCAATAGTTGCATTCCATCCAGCATTTTCAACGGCGGATTTAACTTGATCTTCCGTAGCAGCACGGCCAGATGCAATATTATTTGGATCCCAAGTTTTGTTAGTTAATCCTGTAACAACACCATCTTTGCCATTTACAGCAACAGGATTATTACCACCTGTAGTAATGATGCCATCTTTACCATCGATACCTACAGTACCAATTGTAGCCTTGCCACCCTTACCATCAAGAGCAATCTTATCGCCAGCTTTTACAGAACCATCTTTGCCATCGATAGCAACGGCATTAGCACCATCACCAGCCTTGATTGTACCATTTGTACCATCTACAGTAACTGCCTTAGTTGGATCTGTACCCAATGTAACCTTATCATTCAACTTGTTATCATAAATGATATGTCCATCAGCGGCAGTAGTTTTAGTCAATACAATATTACCTGTAGTACTACCAGCACTTTCACCACCATTAGCAGTCAATTCTGTTTTAGACGCCTTAGACTTAGCCTCTAATTGACGTACATTGACAGCATCTGTGTCATCTGTACCATCTGCAATGTTAGAAATCTTATTGCCACCATTATCGAGGCCATCCTTAGTTAAGGATACTGGATTTTTACCAGTTGCAGTAATGGTTACACCATCTTTAGTAAGAGCTGTGTTATTACCATTGCCATCATCGATAACTGTGCTATCTGCTGTAGAAGTATTTGTTTTTGTACCATCCGTAATCTTAGTGCCATCTGCAGTTGTTGCTGTAGACTTAGTACCATCTGCTACTGTATTACCAGCTGCAGTAGATGTATTGGTTTGAGTACCCGCAGTTTGTGTAATGGAATCACCATTGATAATCGTTGTGTTATTACCAGTACCATTGAAGCTAACAGAGTTCATGTTCACAAGGTCTTTATTCAAAGAATATGTGAAGTCACGCCCATTTTGGTTGATTGTGATATTTTCACCAGCAATCATAGTAACCTTTGCGTCTTTACCTACTTTTGCATCTGTTTTAGTACCAGTTTGTTTACCAGATGTAGCAGCATCTTTATCTGCTGTAATTTGCCATGTTTGGTTAGCTGCAGCATCAGCTACTACTTTCAATTGATCCTCGGTAGCAGCACGGCCAGAAACAGCATTGCCATCCCAAGTTGTATTCGCAAGACCTGTTACATGGTTATTTGTACCATCTACTGTGACGCCACCAATATTAGCAGCTTTACCTGTAATAGTACCAGTAGTGCCATCTAACGTTACCGCCTTATTACCACCTGTTGTAATTGTATTATTTACACCATCAATAGCTGCACTACCAATAGTAGCCTTACCAGCTGTACCATCAATAACAATGGCATTAGCGCCAGTACCAAATGTCAATGTATCATTAAGTTTTACATTGTAAATTGTATGACCATCTGCAGCCGTTGTAGACGTTAATTTTACATTGCCAGTTGTTGCGTTAGCCGCTTCATCATCATTAGCAGTAATTTCTGTTTTAGATGCTTTTTTAGCTGCATTAATCGCATCTGCTACATTCTTAGCTGTTGCCACACCATCTGTAGCAGGACCTGTAACAGTGCCATCTGTGCCAGCTGTAATAGCCGCTGTTTTTACATCATATTTAACAACGCCTGCATCATCGATAGTAGCAGTTGTTAACGTACCATCTTTAAAGTTCAATCCATCAGCCAAGGATACTTGTTTAGCTGTACCATCATTTGCTTTATAAGACAATTTAGTCTTCGTAGCAACTTTAGCGCCATCAATAGTTACCTTGTAGTCCTTAGTTGTGCCATCTGCACTTGGTGTTCCTGTAACAGTCAACGGATTATCTGCATCAGTTGTATCAGTACTTACTGTAACTGCACTTACCGCAGATTTCTTAACCTCTGCTTCAGATACTTTTACAGTTAAGTTTTTACCATCTGCATCAGTTGTTACGTATTTACCATCGCCTTTGATGCCCAATGTATCATCTTTAAGATTTACTACACCAGCAGATGTATTAGTATCGCCAGCAAATTTCAAGTTAATAGCATCAGTGCTTGCTTTAGCAGCCTTGTTGATAGCATCTGCTACATTTTTAGCTGTTGCTAAGCCATCATCACCTGTTACAGATGCGGCACCTGTAGTGGCATTACTATCGATAGTAGCACGTTTTGTAGACACCTCTACAGTATCACCATTCATCTTCGTAGAAATGAAATCACCAGTAGCACCTTTTACATTGAATGCTACATCACCATCTTTTAAAGATTGGCTAGATGTAGTACCACTATCTGCACCAAGGGACACTTTACGGCTCACAGCCGCTGCAGCGTCATTGATCTTGGTCTTAGTATCATCGTTAATATCAAATGTTACTTTACCATCATTATCTACAGTAGCTTTTGTCATTGTGCCATCTACAAAGTCTAAACCTTTGGATAATTTAACTGTTTTAGCATCTGCATCAGCAGCTGTATTAGCACGGTATGTTAACGTTTGGCTTGCTACAGTATCTTTCAACTGTTTTACATTTACCGCATCAGTATCATCTGTACCTTCAGCAACCTCTTTAATTTTGTTGCCACCAGCATTGATTTCATCAAGGGTAAATTGGATTGTTTTACCCGCTGCACTTTGGAATGCCATGCCTTGAGCACTACCTTCAGCATTATTGCCATCTTCATCACTAAACATGAGATATTTAGACGTAAGACCACTACTATTAGGACCTGCTTGAACTGATACAGTATCTAAACCAATATACGTTTGGGCCTCATTAGCACCAGTTGCACCATTCGTAAATCGCAATCGATCACTATCAATAGCAGATCCAGCACCTACATTATCTTTAAACTCAGCTCTATAGGCGTTGATGATACCAGTACTACCATCTAGGGAAATTGTTTCCCCTCTTGGATTAGTAAGAGATATGGAGCTCAAATCTTTAAGATTTTTATTTAACTTAACAGAAATGTTTTTATCATCACGATCAGTAGTAATATTGTTATCACCAGTAAAGTCTACAGTATCACCACCAGCTACTGTAGTCGGTGTATCACCATTAGCAGATAGTTTCCATGCTGCACCGTCTTTAGCTTGGTTAGCAGCCTTATTAATCGCGTCGGCTACGTTCTTAGCAGTTGCTAAGCCATCATCACCTGTAACAGAAGCGGTACCTGCAGCATCACTGTTGATAGTGGAACGTTTTGTAGAAACTTCTACAGTGTCGCCATTCATTTTCGTAGAAATGAAATCACCAGTAGCACCTTTTATATTGAATGTTACATCACCGTCTTTTAAGGATTGGCTAGATGCTGTACCACTATCTGCACCAAGAGAAATATTACGAGCTACTGCATCAGAAGAATTGTCCACTTTAGTTTTAGTATCTGTATCTAAACCAACAGTAACAGTTTGACCATTTACAGTGGCTGTCACACCATTAGCACCAGCTACATTAAGTTTTTGGTTTTTAAGATCAATAGTACCGTTATTTGTACCATCTGTAATATTTAAGTTTTGAGACAAGTTAGCAACAGCTTGCTTTACATCACCAATATTTGCTGCATTAGTATCAGTTGTACCGCCACTAGCAACATTAGTGATTGTCTTGTTCCCACCGTTGATACCGTCAGTTTTATCAATGGAGATACCGCCTACAGTTACTTTATCTGTTGTAATGCCAGTACCTGTAATAGCAGTCGTACCATTTGTTAAACCAGATGTGTTCATTACTGTGTTACCAGCAGTAATAGAATCTACTGTAAGATCTTTCTTTGTGGCTACAGTAATTTTCTTTTTATCTGTGCCATCTTGAGTGATTAAAATATTATCGCCATTGATAAGATCTACTGTGTCCCCACCTTGAACAGATGTTTTATCTGTTGTGCTGGAATTTGTTGTAAGATTCCATGCCGCACCAGCTTTAGCTGCATCAGCTGCTTTATTAATAGCATCGGCTACATTTTTAGATGTTGCTAAGCCATCATCGCCTGTTACAGATGCTGCGCCTGTATTAGCATCACTAGTAATTGCCGCACGTTTAGTGGAAATTTCAACAGTGTTACCATTCATCTTCGTAGATACTAAGTCACCTGTCGCACCTTTCACATTGAATGCCACATCACCATCTTTTAAGGATTGGCTAGATGCTGTGCCGCTATCTGCACCAAGAGAGATGTTACGAGCTACTGCTGTGGACGCATTATCTACTTTAGTTTTTGTAGTTGCATCAAGACCTACTGTAACAGTTTGGCCATTTACAGTTGTAGTTACACCATTCGTTCCGGAAATAGTAAGTTTTTGATTTTTAAGATTTACAGTACCATCTGTAGCACCATCAGAAACAGTAAGATTTTGAGACAAGCCATCTACAGCTTTATTTATAGAATCTGCTACATTTTTAGCAGTCGCTAAACCATCTGTAGGGCTATTTACTTTAGCTTTACCATCAGCGTCATTAGTAATAGTTTCTGTGGCAGTAGAAATAGTTACAGTACCATTTGTACCTACAGTTGCTTTTGTAAAAGTACCATCTGTAAAGTTTAAACCATTTGCCAAGGACACTTTGTTTGCATTAGCACCATTAGCTTTGTATGTTAATTGTGTTTGATTAGCTAATTTTGTTGTATCAATACCAATTGCATAGTCCTTAGTATTTGTACCTGCTGTTGGTGTAATTGTAATAGGATTATCTGTTGTATTAGCCTTGCTAACAGTTACTGCGCCTACAGCTAAATCTTTTACTTTAGCAGAATCAACAGCTACTTGTACACCTGTAGCAGAAGCCTTAGTAGTAACTAAATCGCCATCACCAGCCACTTTAAAGGTTGCATCACCGTCTTTAAGATACTTAAGACCTGTAGATCCTGTATCACCTGTTAAACCAATACCTTTAGTCGTAGCATTTACCGTATTATTGTCTAAACCAACAACAAGACTACCATTATTTGTACCAACTAAATCAGTTCTAATACCATTAGCACCGATTACTTTAAGTGGACTTTCACTAAGCTTAACAGTACCCGTTTTAGAATTTGTATCTAGTTTTAATGTAACAGCATCTACAGCATTCTTTACATCTGTAATGTTCGCTGCATTAGTACCTATATTACCACCGCTAGAAACGTTGGTAATTTGCTGTCCCCCTGCACTAATAGCATCGGTACCAAACTTAACAGTTTTCGTAGCAGTTTTTGCAGTTAAACCATCACGAGTTATGGTCACATTATTACTACCAGTAGTCGGACCAATTTGAAGCGTTGTATTACTCAATACATTATCGCCGGCTTTAAATGAATCGCCAGTAAAGTTTCTACCTTTTACAGAACCATTTGTACCATCTAGAGTAATTTGATTGCCACCAGAAGAAACCGTAACGGAATTATTTGCTTTCACAGTATCTACAGTAATCGCCTTATTCAAAGAAGTAGTAATTTTTTTGCCACTACGAGTTACTGTAATATTATTGTCCCCACCAAAGATTACAGTATCTGATTTATTGATTACTTCAGGAGCACTAGAATCCCTGTCTGCCGCTAATTTCCAATGATATGCATTGGCAGAAATAGCTTTATTGATAGCATCTGCTACATTTCTAGAATCAGCCATGCCTGCAGCATTTGCAGAAGCTTGACCATTTGTGACATCAATATTTTGTGTTTTACCAGAAATTGTAAGGTTCTGACCGTTGGCAGATGTTGTAATATATGTATTATCGCCCTTAAGGCCTAATGTGCTCTTTGCAATATTCACATTGCCAGTATTTACATTACCAGAGAATGCAAGGTTAACACTCTTTAATTGGGCTACGTTAACTGCATCTGTATCTCTTGTACCTGCTGCAAGGCCTGTAAGTTGACGTGTTACAGTACTACCATTACCAATAGAAACGGCACCTGTTGTACTAGTAAGTACATTGCCATTCAAACCAGAATAAACATCTGTACGGTTTGTATTAGGATTATAACCCTTATTAGCAGTACCGCCTGCTACATCAGCAACGGAATCACGCCCTAAGGCAACACCACCATCAACGGTAACGCTAGAATCAGGACCAATAGCAACAGATTTAACTGCACTTGCATTAGCTCTAGTACCAATAGCAATAGAATGTTGAGATGTGGAATTAACACGACTACCTATGGCAATTGATTCTAAACCATTAGCTGTCGTAGCAGAGCCGATTGCAAGAGCTCTATTGCCTGTAGCTTTCGTTGGCGTAGATCCATATGAACCAATGGCAATAGTTCCATCATCATTGGCTGTAGCACTAGCACCTAACGCCACAGAGTTAGCACCTTTAGCAGTTACATTCATACCAGTAGCAACACTGTTAAAGGCAATCGACTGAGCAGCTTGACCAACTGCGACACCGCCTAACGCAGCCGTAGTTCCATTAGTACCAACAGCAACACCATTTTTACCAGATGCAGAAGATTTATGACCTACTGCAAGGGAGCTTTCACCCTTAGCATTCGTTTCCATACCTACTGCAGTCGCTAAAGAACCTGTCGCATTAGACAAGATACCAAATACAGAAGCAGACGGATTTGTAGCCGTATTTTTTCTACCTACTGCTACAGCACCTTCACCGGTAGCTTTAGATTCAGAGCCTACTGCAACAGAATTAGATGTTTTAGCATTTGTTTTATAACCAATACTAACAGCACCACTTTGTTCAGCCTTAGCAGCAGTACCAATAGCTACGCTATAACCACCAGAAGCAACAGCGTAGTCATCAAATCGATCAGATGATGCACCACCGATTGCAACGTCGCCACCATTAGTTGCTTGTGCATAAGTACCACCTGCAAAAGCACCAAAACCAGTTGCTCTTGTAGAACTTCCTATAGCCGTACCTCGAACAGAAGATTTTGCATCAAGACCTAATGATACGCCACCTCTACCAGGAGCTTTAGCGCCTGCACCAATAGCAACTGCTGGTTGGGCGGGATCAGCGTATTGTGATGTAGCTAATGCTTGATACCCAATAGCAATAGATTGATGACTATTAGACTCGGCAAGATAACCAATAGAAACACCATTTGTCATACCATTTGCAGCTTTACCTCCACCTAAAGTTAAAGTAGACTCATCGGCAGACACATCCGCAACTACACCTGCTTGCATCGCCAAGGCAGCCAAGATACTTGCTACTACAATTTTCTTTTTCCCTGTTTTATTTTTTGCCATTTCAGATACTACAACATAGCACTGTTTGGACTTAGACCAAATGACTTTAAATATCTTATTCATACATTTTCCTTCTTTAAATTACTAACCCTCAACTATATGAATCATATGTTCCACACTTCTCTCAGTCTGGAAATAATGAAAGCTACACAGACTTTCATTTATAAAACCTATTTTTAATTTTACCATAATTCATCTAATTTTCTCAATTTAAAAATATATTTTTTGGATATTTACTATTATCTCAATTATGCATAGAGTATGCTTAAACACGCAGTATCATCATAATTCATTTATAATTCACCTTAATAAATTGCATATTATATGAATTTTTATGCTCCTAATTGAGAATGAAAAGAATATTAGATTTCATTACAAAATTAATCACCGTCTAAAAATATTCATAAATTATTCCTTATATACAGTTTTATCGATAATTTTATTAATCATTAAATTAGAATTTTCAGGCTATTTTATTTTACAGATATAGCTTTAATAAACTATTTTTATTTTTGTACTAAAAAGAGCCCCCTCTTTCGAGGAAGGCTCTTTCTAATTTTACATATCCATTCACGGGATATACATAGTTCTAACTATATGTACAATATGATTATGCTTTATTTGCCAACAATTGGTTAACTGCTGCTTTCAACGCATCAATTTCAGATTGTTGTTGTTCAAGCTTGGATTTGTACTCTTCATTTTGGGAACGCAAGTGACTTACTTCATCTTGCATTACGTAGATAGAGCTGATAGGACCAGCTTTATAACGTTCTGGAATCGCATCTTTTCTATCACGGCTACCACCGAATTTGTGAGTTACACCAGCATTAATCATGTTATGGCTAGAACCAAGTGTAACACCAATATTGAACATAGTATCTTCAGTTTTGTAATGGGCAAGACCAATTGCACCAGCTGTTTCACCACGGTAGTTACCAATACCAGCCATGATTTGTGTTGGTTCCAATGGATCGTATTGGATTGGTTTCAACGCTGCCATAGCTGCCGCATGAGCACCAACACGTTGTGTTTCAACGCCTACATTGTTAATAGCTTGTTGTAAACCAGCTTTAGTTTCTTTCAATTGGCTTACGTTTACTGCATCTGTATCAGCTGTACCAGGTGCTACGCCATGAATTTGGTTGCCACCATTGTTCAAGCCATCTACAGTAAGGGATACAGGGCTAGCTGCAGAGTTTGCAGGATTGATAGTCATGCCTGCACCATTAACTGTTGTAGCGTTACCAGCTGCATCTTTTACAGTTGTACCAGCAGGAGTGATCTTAGTGGATGGACCATTTTCATCGCCTACAGTTACACTGTTAAGACCTTTCACGTCTTTAGCTAGGCTATATGTGAAAGTAGTACCGTCTTGTTTAACCTCAAGATTATCACCGGCTTGGAATTTAACAGTATCGCCGCCTTGTACTTTTTCAACAGTACCGCCAGCTGCAGTTACATTCCATGCAGATAGATCTTTAACTTGTTGTTTACCAGCAGGTGTTAAGTTGCTCAAGTCTTGGTTTGCTGCATTATCGATTTTAGCTTTTGTTGCATCATCGATTTTAACAGTTACATCTTCACCATTAGCTACCGTTGTTAAGCCGTTTTCGCCTTTGATGTTAAATTTCACATCGCCTGTGCTCAAGGATTTTTCATCAGTAGAACCAGTGTTACCACCTAAGGAAATCTTACGACCGATTGCTTCTGTGTTTTTATCGATTTGAGCTTTGTTTGCTGCAATATTTGCTTTATTTGTTGCAATATCACCAGCATTTTTATTGATAGCGTCTTTGTTAGCAGCAATATTTCCTTTATTTGCTGCTACTTGATCATCAACTGCTTTCAATTGATCTTCAGTTGCTGCACGACCAGATACAGGTTGTGTTTGACCTGGAACCCAAGTTGTATTAGTTAAACCAGTTACTTGAGGAGTTTCTACACCATTTGTAGCCTTAACTTTTGGAGCTGTAATAGTGTCGTTAGCAGTTACAGTATCAAATGTTACATCTTTCTTAGTAGCAATTGTGAAGTCTTTACCATTTTGAGTAATGGAGATGTTATCGCCATTGATAAACTTAACTGTATCGCCACCTTGAACTTTTTCTGCAGTACCATCGTTAGCTACTACATTCCAAGCTGCTAAATCTTTAACTTGTTGTTTACCAGCATCTGTTAAGTTGCTCAAATCAGTGTTTGCTGCATTATTGATTTTATTTGCAGTAGCATCATCTAACTTAACAGTTACATCGTCGCCATTAGCTTCAGTAACGATACCATTTTGACCTTTAATATTGAATTTCACATCGCCTGTGCTCAAGGATTTTTCATCAGTAGAACCTGTGTCACCACCTAAGGAAATCTTACGACCAATTGCTTCTGTGTTTTTATCGATTTGAGCTTTGTTTGCTGCAATATTATCTTTGTTTGTTTTAATATCGCCAGCATTTTTAGTGATGTTAGCTTTGTTTGCTGCTACTTGATCATCAACTGCTTTCAATTGATCTTCAGTTGCTGCACGACCAGATACAGGTTGTGTTTGACCTGGAACCCAAGTTGTATTAGTTAAACCAGTTACTTGAGGAGTTTCTACACCATTTGTAGCCTTAACTTTTGGAGCTGTAATTGTGTCATTTGCAGTTACAGTATCGAAAGTAACATCTTTCTTAGTAGCAACTGTGAAGTCTTTACCATTTTGTGTAATTTCAATGTTATCGCCATTGATAAACTTAACTGTATCGCCACCTTGAACTTTTTCTGCAGTGCCATTATTAGCTACTACATTCCAAGCTGCCAAATCTTTAACTTGTTGCTCACCAGCTGGAGTCAAGTTGCTCAAATCTTGGTTTGCAGCATTGTTGATTTTATCTTTTGTAGCATCGTCCAATTTAACAGTTACATCTACTCCATTAGCTGCAGTAGTAATGCCATTTTCACCTTTAATATTGAACTTCACATCACCTGTGCTCAAAGATTTTTCAGCTGTGGAACCAGTGTCGCCATCTAAGGAGATTTTACGAGCGATTGCTGTTGTATTTTTGTCGATATTATCTTTATTTGCTGCTACTTGGTCATCAACTTTTTTCAACTGATCTTCAGTTGCTGCACGACCAGATACAGGTGTTGTTTGGCCTGGAACCCAATCTGTATTAGTCAAGCCAGTAACTTGAGGAGTTTCAACACCAGTTGTAGCTTTTACTTTAGGTGCTGTAATTGTTTGGTTTGCAGTTACACTATCGAATGTTACATCTTTTTTAGTGGAAATTGTGAAATCTTTACCCGCTTGTGTAATTTCGATATTATCACCATTGATGAATTTAACTGTGTCGCCGCCTTTAACATCTTCAGCAGTACCACTGTTAGCAACTACTTTCCAAGCAGCTAAATCTTTAACCTTTTGCTCACCTGCAGGATTCAAATTGCTCAAATCTTTGTCAGCAGCGTTATCGATTTTATTTTTAGTATCTGTATCAAGCTGAACAGTTACATCTTCACCAGCTGCTACTGTAGTAAGACCATTAGCGCCTTTAACATTGAATTTTACATCGCCAGTGCTCAAGGATTTTTCCCTTGTGGAGCCAGTGTTACCACCTAAGGAAATTTTACGAGCAATAGCAGCTTTGTTAGCTTCTGCTTTATCATCTGTTTTCTTCAATTGAGATACATTGACAGCATCTTTATCATCTACGCCATCAGCTACGTTAGTAACTTTCATGTCGCCTGCATTGATACCTTTATCGCCATCAATTTTAACGGTTGGATTGCCTGCAGCATTGTTGAAAGATGCACTGTTCAAGCCAGTAAGATTTTTCTTCAAGGATACAGAAATATTTTTATTGTTTCTAGCAACCGTAATATTGTCGTCGCCAGAGAAATCTACAGTGTTACCTTTTTCAATTGCTTCTGGTGTTGCTTCACCATTAGCGGAAAGATTCCATCCGTATTTATTTTGATCGATAGCCTTATTAATTGCATCAGCCACGTTAGCAGAATCTGCCATACCTGGAGTTGCTGCAGCTGTACCATTTGTAACAGTAATATCTTGTTTTTTACCAGCAATTGTAATTTTCTTACCATTAGCTGTAGTTGTAATATATGTATCGTCACCATTTACAGCTAATTTACTGTTAGCAAGGTTTACGTCACCAGAACCAGTGTCGCCTGTGAAAGCAAGGTTTACACTCTTCAATTGTGCTACGTTGACTGCATCTGTATCAGCCGTACCAGCAGCTACATAGTTAATTTGACGAGTTTGACCTGTTGTACCAACAGCAACGCCACCCAATGTAGATGTTAACGTTGCACCAGTTAAGTTAGCATAAGTATCAGTACGACCAGTATTAGCATTATAACCTGCTACACCTGCCGCAGTACTAGCAACAGACTTAGAACCTATTGCAACACCATCAGCAGTTGTAGCACTAGCACCATCACCAATAGCAATCGATTTAACTGCACTTGCGTTAGATCTAGTACCGATAGCAATACCATCATTCTCTGATACTGAGCTTTTTCTACCAATAGCAATACTGTTATCTGCAGTGGAAGAGCTTTCTCCGCCAATAGCAATACTATAATCTTTAGTTGCATTGGCTAACATACCGATACCAACACCTGCAGTTCCAGCGGCCTTTGCCCTAGATCCCAATGCAGTAGAGGATGCACCAGATGCAGCAGTACCATGACCAATTGCAGTAGATTCAATATTGGAAGCTATCGCATCAGCCCCCAAAGCACTGGCATTGCCATCTGTTGCCTTAGCACCATGACCAACTGCCACAGTATCATCCTCGGACGCAATGGAGTTAGCACCTACCGCTGTAGCATTTGCCGATTTAGCTTGTGCTGATAACCCCAATGCAACTGTAGATCGACCTGTTGCATTAGCACCATCACCAATAGCTACAGAGCTTGTTGCAGCCGTATCTGTAGATGCATTAGGACCAATAGCAATAGAGTTATTAGCTTTTGCACCAGTGTTGTCTTTATTTGGAACATCAGTAGAGTTAATAGACACATATTTAAGTGCAATTTGATCCGCGATAGCAGCTAACTGAGAACCATTGATCGCGTCTGTAGAAGTAGCACTTACTTCACCAGGAGCTACATTTTTCAACTGACGTTCGAAACCTTCCGCACCGAAGGAAACAATATCACCTTCTAATGTTGAGTTACCACCAGACCACGTTGCAGTAACACCTGTTGGCAATGTATAGCCAGTTTGTTTAGTACCTGGCTTATCTGTAGTAGAACCACCACCTAAAGCGACAGAGTTATCACGATTTGCTTTCGCACCTGTACCAATAGCGATGGCATTTGTTACAGATGTATTATCTGCACCACTTGTATTTACGCCATTTAAAGCGCCGGCGATACGGTTTTTAGAATCAGCGCCAGTACCAATAGCAATACCAGCATTACCAGATTGCCCTTTAGTCCCTACTGTGATACCGATATGGTCTGCTGTAGCATTATTATAATCACGCCACTTAATTTCATACCCTGTTAAAGCTTTAACAGCATCAGAAACAGTAGCGACAGCAGGTCTACCTGTTGTAATATCAGTATAAACTGCTCTAGTAGACGTCATTCTATCAGCATCGTCACCGCCAATAACAATAGATGAGTGACCAAAGGCTTTAGTATTACCACCAATAGCAATAGCTTGGTCTCCTATAACGGTAGCCCCTTGCCCCGGTAATGCACCACCACCAATGGCAATACCTTGTGAAAATGAAGTACCAGCTTCGTTTACCGTCGCACTAGTACCAATAGCAATCGCAGTACCACCATTTGCAATTGAATTTTTACCTACAGCAACACTTGGTGTATTACCATATAGACCTTTTGAATAAGCATTTTGACCAATAGCAACCCCACCACCAGCAGTCTCTGTTTTTGCAGCAGTACCAATTACAACAACATCACTATTAGGAGCTTTTACATTTGTACCTAAAGCAACTGCATTTACACCTGTAACACTAGCACTGTTACCTAAACCGACTGCATTGGCACCTGTAACAGTAGCACTATCACCAAAAGCTACAGATGCACCACCAGTAGATGTAGGCACCTCGTTTACAGCCAATGCTACATTAGCATTAGTCATAGCTAATGCTGCAAAGATACCAGCCACAACAATTTTCTTTTTACCGCTATTGTTCTTAGCGAATTCAGATACTACTACGTAGCAATTTTTGGATTTGTTCCAAACTACTTTAAAGATTTTGTTCATTGTTTTCTCCTTTAAACTACTATAAATCTTTCAAACTTCTATATAACAAGTAATTTCAATTCAAGTTTTTCGATATAGCGAGTATACCAAATTTTTCGATATGCTTGCAACCCCTTTTCACCAATATTTCATTTTTGGAATAGCTATTGCAAATTCAGCAACAACGTGATTTCTTTAACCCACTTATAAAATAAAACCTAATAATTGGGGTGATTTTATACCATAATTTAGAAGAGAAGATGAATTTAAACTCACATTTTAACTTTTCCCATATAAATATAATTGATAAATTATAAAAATAATGATCAAAATGCCTTATATATCTACACTCTAATAACTCCACCTGTTTTACAGTACTATATTTCATTAAATTTTTATAAATTAGCATTTCAGTCAAATTGAGATAAATTGACAGCCCAAAACAAAAATAACGTCTAAAGAATAATCTCTTTAGACGTTATTTTTTATATGACATTATTTAATTTAAATACATAAGCACTTTGTTCATGTGCTAATTTGATACGTTTCTTTAAACGTCCCATATACGCTCGGTATATATCTTGCGCTTCATCAATAGACACGATATTAAAATTAATACCATCCCCTACCGGCAATTGGCTAAGCCGCGGTAGGTCTGCGGTAATGATAGTGCCTATTTTTGTATAGCCCCCTGTTGTTTGGCGATCTGCCATGAGGACAATGGGATGTCCATTCGATGGCACTTGGATAGAGCCAAATACGGCACCATCAGAAATAATATCTGCACTATCTACGTGTTCAATTTCAGGACCATCTAAGCGGAAGCCCATACGGTCACATTCTACAGTCAGTGTATAGATGTTATCACTAAAGGTCTTGATTCCCTTCTCGGTGAAATGTTTTGCCTGATCACCTAATACAACGCGTAATGGTTCATGACATTCACGGCCCCCACGGTTATATAAGGCAGTATTGAATAGAGTGTGCCCTTCACCACGGTAATCGCAAACATGCACTTCATCTCTGGTGAACGCTTTGATGCCAAGTTCATCGCTCTTTTGTAATGGTCGCCCCTCAAGGCCTCCAATTTTCGCCTTTGTATGGGTCGATACACTGCCGTTGATGCTTGGCACGTCGATACCTCCAGAGAAAGAAATGTACATGCGCACGCCACATTGGCTAAAACCGCCGGAAATGACATCGCCGTCGTGACATACAAATGGAATATATCTCGGTACTCGTACACTATTGATAGTTGGTTCCATGTCAGCTCCTGTGAAAGCAACGATACATGTGCCTTTCACGGTGAGTGTCGGCGGCAACAATGTGCACTCTAAAGCACCTGCCATTTCTACATTACCTACCAGCGCTTGCCCCAAGAGATAGCTTTCACTATCCATAGGACCTGCTACAGGCATACCATATTGTTGGAACCCAACGCGTCCTTCATCTTGAATGGTAGTGTACATGCCAGGTGCATTTACGTAGATAGATGCTGATTTGAATTCATTAATAGCCACGCAACTCACCTACCTCTACTTCATACATGGACGGCGCATAGTCCGCCCCCAATGCTTTAATACGATTATATTCCGCTTCATCTATGGGCACATAACGCACATAGTCACCGGCACTCAATAGCGCCGCTTGTTCCTTAGATATATCATACATGGTTACCGGTGTACGGCCAATGATTTGCCAGCCCCCTGGAGAGTCGGATGGATACGTGCCAGTCTGAGCTCCCGCAATACCTACAGAACCTGCAGGTATCAATGTTCTTGGTGAGGACAAACGAGGTGTTACAATGCGTGGATCCATGCCGCCCAAATAGGTAAACCCAGGAATAAAGCCAAGCATATATACCAAGTAATCAGTACCACTATGAATGGCTACAACCTCATCTTCAGTTAGATTATTATGAGAGGCTACAAAACCAAGGTCTGGACCAAACTCACTACCGTATACGGTAGGAATTTCCACGACGGTAACAAATTCATTAGTATTATCTGTTACAGTCTGCTCCAATGTAGGCTCAATGATGTTACACAATTCTGCATAGGAGTATAACATAGCATCATATTGCAAAAGCAATGCACAATAGGTAGGTACTAATTCAATAATCCCCTCTAGATTTAGCTCTTGAATTCGCTCTATCGTTTGACGAATATGTCGATTAATCTTTGGATCGATGACTTGACCAAAATCAATAGAGATAGCGCAATCCCCTACAGGTGAAATTATAGGTTTCATAGGTATCTCCTTCCTAAAACCAGAAAGAACCATTACCTTCAAACGAAAATAATGGTACTTTCACAACTATCAAATTAACCTAGTAATTTAGCAATACCTTGTAAGGATGTAACACCAATGTATGCTGTTACAAGTACTACAATCCATCCTGTATAATACAACAGTTTATTATGTTTGTAGTCTCCTACGATTTCAGATTTATGAGTAGCAAAGAGCATTACTGCCAATGTAATCGGCAAGATTAAGCCGTTTACGGAGCCAGCCAAAATCAACAAGGATGCTGGTTTACCAATGAAGATCAAAATACATGTAGAAACGAAGATAAATGTCATAATAGTCAATTTCTCATTGCGTTCTACCACTTTGAATAATGTTTTTAAGAAGGACACCGATGTGTACGCTGCACCTACTACAGATGTTAAGGCTGCACAGAAGAACACGATACCGAATAATTTATGACCAATTTCACCAGCACCAAGAAGGAATGCAGAGCCAGCTGGATCTTTAGGGTCTAGTACATGCCCCATAGACACAACGCCAAGAACCGCTAAGAATAACAAGATACGAACCACTGCATCTACGGACATACCCATGAAGGCTGCACGACGTACATCTTTCAAATGTTCTTGACCAGTAATACCTGCATCAATGAGGCGGTGACCGCCAGAGAATGTAATGTAACCACCTACGGTACCACCGATAAGGGTAATAGTTGCAAGCCATGGATAATGCGTTGGTGCCACCGCATGAGTAACCGCTTCAGCCACTGGAGGGTTTGTAGAAAACGCTACATAACCAATCAATACAAGCATTACCGTACCAAGAATTTTAGCGGTGTTGTCTAGTACACCACCCATTTTTGGAGATGCGAATAATAGAATACCCAAGATACCACTGATAGCCGCCGCAGTCGTCGTATCAATACCAAATACAATGTTTAGGCCCATAGATGCGCCCCCAATGTTGCCGATATTGAACGCAAGGCCCCCAAGGGAAATCAAGAATGCTACGAAATAGCCAAGTCCTGGCAATACTTTATTTGCAATATCTTGACCACGCATTTTAGATATGCCAATAATGGTCCACACATTAAGCTGTGCAATAATTGAAAAAATAACAGACACAATGATGGCAAACGCAAAGTCTGCTTTTAAATCATTTGTAAATGCCGCCGTTTGTAACATAAAGCCCGGCCCAATAGAAGACGTAGCCATCAAGAAAGCTGCCCCCAAGAGGACAGATAAACTTGCTTTACCTGAAATTGGTTTCATAAAAACCTCCACACAATAATTTATTAACAATCTATTATGTATTTATTATTTACTACATATTCACTATTTATTACGTATTCACTATTTATTACGTATTCACTATTTATTACGTATTTGCTATGTATTATATATTAGCTAAGCATTACATATTAGCTATGTATTGCTTATTTTATAATCGCCGTTTTACTATTTACGGTTTTGAAAATTAGCCACTGTAACGCCCGCTTTTGTAAGGCCTTCACGGATATAATTTGTGAAAGCTATTGCTTCAGGGTTATCGCCGTGGACGCATACGGAATCAGCTACAATATCAATAGTATTACCTGTATTAGTGACAACCTTGCCTTCTGTAACCATCATAAGTACTCGTTCAAGAGCCTCTTGAGGATCTTTAATGAAAGCGCCAGGTTCTGTACGAGGTACCAATGTACCTTCATCTGTATAACCGCGATCAGCAAATACCTCCTGAATTACAGGAATGCCTCGACGCTCTGCTTCTTTAGCAATATAGCTACCGCTCAACACCATAGTTGCAATATTAGGGTTTACCGCTTGTAAGCCATCTAATACAGCATCTGCCAATGCAGGAGTTACACAAGCAGTGTTATAAAAAGCACCGTGTAATTTCATATGTTGTAATGTAACACCATAGCTATCACAGAAGGCTTGTAGTGCACCAACTTGATATATCATATATGCTTTAGCCTCTGCAGGATTTACTGCCATTGCTCGACGACCAAAGCCCATAAGATCAGGATAACCAGGATGAGCCCCTATGGCTACGCCCTTTTCCTTGCACATGCGAACTGTAGCATCCATAATGAGAGGATCTCCAGCATGCCATCCACAGGCAACATTAGCACTTGTGACGTGATTTAACACTTCACCATCTATGCCTAATGTGTAGTTGCCAAAACTTTCACCTAAATCGCTATTTAGATCTACATAATGTGACATCAATAATCTCCTCCCTTTCTTCATCTCTTTTTTAAATTCTATAGAATATTGAATTTATAGATATGATTATACTAAATAAATCGATATATTAGCAATGATTTTTGTCATGTATACAAAATTTCTTTATTAATACACATATTAAAATGCATATTAAGACACAAAAAAGCACCCCACATTATGTGGGGTGCTCTCAATATCAATAGGTCTATCATTAGTTTATATATGGAGAGAGTTGTAAGGGATTCATTAGTTAGTGTCGATAGCCTATCGATTATTTATTATCCTTGGATGCAGCATCATCAGCTTGTTTGCTGTCGTCTGCAGCTTTATCATCTGCAGATTTATCATCAGACGTATTAGCAGCATCTTTGTCGCTAATTACAATGTGACCATCTACAACATCAGCAAGCAAGTGTTTTGCATCGATGTGATCCAAGTAGAAGTCAGTTACATTATCGCGGATTTCAGATTCGATAACACGACGTAATGGACGAGCGCCCATAGTTTTATCGTACCCTTGTTCCATCAATAATTCTTTAGCTGCTTCAGTTACATCAAGAGTAATTTCTTTTTTAGCTAAAGTTTTATTTACTTGATCAAGCATCAAATCTACGATTTTCTTCAAGTCTTCTTTTTTCAATTGATTGAATTCAATAACTGCATTGAAACGGTTCAAGAATTCTGGACGGAAGAATGGAGCGATACGTTCCATTACATCTACTTTATTTTCATCGTCATTATCTTGACCATAACCAAAGCCTGCGTTAGATGTAGCAATGATAACAGTGTTTTTGAAGTTTACAGTGTTACCTTGACCATCTGTTAAGCGACCATCATCTAACACTTGAAGAAGCAATGTAATAACTTGAGGATCTGCTTTTTCGATTTCGTCGAACAATACGATAGAGTAAGGATTACGACGAACACGTTCAGTCAATGTGTTCGAGTTATCTTCGTAACCAACATAACCAGCTGTAGCACCAATCAATTTAGAAACGGCTGTGCGATCACTGTATTCGGACATATCCAAGCGGATGATAGCATCTTTGTTACCGAACATATCAAGTGCTAATTGTTTAGCCAATTCTGTTTTACCAACACCAGTAGGACCTACGAATAAGAAGCTACCGATTGGACGGTTACCTTCGTCAAAGCCTGCACGGTTACGACGGATTGCTTTAGATACAGCTTCTACTGCTTTATCTTGACCGATTACATGAGCTTGTAAACGAGATTTCATGTCTTTCAAGCGTTCAATATCGGATGCACCCATTTGAGATACAGGGATACCAGTCATTCTTTCAACCGCTTCCGCTACATCGTTAACTTGAGCCACAACCTTTTGGTTTTCAGTGTGGTTGTCGATTTCTTCTTGTAATTTTTGAATACGCATTTTTTCGTTAATAGCGGATTCGTAATCTTCTTTTTGAGCAAACTCTTCTTGTTTTGCTTTAGCCTCTGCAATATCTGCTTCTAATGTTTTGATATCAGTTACAGGATGTTGGGAAGCCAAGTGAGCTGCTGTTACATCGATCAAGTCGATAGCTTTATCTGGTAAGCTACGTTGAGGAATGTATTGTACGGAATAATCTACAGCTGCTTTCAACACAGCATCTGGCAATTCAATGTTATGATGCGCTTCATACAATGGGCGAATGCCTTGTAAAATTTTGAAAGTATCTTCTGGAGATGGTGCATTTACCTTTACTTCATTGAAACGACGAGCAAGAGCTGCGTTTTTCATGATTGTGTTACGGTATTCATCTTGTGTTGTAGCACCGATAACAGTCATTTCACCACGGGACAAAGCAGGTTTCAAAATATCTGCTAAGCCTTTAGAACCTTGACCATCACCTGTGGAACCAGCACCCAAGATTTGGTGGATTTCATCGAAGAACAAGATAATGTTACCAGCAGCCTTAACCTCTTTGATAAGGTTTTGGATATTTTCTTCGAAGGAACCACGGTATTGAGTACCAGCTTCCAAACCGGAAATATCGATGGAAATGATTTCTTTATTTTTAATAGCTGCAGGAACATCGCCATTGACGATTGCTTGTGCTAAACCTTCTACTACAGCTGTTTTACCAACACCAGCATCACCTACGAGTACAGGATTGTTTTTAGTACGACGTGCTAAGATTTCTGCTGTTTCTTGGATTTCTTTATTACGGCCAATAACAGGATCGAGTTTACCATCACGAGCTTGTTGAGTTAAGTTTGTACCCAACTTGGCAAGGATACCATCTTGTTTCATTTTACCTTGTTGTGCAGCTTGAGCAGCTTGCATTTCTTCATTAGAAGGTAAACGACCAGTTTGACGATAGAAAGCAAACTCTTCTGGAGTCACTTCACGACCATTAATTTTATAACGACGGTTTTCTGTGGAATAACCACCCATGTTCCCCATCAATTGATTGAATAAATCATTCATGCTACCGAAATCGCTACCAAAGTTATTGAAATTGTTGTTCATATAAATTACCTCACTTTTTTACTACAAGTATATCTGTTTGACTTTTTAAGTCTGTTTAATTTCTTGCTTTATTTCTAGGTTTCTTCAACCTTATGACATTATAATAATCTGATTAAGTCAAAAAGTCAATAGGTCAAAGATAAAATTTTTGACTTTTTTTGACTTTTATTTTGACTAATTATATTTATATGGCAAGAATATAGATAATTGCTGGATTTGTGAGAGATAATTAAATTTGAACTTTTAGGTTATTTATTATAAATCAGATTGTTTATATTGATTTATTCCCTATATAATAGATATAAAAGTCAAATATATAAGAAATATAAAAGTCGAATAAATAATAAAGGAGTTTGATCTATGACACTGAAAGATCCGAAAATCGGCAATCTCCCAACAACCCAAGAGTCCCCCATCATGACTAGTGATACTAATAAAGAAGTAAAAAAGCGGATAGCTCATTACGAACTATCCGCTTATTTCTTTGGTGATCCAGGAGGGATTCGAACCCCCGACCCACGGCTTAGAAGAAATAATACCAAATTTTAATACATTTTACCTCATACATAACGTATATATTTTTATATTTCTATTCAATACTGTATAATGCTGGGATTGCGTTGACTTAGACCGCTCTATTATCTCTATTCGCCGTAGTATTCAAACTGGTACCAACGAGCAATTATTTCAAGAAACAAAGACTAAAACATCACGCCGTGGTATACCAATTAGTAAAGAGTTACAAGAGGATCTTAGAACATATAAAGAGTTTCAATATACGTATATTCAGGAAATCGGTGATAAATGGACAGATACTTCTGGAATTGTAATATCTGGTATCTTTGGTAAAGTATTATCTACAAGTAACTTTAAATCTAGATATTTTATTCCTGTATTAAAACAGCTACATTTAGAACATATTACCTTTCATGATCTTCGCCATACACATGCAACTATTCTACTCTCTCAAAAAATAAACCCTAAAATAGTACAAGAACGGTTAGGACACTCCTCGATTATACTAACATTAGATACCTATTCGCATTTAGTACCTGATATACAGAAAGAGGCGGTTCATGCTTTAGATAGTTTAGGCATATAACCCTCCCTTTCAAAAACTAATTAGCCTCTTCATTAATTTTTGAATATAAAGTTGCTAAATTATTATCCACTACTTTTTTTATATCTTTCAAGTCCTTCATCTCAATCAAATCAATATTTATGTCTAGCGTACTTATAATATCTAAGTATTGTTTTAAAGAGATTTTTTCTACAATCGATCTATCAAATGCCAGATAGATTAAATGACAATAAATTGCATGTTTAAAAAGCATTTTATCTGCACTGATTTCATTTTCCAAATGTTGATAGCAAAGCGAACTGTAGTAATAAAATGCGGACTTTGATCTTATGTAAGGTATAATTTTATATTCTTCTGATAGCAAAAAAATATCAATTGCCTGTATCAAATAACCTATTATTGACAATAAAAATACAGATTTATAATCTTTGACTTCACAAAAATGTCTTAGGTGGGGTACTTTGGAGCTATAGCTAATAAGTCCTTCCATTCGCTTTTCAAATGTATCCTCCTTTACATCCTCATTAAATAAAAGAATTCCATCTAGCAATTCAGGTCTTAGATGGTTCTTTATGTCTACAATTGTAATACATGTTTTCATATATACTTCAATTGATTCTATATCCGTAAATAAATTCAAGAATAATTGTTCAGCTAATGAATTAATTTCACTAGATCCCTCTGTCCTATTATTTTCCCTAACAGGTAATAACCAAATGGGCCGTTCTTCCAATTCTAATAATTTGATGTTATCACTGATAAGAAATGAAACATGCTCAATCATAGCTTGAGTATTAATTTTCTCATCACTAGACAATCTTAGAGTCGTATCGCACATTTTAGCTAAAGGGTCATCCATTATATGAATTTTTCCTTGAGCTAAAAAAGGATAGTGTTCAAGGCCATCAATATCTAAATAATCTGCTGCAGTATAAAGATGGGCACTATAACTTTCAAGTTGATAGTTTAAAAAAATATCTACTAGAGTTTCATGTTTCTTCCAAAATATGAGAACAGAATCTAAAATATTTTCTACATAATCCGGATTCCTAGTAAGAGAATCCTCAATTTTAAGTAATAATATCTTATATTCATCCTGAATTTGATTAAGCCTATCCATTAACTGATTTTGGACCAAATTTATTCACCTCAACTAACAATTTATCAGGAATTCCATATTCTTCATTAAGAACATTCACAATATGATGCATTAGCAATACACAATCATTCCACACAGATGTTAAGTTATCATGTTGCTCTATAGAAGGTATACAGTGATATTGATGTGCAGGATTATCACATTTTACAAAAGAGCTCTCTCTAACACTCCCCCAAAAGCCATGCTCATAAGATGTAAGATATTCATAATAAGTGGCATAAAGATCTGCTAAGCCTGTGATTTCTGCCTTCTTCCTAATATTAGTATCGTCAAAATAGTTTGTATTTATATCTAAAAACTCAGGCCTAAAAAACTCTTCAACTAAAATATTTAAATATTTTAAAGGAATATGAGTACCTTCACCTTCTGGCATATTGATTTTATCTTTATTCACTTCACATACTAGTTTATACTTTCCTAAACCATATAACTGGTAATCCATCCAGATGTTATCGTGATTATTCGCCTCATGAATTAAATACTTCATTATGATAAGTATTTCAAATAGTCCCCGAACTGAACTTCTCCCAGATATGCTATTATCTAAATCATGTTTATATACCTCATAAAACCGATTATATGCAAATACAGCTAACCCTAAAAGCACTGTCATTTTTTCATCTAAAATTAGAACATCTTGTTTGATTGAAATAAAGTAATCAAAGATATTTTGAAATGCCTCAACACACTGGTCTTTATTCAAATTCTGCTCATCTACTTCGCTAAGATTAACTGAAAACAACTTGCATGTAGACATACAACTTAAATCCTCCCAAAATTTATTCAAATATACTAAATTACTTTTATCCATAAATTGAATAGTACCAAACATCGAACGAACAAGAGGTCGAATTGTTTGCATTTTTTCATTCTCATGAGGCAACCTTGCATAATCGTTCAAATAATCAATTATATGTTCCTGCCCCTTCATGACTTTAATCTTATTACATATTGAGCGGAAAAATAAAACAATATATTTTATATCAGTAGTCATATTAGTTTGACTTCCCATACATTCTTGCATTATTTGTTCTATTTTTGATAAGCGTTTCTCAATACTCATCTTATTATAAAAATTACCATTAAACGTTGGATACTCATGTATATCAAAAATGAGCGTTAATGGCTCAAGCGTATTATCACCAACAGATAATCGAATCTGATCGAATAATTCCTGCTGATTTTCTACTGATTCAGCAAGAAGTGTAGAAAACCTACAATCTTCAATTTTAGGATTTATCTCTTTCCAGTATTTCAAAATTCTAACAGACTGATTAATTCCCTCTATTCGTCCTAATTTATCAAGAATTAAAGCTAACCAAATATATTCAGGGAGTTGTCCATATGTCCAACTTTTTTCAGTTTCTAACGGATTTGCAATTTCATTCCATACAGATTGAAAAATTCCTTTTTTCCATGTATATCCAGATAATTTAGGTTTCATGATTCTTCACCACCAAAACTACTAATGTAACTACTAATCGAATACAAAAAAACGAGCCTTCATTTCTGAAAACTCGCTTATTTACTTGGTGATCCAGGAGGGATTCGAACCCCCGACCCACGGCTTAGAAGGCCGTTGCTCTATCCAACTGAGCTACTGAACCATGTGGATTACCTATATATGTAATTATCTATTATAGTATAAATTATGTACTATGTATCGTCAACTGTGCTCTATTGCAGTTTACCCTAAAAAAGGCAAAAAAAAATGGAGCGGGTGAAGGGAATCGAACCCTCGCGACCAGCTTGGAAGGCTGGGGCTCTACCATTGAGCTACACCCGCAAATAAAAAAATGGTCGGAGCAGCAGGATTCGAACCTGCGACCCCCTGGTCCCAAGCCAGGTGCGCTACCAAACTGCGCTATGCCCCGTCATTAATTACTTGCTAATTATAGCAAACCTGGTAGTTGATGTCAACCACTACTCTTGCTGAGTTTTTACTCTATTGAGTATCGCTCTGCAACGAAAATTATTATATCATTGATACAAATTAGTGACAAGTACTTTTTTACAACTTCATTAATTTTTTAAATTTTATTAGTACATATAAAAAACATGCACCTCTTTCGAGGTGCATGTTATATTATCCTATTGTTCTATTGTGGTTGTGCCAATGCTTTTACAGCAAATAGATTAACCTTCGTAGCTACCGTCTTCTACTACGCCAGGGTTTTTAGCGATACCTTGTTTTACAGCAACTTCAGCAACTGCTTTAGCAACAGCTGGAGCTACACGAGGATCGAATACGGATGGCATTACGTTTTCTTCGTTCAATTCACTGTCTGGAATCAAATGAGCCAATGCGTCAGCAGCAGCCAATTTCATTTCATCAGTAATTTTAGATGCACGAACATCGATAGCGCCGCGGAATACGCCTGGGAATACTGCTACGTTGTTGATTTGGTTAGGAGCGTCAGAACGGCCTGTACCAGCAACGCGGATACCAGCAGCTTTCATATCTGCATATGTAGCTTCTGGGTTAGGGTTAGCCATAGCAAATACAATTGCATCGTCAGCCAAGTTTTCCAAGATTTCTTTTGTAAAAGCACCTGCTGCAGATACACCAAGAAGAATATCAGCACCTTTAGCATTTTCAGCCAAGTTGCCATGTTTTTCTTCAAGTTTAAGCAAGTCGATCAATTCAGCTTGCAAGGAGTCAAGACGTTTGTAATCTTTGTGCAATACACCAGAAGATACTAACAATGTAATATCACGAGCGCCTGCAAGATATAACAAACGAGCAATGTTTGCACCAGCAGCACCAGCACCGTTTACAACGATTTTAGCAGTAGCTAAATCTTTTTTAACTAAACGAAGAGCGCCTTTTACACCAGCCAAACATGCGATTGCAGTACCGTGTTGGTCATCATGGAATACAGGGATTTCCAATTCTTCTTTCAAACGGTTTTCGATTTCATAGCATTTAGGAGAAGAAATATCTTCCAAGTTAATGCCAGCAAAGTTTTTTTGCAATAATTTTACAGTGTTGATCAATGTATCAGCATCTTTTGTATCTACAACCAATGGAATGCAGTCTACATCGCCGAATTTTTTGAATAATAAAGATTTACCTTCCATTACAGGCAATGCTGCTGCAGCACCGATATCGCCAAGACCAAGTACACGAGTACCGTCGGATACAACGGCAACCATGTTGGAACGGCAAGTTAATTCAAAGGATTCTGCTTCATTATCTTTAATACGCAAGCATGGTTCTGCTACACCTGGTGTGTAAGCTACAGATAAATCATGAGCGTCTTTTAATTCATATTTTGTTCCTACAGTAAGGAAACCTTTTAATTCACGTTTTTTTTGTACAGCTAATTCACGTACGTCCATAATAATTCTCCTTTGTGGATAAACTCGGACTCTTTTGAGTCGGTAATTAATACCTTTAACTAATTGTATTATACAAAATGATATATAACAATTCAAGTTTTTTCGATATAGTTTTTCGAATATTTTAGAATTAAATTCAATTAATCTAATTTAGTAATAAAAATGATAATTAAATAAAAAGTAGATAAGCCATATACGACTTATCTACTTTGGTACTATATACATATTATCCGATAGGACACATAGCATACAGAATATATATTTTTTATTTATGCTTTTACAGATGGCAAATTACGACCATAGAAAATTTCCATCATTTCTTGTTTTAATTGATGTTTAATTTGTTTGATTTCTCGTTCACTCAATTCAGATTCAGTAATACCAAAGAGATAGTTATCTAAATCAAATTCTTTTAACATCATTTTTGTGTGGAAAATATTTTCTTGATATACGTTCACATCAATCATATTGTACATGTTGCGAGTTTTTGCATTGATGTAGTTTTGGATAGAGTTGATGCGATGATCGATATAAATTTTCTTGCCAGATACGTCACGTGTAAAGCCACGAACATGGTAGTCCATTGTGAGGATATCGGAATCAAAGCTTTGAATCAAATAATTAAGTGCTTTAAGTGGAGAAATCTGACCACATGTAGATACTTCAATGTCGGCACGGAACGTACTAACTCCTTTGTGCGGATGGCTTTCAGGATAAGTATGTACAGTAAGGTGAGATTTATCAAGATGCATGACTACATCTTCCTTTTCAATTTCCTCTTCAGAAATCAAAATCGTAACAGACGCACCTTGAGGGTCGTAGTCTTGTTTCGCTACGTTAAGGATGTTGGCACCAATAATATGGCTAACCTCTGTTAAGATAGCTGTTAAACGATCCGCATTGTATACTTCATCAATGTACTGAATGTATTGTTTTTTCTCTTCTTCTGTACGAGTATAACAAATATCATAAATATTAAAACTCAATGTCTTTGTGAGATTATTAAAACCATATAATTTCATTTTAGGCTTTGCTTTAACTGGTGTATCCATGATATGTCATAACCCTTTCCATGCATAGACTTACTATTTTTTTGAAAGCTTTTCGAACCATTGAGGTTCAAAGCTTTTACCATATAACTAAACAATATCTTGTTTGTACACAAACTCTACATCAAACTGTCCATTATCGTAGGTAACGATAGCAAATGTACCGCCTGAGCGGTCACGAGCCAACGATATACTGCCGGGATTCACAAATACCGCATCACGAACACGAACCTCACCATGATGATGACTATGACCGGACACGATGAGTCGCGCCCCCATATCAGTGCCTAACTCAATCAGTTTTTGTATTCGATTATAATATGATACCTCATGACCATGAGTCATGTAAATATAGGTATCCTCAAGAGGAATCAACTGTTCTCGCGGTTCAAGAGGCTGTACACGGTCATTATTACCGCGCACTGCATACACAGGAATATCAGTATGTTCCTGCATATATCTTGCATCATCGCCATAATCACCAGCATGAAGCCACATATCAATTTCTTGGTCTGCTGTAGCCTCCAAGACAAGATCTATATCATCTAGATACCCATGGGTATCACTTAAAATACCAATTCGTTTCATTTTATAAGTTCTCTAATACTATTATATTACATATTTATATGAACTATACCATATAGTTCGAAAATATTAAAGCTTGTTAATTAATTTGCGTAAAGCACGGCCACGATGGCTAATGGTTTCCTTTTCTTCAATACTAAGTTCTGCCATTGTCTTTTCAAATTCAGGTACATAGAAGTATGGATCATAGCCAAAACCATTGTCCCCTTTTGGCTCATCTTGAACAAGTCCATCACAATAGCCTTCAGCTGTCACTTCACGGCCATCAGGATATACGAGAGCTAAGGCACATACATAATGACCTGTACGGTCGCTCTTACCTTGCAGTTCGCGAATTAATTTTTCATTATTAGCTTGATCATCACCATGATGACCTGCATAACGCGCAGAATATACGCCTGGTGCCCCATTAAGAGCATCTACGGTGATGCCAGAATCATCGGCAAGACATGGACGATTGGTAGCCTTTGCGTAGTAGCGAGCCTTTAATAGAGCATTTTCCATAAAAGTGGTACCCGTTTCCTCAGGTTCCTCAATGGTAACAACCTCTTTTACTGGTATACAATCGATAGATAAATGGGAGAAAGCCTCAGAAAATTCACGAATTTTCCCTTTATTGCCTGTAGCTAATACGATTTGTTCCACCTTACACCTCCGGAGCTGTAGAATATACCTTACCTACTTTATCTGCTGTTGTACCAAGTACTTCCCGTTGTTTTGCCATGAGCTCATCTGTAGCAGCCTCTGCTAAATCAAGTAATGCATTGAGCTCATCACGGTTAAAGGTACCATGTTCACCAGTACCTTGTACCTCAACCATATTACCAGAGCCGGTGCGCACCACGTTCATGTCAACGATAGCCGCACTATCCTCTTCGTAGCAAAGGTCCGTAATAGGGCCTTCTGGACCAATACCTACTGAAATAGCTGCACAGAAGTCAGTAATTGGGAATTTTCCTGCTCCACCAAAGGTGAAATCCACCGCATCAACAAGGGCTACAAAAGCACCTGTAATAGATGCTGTACGCGTGCCACCATCGGCTTGGATTACATCGCAGTCGATTGTAATAGAGCGTTCACCTAATGCTTCAAGGTCTACAACAGCGCGTAATGCACGACCGATAAGGCGCTGAATTTCTACAGTACGGCCCGTTTGTTTCCCCTTTGCAGCCTCACGACTAACGCGAGTTTGCGTAGAACGTGGCAACAAGGAGTATTCTGCTGTTACCCAGCCTTGGCCAGAACCTTTGAGCCATCGCGGCACAGAATCCTCCACAGTAGCCGTACAGATAACCTTTGTCTTGCCGCACTCAATGAGTACAGAACCTTCTGCATACTCTGTAAAATTCCGTGTTATTTTAATAGGTCGCAATTGACCTGCTGTTCTATTATCGCTGCGCATAGGAACCTCACCATTCTAAATCTAAACATTAGAACGCCCCTTACACAAAGGGGCGTTATCTTTTTTTATTATATCACAATTTAACTATTTTTTATCACTACGAATCAGATTATATATTGTCCATCACCAAGTGGATCTACCACAACATAGCGGCTTGCACCGCCTTCTGCTTTAGCCCGTTTGGCCTCTGTAATGGCATCTTGACGAGTTCCCTCATCGGCTTGCCAAGGAATGAACATGGCATAAACACTTTGTGGCCCATAGGGTCCATATTGACCATGTGAAAGTACGCTATGCCATCCAACTTTATTTTCGTACATGCGCACCTTTTCAAGGCGTTCCTCTTGTACACCTGTTTCATCATAGTACACATTGTAGCGGTTCGACCATATATCGCCCACACCGGTGCGTTCCTCTTTGGCCATCTTATGACGGTTAGCCCATTGTACCTTCCACTTAGCGATAAGGTCATCAATATAAGCGGTTACATTTTGGCTTTGCTTATATTTAACAGGATCAAAGGCAGGTTCGACGACCTTGCTGTAATCAAGGCCTGCCATAGATAAAATGATACCAGTATTTACATATGGCAATGCTTCTTGTACGGAGTAACCACCTTCTAAAACAGCTATATCTGCTTGCAATAAATCTACAAGCTCAGCATAGCCCTTTGCGGTTACCTGCATATTAGCCAATGGATCGCTAAAGTGATTATCTTGCCCCGCAGAATTAATAACAATGTCTGGATGGAATTCTTCTAGGATTGGCAATACTAACTCACGCATAACCTTCATCAAGCCTTCGTCACCAGTCCCAGGTGGCAATGGAATATCTATATTTCCACCGATAGCCTGTGGACCACCGAATTCATCCATAAAACCTGTGCCAGGATATAAGGTCCGTCCATCTTGGTGGAAACTAATGTATAGTGTATCTGGATCATGGTAGAACACATCTTGAGAGCCATCACCATGATGTACATCTGTATCCACTACAGCAACCCGTTTAATACCATAGGTTTGACGCATATGTTGAATCATGACAGCTTCAATGTTAATGGTACAGAAACCACGAATACCATGAACCATGGCCATCGCATGATGCCCTGGCGGTCTTACTAAGGCAAAAGCGCGATCTACTTCACCGCGCATAACCGCATCAGCAGCGGCAATAGCCCCACCTGCAGACACACGATGTGCTTCCGTTACCCAGGACTCTAAGTCAGGAGCGCCTACATGAACGCGCTCTATGGTATCCCAATCGGCTACGATAGGATTATATTCCACAATATTAGGTATATCTAATAAGCCTTCCTCAACGATTTGATCACGCGTATACAGCAAGCGCTCTTGTCGTTCTGGATGAGTTTCAGAAATTTTCCAGTCGAAAGCAGGGAAGAATACAAGCCCTAAACTATGATTTGATGTATTTTTGTCAGTATTCAACTTATTATGTACACTTTTATTGCTATTAATAAGTCCATGACGCTCACGATAGGATAAGCCTTTATTCCACATACTGTTTCACCCCCGCTGCTAATTGTACTTTTACAGTGATTAATCGTTCCATCGATTGCCAGCCCTCAACAACAGGGAAATCTTCTATACTAATGACCTCTATATCTTGGTCCTTACCAAGACCTAAACGCAATGCTTCTTCACTGAGGGCTTCTTTAGCTCGTTCCACCACTTGTTCTACTCGCTTCAACGTACAGGTTTGTTGTTTAATCCCTAGTTCAGGAATAACGAGTAAGCGTCGTTTTGTATCGACATGAACAGTGAGTTCAATGGTCGATAATGCTAGGGCTGCTCCGATAGCATTCGCCACCGCCGCATTTTCTGGTATGGTAATCGGTAAATCCATATATTTACCTATGCTAGGTCCAAGACTTGGCGCCGTTCCACCTACTACCACGATTTGAGCAGGCACAAATACATCGGGGTTCACAATATCCGCTACTACATAGATAGGTCGTTTGTTTTCTGCCCTTACCACCTCATCTATACCATGCTGAATTGTTTGCAACGCCTTATTTACGATTGATTGAGCAACGCCAGAAGCAGTTATATCCTCTGCTAATTGTTGTTGAGTCTGAGTTGTTACTCCCTTTGTACTAGCATTTAGTCTATTAGCCAATATATTCATAGCACGTTCAGCTAATCCAACATCACCATAACACGCATAACCTAGTACAATGAGAGCATCCCCTAGTGTAGGTTCTGTCCCACCTAATGCTACCGATGGGCCCACCCGTTCAGGTCCGACAGTAATTTCACCATCTACAATTCGAACGACAGATTCACCGCCAATACCAACAGAGGTAACGGCAAAGGAGCGTACCGCACTTGGGTATTCACGAATAGATACACCACTTTTAGTCATCAACGGTCTGCCTTGTTTCCACAAAGAAATATCTGTAGTGGTACCGCCAATATCTAAAGCAACTGTATGTTCATTCCCAATAGCTCCAAGAGCAGATAAGCCCAGTACGGTTGCTGCAGGTCCTGTAAAAGCGGTCTCTACTGGTCTACTCACCATATGTTCCATAGGTAAAGACCCTCCATCGGCCTTTAATATATGAAGTGGAGCCTTAATGTTTCGCACGCTTAACGCATCTTCTACATTCTTCTTAAATACTGTAAATACCGGTGTTACAGCGCTATTAAAATATGCGCTAATAGTGCGACGTGGAAAATTCAAAGAGCCGCTTAATAAGCTGCCATTAGAGATAGTATTATATCTATCTTTCAATGCTTCTGTTATAGATAATTCCTCTTGAGGATTCCGTACCCCAAATTTAGCAGATACAGCAGCCAAATCTGTGCCACTGCGAGATTGTACCATTTTGGCTATATCTCGAACTGCATTTGTAGGTGTACGTTCCACCACAATACCTCTATGATCAGTATAGCCTTGAAGATAGATAGGATTTACAGGGAATATATCATCCACATTTCGGCCAGGTCCCGTTACTACAAACAAGTCTACCACTTGCTCTTTCTCTTCCACAATGGTGTTTGTTACCACAGTAGTAGACAGCGTAACTTGATCAATATTTGTAGTATCACAATGTTGGAGAATTGCATCAAGGGCCTCGCCTATGCCTTGCATTAAATTATCTTTGGTAGTCCGTCTTTTAGCAGATGCTACTACACGATGGCCATCGATGATGACCGCATCTGTAAAAGTACCACCTACGTCTAAACCTAGTAACATAAGACCTCCTAATTAGTATAAAAAAAAGCTGTACCCATCTCTATGTAATGAGTACAGCCTTCTGTTATTTACCAGATACAGATGCGTAATTTTTAATGATAACAATCGGAGTCATTTGGCTATCATTACCAAATGGATTGTCAATCAACAATTGTGCAATTTTATTACCGTCAATGCCACGACTTGTACCTAACACAGCGGAACGTTTCAAGTCATTAACGTCAGCTACAACAGCGCCATAACAGCCTGTGCGAGATACGATTTTCTCAGCTACTTTATCTGGATCCTTTGGACCAAATACGATGTGCTTGTCGAATGGAGGCATTGTACCAGTTACATCATCTGTTAAAGATGCTGCACGAGCAATTGCATAGAATACCCCTGGTTTACGGAAAATCTTAGCAATAGCGCCTAAAATGAAGGCACCCAATACTTTCCATTTACCATCTAGATTCATAGCGGATTGCATGCCGTAAATGGATGCCATAGATCCATCTGGATGGATAAAGCGATTAATTAAACGAGCTTGCCAGCAAACATTTAGCTCTTCAGGACGTGTAAAACGACCTTGTGTAATAGCCACTACAGATTCAGCTACACATACGATATCTTCAGGTCCAATATTATGACCGCCAAATTCAACGATAGCATCCACGATGTCATCATTATCTGTAAGAATACGTGTTGGCACACATACTAACTCTAATTCTGCCATTGTTATGCCTCCTTATTGAACCAATGCTGCTTGAACTTCTTCAGCAGTCAAACGAATACGTTGTTTATCGATATGATAATCTGTACGGCCTACGATTTGGTAGTAAATATCGATGTCCATATAAGGGAAGCCCTTAATATCTTCACGAATATTGCCATTTTTGCCTGTTAAGGTAACGAATACACGAATAGTACCGCCTTTACGAGGTTTGATAATAACAGCTTCAAAATAGCCATCATGACGAGGACGATTAATGTCCATAGCCCATGCATCTACTTTCACAGCATCAAAATGTTCCTCTGGCAACAATGGACGTGGGAATAAGTCCATAATTGTACCAAGTTGACGTCCTTTGTTCACAAATGGAATATCACAGAACAAGGTAATAGATTCAAAATTACGATCAGATACTTGGAAGTTTGTTGCACGTTTTGGCAATAAAATAACCTTTTCATTACCTTGTTTCAATACGAACAAACGGAATAATAAATACAAAGCTGCAATAGCTACAATAATAGCTATTACTACACTTAGGATGTTATAAAACCACATAGGGCATCTCCTTTATAATGTAATACGTTCAATGCTGCGACGACTTGTATCAAGGAAAGAGGCGCTCAACGTATCACCAAGCTCAATATCCTTTGTAAAATACAATGACACAGTACCCGCCGTTTTTTGAGGGTTAAACAAATCTTTACCCTCTAATCTGCGGCGAACAAGTTCACTCGTTTCAAAAGCAGGGTCGATGAATTGAATGCGCCCTGACGTTAGTTCCTCTAGCAAAGGTTGTACAAATGGGAAATGAGTACAACCCAAAACTACGACCTCAATTTCTCGAGATAATAAAGGCTCTAGATATTCAGTACATACATCGCGTACAAAATAGTCATCTAAATGACCTTGTTCAATGAGGCCTGCCAATTCAGGACATGGTTGCTCCCATACGAGCACTTCATGATCAACTTCAAGGGCTACATGTTTATGAATATGACTATTCACAGTTGCTGCCGTCGCCATGATACCAATTGTCTTGCTTTTGCTTTGACTAATCGCTGTTTTTACGCCTTGTGATACTCCAATAACGGGTACAGACACGCGTTCACGTACCGCATCAAGGGCTACAACAGTAAATGTATTACAAGCAATAACCATCAATTTTACAGGCTGTTTTTCAAGAGCCTCTGCAATATGACAAGCTAAATAAGTAATTTCATCATCACTACGATTCCCCACCGGGTTATTCGCATTATCACCAATATAGATGAAGTCTTCGTTAGGGAATTGTTCTTGTAAGACCTTTAAAACAGATAGCCCGCCTACACCGGAGTCAAACACGCCGATAGGCAATTGTTGTACATTACTCATTAGGCATCTCCTCAACAGCTGCTAACATAGGCTGATAAAAAGTATCGTCTAATCGCACAATTTTACCTGTTGATTTTGACATAAATGCATTCTTAGTCTCTCCCGTAGCTAGGAGCGCACCATCACTGGCACGGCGCATACGATAACGGAATATCATTTGAGCACGTGTCATCTTAACCAAATATGTTTCGATGTGAAGTTCATCATCAAAATTTGCTGGTTCTTTATAATTGCAGGATACATTCATGATAGGAAATACAATATCCTCATTCATCATATCCCACAGGGTTACACCGATTTGACGAAGGAATTCAATGCGTGCCATTTCAAACCATCTAAAATGATTACTATGGTGCGCAATACCCATCATATCGGTTTCGTAAAAGCGTACATTTACTGAAGCAATATGCATATATTTATCCTTCTTTTTTCATAGAATACAACCTTCATTGTATATCTATTACTTTAGCGTGTCAAATAAATAAAGGCAGTTCAATCGCAACGGATCAAACTGCCTTAATGGTTAAAAGCTAGTTACTGCCACCAAATGGGAAGTATTTTTTTGCCTCTTCTTGATGACGAGTTTTAATGTAACGATTGGCAACCTTGAAGGCAAGACCAAGCACGGCTACATCATCTATCCAACCTAATACAGGAATTGTATCCGGTACAATATCAATAGGTAATACGAGATACCCTAAGGCACCAGCAATGACTGCTTTTACATATTTTGGAGTGTCCTTGTCACGCATACAAAGGAACAAGGTCACTGCTCGTTGTACAAAGGCAAGCTTCTTACCATATCGTCCTAAAAAAGCGGCGAATTTAGATTCGTTAAAATACTTACCATATGTAATAATTTTTAATGGATTCATCTTCATAATCCTTTAGCGCCTATTTGCGCAAACCACCAATTTTATCTTTTGCTGTATTAACAGTGTTTGTAGCAACATCTTTTGCTGTTTCAACAGCATCATTAGCTTTAGTTTTTGCAGTTTCTACTGCAGCTTGTGCAGAAGCTTTAGCTACTTCTACGCCACCTTTAGCTAATTCTTTAGCTACATCAATATTTCCTTTAGCAACATCAATTTTCTCTTTTGCCGCATCGGTTACTTTCGCCACAACTTCTGCTGCATTGTCATGGATTTGATATTTTGTTTCTGTATTCCATTTATCGATAGCAGGTGTTACTTTTTCTTCGTAAACTTGTTTCAAAGTTTCTTTAGCAAGACCTGTTTCATTAGCAATACCAGCCCAAACGTCGCGTTGACCTTGTGTGAAAGGAATGCTAGCACTTGCATCACGGATGATGTCACCTGCTATAGCTTTACCGCTTTCAAGGAATTCAGCAACCATTGGTTTATAGCGTTCGATATCAGAAGGCATACCATCTTGGATCCAAATGTGAGCAATTTTACCGATAGCATATGTTAAACCAACTGCTACAGGAACGCGAACTGCTTTTAGAGGAACAAGAAGAGAAATAGCCGCTGTACCTACAGCTGTGCTAAGACCACCAACTAGACCCACTACAGCACCAGATTGCAATTCTACTTCGTAAAGATGTGCAATGCGAGTTACCATATACGTTGCATTGGCGCACAAAGCAACACTGCTGAATTTAGGGGATAATGCCAATGCCGCTGCACGACCTGCACCCCAGAAAATAAATTGTTCAACTTGATAGTCACGATCTTGAGAACCATCCATAAGTGGCTCAAGTGTTACGCCATTATATTCTGCCATAAGTATTCTCCTTTGTTGTGAACCAACTATAGGTCATATTATTAGTATTATTATACCATTCTATTGCTAGAAGTGAAATGAATTTTTCTAATTATCTATAGATTTAAAAAATAAAATAACTTCCAATATTTTCTATCTTACCAACTAGTGAGACCACCATCGATAGTCCATGCTGCCCCCGTTACAAAGGAAGCTTTATTACTCAATAAAAATACAATAACCTCCCCAATTTCATGAGGTTGACCAATGCGTCCCAAGGGATAATGTTGGCCCATTTCAGCCTTAGCAGCCTCTGCATCTTGCTGAGCATTTGCAATTTGTTTATCTACTAAAGAGGTATCCACATCACCAGGACAAACACAGTTAACGCGCACATTATGTGGTGCCATTTCAAGGGATAGTGATTTCGTAAAACTCACTACCGCACCTTTTGAAGCACCGTATACAGAGCAAGCCACATTGCCTTGTAAGCCTGCATCACTAGCTACCGTTACGATACTGCCCTTTGTAGCGCGCAAATAGGGCAATGCCGCTTGGCACAAGAAAACCGTACCTTTCACATTGGTACCAAACATTTCATCAAAGGCAGCTTCCGTTACATCTGCTAGAAGCTCTTCTTCATAATAGCCTGCTGCTGTTACGAGAGCAGAAACACCGCCAAATAATTTAACGGTTTCTTTTACAATACGCTGACAATCTTCAATCTTCGATACATCCCCTTGGATGTACTGCACCCTTGAAGAATAGCGGCGCAATTTCATCTTAGCCTTTTGTCCTGATTTTTCATCACGACCGTTAATGACAACACACCAGCCTTCTTTAAGAAGCAATTTTGCCGTAGCAAATCCGATGCCCGATGTGCCACCACTAATCAATGCCACTTGTACATCACTTTTATGAGGCATACCTTGCCCTCCTATAATGTGGAAACATAGTCATAGACTAATTTCAACAACATAACTGTCGTTACCGACAAGAATACAACACGTACTAACGACGAACCTTTAGCAATAGCTAAATGAGATCCTAAGTAAGCACCTATAATTTGGCCTACCCCTGTAGCTAAGCCGTACTTAATATTGACGTGACCTAAGCAGAAAAATACGATTAAGGATGCTAAATTACTGGTAAAATTCAATATTTTTGCATTCGCAGAAGCATGCAGAAAATCAAAGCCAGTAAAAATAAAGCCCATAATCAAAAATGTACCTGTACCAGGACCAATAAAACCATCATAAACACCAATGCCAAGAGCAAAAGACATGCAAATATACAATGCTTTTCCTGCTACTGCTGAGGTACGGTTTATTTCGCCCCAATCCTTTTTTAATACCACAAAAAGTGTGACACAAACGAGTAGGACGATAATAATAGGCTTTACGTACAAGGGTGGCAATGATACAACTGCTAAGGTACCAAGCATGGATCCTATAAATGTAAAAGGTAGTAATTTACGAACTAGAGAAAAATCAACCATATGATTTCTTAAGAATGTAATTGACGCACTGCCAGCTCCGAATATACTAGACAGCTTATTACTGCCTAAGGCCATGCTCGGCGGAAGGTTGGTTAATAGCATAGCGGGAACAGAGATTAGGCCCCCACCACCCACAATGGAGTCTACAAAGCCGGCAAAAGCACCTGCTACAGCGAGCAAAACGAGAATTAGGATATCAAATGGTAAACCTGTTACCTCAATAAGCCACTCCATATAAACCTCCTATAGATAGCACATCAACGGTCGCCAAAAGGCCACCGTTGTCATGCTAGTTTATTTTATTTTGCACCTAGACGATCTAAAGCTAATGTGTATCCATCAGCACCATAGACTAAGCATCGTTTGACACGACTAATAGTAGCCGTGCTCGCACCTGTTTCTTCTACAATTTTTTCGTAGCTATCACCGGCACGTAGCATTTTTGCTACTTGTAAGCGTTGAGACAAAGCTTTCAATTCATTAATCGTACAGATATCTTCAAAGAATGCATAGCATTCCTCAGTATTTTCAAGCGTTAATATAGCGGTGAATAGCTCATCGTTTTGTTCACTTCTCAACTTCTCATTGATACTCATAGGATCCTCCTACTTCTTATTCATCGCTTTAGACCAAGCATCGCCAATCATTTGGACTAATTGTACCAAAATAATCAAGATGATAATGGTAGCAATCATAATATCAGCTTGGAAACGTTGGTAACCATAGCGGATAGCAATATCACCAAGGCCACCGCCACCAATAGCACCAGCCATTGCAGAGTAACTGATGAGGTTAACAATAAGAACCGTTACATTATCGATAATCGTAGGCAATGCTTCAGGTAATAATACTTTCCAAATGATTTGGAGTGGACTTGCCCCCATGGATTGGGCCGCTTCAATTACGCCAAAGTTAATATCTTTAATAGATGTTTCTACAAGGCGTGCTAAGAATGGAATTGCAGCGATTGTTAAAGGTACACAAGCTGCAGTGGTACCAATAGATGTGCCTGCTACCATACGAGTGAATGGAATGATAGCTACCATCAAAATGATAAATGGTACGGAACGCGTTGCATTGACGATAGCACCTAGCACCTTATTAAGCGCTACATTTTCTAAGATATGACCCTTAGAGGTTACTACCAAAATAACACCGAGAGGAATACCAAGTAACATAGCCATGACCGTAGAGATGATGGTCATTTGCAATGTATCAAGGGTACCAGTTATGAGAAGATTAATGATTTGCTCTGACATAACCGATCACCTCGCTTTCAATTGGTAATGTTTTGATGTAATCTAAGCCCTCTTGCGCATTTTCAGGGTCACCATTCAAGATAACGATAAGGCGACCAACGCATGTATTTTGGATATAGTCGATGCCACCAAAGAGGATACTTACATCGAGGTTAAAGCGTCGTACGAGACCTGCCACTACAGGTTCATCCGTAGATTGACCTGTAAATTTAAGGCGTACTAATGGAGCTGTACCTCCGATCCATTGATCATGCAATTCCAAATGTTCTAGCGCTTCTGGTGGTAAGTTGTCACTCACAACAGAGCTGATGAATTCTTTTGTAGTATTTTCACGAGGATGTGTAAATACTTCAACAGTGCTACCTTCCTCAAGGATTACACCGCCTTCGATAACCGCTACACGATCACAAATTTCACGGATTACGTGCATTTCATGAGTGATGAGAACGATAGTAAGGCCCATTTTTTCATTGATATCTTTCAACAATTTCAAAATGGATTCTGTTGTTTGCGGATCTAGAGCAGATGTAGCTTCATCACAAAGAAGAACCTTTGGATTAGACGCTAAGGCACGAGCAATACCAACACGTTGTTTTTGACCACCAGACAATTGGGATGGATAGTTGTTCATACGCTCAGTAAGGCCTACGATATCAAGGATTGGCGTAATGCGTTCCTTGATTTCAGATTTGCTCAAGCCTTGTAATTCCAACGGGAATGCCACATTGTCATACACTGTACGAGAGGACAAAAGGTTAAAATGTTGGAAAATCATACCAATATCTTTGCGCGCTTTACGCAAATCGGATTTGCTAAGTGTTGTTAAATCTGTACCATTAACGATAACAGAGCCAGATGTAGGCGCTTCAAGCATGTTGATGCATCGAATCAATGTGGATTTACCGGCCCCAGATTGACCGATAATGCCAAAGATTTCACCCTCTTTAACATCAAGGCTAATATCTTTTAAGGCTTCCACACGAGTAGCGCCTTCATAGACTTTACTAATGTGTTGTAATTGAATCAAAATAATGTCCTTTCTTAAGGTAAAAGTTTACCATGTAATGAAAGTAGATTACCTATTAAGGCAAACCTTCTTCCATCAATTTTTCTAGTGCTTCGCGTAGACGAAGTGTAATAGCACCTGGTTTACCACCAGATACTGGATTTCTGTCTAGCTTAGTAATTGGGATGACACCACCAATTGTATCGGTAAAGAATAATTCGTCCGCATCATCTACAAAAGCGCGGTCAAATTCTTTTTCAATAACGGTAATACCTAGAGATGGTGCTACGCGGGTCAAAATCATTTGGCGCGTAATACCTTTTAAGATATGATTATCTGCTGGATGAGTATACAAGATACCATCTTTGACAGCAAATACATTAGATGTTGCACCTTCTGTACAAACGCCATCACGGAACAACATGGCAGTATAAGCAAATTTCTTCTCCGCTTTAGTTTGTGCCAAAATATTTGGAATCAAATTAGTAGTCTTAACATCTACATGGTCCCAACGCTCATCAGGTAATGCAATCGCTTTTACACCTTCACCCAATTTATTAACCTCATCCATATCCAAATTGCGGATAGACATGAGCATTTGTGGTTCTAGTTTAGAACGATCGTATGCATGATGGCGTGGCGCTACACCACGAGAGATTTGCAAATAAATATAGCCCTCTTTGATTTCACTTTGCTCGATTAAAATTTCGTGCAATTCTGTTAAATCATCTGGGGTCATTTTTACTGGAATATCCATTTCACGCATAGAGCGATACAAGCGATCTTGATGGTAAGACAATGCGAAGCAACGGCCTTTTACGACACGTACCACTTCGTATACAGAGTCACCAAACAAATATCCACGGTCATCAATACTGATAACTTTGGCACCTGGTTCAACGAACTCGCCATTAAAATATGTTAATTCTTGCATAGGAGCACCTCTTTTTCTATATCGTTACTCTATCAAGTAGTAATCATCATGGACTTATTATATCACAATTACTTTCAAATTTTCACACTTTACTTTGTGAAAGATGTAACTTAGATATACAAAAATCCGCTAGGATACCATAGTTAAAAACTATATCCTAGCGGATGTATATTATTAATGTCCTAATATAAATTTACGTAATGGTTTAGGTACATGGTTTAATGTCACGGTAGTCAAATAGGACAGGCCTAGCGCCATAGCATACATGGCAAGTACATTGACCACTGTATAGAGGAGATTATATTTAGCCATCACACCAGAGATGATCAACAACCAGAATGGATGTGCTAAATAAATACCATAGGACTTATCCCCTATTTCTGACCAAGTAGATTCCATAGTTGCATTCATTGGTAAGGTTTGGAATAAGAACAGGCTAAATAGTGTTCCCAGTCCAGTATAGAGAACACCCATTGGGCTCATTTGATGAACTGTATAAATTGCTTCAAGCACTGTATAATGCCATACGTCCATGACATAGTAGTAGGATCCAAGCATCAACAAAATAGAGCCTACTGCACTAATGCCTAATAAGTAACGATAGCGCCACATGTATTCGCATACCGTTTCATAGCGCTCAGCACATACAGCCCCCAACAGGAATATCCACACATAATGGATAACCCAATAATTTAGTCTCATATCAAAGAGATATTTCAAGACAGGATTATTGCTGAGGTGTTCTGTTACCCACCGGCCGAGCATGTAAGACGAAACATAATCGATGCCCACTTGGATGATAAATAATAGAACCATCCAAAATACAGGGCGTTTTAAGATGACTTTCACCATAGCTCGCCATAGAGGCATCATCACGTAGAACCATAAGAGGATAACCATAAAGTATAAATGATACATAGACGTACCAAATAATAGATTTACAGCCAATGGTCCAGGATGCAAATTACCTAGATTATGCGCCGTTAGTCCCGTGTAGAGCAAATAAAATATGGACCACGTAATATATGGAAATAGCACCACCTGAATACGGCGGTGCATAAATTCCTTATATGAGAATGGTCCCTCTACAGATGTATGGTAGAACAATCCAAATGCAGAGAGGAAGAAAAATGCTGGTACTCCAAAGCGCGATAGAATTTCTAAGACGCTAATGAGTTCTAAATTTACAAAAGGATTTTGTAATGCGTAAGAACCTACATGAATGCCGATAACACCGAGCATACAGAGGCCACGCATATATGTAATTTCCGGTAAAAATGCTTTTTTCATAGCCATTCCCTATTCATTATTGACCAGATACAACTGCAGGTGTTGGCACAAGGCGTGGCCCTTGAGATGTTGTAGCCGGTTGTTTAACTACTGGAATTACAGATGATGTAATTTGAACAGCTGTTGTCTTTGCTGGTTGAGCAGGTTGTGCTGGCGCAGCTTGACCATTCGCTTTAGCTGCTTCCTCAGCCTTAGCCTTAGCTTCTGCCTCAGCTTTAGCTTTCGCTTCTGCTTCACGTTTCAAGCGCAATTCTTTTTCAAGAGGTACCACTGGTTTGTCGTAAACAGTGATATCTGTTTCGAATAGACGCCCCCAAGGGAATGTAGCTTTTACTGTACGAGGATCGATTTTAAGATATTTTTCAGCGAAGTCTTGAATCCGTTCGCCTAAGTAGCTTTCAAGACGTTCATTTAACTCGCCAGAATAACGTACATTATCTGTGCGAATAGAGTCTTGCATACGGTAAATATCTTTGCGGATATTTGCTTGGTACGCCCAGTTATCCAAATATTGTTGAGTCAACATTTTGCGGTGACCTTCTGGGCTCATAGTTTTGAGCAATACCCCTTGCGCAATGGCGTAGCCTACCGTATTACTTGCGGTATTCCAACCATTGTACGCACCGATTTTGTATAACATATCGCGTTTGTACATAGCAGCTACTAATGTATTGTCCGCACCATTGTTATAAGCAATATCAGCAACGCTTACGTTTACACCAGAATCAACAGCTTGTTGAATTCGATCTACGAAAGCATTTGTAGAATTAGAAATCATCGGGAAGTTCTCGAAGCTTTCAGATTCACCTGTGCTTGTAGTAAGTGGTGTATTCACTGCTAACAACACAGTTGGTTTGCCTTGTGTCACCATTGTGCCACCTACGGCCTCAACGTGTTGAGCAATTGTTTTATCGATGGTTTGGTCTTCGTAACCTGGCAATGTTTTACCGCCACCACCGAGTGGGTAAATTACAGAGAATGTAGGTTTTTCTGTACTTTCATCTGTACGAGAACGAGCCATCAACAAGAGCCCAAGTTGGTCGGCACCAGGGAAGCTACCATATTTCTCAACAGGAATATCCTTGGAATATTTACTTAAGTAACGACCTTCTAATGCAGATTGGGACAATTGGGATGTATCATCATGGCCCAATGCAAAGTAATTGAATACACCGCTACGAGTTTCGTCGATTAACTCTTTGTTGATTTTCATATTTTTTTGACGGCGGTCAAACCAGTCTTGTAAATATTCTACAGGAACAGAGGCTTGTAAGCTCATCAATTTTTGAGTTTCCTCTTGTGTTAAGGAGCCAGAGTCTAATTTATCTTGCAATGCTGCAATTTGGAAGATAGTAGGACCGTATTCCGCATAATAAGCTGGTTCAGTGCCGCCCCCACTAGCACGTGGAGAACGCATTACAGTGCCAAAACCATAAATACGCACGTTTTTATTACGAGCTTTTAAGGATTCAATACGTTTTAAACGGCTTTCCAATGTAGTAAGTGGAATGTTGTGTTTACGAGAGTCTACAAGACCACCATAAATAAGCGTATCTGTACTCAATACCATCACATCAGCACGACCTGCATTTTGTTCAACCCAAGCCATGATTTGATCTGCTTGACCTTGGTAATTCTTACCAGAAATCAAGTTCTGAGGTGGTGTCAATATAGTCATACCTGCTTCGCGAGCTGTATCTACAGTATATTGTAAGCTTACAGGGCGATCATCTTGAGGTACATACAACACGGTTTCCGCATCAATTTTAATAGATGTGCCAGTAGCGATAGCTGCAGCCATAAGTGCTACTTTCAACCATTTATTCGTCATAAATCAAATCTCCTTCTGTGTAGCGAGTACTCCCGACTCGCGAAATTAACTGTTTTATAATACTCTCTTTTTCTGACACTTTTATGAAATGTTCATATGCTCAATAGTATAATTATATCATTTGACTATTATTTCGCAACCGGCTTGGTTTTTCCTACCTTAGGCAGACTCCAATTGTACTTGAGGGCTAGCAGACGGATAACGAGTACTACTGTGAAAGCACCATATACGGCCATACTGTCCCAACTCGATGTGACCATAAGATAATAAACGATGCCTCCAATAATACTAGGCAAGGCATATACATCCTCTTTCAAAACAGATGGGATGCGTTGCGCCAACATATCGCGGATAATACCGCCACCAACAGCAGTGATTGTACCGAGCAACACAATAAAGATAGGCAACTCTGGATAAAGTTTAAAACCTGCAGAAGCACCTGTTACGGTAAATGATGCTAACCCTAACGCATCGGCCAGCAAGTAACTAGCTCGACTACGAGGCCCCATCGCATGCTTGCGATATCGGCTGTTATAAATCAAGAACACGATAACAGTTACCACTAAAACAACAGTAACATACACTATATTTCGCAATGAATTCGGCGGAAAATAGCCGAGCAACACGTCCCGTACAATACCACCACCAATAGCAGTAGCCAATGCAAGGACAGTCATACCAAATATATCCATCTTCCGGGATACCCCAACGAGTGCACCGGATACAGCAAAGGCAATGGTGCCAATCATATCAAATATATACCAAATAATGTCCATAATTCCCCCAAATAATCTATTCGCATAACTGCGTACACTATGATAGACTTTATGTAAGATATTATACATGAAGAGGTATGCCAATGACAAAAGACATTACACCTACAGACATTGAAAATATGGATGAACGCACACGGGACGAATATTTTATTGCCATTGCCATGGAAGAAGCTCGCAAGGCTTATGAACTTGGAGAAATCCCTATCGGTGCCATTCTCGTAAAAGATAATACAATTGTTTCACGCCACCATAATCGTCGTGAACTCGACCATGATGCAACGGCTCATGCAGAGGTCCTCGTAATCCGCGAAGCATGCGATGTACTCAAGCGCTGGCGGTTGACTGGTTGTACCCTGTATGTTACGATAGAGCCGTGTCCGATGTGCGCTGGAGCCATCATTAACAGTCGTATAGACCGTGTTGTATATGGTGCAAGTGATTACAAAGGAGGCGCCGTGGAATCGCTATTCAATGTGCTCTCTCATCCTGGTTTAAATCATGAACCAGAACTAGCATCTGGAGTGCTTGGTGATGAATGTAGCCAAATTATGAAAGACTTCTTTAAAGAGCGCCGTAAAGCACGGAGGAGTACCCAAGAGGCTGAAGGGTCCGCACTCGAAATGCGGTAGGTCGGGCAACCGGCGCGGGGGTTCAAATCCCTCCTCCTCTGCCAACTTTTAAATGATAATGATAGAGATATAATAGATAAACCTAGATACACATAATACAGATGTTATCTAGGTTTTCTTATATTATTGAGTGAATTTTGTGTATCAATCATTCTCTATTAAATGGTGGTATTTGCCCCATTTATTGCCCCATGACATTTTACAAAATCATATAATCATCTCTTACACCTTGCCATATAAGCAGGATGTTTTATTTTACACCAATAAAAATGTGCCCAATCATCACACATGAAAGAGCGTAAAATGCTTATAAAAAAGAGTTATACATGTTGCATAACTCTTAATACCAATATAATGTTTCTTCTTTAGGAAATGAGTTTAAACTTCCGTATTCCTCCAATTTATTTAAAGCGTGTACTGTATGCCACTCACTACCTTGCAATGGTTCTTTAACAATAGCCACATTGCTTTTACGATCTAATTCTATTATGCCATACTCAGCACTAGCGTTAGGGTGGAACTCATATATAGCTTTTTCTTCATTTAGTTTTATTAATATAAGAGATAACATTTTACCACTCTTTCCATATCATTTAAGTTCATTATACATAGTATTAAAACAAGATACAATATTTAGGCCTAGTCATGACTAGGCCTTTTTAGTAATAAAGTAAATATGAGTTCTACCATCTTTATCTACTTTTTCTCTATATTTTAATGATTTATCACTTATCAATAACTTTATGATAGGATTGAGGCGGATATACTCCGCCTCGTTACTGCATGAGAAATGTATCTTCATATCTGTTTCCTACTCACTACGGCCGTAACGATTAAATGCTTATTACAAAAGATATGTCGCATGTCACTTCAATATCTATCAAATTGATGAATTCATCTTGAATGATATTAAACTCTGTTTTAGTTAACGCCAACTAAACTATATAAAACGCTAACTATGATATGTACCCCCTTTACTGGACAACCAGTAAAGGGGGTATTTTCATGAGATATAGTTATGAATTTAAAAGAAAAGCAATTGAATTATTCTATCAAGGTGAATGGCCCAAGACGCCTAACGGTGTGAGGACAGATACATTTCATAAACTAATAAGAGATTGGGTTAAATTAGAAAGACTTCATGGTTCAGACATTAATAAATGTCGAGGGACTAATAAGTGTTGGTCTCCAAAAGAAAAATTTGAGTTAGTATGCCAAGTTCTTTCAGGTCAAGGTTTAAGATCAGTAGCTATTGTAGCGGGTATTAATTCTGGACAACTGTATCAATGGGTTCATAAATACAAAACTTTGGGATACAATGGTCTTATTAATAAACCTAAAGGACGACCACCAAAGGATTGCAAAATGAAAGTACCTAAGACTATCTCACCTCGAGAGCTCAAAGAGAGTGAATATGAGGAACTCATTCGCTTACGAGCTGAAAATGCTTATATTAAAGCTGAAAATGAAGTCATAAAAAAAGAGATTGCCTTGAGAGAAGAAAAAGAGGCTGCGCGACTCAAGGCGAAAAAGCAGCGATTATCAAAACGCTCCGCCAGCAAGGCTATCAACTAAAACATCTTTTGAAAGCTATGCCAATGTCCAAATCTACCTATTATTTTGAACTTAATAAAGTAGATCTTGTAGATAAAAGAAATACAGAGCTAAAAGATGAAATTCAAAAGATTTTTACAGAACATAAAGGGCGGTATGGTGTACGCCGTGTATATCGGGAGCTTCTTAATCGAGGTTTTGTAGTTAATCATAAACGAGTACAAAGACTTATGCATTGTATGGGACTCGCAGGAAATCGACCGAAAGAAAAGTATCACTCTTACAAAGGGAAAGTCGGTAAGGTAGCCGAAAATATCGTCAATAGAGATTTTAGTACAACTGCACCATTACAAAAATGGACTACTGATGTGTCTCAATTTAATTTCTCGTGGGGAAAATGCTATTTGTCGCCTATTTTAGATATGAATACGAATGAGATTATTGCTTATGACTTAGCATTAAGGCCCAACTTAGAACAAATTTCTCGTATGTTAGAGAAGGCATTCAAGAAGTTTACGAATCTTTCAGGATTAATCCTCCATTCTGATCAAGGATGGCAATACCAACATAAGTACTTTAGGAGAACACTCAAAGAACACGGTATTATTCAATCTATGTCTCGAAAAGGAAATTGTTATGATAACTCTGTGATGGAAACCTTTTTTGGTAGATTGAAAACAGAAATATATTATGGTTTTGAAACAGAATATTCATCATTTAATGCTTTTGCAGTAGCGATAGAAGAATACATTAACTATTACAACAACAGAAGGATCCAGAAAAAAACAAAATGGATGCCCCCTGTAAAATACAGGGAAGCATCCATGTGTTTAGGCTAGTAAATAATATGTGTCCAGGAAAATGGGTACATATCACTATGGTTAGCGCTTTTTTTGTATCTATATTTATCAATACTTTAGTAACTTTATGAGTTATAATATACACAAGATATAATTACTGCTATTAAATAGACTCAAGGGGACACTACTATGAAAAAATATTACCCTTATCTCATCACAGTGAGTCACATGATCAACGATTCCTGTCAAAGTGTGTTGCCTGCCCTTTTACCATTGTTCATTTATACCTATGGACTGAGCTTAGAGCAAGCAGGTTTTCTCATCTTAGCTAATACAGCATTATCATCATTATTACAGCCTTTACTAGGCTATATTTCAGACAAGATCAATCAACCGCGGCTCATTGCCTTCGGCGTTTTATTATCTGCATGTAGTACAGGTATGATGGGCTTTGTTACCTCTTATGAAAGCCTCCTCGTTTGTGCCACATTAGCGGGCGTTGGCTCTTCCATCTTCCATCCTGAAGGCGCGAAGATTATGAACCGTCTCGGTGGTGGCAAGAAAGGTAAGGCCATGGGCACCTTTGCTATCGGCGGCAGCTCAGGCTTCGCCTTTGGTCCACTCTTTGCAGGTGCCATTGCTTATACAGTTGGGCCTCATGGATTGGCAGCTTTCACTGTAGTAGGTATTATTATATCTACTATATTGTTCGTACTAATGCCTCGCATTGTAGCTCATGCACGTACCATCGACCAAGCAATTGCCACAGAAAATCCAACAGTGGCGGCGAAACCACTGAAGAACTACTGGAAATACTTTGGCATCTTGTTCATTATTATCTTGAGCCAATCAGTAAACTTCCGCGTTATCAATGCATTTATTCCGATTTTCTGGACTCGCGAGCTCGGTACAAGCCCCGAACAAGGCAGCTTTGCTTTAACCGTATTCTTTAGTATCGGTATCTTCATGACCTATATCGGCGGTCTATTGGGCGATAAATATGGTCCTATCAAGATTATCAGACTATCCCTATTAGTTTGGTTACCTGCTATGTTCCTATTAACAGAGGTGCCAACCTTCTCGCCATTCATCATGATGCCTGTAGCCTACTTGCTACTACTCATGATTGGTGCTGCTAAAGCAATTAGCTACAGCCCAGTTATCGTACTAGGCCAAACATATCTAGCCAAAAGTATCGGCTTTGCATCGGGTATCACCCTCGGCGTGAGCCAAACCATCGGTGGCGTCATCGCTCCTGTCGTAGGTAACCTAGCAGATACCTACTCCCTACCTGTTGCTATGATGACACTCGTGCCATTCCTCGTAATGGGCCTTGGGGCATCATTGATACTTAAAGATCCTAAAAAATTACAATAATTACAATAGAGAAAAGCCCCCTTACGGGGGCTTTTATAGTTAGCTAAATTAGTGTTTTAGCATTTCATTCAAGATAACTACGTCCGTTTCTTTCATCCCTTGAGCCACAGTGCCGATACTGCGTATGGTTTCATCAACGGAGTATGCTACAAGGCCATCGCCTTTTTGGTAGTTCTTATTAAGGCGTGCTTGTTTATATCCCATAAAGGCACCATCAAGGGAGATAGCAATTTTACCTGCACAAGATGGTTTTGCTCCATCGCAAACGATACCGGATAAGCTGGCAAGACCATTTACTAAGGTATTCTCAATGATATCCTTGCTATCACCTTTCAGGAAGGCAATGCCTGCTACACTTACAACACCAGCAGATACAACGCCGCAGTAGGCAGACAATTTACCAATGCCAGATTTAACATACAGTGTTAACAGGTTAGCAAAGACTAGCGCACGATAAAGTTCATCATCACTTTTACCAAGTTCCTCGGCAGTTGTAATGATAGGCACCGACACGGTTAAACCTTGGTTACCAGAGCCAGAGCAGATAACTACAGGCAATGGACAGCCACTCATGCGCGCATCTGATCCAGCCGCTGCATGAGCTTTACATTTTGTTTCTAGAGACGGGTTTTCTTCATCCAACAACAAGAGCTGGCCAATATTGGAGCCATAATCATTAGACAAACCTTCTCGAGAAATAGCTGTATTGTATTCTACTTGCTGTTTAATTTGAGGTATGACGCCAGAAATATCTGCCGTTTTAGAAAATTCGTAAATGCTATCAAAGGTCATTGCATATTTGGTTTTAGCTGCTTTCTGGATTTCATTGATTGTTTCAGACACAATCTCACCATCTACAGCAACATAGGTTACATTCGTATGGTCATTTTCAATGCGAACCACCGCTGTATGTTCATCTGTTTCAGCAGTGATTTCGATATAAAGATTATCTACACCTTCAGCGAGTGAGACCATACAGAAGTTAGCATCTAACAATGTGCCAAGCCATTTACGATCTTCATCTGTAGCAGATTCTAGTACCTCTAGCTCACGCTCAGGATGACCTACGATGGCACCAAGGGTAGCAGCCGCTTGAAGGCCCTTTCGTCCACCAGAGTTAGGAATTACTACGGATTTTACATTTTTAATAATATTCGCGCTGCATCGTGCGTGAATATGATTAGGAAACTCATCTAAAACAGAGACTGCCTTCGCAGCCGCATAAGCCAATGCAATCGGCTCAGTGCACCCGAAGGCAGGACGCATCTCTGATTTTAATAAGGAAATATAATCCATCTTATACTTCCGCAATAATTTCCACTTCTACCAAAGCACCCAATGGAAGATCTTTTACTGCTACGCAAGAACGAGCTGGTTTAGAAGTGAAATATTTAGCATACACTTCGTTAAATGCTTTGAAGTCACCGATATCAGCCAAGAAACAAGTAGTTTTAATAACTTCAGAGAAGTCAGAACCTGCTGCAGCCAATACAGCATCAATGTTTTTGCATACTTGTTCAGTTTGCTCTACGATACCGCTTGCAACAATGGAACCAGTTGCAGGATCGAGTGGAATTTGACCAGAAGCGAATAATAAACCGCCTACTACTTTAGCTTGAGAGTAAGGACCTACTGCTGCTGGAGCTTTGTCTGTGTGAATTGTGTTCATAATAATTCTCCTTTAAAAATATAATAAAAAATAATATAAATCATGCTAATGCCGACATACTCACATTAGTAATTACCTTGTATATGACATACTCTGTGAAAGTATATCTATAACAAATTATTTAATAGATTTGAAGGCATTGTCAAATATCGTTTTGAAATAATCCCGTTGTACATCAGTTGTTACACCTACGTATAGTACCGGTTTGCCTGGCTTTAACACAAATGCAGCATTTGCATAAAGCGGAGTTTGTACATTTCCATCCGCATATAACAATCGAGAACTTGCTGCATAAGTTTGATATTTAGTGCCTGCCACAGGATGTACTTGTTCCGCATTTTCTACGGTAAGCGTTCTAGGTTTTATAAGCAGTTCACCTGACCGAGTCTTAAGATTAGCATAGCGTTTCGGATCATTTAAAGGTACTACAGTTGTAGTAGTTGGAATTTGCTTGTTAATAGCACCTAACATGAGTTGTTCTGTAACAGGGTCAATTTGACCTTTATCTAGAGCCGCCATAGCCGCTACAAACATAGGATCATTAGCTTTGTCCTTAGCCACTTGCTGTGCAATTTGTTTTACATCTACAGCTACTACTAACGCATCCTTTTGACCTGTTTTGTCAGCACCTTTTAATTGGTATACGTCAAAAGTAGTGCCAAAGTTTTGAAGAAGCTCCTTGGCCATCATATTTGCCATTGAAGATTTTGAAGGATTCTCATTCAATTGTTTTTCTACAAAATCACGTGTATTTGTTTTAGATGCAGAAACAACATTTACATTGTTAGGCACTACCATAGAACCTGCAATAGTTTGCACATCCTTAGCGAAACCTACGCCAGATACAGTACCTAATAAACAGGCTGCACAAGCCAATACTTTCAAAGATTTCATATTATTTACCTCCCTTGAGAGATTGTGTTTGATACATATGATTCAACTCATTAGCCCAATAATCATAGCTAGAATCATCAGATGATAAAATCTGTAAGGATATACCTTTATCTGTAGGAACGGCATAACCAATCAAAGCATAAGAATTTCTAAAGCCATCATAGCTAAGAGCACCACGCAAATCGCCTGTTACAGCCGTACCATAACGTGTTTGAACAGGTTTATATCCTACATGAGTTGCATCTAGGCTCACTTGTTTTGCCATAAAGTCTACATAAGAACGGAGCTCTTCTTTACTTTTAGGAGATAAATTCTTTTCTGTAGCAAGCATTTTATCAACTACCCCCATAATGTGAGCAGGTAACTTGTCATTTAGCATCTTCAAATCTTTCGCTAATTTAGCACCTTCAATAGTATTGCCCTTCAAGCCTTGTAATTGTTGTTGAGCCTTCTCTTTAGAGTAGGAATCTACATATTTAGAGATAGAGCTTTTTATTTTAGCTTTTTCTGAGTCTGGAACCTTTTCTAAAATAGTTTTATTCATATTAATCACTTGATCTATAGCATTTTTAGAATAGTCTACAACAACTAACTGCCCTACATGGTGACCTTGTTTGTCAGTTCCTTGTAATTGATAGTAGGAAAAACCATCTAACACATCGCCCTTCATAGGTTCAACCTGTACCGGTGCTTGTAATTTTAAACTAGTATTAACAGCATCAACAGCCGCTTTATTTGCCACTGAAATTATTTGGCTTTGCTCATTATTACGTAGCTTTGCATCCGTAGGAACGCGCATGACTTCTACAGCTTTCACCGTAGGAGACGTACTGCCATATAAACCATAGCCTAAATCTACTGTATCAGCATATGCCACTGCACCCACGCCAACAGTCAAGCATGTGGCAAAAGCCAATGTCATCAATTTTTTATTGAGAGCTCTCATAAGACACCTCACGATTTAACAATACACTATGTATACAGATTATATTTATAACCTGTATTGCATATATAGATTTCAAAAAGATAATCTATACTGCATATATTAATTATTATACTATATAGAGATGTATAACTGTATAGTATAATTTACAACCTTTCAGTTCTGCTATACAATACTTAAATAGATATGTAAACATAGAGTATGAGAAATAGAAAGGAGTGCACACTTGGTGTGCTTTTATTATGATACAAGAAATAATTCCACTCACTAGGCCTCGTACATTAGCGGCCGCTTTAGGGCCTACCATTTTAGGTGCATCCTTTAGTTATTACGCATTTGGTGCTGTAAAGGGTACAGGTCTCGCCATTTTCCATACGATTTTAATATTTTTAGCTGTTGTAACAGCTCAAATTGTTGCTAACTTATGGAATGAATATAAAGATTTTAAATCTGGTCTCGATGCGGGGCAGAAGGTCGGCAATGCTGGTTCTATCACCCGTGGTGCCATTACACCAGAGCTCATCGTTACCATGATTAAGGTACTCATGGTTGTACCTATTATCATCGGTCTTTATCTATCGGCAACCATTACTTGGTACTATATTCCAGCTGGTTTTCTTTGCATTCTCATCAGTTTTCTCTACTCTGGTGGGCCAAAACCGATTTCTCGCACACCATTTGGTGAAATTTCCTCTGGTATCGCTATGGGTTTTGCCATCGTCCTCATTACAGGCTATGCATGGACGCGAGACTTATCTTTAGCATTATTAATCCCTGCTATTCCATCTACATTGCTCGTTGGTTCCATTATGCTCACGAATAATATTCGTGATATTCGAAATGATGAAAGCCATGGTCGTCGTACATTACCAATCGTATTGGGTCGTGAACGTGCCCTCAGTTTGATGAGCATCACTTACCTATTCAATTTCATTTGGATTCTTGCATGGATCATCGTAGGTCACATGACATGGTTCTCCCTCTTCGCCTTTCTCGCAGTACCACTAGCTTTCAAAACAGTACATACCTTAAGTACTAAAACAGATGAGTTCCTACTCGACAAAGCTATGGGTACAACTGCAGGGGCTGCAATGATTTACCAAATCATGTGGTCCATTGGACTTATCATAGGTAAATAAGGTTGAACCATAGATTCAATTATTAGCAAATAAGTGTTTACCAATACATACATTAAATACAATAAATAAAATTACATAAAATAAAGAGAGATTTCCAAACACTATCAACTATTTATAGATACTAGTTTGGAAATCTCTTTTTGGTATAACTTTAAGCTATGGAGAACTCGTAACAATTCCTTCTTGATAGATAGGAAATAATTTAGTACTATAAATGTAATATTTTATATGAAATGATTGTAAAAGGAGTGTGTCTAATGAGAAAATTTTTAGCATTAGCAGCTACTGTAATCCTTGGCGGTGCTTTATTAATCGCTGGTTGCGGTAATGACAATAACAAACAAGCTGCTAACAACGGCAAACAAGTATTAAAAATCGGTGCTACAGCAGTACCTCACGCAGAAATTTTGGAACAAGTTAAACCTGTCTTGGCAAAAGATGGTATTGATTTACAAATCACTGAATTCACTGATTACAACACACCAAACATTGCTTTGGGTGATAAAGAAATCGATGCAAACTTCTTCCAACATGTACCTTACATGGATGAATTCGCAAAAGCTCACAACCTTCCACTAGTATCTGCTGGTGGTGTTCACCTTGAGCCAATGGGCTTATACTCCCATCAAATTAAAGATTTAAAAGATCTTCCTAAAGGCGCTAAAATCGCTATCCCTAATGACCCTACAAACGGTGGTCGTGCATTATTGTTATTGCAAAAAGAAGGTCTTATCACATTGAAAGATTCCAGCAATATCTTGTCTACAATTCAAGATATCACTTCCAATCCTAATGGTTACCAATTTGTTGAATTAGAAGCAGCTCAAATACCTCGTTCTCTTGACGATGTAGCTTTAGCAGCTATTAACACAAACTATGCATTAAATGCAGGTCTTAACCCTAGTAAAGATGCATTGGCAATCGAATCTAAAGATTCCCCTTACGTAAACATCGTAACTGTACTTAAAGGCAATGAAAGCGATCCTCGCATCAAAAAATTGATGGAAGCTCTTCATAGCCCTGAAATCAAAAAATTCATTGAAGAAAAATACAAAGGTGCAGTTGTTCCTGCATTCTAAGTTATAACAAAAAAGAGACCACATTGGTGGTCTCTTTTTTTACTATAAGCTGTCCGCACCAAATCTAAATGGTAATAATTCATCAAGGTCAAGGACTCTATAATTTCCTTTTAAATTAGCCAAAATAATCTGTGGTATTTCAAATTCAGAAATTACTTGGCGACAGGCACCGCATGGTGCACAAGGCCCTTCCGTATCAGCAACTACGGCGAGGGCCTTAATTTTTGTACGACCTTCTGATACGGCTTTAAATATAGCAGTTCGTTCTGCACAGTTAGTTAAACCATAAGATACATTTTCTATATTGCAACCTTCATAGATTGCCCCATCCTCACACAGAAGGGCTGCACCCACTCCAAAATGAGAATACGGGCTATAGGTTTTCTCACGCGCTACTATAGCATGGTCAATAAGATTTTTAATTTCTTGTTCCGTCATATGGATCTCCTTATTCCACCATATCAAGAATCGTATCCACTACAATTGGTGCAGTTTTGCCAAAGGTAATTGACTCTAAATATGTTTTACTAGCATTGGCGAGCAAGCTTTCATCTGAAGCATACAAGGTAGCTATACTTTCACCAGCTCGAACAGTATCACCTGTTTTCTTATGCATTACGATGCCCGCACTATAATCAATAGGCCCATCCTTAACGGTGCGACCAGCTCCAAGCATAACAGATGCAATACCACATTGTTCTGTATTCATGTGTGTAATGTAACCATCTTGAGGCGCTGTAACATCATAGGTAAATTTTCCGATTGCTAATAAGCTTTCATCATCAAGAACTCGGCTGTCTCCACCTTGAGCATCAATCATCATGCGCAATCGTTCAAGAGCGGATCCCGAATTAAGGGCCTCTTGTACACGACTGAGAGCTGTTTCATAATCACAAATTTGGCTTAATACGAGCATATGAGCTGCCATAATAACACATTCATGAGTTAAATCCTCTGGGCCATGACCTTTCAACGTATCAATAACCTCACGGATTTCCAAAGCATTACCAATGGCATGACCCAGTGGTCTATCCATATCAGTTAAAACAGCCTTAACAGAGCGGCCATTTTCCGTTCCAATATCTACCATTGCTTTAGCCAATGCACGAGCATCATCTAAGGTTTTCATAAAGGCGCCACTACCAACCTTTACATCCAGCAAAATGGCTTGTGCCCCAGAGGCTAATTTTTTACTCATTACAGAGGATGCAATTAGAGGGATACTATCGACGGTGCCTGTTACATCACGCAAAGCATATAGCTTCTTGTCTGCAGGTGCCAGCCCTTCAGATTGTCCGATGACGGCAAGACCTATTGTATTGACTTGATTAATAAATGCCTCTTGGTCCAATGATACCTTTAGATTTGGTATGGACTCCATCTTATCGATAGTGCCGCCCGTATGCCCTAAACCACGACCAGACATTTTCGCCACCTTGCCTCCACAAGCAGCTACGAGAGGACCTATGATAAGTGTTGTCTTATCCCCTACACCACCAGTGCTATGCTTATCTACTGTTATCCCATCAATATCGGACAAATCTACCATATGCCCCGATTGTGCCATCGCTAATGTCAATGTGCCGAGTTCACGTGCATTCATCCCATTAAATACAATGGTCATCAATAAGGCACTCACTTGATAGTCGGGGATATCCCCATTTACATAGCCTGAGATGACAAAACGAATTTCCTCATCTGTTAAGGGTAAATTAGATCGCTTTTTTAGAATAATATCATACATGCGCATGGTTATACCGCCATTCTAAGAAACCACCTAAGCACGGCCTAGGTGGTTTTCTATTATACTTCTTCGTCTAAATGATCTTTAAGTAGTTCTACTGCTGCGCTAGCGCCAATACGACTGCAACCTTCTGCAATATAGGCTTTCATGTCAGAGATAGAACGAATACCACCGGCAGCCTTAATTTTTACATTAGGACCGATGTGTTTCTTAAAGAGTTGAATATCTTCAATACTGGCACCACTGCTACCAAAACCTGTAGATGTCTTGATATAGTCAGCACCACCATCCGTAATGCATTTGCAAAGCGCTACCTTTTCAGAATCAGTAAGGTAGCAAGTTTCAATAATAACCTTTAGGATTTTATCTCCACAGGCTGCTTTAAGGGCTTTAATTTCATCAGTAACGGCATCAAAATCACCTTGTTTTACATTGCCAAGGTTTATGACCATATCAATTTCAGAGGCGCCTTCTACAAGGGCTTGCTTTGTTTCAGCCACCTTCACCTCTGTTGTTTCATAGCCTAAAGGGAAACCAATAACAGTACATACATTGAGGCCTGGATATGCTTCATGGGCAGAAGCCACAAAGTCCGGTGGAATACATACAGATGCTGTTTTATAGGCTACGCCAGCTTCACAGATTTCTTTAATATCATCCCATGTAGCTGTGGGACGCAATAGTGTGTGGTCCACATAGGATAATAATTCTTTACCTAACATAGTGTCTCTCCTTACTAAAAAAATGACATTTGCTCTGGCTCAGGCTCTTTATGTAAAGCCTCTTGAGCAGCGCGATTTTTGTCATCAATAAATGGTTCTAGTGGTACACCTGTAGCCTTCAATAAATCTGGCAAGCTATTAACGCCCTTAGCTTTAGCCGCCTCCAATACAACCTTAGCACATGTTTCTGCATCATCTAATGCGTAGTGATGTTTAAACTCGACTCCGATGTATGCAGCCATTGTATTTAGCTTATGATTTACTAAATCTGGCCATACTGCACGTGAAAGTTTCACCGTACAAGCATAATCAAGATCAGGCCAAGGGATTTTATAGTAATCCAGTGTAGCACGCAATACATTCATATCGAATTTTGCATTGTGAGCTACCATGATATTGCCTTTTAAGTGATTTTCGTAGATAGCATTCCACAATTGATCAAATGTTTTCTCGTGGATAACATCCTTTGGTTGAATGCCATGAATTTCAATACATTCATCATCGAAGCTCATGAATGGTGGTTTAATAAGGCTGTATGCCTTTTTTATAATCTGTCCGTCCTTTACGGTAATAACCGCCAAGGAGCACGCGCTATTTTTAAATTTATTAGCTGTTTCAAAGTCTAATGCAACAAAATCTAACATAGGACTCCTTTCAAATCTATATGTTTCAAAATTTATATATAAGAATTATATTCATTTTCTCCATTTATTATAGCATGAAACAGTCTATAATCTACTATTCAAGGGTGACTAATAGTCACCGCTTTCACAGTAATTTTAATTGACAGATGGGCCCTCTGTATGTGAAAATTATTTAGATATATATGTAGTATGGAGGTTGCAACATGGCAGATGACAGATTAATCGTTGCCCTTGACGTATCCACGATGGATGCTGTAAAAGAAATCGTATTATCACTCGGTGATTCGGTTAGCTTTTACAAGGTCGGCATGGAGCTATTCTACGCCGAAGGAGCAAAAACAATTCGCTTTTTACAAGAGCAAAACAAACAAATATTTCTTGATTTGAAATTGCACGACATTCCAAACACCGTAGCCCATGGAGTTTCTTCCTTAACACGTCTCGGCGCTAGTTTAATCACTTTGCATGGTCAAGGTGGCCCTGTCATGATGAAAGCCGCTGTAGAGGCAGCTCGTGAAAGTGGTGAAATACTAGGCGTTGAGCGACCAAAATTATTGGCTATCACTGCTCTAACTAGTTTCGACGATGAATCTTGGACTGCTATCGGTGGCCAACTACCTATTTCCGACCAAGTAATTCGCCTTGCTAAGCTTGCTAAAGAATGTGGTATGGATGGTGTTGTATGTTCCGCATTAGAAGCTAAGATGATTCGTGAAGCATGTGGTGATGATTTCCTCATCGTAACACCTGGTATTCGCCCTTCCTTTGCAGCAACAAATGACCAAAAACGTATTGCTACTCCTGCTAGTGCATTACAAGATGGCGCATCTCGCCTCGTTATTGGCCGCCCTATTACACAGGCTGAAAATCCTCGTGAAGCAGTTCGTTTAATTATTGAAGAAATGGAGAATGTATCCAAATGATGACAGAACAAGAAGTAAAACAATTACTCATCGATACTCAAGCTATTTTAGAAGGTCACTTCCTTTTGACATCTGGACTCCACAGCCCAATGTACGTTGAAAAATTCAATGTATTGCAACATCCTAAATACACTGAAACGCTTTGTAAAGAATTAGCTGAACGCTTCCGCGACCAAAATGTAGAACTCGTTATTGGACCTATGACTGGCGGTATCTTACTTGCTCACGAAGTGGGTAAAGCTCTTGGCACACGTGCGATCTTCACTGAACGAGAAAAAGGTGTTATGACATTGCGCCGTGGCTTTAAAATTGAGCCAGGCACACGCGTACTTATCGTTGAAGATATCGTAACTACTGGTGGTTCTGTACAAGAAGTAGTAAATGTTGTAAACCAAGCCGGTGGTGAAATCGTAGGTGTAGGTTTGCTTGTTAACCGCTCTGGTGGTAAAGCAGAATTCGGCGTACCTCATGAAAAAGTACAAGCATTGCTTAACCTCGAAGTTCCTACATATAAACAGGAAGAATGCCCTCTTTGTAAAGATGGCGTAGCTATGACCGAACGTGGTTCTAAACACATCAAATAAAATTATAAACAGATACAAAAAGAGCTCCTTCACTGAGGAGCTCTTTTTGTTTGTGTGTAGTTATTGTGTGTAAGAGAGAGATTCTGATACGAATGTATCACATAGAGTGTGTGGCTCTACGGTGGCCATGAATGCACTTTCACGACCACGTTCTCTATTATTTATGAGAGAAAAGGACTCATAAAATATGGTTAGTTTTGTGTAGTTTGTGATGCACCTTGACCAGTTTGTTGTTGTGGTGCATTACCATTAGATTGTTGTGGTCCTGGACCTTGTGGAGGCATTTGACCATTTTGATACATATGCTGACCACCATTATTTCGTCCCATACCATCTTGAGGCATCATTTGGTTTTGACAATTTTGGTACATATGTTGACCATTATTTGGTCCCATACCATCTTGAGGCATCATTTGATTATTTCCATCCATCATATGTTGGTCCATATGCATATTAGAACCATCATGTCTATGTGGTTTTCTAAACTGTTGTTCATTGGTTTTCATCCATTCACCAAAATTTGGTAAATCATTTACAGCAAAGGATGTACCTACACCTACAGCACTGATTACAGTTAGAATGGCAGCAATTATAATTCGTCTCATAGGTCCTCCTTAATCTACATTGCTGAAATAACGTTCGCGTACACCACGAAGTTCAATACCAATAAAGATACATGTAAGGCCCCCAAAGAGACCTACACCACCAAGTGCAACTAAAGTTACCAATGATAATGCAGGAAATGCCGTTACATTCTCAAACGGTTGCCATGAGCTTCCGAGTAAATATAAGATAGCAGGTGTAATAATAAATAGTAAAACCCCTACAATATATGACAAACCACTTCCAATAGATAACAATGTTTTGGATGCTTTTTTAGCCATACCTGGTAATTGTGGTAATAAACGTTCTTTATAATCATCAAAGCGTGCATAAATTTCTTGCATATTAACAGATTTACTTTCAGCACCATCTTGTCCTAATGTATCTGTAATAATACCTGCATCTACATAGGATGTATAGATTTCTTCTGGAGTTCCCAAAGATTTAATGATTTCACTATCTGTAAGACCTTTTTCATAGCCTACAGCAAAATGTTCCTCATAAACCTCTATAATACTCTCTACATCAGCAACGCGCGCTTTCTTAAATATATTGCGCAGTGCTTCTAAAAAGTTATTTTTGTTCATTATAGTCTACTCCTTTCAACAAGATATTTATTACACCAGAGAATTCATCCCATTCTTGGCGCATCTTATTGTATGCTGCACGACCATCAGCCGTGATATGATAATATTTTCGAGATGGTCCTGTGGAAGATTCCTTCAAATATGTTTCAACATACTTTTCTTTTTTTAATCTATTAAATAATGGATATATCGTTCCTTCCGAAATTTCAATATACTCCGAAATGGTGCTTACGATTTCATATCCATAGCGATCACTTTGTGTTAATAATGCTAGCACAAGCATATCCATAACACCTTTTTTTAATTGAACTTGCATAGTTCCTCCCTTTAGGTTGTGCCTACCTGCCAATGTGAAAGCTCTCTTACGGTCACTATCATGTACTGACAAATACATAATAACACAAGGTACCTCGTATTGCAAGGTACCTTGTTAAAAATATAATTTACAAAATAAAAATTAACACATTCCAACGATCACAAACATAGATAATTACTGAATTTATAGATATAAAATACTTTAGAAATTTATATATTTTACAAGTGGTTTTACACAAATCTAGTCTAATAATTCAACTGAAATAAAAAATCCTCATCTTAGATGAGGATTTTTATTTCAGTTAAATTTAATCTACTAATATATTTAATACTCCGATTAATTCGAAGATGCTTGGCCTAATTTAAGCTGTGTGCTCTTCATTTTGCCATTATGAGTATAAGATACCAAAACTGTATCACCAGGGCTCTTAGCGTCAATTTGCTCTTTTAATTCTAACAATGTGCTAATATCCTTACCATCAACTTGAGCAATTGTATCTCCTTCCACTAAACCAGCCTGTGCAGCAGGACCATTCGCATCAAGTTGGACAATAAGAAGACCTTCGCCTTCATAACTTACATTGTTACGCGCTGCTGTTTGACGATCCACAGCCCACACACCAATATAAGGGCGTACAACCTTACCATTTTTAATAATAGAGTCTACAACGGTCATAGCGGAATTAATAGGAATAGCAAATCCCATACCTTCCACACCTTCTTTAGAAATCTTAGAGCTATTAATACCAATTAACTCTCCGTCCGCATTGATGAGCGCACCACCGGAGTTACCTGGATTGATAGCTGCATCCGTTTGGATCAATGGGAAGCGTTGTCCTTGATCATCAATAGTACGAGCTAACGCACTAATTACACCAGATGTAACAGAGCCTTTAAACTCTAGACCTAATGGATTACCAATAGCAATAGCAGGTTCCCCTACTTGTAAAGAGTCAGAGTCACCAATTTTTATGGGTTGAATATCCTTTGGTGGATCGATTTTAACAACAGCTAAGTCTGTTTGGGCATCTGTACCGATAACTGTACCTGTGACCGTAGATCCATTGGACAAGGAAACTGTAACCTCTCCATTTTTTGCACCAGCTACAACGTGATTATTTGTTACGATATGTCCATCATTGTCAATCAATACACCAGAGCCTACACCTTCCCCAGCATAGATGGTACGGTTAAAAATATCCTTTTGGAAAACTTGTGTAGTAATCCCCACTACAGCCGGACCAGATTCTTTAGCCGCTTGTACCACGTATGTATTACGCGTATCCGTAATAGGTTTTGTTTGTTTTGTTTGTTCTCGTACAGTCGTTTGATGTGTAACGGGATTACCAAAGAAATAGTATCCTCCACCTACGCCAATACCGAGGGCTAGCACACAAGCAATAATTGATTTCTTATATTTTGAAAAATTCATGCATATCTCCTTATATCATTTCTTAATGATTTCTTAGTGCCATATTCCTTATTATATAAAATGTCAATCGCAATCAAATACACACTTTAACAATAATGTAACATAGCAATATATAGCAGTATATGTCTACTTTCACCAAAATCAATTTTATAAAATCAATTTTTGATGAACCTATTATAGTACGCAAGACATGACATTGCAAGATAACAATTTATTACATCTATTATAAAAATATAATTTCTATAAATAATATGTATCTCGTAATACGTTAAGAGCAAATCTAATTTCAAGACGATTCAACTGTAGAGAAATTACATAAAAACATATCTATATAAAAATGTACCATATAAAACATAAAGGGCATTCACTAGCCGTCGCTAGGAATGCCCTTTATGCATATAGTTTGAGAGTGTAAGGACTGTTGAGAGAGAGTATATGTGATCTAGATAAGTTGAGAGAGAACTTATTAAGAGAGAGAAGTTTAGTTGTTTCTTATCTAGAATCAAAAGTCAGCCTTACTTAAATAAGTATACATGGAATATCTAAACTATCAAAGGAAGTATATAAACAATTTTTAAATCTTTGATTATATCTATATAATAACTTCCTATAAACTCATATTTTATCAACAGCCACCAAAAACGTGAGCGTAATATGAAAGTGCTTTTCAGTTATCAAACAAATTTATAACCAACGCCCCATACAGTAATGATGTGCTTACTATCGGATGGATTATCTTCAATTTCTTCACGTAAACGGTTGATATGAACCGCTACAGTTGCATAATCACCATAGGAATCAAGGCCCCATACGCGAGAGTATAATTCTTCTTTACTAAATACGATATCACGGTTGCGCATCAAGAATTCTAATAACTGGAATTCTTTCTTTTTAAGGTGAACTTCTTTTTCGTTTACCCAAACTTTCATCATCTTAGGATCAAGACGGATTTCTCCAGATTGAATCGCATTAGTTTCCATTGCATCACGCTCTGTTAAGCGTTTATATTGTGCCAACATAGCTTTAATTTTTGCAATCAATACAGATGGAGAGAATGGTTTTTCAATGTAGTCATCAGCACCTACGCCGAGACCACGGATTTTATCGATATCATCGAGACGAGCTGTTACCATAACAATTGGTACACGAACCTTGTCACGAATTTGTCGACAAACTTCAAAACCATCCATTTCTGGCAACATAACATCAAGGATGATAAGGTCTACAGGAGTATTTAAGGCAGCCTCAATACCCTCAGTACCATTAGTCATAATAGTTACATCATAACCTGCCACCATCAAATAATCACGCTCAATATTGGCGATATCCAAATCGTCTTCAATAATTAAGATATGTTCACTCATGATTCTTCTCCTTGTTTAGGAAATTCTAATATAATACGTAGACCATGTGGTCTTACATTTTCAATCACAACTCGGCCTTCAAAGATTTCCATAATTCGACGAATAATCGACAATCCAAGACCACTACCTTCTTGTGGATTCGTACGAGATGAATCTACACGGTAGAATGGACGCATTAGACGTTCTAGAGATTCTGGTGGTACCCCTGGGCCATCATCACTGATAACACAGTATACAAAATCATCATCACTAGTTACATCAATAACACAATGACCAACATCGGCCATTTTATACTTAGCACTATTGTTCAACACATTTTGTAAAACCCGTTGTAACAATTGTGGGTTTGCATTAATGAAAGCATTTTCCGCTGCTATACGGAATTTAATTTCTAGACCTCTTGTTTGATAAGGAGCCAAATGATCTTCTACAAAATCACGTACATATTGACCGAGTTCAATTCGTTCAGATGGACGCGACTCTTTTTTATAATTCAAAGTTGTAATGAGGAATAATTCCTCTAACATCGAATCTAAATCATTAGCACGTTTCAAAATGATTCCCATATAGCGTTTTTGTTGCTCTTCGGTTGGTGCAATACCATCACGAACGCCTTCTGCATACGCTTTAATCGCTGTTAACGGCGTTCGAATATCATGGGATATCCCTGCTAGTAACTCTTTTTGTTGCTCCTGTTCCATTTCAATCTGACGATTGGCCATTTCTAAGGATTTTGTCATATTCTTAACATGAATCATGATAAAGCGTGTAACAAATCGGTTAATAGCAAAGAATGTAACAATAAAGAGTAATATAGCCACTACAATAATATAGAAGGAAACTGATTCCATTAAGCTATCACTACCATGAGTAGCGCGCTTTATAGCAATATGATATACGTAAGTATGACGCCCATCATATTTCCGCATTTCATATACGAACGTATTATTGGACTGATATACAATACCTTGTAATTCAGGGTTTACATCAATAAGACCAACAATAGCTGAAGCGCTATAGATTTGAGGATTACCATAGCTGTACACCATATTACCTTGATCTAGTACCTCTACATATACTTCCTTTGGATCAAGTAGACTATAGCTAGGCTTTACTAAGCTATCTATTAAGTTGTTTTCTAAACCATAAAAGGTAATTGTTTCAGTGATTCGACTGACACTTTTAAACTGTTGTTCCTGCTCAATACGCAAATAGTAACCGGCATTAGCCAATATGCGCAGACCTGTAAAGTATAGCAAAAATAAGATAATTGCTATCAAAATAGGCACTACAAAGAGCACAACATTGGATATCCAAATCCGTATTTGTAAATTCACAGGGTTACCTCAATATCATAAATATTAGATACTTCTTATAGTTTACGCTATTTTTAATACTTAAAGCAAGTAAAAAGCGTAAAAAAGTGATTTAACTTTCATATTTTCTTCATTATCAGTTTATAATTAGCCGTTATTACATATGTTCTGTATACCTTTTATTATCTAGTGTTTTTAAACTTTAAATACAATCTACACGTATCCGGGTAATTAATTTTAATGTAGTATAGGTAGTTTTTAGGACATCAGGAACAAGAACTCATAAATACTGGCTCTATAATAAATGTTGGGGTGACACCACTACGGTGTCACTTCCAACATTATTTTTTTGCAAAAAAATAAGCATA
>NZ_JBSPUA010000005.1:0-86893 GCF_053850375.1 Veillonella sp. Ser01 | reverse complement strand
TGGACGATTAGCTCAGCTGGGAGAGCGCCTGCCTTACAAGCAGGATGTCGGCAGTTCGATCCTGTCATCGTCCACCAACGTAAGCGGTTATCTTCGGATGGCCGCTTTTTGTTATATAACACAATAGCTATTTATATATATCAATAGTTATTTCTATTTATATAAAAATAGTTATTTATTTAGAAAATATTAGTTATAGATATAAAAATAGACATAGAAATAGACCTAGAAAAAAGAGTACAACTGTAGTAGTTGTACTCTTTGTATTTAACGCGGCGCGTACATGATGATATAGACGCCCACAAGGCATACAAGTCCGCCGATGATATCATATGTGTCTGGTCGCAAACCATCGACGAGCCAACCCCATAGGATGGAGAGGGCAATAAATACGCCGCCGTAGGCTGCATAGACCTTACCGAAGCTTGCTTCTGGTTGGAAGGTAGGGATAAGGCCATATAAAAATAAGATGATGGCACCAGCCAGTAAATATACAGGGCCTTTATCGTCGCGCATATAGAGCCATACTAAATAGCCGCCACCGATTTCGGCTAAACCGGCTAATATAAAGAAGAAAATAGATAAGAGCATAATAACCTCACAGTATTAATTGAAATCTATTCTCTATTGTACAACTTGTTAGTGTAGAGAGCAATTATTTAATGACCAAGATGAATTGTTACTAGTGGTAAAGAAAAGAATATTAAAAGACAAAGATATTAAAAGGTAAAAATGTTAAATATAGACATTAATAGAGGGTATAATAAAATTAAAACCCGTACACATATATGTGTACGGGTTTTGCTTCGTTCTTATAAACGAGCTGGTGATTCGCTGTGTACATAATCCATGAAGGTATGCATTGTTTCCGATTTAGAATTGTTTTTCTTAAAGGCGAAGCACACTTGTAGTTTAAATGGTTTTTCTAAAGGTATGTAGCCATCATTGATATTTAAAGAATTTAGAATTTGGCGTGCTACGATGCAGCCTGATTTATTTTTTTGACAGTAGTCGATCATTGTATATGGGTTAGATAAGCGGCTACCTCTAATGTGTAGATTTTGTTGTCCGTTACCAACATAATTTTTCAATGTACGATACATAAAGTACTTAGGTGGATACATAAGTAATGGTTGTTGTTGAATTGCTTTCAAGCTAGCAACTTCCATATTATCGATGATGTTTGGTGCATAGTATACGAATTCGTCCTCGCGAAGGGCTGTAGATTCATATGCTGACATATCCTTGTTATTTGGTAAGTAGAGGAGGGCAATGTCGATACGATTTTCGCGTAAGTCGAGCATCAACTCTTCTTCTTCCATGTCATAAATGCTGACAGAGAACTCAGGGTGGTTTTGGAAGAAGTGGGATACATATCCGTTAAGGCGAATGTCCCCTAAACTACGCAATACACCAATATTTAAGATTGGACGTTCTACCTTGCTGGCTAAACGGATCGATTGAATAGCACGTTCCAATGTGTCGAGAACTTGTTCTGCTTCTGGTAGGAATAATTCACCTTCTGGTGTCAAACGGCTACCTCGTGTAGAGCGGGAAATTAATTTCACACCAACTAGACGCTCTAATTTTTTCATTTGAGCGCTGAAAGCTGATTGTGTAATGTTCATAGATTGTGCAGCTAATGTAAAGCTTCCTGTTTTATTATAGGTAATAAAACTTTGTAGCTCTTGCATTGTAGGTAACTCTTTCATAGTATTCCCCCAATATTGACATAAAACTCCAATGATACCTATTACCTTTCTTACTAATATTGTAGCATACTATAATTGTTTTTTCATCTAAATCTATAAAATATGATGAAGCATGCACAATCGATATAGTGAGCAATATTATCGCAAAAAAGTGTAATATAAGTTCGCTATTATGCACTTATTTCAATGACTTTCACCATTATCAATAATTGACATAAGTAAATGAAAATGATATTATACATGAGTACCATTATGTGTAGGTACAAGTTTATATTAATCTTATGAGGTGATAATCACATGGCAACGAGAAGAGAGGCTCGATTCAAACTTTGTCGTCGCTTTGGTGTGAACGTATTCGGTCACGCAAAAGCCTTGAATCGCGTCAAAAAAGACCAACGTCAGAAAAAAATGTCTGAGTATGGCACACAATTATTAGAAAAACAAAAAGTTAAAGCTTACTACAACTTGCTAGAACGCCAGTTCGTACGCTATTATGATAAAGCGAAAAAAATGCAAGGTGTTACAGGTGAAAACATGTTGATCCTTTTGGAACAACGTCTTGATAACCTTGTATATCGCATCGGCTTCGGTAACTCCATTCGTCAAGCTCGTCAAATGGTAAACCATGGCCACATTTTGGTAAATGGTCGTCGTGTAGACATTCCATCCTACTCCTGCAAACCAGGTGACGTTATTGAACTTCGTGAAGCTTCCCGCGACAACGAAATGTTCAAAACTAATTTCCAAGAACTTCGTTCTTTCGAACTTCCTTACATTGAAAAAGACTTGGAAGGCTTCAAAGCTACTTTCACTCGTCTTCCTCAACGTGAAGAACTTCCTATCGAAGTTAACGAAACACTTATCGTCGAATTGTACTCCAAATAATTTGGCGCAAAAATCCGCAGTGCAACGCACTGCGGATTTTTTATATATTATGAGTGTATTATTTATAAAAGGATAAATTAAATAATTATCATAAAAGCTATCTTTCTTGGTTTAATCGAGTATAGCCTATTATAATAACTGTGCTTATAATTACTCCCAGTCCACATATAAAAAATATATAGTGTAGCGGTAATACATTTGCTAAGTTTGTAAATATAGTTATTGATAATATCGATCCAATAGAAAAGCCTGTACTTACAGAACCGCTAGCCAATGTTAACTCTTCTTGTGAAAAAATAGATTGTATATACGCATGAACTAAAACAACGGCTGTAAATAATAATATTTCAGATATACTATATAGAATATATAGTTGTTCTATTGTTTCTATATAGCCTATGAAAAAGATACTTCCTCCGTATAGTATAAAAAGAGGGAACAAAATCTTTTTAAAACTCGTTGCTAAATTAATGGTAAAATATTTAGCAAGAATTCCAAAAATAATGAATGATGCCAATCTAGAGATTGTTTGCGTATATCCATACTGACTATCAGTTAAATGTAAGATATCTTTAATAAATATTAATAGTAGAATAGGTATACACATATAAAATATTCTGGCTAATATACCCAAATAAACTATAAAATTGATTTTTTTATTTAGGAATAATAACTTATATCCTTTTAATAAAAGTTGAATGCGATCATATATGCTTTCTCTAATGGTTTTTTTGGAGATAGTTGAGTGTGACTGTATTCTTACATTTTTATTTAAACGATAAAGTAGGTAGGCTGAAATAATATAAGTAATTGCATCAATAACGAATACTAGCGTTAAAGAGTAATTAATTATAACGCTAAATAATAAGGAACCACTTATCAAAGCAAGACGATTAATAGACCGAAGCAGTGCATTGAATTTGACTAAATCATTTGTAATATTAGGTACAAAAGAAAGTCTAGCGATTCCTAAAATTTTATTATTAAAACCTATAAGAAAAGCTATGATATATACTAGATATAGGTTATCTATGAAAACAAAAATTAATAATATAAAACCCGAAACTATTTCAGGAACTACCATAGACCACATTAAGCCTTTTTCTTTTACGAGTATCCCTAAAAATGGGCCTAATAACATTCCAACTAATAATGTCGCTATTGTAACTGCCCCTGTATCAAAGGGACTGTGGGTGGTATTGAATATATATGTTATAAAACCTAGTGTTGTTGCGGTGCTTCCCATTGTTGAAAAGAATAGAGCACTATTTAAGAGAAATGAGTTTTTGTTTTCTAGATTCATACTATCATCTCCTAGGTTATAGAAGTATTGATATAATATGTATTATTTTAAAAATCTAAATTAAACTTTTTTTCAATTTTGATGTTATATATTCATAATTCTATATAAATATTTAAATTTCCTGCACAATATAAAGTAATATGTAATATAAGTAGGTTTCTGCTAATGAAAGATAATAAAGGGGACTGTTCATTTTTATTATTTAGAGGAGATTAATGGATTTTATACGTGTTGAGTTAGAAGAAAAATATATTGCTGATACTGAGCTGCGAGAGGCGTGTATCGCCTTTAGTGTACATATTAAAAGTGGCGACTTTTCCGGTCGAGGTACCTTTGTTTATACTGTAAATGAATTTAGAGAACTAATCAGTCAACTCAAATTAATATATATAACATTAGATGGAGAAGTTCGTATTGCTTATGATGATTCGGATGATTATGTCCATATTATATGTAATTCATATGGACATATAAAAGTAGAAGCTCAATTAGGAGGCAGTTGGCGTGATAATTGGGTTAAACTTCTTTTTAATACTGATCAGACCGTATTGAATGATGTAATACAGCAATGTAATTCTATATTAAAAAAATAATTTGATGACAGCATATAAGTACTAAATTTTAATTGACACAAACCCATAAAATCTGTATACTATTTTGAGTAAGCTTTAGTCGTGTTTCCATTAGCCCCGGAAGCAAAGGACAAGCTGATTTTGGTAGAATTATGACGTTATTAGGAGGATATGCAGCATGAAAACTACATTTATGGCCAATCCGAACACAATCGAACGGAAATGGTATGTTGTTGACGCTGAAGGTAAAACTTTAGGACGCCTTGCTGCCGAAGTTGCAAAAGTTCTTCGGGGCAAAAATAAACCAACTTTCACACCACACGTAGACACTGGTGACCATGTGATCGTTGTAAACGCAGAAAAAATTCGCGTAACTGGTAAAAAATTGGAACAAAAGGAATACTTCCGTCACTCTGGTTACCCAGGTGGTTCCCGTTTCACTAAATTGTCCATGATGCTTGAAAAACAACCTGAACGTGTTGTTGAAATGGCAGTTCGTGGTATGCTTCCAAAAAATAAATTGGGTGCACAACAATACCGTAAATTAAACGTATACGCTGGTCCTGAGCATCCACATGCAGCTCAAAAACCAGAAGTATTAGAAATTTCCGTACGATAATCTAGAGGGAGGAACATATAATGGCAGTAGCACAATATTACGGCACTGGTCGTAGAAAATCTTCCGTTGCTAGAGTTCGTCTGGTACCGGGCACAGGTAAAATCACTGTTAACAAACGTGAACTTAATGATTATTTCGGTCGCCAAACTTTGGAATTGATCGTAAAACAACCTTTGAATTTGACTAACACAGTTGAACAATACGATGTTATCGCAACTGTAGCTGGTGGCGGTCCTTCCGGTCAAGCTGGTGCAATTCGTCACGGTATCTCCCGTGCGTTATTGGACGTAGATGGCGAACTTCGTCAATCTTTGAAAAAAGCTGGCTTCTTGACTCGTGACCCACGTATGAAAGAACGTAAAAAATACGGTCTTAAAAAAGCCCGCAAAGCAAGCCAATTCTCCAAACGTTAATATTTGGAATACAGGTTATTACACCTGCAGACAATGTCTGCAGGTGTTTTTGCATTATAGACTGTTTATAGCTTAGGTCTTATTTTTAGTTCATGGCGTATACGATTACCGTATTGTTTTGAATTTATTGGGTTATGTAATTCTATCATTTACAGGTACATTTAATTCTCCTATAATAGATATATAATAATCGAATTTTTTCGAAAATAGATTTTCATATAGGAGAACTCATATGATTTATAATACAATTCAATACGTAGTGGACAACGGCATTGGTACGTTGACATTTAATCGGCCTACAGTGGCGAATGGTTTTAATATCGAGATGTGCAAGGAGATCCTTGAGGTTTTAGATAAAGCACACAACGATGAAAGTGTTCGTGCATTGCTCATCAATGCTGAAGGCAAGGTATTCTCTGCTGGTGGCGATTTAACAGAAATGGAACGGGCTGTAAATGATGGTGATACAGAGTCTTTATTTGAAATTGTTGAACTAGTAGCCCAAATTTCTATGGCTATGAAACGCTTACCTAAACCTGTTATCATGAGCCTTCAAGGCGCTGCAGCAGGTGCGGCGTTCAACATGGCGTTAGCTGCAGACTTTGTTGTAGCAGCTAATAACGTACGCTTTATTCAAGCTTTCGTAAACGTAGGTCTTGCTCCTGATGCAGGCGGTTTATTCTTGTTGACTCGATCCATTGGCATGAACCGTGCTATGCATATCGTTATGACTGGCGAAGCCGTATCTGCTGAAAAAGGTAAAGAACTTGGCTTTGTATATAAAGTTTGTGAATTAGAAGATTTAGAAACGGCTACAAGACGTCTTGTTGAGAAGTTAGCAAAAGGTCCTGCACAATCTTACCGCGTTATGAAGGAAATGATGTGGAATAGCTTCTTATCTGGCTGGGAAGAGTACAAGAAGTTTGAAGTAGAAAATCAATGCTCCTTAGGTCTTTCTGAAGACTTTAAGGAAGGTGTACGAGCTTTCACAGAACGTCGTCGCCCTAAATTTGGTCAAAAATAATAATTATTCTCTTGTAATTCTTTGGAATATCATGTATTTTATAAGCAGTTACTAATATAATTCGAACCGATGTGGCTCTATATATTGAGTTACATCGGTTTTTGCTTTCATAAAAAAGCAAAAGTGTATATAATAGTACTATTATAATAGTTTTAGGAGGTCATTATTACATGGCTCAAGATACAATTAAATGTTATGACGGTCCTAGTGATGTAGTCCAAGCATTGGCGGAGGATTTTATTGATTTTACCAATGATGAAATTAGCCGTACTGAAACGTGCATCGTTGGTATTACTGGGGGTACTGTTATAAATGGTTTGTTAGAATTACTTAACTCTCCTGAATATATTGAGCGCCTTAATTGGGAACGGATATTCTTCTTGTGGACTGATGAGCGTTTCTTACCACAAGCGCATGAGGATAATTACTTCAATCGCGTAAAACCTCATTTGCTATGCAAGGCAAAGGGGGCTGCTCATTTCTTGCCCATTAATACGGATTCTAAAACCGTACATGAAGCGGCTGAAGAATATGAAAAAGAGGTTCGCAATGTCCTAAAGGCATGTAAAAAATCTGGTCTTGATTTAGCGTTGCTTGATTTAGGCGAGGATGGTCATACGGCAGGATTATTTGCAGGCTCTCACGCATTGCGTGTAGCTGATCAAGATGTAGTGGCCGTTGAAGATGGCAAGGTATGGGAACGCATTTCTATGACATTTTCTTTCCTAGCAAAATCTGATGCTGTCTGGTTTACTGTGACTGGTGAAAGCAAGCGAACTGCATTGACAAAGGTATTATACCAACGCGAAGATTACGAGGATTTAACGTGGGAAAAACGCATTGGCCGTACATTGCCTGGTGCTGTACTTTCACAAGAAGCTGTGACCTGGTATGTGGACAAGGCAGCCTATAATGATGTACACTAAAAGATGTAAGTTTTAGTAAATATAAAGGAGATACATATGGGATCTATAGGAACACCTGAATTAATAGTTATATTAGTGATCGCTTTAGTTATCTTCGGACCTGGTAAGTTGCCTGAAGTAGGTAAAGCTATTGGTAAGGGCATCAATGAATTTAAAGATGCTATTTCCGGCCCTAAAAAAGCTGTTGATGAAACGAAAGAAGCCGTTAAAAAGGCGACTACTATCGACGTAACAGCAGGGGCTAAAAACGACGATAAACATAAAGAAGCTAATGATTAATAGGAGGTATCACTATGTGTAAAGATTGTGGTTGCGGTGAAGATAATGGCGTTGTAACAAAGGTATTTACTGTACCTGGTATGATGTGCAATAACTGTAAAGAAACGGTTGAAGGTGCATCCCTTGGTTTACCTGGTGTTTTGAGCGCAGAGGTAAATTTGCCAGAGAAAACAGCGACTGTTTCTTTTGATCCAGAAAAAGCATCTGTTGAAGTTATTACAAAAGCTATTGAACGTACAGGCTTTGAAGTAGAAAGCGTTGCAGATGGTGTACAAGAACATAGTCATGGTTTACTAGGAACATTGAAACGTTTCTTCAAATAATCGAACCCATAGGGCTGTATTGAAACACTGTTTCGATGCAGCCTTTTTTCATAAAGAGGTAATAAAATGATACGCAAGTTTGATGCTGAAAATTTCAAGTGGGATGGCGTCGATACCTTGGTATATAAACAAGATGGTAGCCCTTTTAAAGATGTAACACGTCAAGTTTTATACGATGGGGCCTTTGATATTCCATGCCAATTCCGCTATTTTGAATGCTTGCCAGGTGGGTATTCTACGCTTGAATATCATGAACATACACATATGGTTATGATATTCCGCGGGAAGGGGCAAGTCTTATTAGGTGACGAAATCCATGACGTAGAAGCTGGTGATTTTATTGAAATTCCAGGTAAAACGATACATCAATTCCGGGCTAATAAAGGAGATTATATCGGGTTCCTTTGCTTGGTTAACCAAGATCGGGACAAGGTAAAATTATTAACCCCTGAAGAGATGGATACATTGCGCTCTAATCCAAAGATTAAAGAATTTTTGGAAAGTTGATAATTTATATGGCGGTTATGTGTGATGACCGCCATATAGTTTTTTATAATCAACAGTAACTGTTGATATGTGTAGTTTGATAGGGAGGTTCTATGAATACCTTTACACGCGCCGCACTGACGGTACTGGTAGGACTTGTAATTTGGTTCTTGCCTCACACGGAGGCGATTAAGCCTGAAGGATGGCATTTATTAGCTATCTTTACGGCTACAATTGTAGGTTTTATTTTAAGACCTTGGCCAACAGGTATTATGGCACTCTTTGGTATTGTTGCGGCAGTAGCAACAAATTCTATTACCATGGTGCAAGCATTAGGTGGTTACGCTGAAGCTAATGTATGGCTTATCGTAGCAGCTGTATTCTTTTCTAGAGGTATTATTAATTCTGGCCTTGGTAAGCGTATTGCGTATACTTTGATTCGCTCCTTTGGCACTAGTTCCTTAAAGCTGGCTTATGCATTGGCTTGTACGGATCTTATTATTTCTCCTGCCACGCCATCTAATACGGCTCGTGGAGGCGGTATTATTTTCCCAATTGTACAAAACATTTCGTTAGCCTTTGATTCTGAGCCAAATGGTAGTACGGCACGTCGTATTGGGGCATACTTGATGACAACGGCTCATACGATAAACACCATTACTGTAACAATCTTCTTAACTGCTTGTAGTGGTAACTTATTGATTACATCCTTAGGTGCAAAATTGTTTGGCTATGATATTTCATGGTGGGAATGGTTCCAAGCAGGTGTCATCCCTGGTGTAATTTGCATGATTTTGATGCCTTGGTTTATTTATAAAATCTATCCGCCTGAAATCAAGGAGACCCCTCAAGCAGCGGTAATGGCCCAAAAAGAGCTAGATATACTAGGTCCTATTACAAAGGCTGAAATTTCAGTGGCTATTATTTTTGTACTTTGTATTTTGTTGTGGTCCACAGCGATTTGGACGAAGTTACATCCTACTGTAGTTGCTATGATGGGCGTACTTGCTTGTGTAGTTACGGGATCCCTTACATGGGAAGATATTCTAGGTGAACGCACAGGTTGGGATATTCTAATCTGGATGGGTACCCTCGTTGGTATGGCTGGTTTACTTGGCAAGCTCGGTGTTGTTGCAATATTTGCTGATTTTGTAAGTCAACATCTTGTAGGTATTGATTGGTTCTGGGCATCCTTCATTATCTCTGCAACCTTTGTATACTCTCAATATTTCTTTGCCAGTGGTACAGCGCGTATTACAGCGTTATTCTCCGCCTTTGCAGCTATCTTGGTAGCAATGGGCGCACCAATTCCATTTACCATCTTGCTCTTTGGTTTGATGAACAGTCCTGGCTGTACATTAACACATTATAGTTCTGGTGTAACGCCAATCTTCTTTGGTGCTGGTTATGTACCGCAAGGAACATGGTGGCGTGTAGGTCTTGCTATTTCTGTAGTAAGCTTCCTTATTCACTTCTGGGGCGGTACCCTTGGCATGTGGCTATTCGGTATTCTATAATATTCAAAAATCCCTCACGGTAGTGGGGGATTTTTTGTTTGCGCTATCTGTTTAGTAGTTTGTTATCGATTTATTTTCTATGTGTATTAGATAGGTAGTGTATTATTGTTATTGCTATAGTTTTTATATATGGTAAACTTTAAAAATTTATATAATAAATCTATAGAATATTTATTGCACGACATTATATAAAGTGTTATTATTATTTTATGATTACAGATTACTTTAGGAGGAAACATGTTGGGTTTAGTCATTAGCTTGTTGATTATCGCGCTCGTCGTGATTATTAAAAACATTCGAATTATGAACAACAACTTAACACGTTTTTGTCTTAGAAGTTCCACGAATGGTTTAATATACAATCAATAAGAATTGACTATACGGTTTGTTTCTTATGTGTATTTATTCCAAGGGGTACATAGGTCGTTTATGTACATAGGAATTCTGTAAACAAAAGGAATATCATTTGTAAACTTTTAAGACGATTCATAAGAATCGTCTTTTTTTATTAAGTTGAAAAGCATCCAAGTGGATACTTTCAAGAAAAGTGAGGAGATTAACATGAGTTGTAGAAGTGACAATTTAAAAACAGGCGTAGCACGTGCACCACACAGATCTTTGCTAAAAGCTCTTGGTTTTGTTGATGAAGAAATGGGTAGACCAGTCATTGGTATTGCGAACTCTTTCAACGAAATTATCCCTGGTCACGTGGGCTTGAAAAATATTGTACAAGCCGTAAAAGACGGCATTCGCAACGCAGGTGGTGTGCCAATCGAGTTCAATACAATTGGTATTTGTGACGGCTTGGCGATGAACCACATCGGTATGAAATACTCCTTGGTAACTCGTAATATTATCGCTGATTCCATCGAAGCAACAGCTATGGCAACACCATTTGATGCTATGGTATTCATTCCAAACTGCGATAAAGTAGTACCTGGTATGTTGATAGCTGCAGCTCGTCTAAACATTCCATCCGTATTCGTGTCTGGTGGTGCTATGCTTGCAGGCGTACATAATGGCAAAAAAATCGGTTTGTCTGATGTATTCGAAGCAGTAGGTAAACATCAAACTGGTGAAATGGGTGATGCTGAGTTATCTGAAATCGAAAATACAGCATGTCCTACATGTGGTTCTTGCTCTGGTATGTACACAGCTAATACAATGAACTGCTTAACAGAAGCTCTTGGTATGGGCCTTCCTGGTAATGGTACAATTCCAGCTGTATACTCTGAACGTTTACGTCTTGCTAAATTAGCAGGTATGCAAGCAGTAGAGGTATTGAAAGCAAACCTTCGTCCTAAAGACATTATGACACGTGAAGCCTTTGAAAATGCAGTAGCTCTTGATATGGCTTTGGGTGGTTCCTCTAATACAGCACTTCATTTGCCAGCTATCGCTCACGAAGCAGGTGTACCATTGTCCTTGGACGACTTCGATCGCATTGCACAAAACACACCTCAATTGTCCAAACTTTCTCCATCTGGTAAATACTTCATCGAAGACTTGTATGCTGCAGGCGGCGTATCTGCTGTGTTGAAACGTTTAGCAGAAAATGGTCGTTTACATACAGACTGCAAAACTGTAGCTCTTAAAACACAAGGTGAAATTGCAGCGGTAGCTCATGTAACTGATGAAGATGTTATTCATCCTTGGAATAATCCTGTTCATGAAACAGGTGGTATTGCTGTTCTTAAAGGTAACCTTGCTGTAGACGGTTCCGTTGTAAAAGCAGGTGCCGTAGATGAAGATATGCTCGTTCACTCTGGCCCAGCAAAAGTATTCAACAGCGAAGAAGAAGCTGTTGAAGCTATTACAGGCGGTAAAATCGTAAAAGGTGATGTGGTAGTTATCCGTTACGAAGGTCCTAAAGGTGGTCCTGGCATGCGTGAAATGTTAACACCAACATCCATGATCGCAGGTATGGGTCTTGATAAAGACGTAGCATTGTTGACTGACGGTCGTTTCTCTGGTGCTACACGTGGTGCATCCATTGGTCACGTATCTCCAGAAGCAGCAGCAGGTGGTACAATCGCCGTTGTTGAAGATGGTGATATCATCAACATCGATATTCCAAATGGTAAATTGGAATTAGCTGTATCTGATGATGAAATCGCTCGCCGTAAAGCAGCATTGAAACCATTCAAATCCAATGTAACTGGATATCTAAAAAAATACGCTCTTCACGTATCCTCTGCAGCACAAGGTGCTATTGAAGTATTGGAAGACTAATATTAGACTTTAATTTAATACTATCAATAGGAGATGGTACACATGCATAAGTTGTATGATTTTATGGAAGCTCGTGAGAGACTTAGCACAATTACTGTAAAAACAAAACTGCTTCACAGTGATGTGTTCTCCGATGAAAGTGGCAATGATGTATATATCAAGCCAGAAAACTTGCAAATAACAGGTTCCTTTAAGGTTCGTGGTGCATATAATAAAATTGCAAAATTAACAGAAGAAGAAAAGGCGCGCGGCGTTATTGCCGCGTCTGCCGGTAACCATGCGCAAGGTGTAGCGCTTGCTGCAAAACGTCTAGGCATTAAAGCGACAATCGTTATGCCAAAACATACACCTCTTATCAAGGTTAATGCTACAAAACAATATGGTGCCGAAGTCGTTCTACATGGTGAGATTTATGATGAAGCTTACCAAAAAGCGATGGAATTACAACAAGAGCACGGATATGTGTTCGTCCATCCTTTTGATGACGAAGATGTTATCGAAGGGCAAGGTACAATTGCATTAGAAGTTCTTGAGGAATTGCCTGATGCAGATGTATTGCTAGTTCCTGTTGGTGGTGGCGGTATTGTTTCTGGTATCGCAGCTGCTGCAAAATTAAAAAATCCTAGCATTAGAATTATTGGTGTAGAACCTGAAGGCGCGGCTAGTGCAATAGCTGCGTTAAAAGCAGATCATCCTGTACCACTTAGTGAGGTGGCAACTATCGCAGATGGTACAGCTGTACGTCAAATCGGCGAAACTACATTAAAATATATTAAGAAATATGTAGATGAAATTGTTACTGTCTCTGATTATGAATTGATGGAAGCATTTTTGTTGCTTGTAGAAAAACATAAGTTAGTAGCAGAAAACTCCGGTATTTTACCATTAGCAGGTCTAAAAAAATTAGACTGTAAAGGCAAAAAGGCAGTAGCCATTGTTAGTGGTGGTAATATCGACGTACTTACAATTTCTTCTATGATCAATAAAGGTCTCGTATTGCGTGGTCGTATCTTCACTTTCTCTGTAAACCTTCCAGATAAACCAGGTCAATTGGTTGCGGTATCTCAAATGCTTGCAGATGCGGATGCAAACGTTATTAAACTTGATCATAATCAGTTTAAAAACCTTGACCGCTTCCATGAAGTGGAATTGCAAGTGACTGTAGAAACAAATGGTGAAGAACACATCAAACACATTATTGATACTTTCAAAAATAATGGTTACATTATTAAACGATTAAATTCCAGCGAGATTTTATCTGAATAGCTGGTCGAAAGGGTTCCTATGAGCGCAGAAACAATCAATGGGGCACGCATTGTCCTTGAAACATTGCATCGCCTTGGTGTAACTGACATGTTCGGTTATCCAGGTGGCGCGGTAATTCCAATTTATGATGAAATTTATAGCTTCCCTGAAATTAAACATTATTTTGTTCGCCATGAACAAGGTGCAGCCCATGCAGCAGATGGTTATGCACGCGTATCTGGAAAAGTAGGGGTATGCCTCGCTACATCCGGTCCTGGTGCAACTAATCTTGTTACAGGTATTATGACTGCTTACATGGATTCTGTACCTATGGTGGCCATTACTGGTCAGGTTGGTCGTCCGTTTATTGGTAAGGATTCCTTCCAAGAAGCAGATATCCAAGGTATTACCATGCCGATTACAAAACATAACTACCTTGTTCAAGATATTCGCGATTTACCTCGCATCATTAAAGAAGCGTATTTTATTGCTAGTACAGGTCGTCCAGGGCCAGTTCTTATCGATATTCCTAAGGATGTTCAAACAGAAAAAATATCCATGACAGAATACAATAAATTATATGAAGTACCTATCCATCTTGAAGGGTATGATCCAACCTATAAAGGTCATCAAGGGCAAATTAAGAAAGCGGCTACACTCATTAAAAATGCGAAACGTCCGCTCATCATTGCCGGTGCCGGTGTATTGAAATCTGGCGCTATGGATGAGTTAAAGGAATTGGCAGAAAAGGCTCAAATTCCTGTAACAAATACATTAGTTGGCCTTGGTGGTTTCCCAGGTAACCATGAGCTTGCTCTTGGTATGGTGGGTATGCATGGCTCTGTAGCGGCTAATAATAGTACAGAAGAAGCAGACCTTGTTATTGCGGCTGGTATTCGTTTCCACGACCGCATTACAGGCCATCCAGATTTCTTCTGTAAAAAAGCTAAAATCATTCATATCGATATCGATCCAGCAGAAATTGATAAAAACGTTACTATTAACGTACCAATTGTAGGTGACTTGAAGCGAGTTTTATCTGAACTTAATACGCTTGTAGAACCTACAACTCATGAAGCGTGGATTGAACAAATTCGTGAATGGCAAGCGGAATATCCTATGGTAATTCCTGAATCTAAAGATGGTGTATTACATCCACAATACGTATTATCTGAACTTAACAAGATTGCCAAAGAGGATGCAGTTATTGTAACTGACGTAGGCCAACATCAAATGTGGGCGGCTCAATTCTTAACTCATAAAAAACCTCATACCATTGTTACATCTGGTGGTGCAGGTACTATGGGCTATGGTTTACCAGCTGCAATTGGGGCTCAAGTGGGGGCACCTCATAAACAAGTTATCCTTGTTGTTGGTGATGGTGGATTCCAAATGACCTTCGAAGAACTCATGATGGTTCGCCAATATAATTTACCAATTAAGATTGTTATCATTAATAATGGTTACCTTGGCATGGTTCGTCAATGGCAACAAATTTTTAATAATCGCCGCTACTCCTATGTGGATTTGGAAACGAGCCCAGACTTCTTGAAATTGGCAGATGCCTTTGATTTGAAAGCCGCTCGTATCGATAATGTAGAGGATTTCAATAAAGAATTTAAATCTTTCATTACATCTGATGAAAGTATCATCTTGGATTGCCGTGTAGCAAGAGAAGATAATGTGTTGCCGATGATTCCAGCTGGCGGTACCGTAAGTGGTATGATGGGCAAGAAAGGGGTGCTATAATGGCGAGAGAACATCAAGTCTTAGTAATTGCAAAAAATACAGCAGGCATTGGTGCACGTATATTGGCACTCTTTAACCGTCGCGGTTTTAATGTTACAAAGATGACATCTGGTATTACAAATACACCAGGCTACGCTCGTATTACCCTCACCGTTGAGGCAGATGATCGCATCTTAGACCAAATTCAAAAACAAATTTACAAGCTCATTGATGTTGTAAAGGTTAAAGTTTTTGAAGATCATGATGTAGTATGCCGTGAGTTAATGCTTATCAAGGTAAAAGCAACTGCTGCAACACGCTCTCAAATTGTACAAATTGCCGATGTATATCGTGGCAATGTACTCGATATTTCTCCTACTTCTATGATTATTGAAGTAATTGGTAGCGTAGAAAAATTACGCGGTTTCATTCAAATTATGGAAACCTATGGTGTCCTTGAAATTGCCAAAACTGGCATTACCGCAATGAGCCGTGGAGAAAAGATTTAGGAGATGGTTGTGTGAGTAGTGAATTACTCCATTATGAAGACGTCAAGTTTCGTCGTGACGGCCGCGAAATTTTAAAAGGCATTAATTGGCATGTTGAAGAAGGGGAGAATTGGGCCTTATTAGGTCTCAATGGGGCTGGTAAATCTACGATGCTCAGCATGATTCCAGCTTACCAAATTCCTACAACAGGACTATTACGCGTATTTGGTCATGAATTTGGTAAATATGCATGGCCTAAGATCAAGGCTCGATTAGGCTTTGTTAGTTCGGCGCTTGGACAATTTCAGTCTACCTTGGATAAACAAGTCGTAGAAGATGTTGTTATTTCTGGTGCCTTTAACAGTATTGGTATCTATCAGAAGGTAGATCCTGAGGTGCGCGAACGAGGAATACAATTATTATCCGAGTTTGGTTTATCCTATTTAGAAGGCCATAGATTTCATACATTGTCCGCTGGTGAACAGCGCCGCGTATTATTAGCACGCGCTATTATGGCTAATCCAGATTTGCTTATTTTAGATGAGCCTTGCTCTGGTCTTGATTTGCCTGCTCGCGAGCAATTTTTAGCAACTGTTGAAAATATGGCACGAGAGGAGCATAAGCCTTTTATTTATGTATCTCATCAAATTGAAGAGATTATGCCCAGTATTACACATGTAGCTATTATTAAAGATGGCCTCATTGTATATAAAGGCAAGAAGCGGGACATCTTAACAGATGAAATTCTAAGCGACGTATTTGGTATTGATGTATCTGTTGTATGGGAGAAAAATCGCCCATGGATTATAGTTAAATAAGAGCTAAAATTAGGATAATTCATTTTTTCTTAATACAAAAAGGGTACAAATTTAAGTTGTAGATTAGTCTATTTGACTATTCGATAAATTACGATATACACTACAAATCTTGCATTTATTTGTGAGATTGTGTACAGTATATATATTAAATATTCTATTGAATATATTTTGGAGGTTGTCTAGTATGGCAGGTAAAATTTTAGGTACTACAGTTTATTATGATGCAGATTGTAATTTGAGCAAATTGGAAGGCAAAAAAATTACAGTTTTAGGTTACGGTTCTCAAGGTCATGCGCATGCATTGAACTTAAAAGAAAATGGTATGGACGTAACAATTGGTCTTCGTGGTGGTTCTTCTAGCTGGAAAGCTGCAGAAGAAGCAGGCCTTACAGTAAAAGAAACTGCAGAAGCAGTTAAAGGTGCTGACATCGTTATGGTATTGATTCCTGACGAATTACAAGCAGACGTATATGCACAAGATATCGCTCCTAACTTGAAACAAGGTGCATACTTGGCATTTGCTCACGGCTTCAACATTCACTTCGGTAAAATCGTACCTCGTGAAGACATCAACGTATTCATGGTAGCTCCTAAAGGTCCTGGTCATTTAGTACGTCGTACATACCAAGAAGGCTCCGGTGTTCCTTGCTTGTACGCTGTAGAAAAAGATCCATCTGGTGATACTGAAGAAGTTGCATTAGCATGGGCTTCTGGTATCGGTGGTGGCCGTTCCGGTATCTTGGAAACTAACTTCAAATCTGAAACTGAAACTGACCTCTTCGGTGAACAAGCTGTATTGTGCGGTGGTGTTACTGAATTGATCAAAACTGGTTTCGAAGTATTAACAGAAGCTGGTTATGAACCTGTAAACGCTTACTTCGAATGCTTGCATGAAATGAAATTGATCGTAGACCTTATCTACGAAGGTGGCTTCCAAAAAATGCGCCACTCCATTTCCAACACTGCTGAATATGGTGACTACCATGCAGGTCCTCGCGTAATTACTGCAGATACTAAAAAAGCTATGGAACAAATCTTGGCTGATATCCAATCTGGTAAATTCGCTGACGAATTCTTGGCTGATTCCAAAAATGGTCAAAAATTCCTTAAAGAACATCGTGAAGCAGCTGCAAACCATCCAATCGAACCAGTTGGTGCAGAACTTCGCAACTTGATGAGCTGGTTGAAATAAGAGATTACTGTAGTAATTTCTTGATAAGCATAAGCTTACTGAAAGCGACCCCATTTGGGGTCGTTTTTTATTGAGTAATAAAAGTACGTATGATATAGTTAACGTAGAGTTAGTGTAGTATGTTTTGGTATAAGGAGAGATACTATGAGTTCTACAACTATTATTATCATCGTGGCTGTCGCAGTCATTTGGGCCATTTTGTTTGCCGTATTTATGAAGTTCAATAAAAAACGACAAGCCGGTGAACAACAATTTGTACAAGAGAATGCTAATAAAGCGATTCTTCATATTTATGGTAAATCTGTAAAGGTTGATGGTAAGGAGCTTTCTACTATTGATCATAAAACTGGTCAATATGGTCAAGTCATTGTGGCATTAACACCAGGAGAACATACCATTGAATCCGTATATTACACAACGGATAATGTGGGTACTAAAACAAAGAATGTTGAAACACAGCCTGTTACCATCACAATTCCAGTACAAGCAGGTAATGAATATAATGCGGCTATGTATTTCTATTCCGCAGAACAACGTAAGGCCTATTATAAAGGTGACGTTGATGATGCTATTTTAGAAGTTGAACTAGAATTAGAATCTGGTTTTACAGCGAATACTCATGCTTATATCATCGTGTACCGTGAATGTAAATAAATTAGTATAGTAACTGTTTAATAGAGCTATCATTGTGGTAGCTCTATTTTTTATAAATCGTTGTTGGTTATTATCATATTTATTTGTGATATAATAAGAAGATATATGAAAGGAGCATCATTATGGACTTCTATTCCGTTTCCTATGTGGAAAGCCAAATCGCATCTGGTCATACATTAGGGTTCGTTATCTTTGTAGTTATTTTATTAGCCCTTCTCGGAGTAGGCATTCAAGTTTTGCGTAATGGTTTTACAAGCCGTTACCGTGATTTAGCTGTTATATTATCCTTAATTATTGTATTTTTCTTAGGCTTAGAATATCAAGAATATGGTCGTATGAAGAATTACTCTGAAGATTCTTCTAGAATGGCTCAATTCTTGCATTCCTTTAGTGCAGACCGTGGTGTTGATGAAGGTCAATTAGCTGTTAATTCCTTAAAGGTACGTAATGGTATGATCTTAAAGGTTAGCGATGCATACTATGAGGTGCAATTTAATCCTGAATTTACTACCTATACAATCACTCGTGTGTATACAGTAAGTCCTACAGACCGAATTCATGATAAAGCGGATGTATTACCATAAGGAGGACCACATATGACAGAAGCTATGGCCGTCTATGGGATGGTCTTTGCCAAACTCGCCATAGGTCTCTTGGCGATTATTTTACAAATTAACTTAATGGGGAAGGGCAATTTAGCGCCAACCTCTGCGTTAGACCAATTACAAAACTATGTACTTGGTGGTATTATTGGTGCCATCATTTACAATGACCAAATTGGTATTTTACAGTTTATGTTAGTCCTCATTTTATGGACTATCCTTGTAATGACTCTTAAATTCTTAAAAGGCAATCTTCGTTTCTTTAAAACAATTCTAGATGGTCACCCAGTTATTGTCATTGAACGAGGTCATATTTTAACAGATGAATGTATGCGTTATGGCATCCAAGCTGCAGAACTTAAGTTGAAGCTGCGTGCCGCAGGTGTTCAATATGTAACAGATGTAAAACGTGCTGTACTAGAACAAAATGGTCAGTTAAGCGTTGTTCAATTCGGTGATGAAAATATTAAATTTGATCTTATTGATGATGGTCAAATTAATCACTTTACATTAGCTGTAATTGAAAAAGAACAAGAGTGGCTTGAAAAAGAGGTTGAAAAGCAAGGGTATAAAATAAAAGATGTATATATTGCTGAATACAAAGATGGTGAGGTAGTCATCTATCCGTATGAAAGAAAACATCGTCCTCAAATTGTAAGTGCTTTAAAGACTAAAACTATTTCTACTAAAAATACATTGAAATCTAAATTTTAAAATCTAATATGTAGTATTTTTAAGCCCACTATTCATAGTGGGCTTATATAGAAAGGGAACTAGTGAATCGTAAAGATTTAATTGATCGATTACAAGAATTATATAAAGACGAGGATAGTCGTGTTACGGTAAATCCTCACGCAGGGCAAAAGGTGGCTATCGTCTATCCTAATACATATTTTGTAGGCATGAGCAATCTTGGCCTCCACATCATTTATGAGGAAATCAACTTACGCCATGATAGCGTGTGTGAACGGATTTTCTTGCCTGAAAAAAAGGAATTGGAAGCGTACGATAAGACTAAGACACCGTTGATGAGTGTTGAAACACAGCGGCCTATGCATCAATTTGATGTGGTGGCCTTTGACGTGACCTTTGAAATGGACTATTTTCATATTCCGTTGATGTTACGTCATGGACGCGTACCTATTATGGGGAAAGACCGCACCGAATTTGACCCTATCGTTATTGCCGGTGGCCCATGTGCTACCTTTAATCCAGAGCCTTTTGCAGACTTTATCGATGCTTTCATCATCGGTGAAGGGGAAGGTATCGTTAGTCGCGTTCTAGATATCATTCGCGATGGCAAAATGGAGGGCCTAGATCGACATACTATTTTGCGTCAATTAGCGAATGTATCCGGCGTATACGTACCATCTTTGTACGTGCCTATTTATAGTGAAGACGGTGCATTTAAAGGTTATGATATCGCAGAAGGTGTGCCAAAGACGATTAAACGTCATTTTGAAATGCTCACTAGCGGTGGTGAAACCGTAGTAGCAACAAACTATACCGAGTTTGGCGCTATGTACATCATCGAGGTTGCACGTGGTTGTGGACGGCATTGTCGATTCTGTATGGCCGGCTATTGTTTCCGTGTACCGCGCGTACGACCTTTAGAAATATTAAAAGAAGGCGTAGATAGAGCAGAGAAATTAGGTAAAAAGGTAGGCCTTATGGGGGCCGCTATTTCTGATTATCCAGAGGTAGATGAGTTAGTTACTTATATTCGTTCTAAAGATATGCGTTATTCTTGCGCATCCTTGCGTGCAGACTCCTTAACACAAGCCGTTGTAGATGGCTTGGCAGATAGTGGGCAAAAGACGATTACCATTGCGCCAGAAACGGGCAGTGAACGATTGCGGCGCGTAATTAATAAGGGCATTAGCGAAGAGCATTTACAAAATGCTGCTACTTTATCAGCTAAGTCTGGTATTCAACATATGCGACTTTACATCATGATTGGGTTGCCAACGGAAACTGACGAGGATATTGAAGCAATTGTAGGACTTGCCGAACGGACACAAGCCCATATGGCAGAGGTAGGCTGTAAAGGGCGTTTAACGCTCAGTATCAATCCATTTATTCCGAAGCCTTTTACACCATTCCAATGGATGGCTATGGATAATCAAAAAACGGTAGAGAAAAAACTTCAATATATTAAAAAAGCATTGCAAAAGAATCGTCGTATCGAGGTGCTCGTTGAATCACCTAAAGAGGCATATATCCAAGGTGTACTCGCTCGTGGTGATCGCCGTCTTGGCGCTGTTCTTGCGGCATGTGCAGCAGATCGTGGCAGTAAGTCCTTCAAGGCTGAAATGAAGGCAGCAGGCTTAGATATGGACGCGATGAACTATCGTGAACGCAGCTTTGATGAATTTTTACCATGGAGTCACCTCGACATGGGGATGGACGATGGATATCTTGAAATGGAATGGAAACGCTCTGTGGATGAAGCGTATACACCACCATGTGTACAAGGCTGTAAGCGATGTGGTGTATGTAAATAGGAGGCACTTATGAATCAATCTGTAAAACGTATAGATGTTAAAGGACCTCATGGTACTTGGTCTTATGAAACTCCTAATTGGGCAGATCGTTTTCCTATTACAATGGGTGATACGTACCGTCATGGTGGTGTATCTCAAGAGCCCTATGAATCACTAAATTTAGCATTTCACGTAGGGGATGAGCCTAAGTATGTTCGTGAAAATCGTGCTATTATTGCTGAATATTTAGGTGTTGAACCAGAGCGAATCTCGTGTGGTAATCAAGTACATGGTTTAAAAGCTGTAGAAATCATAGAAAATCTCGTTGGTGCTGGAGCCTTTGGAGAGGATACAGCCATAGCCGATTGTGATGCTGTATTTACAAAATTACCGAATGTACCGCTATTTTTATTTACTGCTGATTGTGTAGCTGTAGGTATTTATGATGCTAAGCATCACGCTATCGCTGCGGTACATGCAGGCTGGCGCGGAGCGATAGGACATTTGCCAGTTCTTACTATTGAGGCTATGAAAGAAGCGTATGGTACGGAGTTCAAAGATTGTTATATCTATCTTGGACCTAGCATTGGGCCAGAATCCTTTGAAGTCGATGTAGAGTTAGGGAAACGTTTTGAATCAGCTTGGCGTGGTATGACCGACCGTAGTGTGGCTGATGTTGTAAACTATCCAGGTGATAAACTAGATAAAGCCTATATCAACTTATGGAACTTTATCACCGAAGGACTTATAGTGAATGGTGTGCCTAAAGAAAATTTCGCTATTGGCGGTACCGATACAGTAACAGATAGAGAGTGTTATTCCTATCGTCGGGAATCTGGTAAAACAGGTCGCATGGCTTTATTTGGTATGCTACAAGAACGGTAGTATATACATACATAGATTTATAGGCTTTATAAGACCTAAATGATGTACAATCAATACTAAATACTATATAATAGAATAGTCTATACAAATATATTTTATGGTTTTTAAATATAGATTGAAGGGGGATCACATGATTGAAGAATCCCTACACGCAATACAGCAGCGCATGGCAGATGCTATGGCGCGCGTTGGTCGCGTAGATACAGCATTATTAGTAGCTGTTACTAAGAACCACCCTGTATCAGCGGTGGAAGAGGTCGCACGTCTCGGTGTTACTCATGTGGGGGAAAATCGAGTACAAGAGGCTAAAGAAAAACAGCTCACCTATAAAGGTCCAGCATTAACATGGCACTTGATTGGTCATTTACAGGTCAATAAGGTGCGTCAAGCGGTGCCTATGTTTGATTTAATTCATTCTGTAGACAGCCGTAAATTATTAGATGAAATCGAAAAGGTCGCTACAAAGCACGACAAGGTGCAAGATGTATTATTGCAAGTCAATGTAGCTCGAGAAGCGTCCAAAACGGGTATGTCCGTAGAGGAGTTTCCAGAGATTCGAGACTATGCAAAGACATTGCCTCATGTACGTGTACGGGGCTTGATGTGTATGGCGCCATTTTTCGACGATCCTGAGGAAGCACGTCCAATTTTCCGCGTAGCAAACGCCTTGTATGAGGATATGAAAGGCTACTTTGAAGAGGGACAGATTCAATATTTATCTATGGGGATGACTCACGACTTTGAAGTCGCTTTAGAAGAAGGGGCTAACATCGTTCGTGTAGGCACAGCAATTTTTGGGGAACGTGTATATGATTAAGGCTCGGGTTGCCTGATAATCGATAGCGTTAAGTATTAGGAGGAAATCCAAATGGCATTGGGAGATTATTTAGACAAAGCAAAAAACTTATTCTTAGGCAAAAATGATGATGACTATGAATATGATGATTATGACTATGAAGATGAAGAGGAATACGAGACGGAACCTACACCAGTAGCTCCAGTAGCTCCAGTATCCGGTGCATCTGAATTTCATCCACGCAAGGTAGGAGGCCAATCTACGATGACACAACGCCCAACAGCTATGAAAGTAGTTGTAATTGAACCAAAAGTATTTGAAGATTCTGAAAATATTACACATCAATTGCGCGACATGCGTCCTGTATTGATCAACTTTGAAAATACAGATCCTCATGAAGCAGCTCGTATTGTGGACTTCGTATCTGGTGCGACTTTTGCATTGGATGGCAAATTGGAAAAAGTAGGTAAAGACATTTTCATGTGTGTACCTGTAAACATTTCCATTGATTATTCTGATAATGACAACAGCAAAACTGAGCAAAACGAATACGCTTGGGACAATAAATAATTTCTCTATAAATGGTGGTGACAACGATGTTAGGTAAAACCTTATTTATTGGCGTTGGCTCAATGGGTGGCGCTCTATTGCGCGGTGCATTACAGCATGGCGTGTTGAAAGCAAGTGATACACACATTCTCGTGCGTCGCGAAGAACAATGTAAGGCTCTAACTGAGGAGCTCGGTGTAGTAGGTTTTACTACATTGCCTAATGTAAACGAGTACAATACGATTTTGTTGGCCGTAAAACCACAAGTGTTACCATCTGTATTAGAGACGTTAAAAGAAGTACCTTATGGGACTGTTATGATTTCTGTTGCAGCAGGTATCACCTTAGATACATTGGATGCAGCGATTCCGCAAGCTAATTGGTTTAGAGCTATGCCAAATACACCGGCTTCTATCGGTGCAGGCATGACGGCTCTTGCAGGGGATGATGTACATACAGACCTTGGTCGTGATGTGCAAGCATTATTTGAGGCTGTCGGCGAAGTGGCCGTGGTAAGCGAACCTGATTTAGATCGCTTAGGCGCACTATCTGGTGCAGGCCCTGGCTATATGTTTGTCATTCTTGATGCCTTAGCTGATGCGGGCGTTCGCATCGGATTGCCTCGTCACTTGGCAATCAAGGCAGCGGCTCAAACGATGTATGGTGCTGGTAAGATGGCTCTTGAAAGTGGCAATCATCCAGCAGTACTAAGAGATCAAGTAACAAGTCCAGGTGGCACGACCATTGCCGGTATTGGTGTCATGGAAAAAGGTGGACTTCGCAGTGCTCTCCAAGACGGCGTAGTAGCATGTCTTGCTCGGTCGAATGAATTGGGGAAATAATTTTGGCAGATACTAGTAAATTAATACGATATTTTGAAGCCAGTGGCAGCGGTGAGGAAGCTCGTCGCATGCTCGACTTGGCTGAGCAGGTTGTAAAAGGTCGCCCTTATCGCGTGGCGGACTTTACGAGCCCTGCAGGCCTTGTCATTGCAGACGCAATCAAGGCTAACTACCCACAACTTATCGTTAAGACAGACGGTGGCTATGAAGGGGCGGAACGTATCCGCATCGCCTTTGTAGATAGCGACTTTAACGGTACTGTGGATATGGGTATTCGCGCCCTTAAGGTAAATTGGGACCCACGGTTCCGATTGCTTACCCATCGCGATGTGCTAGGCTCCTTGATGGGCCTTGGTATTGATCGCTCCAAATTCGGGGACGTTATCGTTCAACAAGGGGGCGCTCAAATTATGGTGGATGAAAGCGTAGCAGACTTTGTGATTCAAAACTTCACAAAAATCGCTATGGTTTCCGTATCTGTAGAGGCTATTGAGCTATCAGATATTGCACCAAAAGAAGAAAAAATTAAAGAAGTCCGCACTACAGTTGCTTCTTTACGCTTAGATGCGGTGGCAAGTTCTGGTTTTAGCGTGTCTCGTACTAAATTGGTAAGCGCTATAAATGCAGGATTATTGCAAGTAAACTGGCAACCAGCTAAGGGTGCATCCCAAGAGGTTAAAGAAGGGGATGTGATCTCTATGCGTGGTCGTGGCCGAATGAAGGTAGAAGCCATTACAGGTACATCTCGTAAGGGGCGTATCGGCGTATATCTGAAACGATTCATGTAGGCAATTGAAAATCGGCTTGACCATCAAGCCGATTTTTTTATATATAGTAGGACAGCCATGGTATCCATAACATTTCAACCTACAACTGAAGATACAATCCTATTCGTTGGCGGCGGTGAGGTCGCAGAGCGACGAATACAGCTCTTTATTGATGAGCCGTGTAACATTGTGGTGATCGCTCCCACTGTAACAGATAGGATTAGCCAATGGGCAAAGGATAATCGTATCACTTGGTACGACCGTGCTTTCACCATGGACGATGAACACCACATTATAACGAGCAGTTTGTTCTTTATCTGCACGGATAATAGCGAATTAAACGATACGTTATATGAGATGGGGAGAAAACACCGCGTTTGGACGAATCGCAGTGATGACCCTAGGGCGTGCAGATTTACTGTACCTTCATCCCTTGAACTAGGCGATCTGCATATCGCTATTAGTGCTAATAACATAGGGCCTCGTATTAATCGTCTCGTAAGGCAAGATATGATGAATCGTTATGGTCAGTTGCAAAAGGCTATGCCTAGACTTAAAATATTTAGAGAAGAAGTAAAGTTACTACTTCCTACCCCAGAGGCTCGACAGAAATTTTGGCGAGATCATCTGACCGTAGAAACTTTTGAAGCCATTCTCAAGGGAGAGTGGACGACTATAGAGGAGAAACTTGACCATGAAATTAGTGGTATTAGGTCTAAATCATAGAAGTGCCGCTGTTGAGGTGCGTGAGCGTTTCTCGTTTGATAAGGACGAGGTCGCTTCAGCACTGAACCGCCTCTATGAATTCGACTGTGTAGCAGAATGCGTTATATTGTCTACATGCAATAGAACTGAAATCTATGCGGCTTTAGAAGGTGTAGAGTTCCCTAAAGAATATATGCTGGCTGTGTTAAAGGATTTAAAAGGTGCCGACCACATCGATGAAGATGCCTTTTTCTTCTATGAAGAGCGCGATTGCATTGAACATCTATTCCGCGTATCTGCAAGCCTTGATTCCCTTGTGTTGGGGGAAGGTCAAATTTTGAGCCAATTAAAAGGGGCTTATATTCAGGCTTATAGCGCAGGTTGCACAGGCACAATTTTTAATATCTTATTCCAACGTGCTATTAGTGTTGGTAAAAAGGTACGGACGAACACAGGTATTGCTAATACGCCTGTATCTGTTAGCTACACTGCTGTTAACCTTGCGGAGGACAGCCTAGATAAACCATTATCTGAAGCAACTGTACTCATCTTAGGGGCAGGTACCATGAGTGAGTTGACCGCAACGCACTTACAAGCAAAGGGTGTAAAAACGATTTTTGTATCCAATAGAACCTTTACCAAGGCAGAGGCTTTAGCAGAGCGATTTAATGGTAAAGCTGTTAAGCTCGATAACTTTGTAGATTACGCTAAAGATGCGGATATCCTCATCACATCTACAGGAGCGCCACATTATATTATTACGGAACGTGAAGCAAAGAAAATTACCTCCCTTCGCAAAGGTGAGCCAATCGTTATGATTGATATTGCGGTACCACGCGATATCGATCCCGGCGTAGCAGATATGGAAGGTATTTACCTGTTTAATATCGACTCTCTTGAAAGTGTAGTCGAAGAAAATAAGGCACAGCGCGAAGAGGAAGCTCATCGTGCAGAACCTATCATTCACGATGCTATTGAAGAATTATTAGATAAATTGAGTTATTTAACGGTGCGTCCTATGATGGCATTGCTTACAGAAAAAGCAGAACGCATTCGCCGTCGTGAGTTACATCGCGCATTAGCGAAATTGCCTGATATTTCTGATAAGGAGCGCCGCATTATGGACTCTATGAGTCGCATGATCATCCGCAAAATGTTGCGTGAACCGATGATTCACTTTAACGAAATCGCTGGTACAGAGGAAGAAGGTTTGTACTGGGATTTATTCAAAGATATGTTTAATCTTGAGAAAGAAGGCTAAGGCCATGAGAGATCATATTAGAATCGGCACGCGAAAAAGTGCCCTTGCCCTGTGGCAGGCTGAACATATTAGTGCAGAGTTACAACGTCTGTATCCAAACATTACGGTCGAGTTAGTTCACTTTAATACAAAGGGTGACCGTATTTTAGAAAAACCACTGGCTCAAGTGGGTGGTAAAGGGTTGTTTACAGCTGAATTAGAAGAAGCTATGCACAAAGGCGACATTGATATCGCCGTACATAGCTTGAAAGATATGCCTACAGAGTTGCCAGAAGGGCTAACCCTTGGTGCTATCTCTGCTCGTGAAGTGCCTTACGATGCGCTTGTGAGCCCAGAGTACAAAACATTAGATAAATTGCCGCAAGGCTCTCGTATTGGAACGAGTAGCTTGCGTCGCCAAGCGCAGTTATTACACGTCCGCCCTGACCTTAAGGTAGAGGTGATTCGAGGAAATGTACAAACTCGTTTGAGCAAGATTGAAACAGAAAAATTAGATGGCGTTATCTTGGCGCAAGCAGGGTTAAAACGGTTAGGCTTAGAAGACCAAATCACACAAGTCTTCACGGCTGATGAAATGATTCCTGCTGTTGGTCAAGGGGCACTTGCTATCGAGTGTCGTGCTGACGATACGGAAATGCTTGAAATGCTAGCTCCTATTAACGACGAAGCTACACGCTATGTCGTTGAAGGGGAACGCAGCTTCTTGCGTCAGTTAAATGGTGGTTGCCAAGTGCCGATGGGGGTACATGGTACTATCAATAAAGGTCAATTGACCTTAAAGGCCATGATCGCATCCCTCGACGGTAAAACGGTATACGAAGGAGAAATTTCTGGCCCAGCAAAGAAAGCTGAAATTCTTGGTAAAAACCTTGCAAAAGCCTTATATGAAGAAGGGGGCAAACATATTGTAGATGCTCTCATAGAGGAAGGAATCATAAAATGACAGGTATGGTATATCTAATCGGTGCAGGCCCTGGCGATGTTAAACTCATTACTGTAAAAGGTCGCGAATGCATTGAAAAAGCAGATGTAATTGTATATGACTATTTAGCAGATGCTCATTTGTTAGAATGGGCTCGCCCAGATGCAGAGTTGATTTATGCTGGTAAACAATGTAAAGATCACACAATGCACCAATGGGAAATCAACGAGTTATTAGTTCAAAAAGGTAAAGAAGGCAAAATTGTAGCACGCTTAAAGGGCGGCGACCCACTCGTGTTCGGTCGCGGTGGTGAAGAGGCGATGGCTCTTGGGGAAGCTGGTGTACCATTTGAATTTGTACCAGGCGTAACATCTCCAATTGCAGCACCTGCCTATGCAGGTATTCCTGTAACACAACGCGCTATGGCTACATCCTTTGCGGTTGTAACCGGTCATGAGGATCCAACTAAAGCAGTATCTGGTATTCACTGGGAAGGCCTTGCTACAGCCGTTGATACACTTTGCTTTGTAATGGGGGTTGGCAATTTGCCTACCATTGCAGAAAAATTGATGGCTCATGGACGCCCAGCTTCTACACCAGTAGCGCTTGTTCGTTGGGGTACAAAAACGATTCAAGAAGTTCTCGTATCTACCCTTGAACATGTAGTAGAAGACGTAGAAAAGGCACAACTAAAAGCGCCAGCTATCATAGTAGTAGGCGATGTAGTTAACCTTCGTGAAAAATTACAATGGTTCGATAATAAACCGTTATTCGGTAAAACTATTGTAGTTACACGCGCTCGCTCCCAAGCTAGTGCATTCCGTGAAAAATTAGCAGATCAAGGTGCTAATGTAGTAGAAGCGGCAGCTATTAAAACATCTCCATTGGAGTTATTTGATGAAGATCGTCGTATCATCAATAATACAAAACAATACCAATGCATCGTATTCACATCTGGTGAAGGAGTTCGTTACTTCTTTGATGCTCTTTACAAAGAGGGCAAGGATACACGTGCATTAGGTAATTCTAAAGTGGCAGCTATCGGCTGTGCTACAGCTCGGGAACTTCAAAAATACGGCATTGTTCCAGATATTATTCCTGTAGATTACAAGGCTGAATCTGCTGTAAAGGCTCTTGAAGAAGAACTCAAGGCAGGGGACTCCGTATTGCTCATTCAACCAAAAGTAGCTCGTGACGTAATTCCACGCTCTTTGCGTCATCACGATATAGATGTAGATATCTTGCGTTTATATGAAACCACACAAGATACATCTCAACAAGAAGCATTAGTAAATGCCTTAACTGCAGGTACTGTAGACTATATTACGTTTACAAGTTCCTCTACAGTAACCAATACAATCCAATTATTGGGCGATGATGCATTGAAGCTATTAGGCAATACTAAGATTGCTTGCATTGGACCTATCACAGCTGCTACGGCTATGAGTGCAGGTCTTAAACCTGCTGTCATCAGCGATGTATATACTACTGATGGCTTAGTTAACGCTATCATAAAGGATATTTAGGAGGATTACATGTACGATTTAACATACCGTCCTCGCCGCTTGCGTATCAATCCAGAAATGCGTGATTTGGTACGGGAAACGACACTCGACGTAACTGATTTAATTTATCCATTATTTATCGTTCCTGGTGAAGGTATCAAAAAAGAAATCGATACGTTGCCAGGCCAATATCACTTATCCGTTGATGAAGCTGTAAAAATGGCTCAAGAGGTATATGATCTTGGTATTCTTGGCGTAGAAATCTTCGGTATTCCTACATATAAGGACGAACAAGGTTCCTCTGCATGGGATATGTCCCAACCTGTACAACAAGCTATCAAAGCCATCCGTGCAGCTGTGCCAAATCTATTGGTGGTAGCTGATGTTTGCTTGTGCCAATACACAACAACAGGCCATTGCGGCATGATTGATGATCATGAAATCTTAAATGATGAAACATTGCCATTGCTTTGTAAAGTAGCGGTAAGCCAAGCAGAAGCAGGTGCCCATATGGTGGCTCCATCCGATATGATGGATGGCCGTGTAGGTGCTATCCGTGAAGCCCTTGATGCGGCAGGTTATACTAATGTATCTATTATGAGCTATGCTGCAAAATACGCATCCGCTTACTATGGTCCGTTCCGTGGTGCCGTTAACTCTGCACCTAAATTTGGGGATCGCAAGTCCTATCAAATGGACCCAGCTAATCGCTTGGAAGCTTTCAGAGAAATCGAACTCGACATCGCTGAAGGTGCAGATATTATCATGATTAAACCAGCCTTGTCCTATTTGGATATCGTTCGCGAAACACGTGACCGCTATGAATTACCTGTAGCGGTATACAATGTGTCTGGCGAATATGCGATGGTTAAATCCGCTGCTGCAGCTGGTCTTATCGACGAAGAACGCCTCGTTATGGAAACAATGCTTTCTATGAAGCGCGCCGGTGCTAAAATTATCATTACGTACCATGCTATAGATATTGCTAAATGGTTACAAAAGTAAGGAGAAACCATGTTCCAACTCGGTAAATCTGAAAAAGCCTTTGAAGAGGCTAAACGTTATATGCCAGGTGGCGTAAACAGTCCTGTTCGTTCCTACCGCAGCGTAGGTTCTAACCCTCCGTTTATTAGCAGCGCTAGCGGTAGCCGTATTTATGATATCGACAACAACGAATACATCGACTATGTGTTAAGTTGGGGCCCTATGATTTTGGGCCATGCGAATCCTGAAGTTATCGCTAGCTTACAAGAGGCGATTCCTCGCGGCACTAGTTATGGTGCGCCTACACTACTAGAAACAGAATTGGCTAAAAAGGTGCAAGCCTTCATGCCATCTATGGAGGTTATTCGCCTTGTTAACTCCGGTACAGAGGCCACTATGAGTGCTTTGCGCGTAGCTCGTGGCTATACTGGTCGCGATCGTATCGTGAAATTCGTTGGCTGTTACCATGGTCATAGCGATGCCCTTTTGGTAAAAGCTGGCTCTGGCCTTGCTACCTTCGGTGTACCAGATAGCCCTGGCGTTCCACAAGGCGTAGCAGAAAACACCATAACCTTACCGTACAATGATTCTGATGCGGTTCGCAAATTATTCGACGACATCGGCGATACTATTGCGGCTATCATCGTGGAACCTGTAGCAGGCAACATGGGCTGCGTGCCTCCAGAACCAGGCTTCCTTGAAACCTTGCGAGAAGTGACTAAGGCTCATGGCGCAGTGTTGATCTTTGACGAAGTAATGTGTGGCTTCCGCGCTAGCAGTGGGGGTGCACAAAAACGTTACAATATTAAACCTGACCTTACATGCCTTGGTAAAATCGTTGGCGGTGGCATGCCACTCGCTGTATTTGGCGGTGCTCGTGAGATTATGAACCAAATCGCACCAGCTGGTCCTATTTACCAAGCCGGTACATTGAGTGGTAACCCAATTGCCGTTACCTCTGGTCTTGCAACGCTTTCCATTTTGCAACGAGATCCAACTATCTTTAAACAAGTAGAAGATGCAACCATAGCTCTGTGTGAAGGCTTTGAACGTTTGGCAGCTCAATACAATGTGCCTGTTGTAGTACAACGGGTAGGCTCCATGTTCACCATCTTCTTCACTGATAAACCAGTTAAGAACTTTGATGATGCAGCAGCTTGCAACGAAGAACAATTTAAAATGTTCTTCCACCATAACTTGAGCCATGGTATTTACTATGCACCAAGCCCTTATGAAAGTAACTTTGTGTCTATCTGTCATAAGAGCAGTGAAATCGAACGCACATTAGCCGTAGCTGATGAAGCTTTCAAAAAAATCAGTGATACACTACTATAAAGATTAGTGATACACTATTATAAAAGTATATAGTTTGTAGTTGTTTATGTATCGATGTAGGTGATGAACATGCAGTTTTATAAGAACTTAAAGCGTGCTCGCGTGCGCATGGGCAAAAGCCAAATCGAAGTAGCAAAGGCCGTAGGTATCAGTAATGCGGCGCTTTCAAATTACGAAACAGGGTATCGCGAACCGGATTTAGATACACTCTGTGCCCTGTCTCGCTATTATGGATTGACCTTAGATGAGCTGCTAGATGTAAATGGAGAACAACACGAGCCCATCTATGATCTCAGTCCTGTACTCAAAAATAAATACATCGCCTATAAAGGTGAAGTATTCGAGTTGAAAGACTCACAAAAACGTGCGCTCTTGCGCGAGCTAGATAATCTATTTACTAAATTTGAGAAATCAAAGGTAGAAGATAAAAGTAGCAAGCCAAAAACGTACAAACATGGGAACCCACATATCAATCGGGCGGGCCTAGCTAGCAGTGCTGGTAGTTTAGCGGCACGACGTAATATAAAGTAGTACTATACTACATTGTAGATTGAGTGGAACATGTTTATTAGAACAACTTAATTAGAGCAATTATAAAAGCACCATCTATCTTAATAGGAAATGACACATAAGTCAGACCTAGGTAGATGGTGCTTTTGTATTACTATACTGTAAATGCCAGTGCTAACACTTTGGCATTTTTTTAGGCTAACTATAAAAATAAATAAAAGATAACAATATTAAAATATTCGTTGGTGATATAAGTTAGTTTAATATATAATTGAAATATAGAAGTGAATTGAATATTAACTGATCGTATAGGAGATATTATGAAAGTATGGAGCGGTTTAAAATCTATATTAGAACGAACCCCTTTTAGGGTTAAATTTTATATTGGTTTTATCTTGTTCGGATTCTTCATAATGGGACTTGTTACTTTGCTTGCGTATATTAATAGACCGGGACAAATACAAAAACTAACAGTATATGAGCAAAAGTTAGCAGCTATATCGACGTATAAAGTAAGTGAAGAGCACTTTGCTACAGGTAGAAACGGGCAGGTTTATGTTTTTAAAAATACCTATAAACGTGTTACTTTGGAATCAGTAAAGAATATACTTTCAGAAGAAAAGATAAACTGGCGTGAAGTAAATAAGAGTCATATTATAGGATATGATTTAGATGATAATATTTGGGTTGATATTACTCATGATATAAACACAAAGGATATCATCGTTAAATTAGAAAAAGATAGGTAAAGTTAATATTATATTTAGTATGTATCATTTTAACTATAAGGAGATTTAGTGTATAAATGGAGTTTTTTGATTCTTTACTAAATTTATATAATACTAATTATGAGGTTAAAGATACAATTCAGTCTATAGGTCTTACTATTGCATTTCTTTGTATCCCTGAGTTGATTGGTAATCATGATAGCATAGAATCTTTTACTCCGGCTAAGCCTATAGTGAGACGTGTAGTAAGGATTATTTTAAGTATCCTTTTGATTTTTGCTATATTTACTTTGTTGGGGTTGCTGATGGATAATGGACTATTATAATTCACTAAGTAAAACGGGTTAATGATGAACGTATAAATTTTAAGTTAGAATAAATTAGTGGATAGAGGAATAAATATGATCTATTTTAAAAATAAAAAAAACTTAGATACATTTTTAATGGTCTTTGTATTAGGAGCTGTTAAGGCATATAGACGAAATTATATTGATTTGACCATTCTAGAGTATTACATATTTAGTATGTCAATTCGTTTAATGTGTAGAAAAGCACATCTGTCTGATAAACTGTTAAATATAATTGGAGATGGGATGAGTTTAGAGGATGTTGATGAGTGGATGGCTCGTAGAATCCCTATACCCGCATTAAATGATACGTTAGATGATATTGAATACAGTAGTTGGATTGCCTTAATAGAACGGGAATTAGAGAGGGATACTTTATCTGAGGCGTTAAAGATTTCTACACATGATGAAAATAAGCTCGGTATCTATTTCTTTACCGATTATGTAGAGGAGATATTTTGGGCGTTGTTTTTGTTGGGGCTGTATGAAGTCTTACAAAAACCTGAATTCATTTCTGAATCAATCTTAAGTTGTATTAAACAGTCCTATTTGTCTGAAATATATACGTGTAAACGTATTCAGAATGAAGACTTTCAAGCATGTATTTCCAATTTACAGGAGATAGCTGATACTAATATATCTGGGCAATTAAGTAAAGATTTAATTATTATGAAAGCAAAATTAGCATCGTTACAGGTATTATTACCATTTTATGATGTGAGTTTTGATAAGTTAAAAACAGATATTGATTTAAAAGCTACTAGAGGGATGTTCTGGCAGATTAAAGTTTCAGGGAGGTTTATAGACTTGGGATTATAAATTCTGTAAGATTTTTAAGTTGCCTATTTGGAATGAACGAAAGTAGAGGTTGATTAGCAGATGTGGAAAAAACGATTACTAATAATTAGCCTATTAGGAAATATTTTTTCTCTGTTTTTAATTGGAATCTATTTTCTTGTGAATTCCTGGTTTTTTATGCTGAATTAGGCAGTGTGGTCGGTATAAAGCCTGATTATTTAGTTCAGTTAAATAATGAAGGTATTTTGTATGATTATAGACAAATGATTAGAATAGCGTCTGATATAAAGTCATATAAATTGATAAACTCCTTAGAGTCAGATAATTATCATATATACAAATCAATTAATAATCATCAAATTTTCATTGGTCAAGTAGACCATGTTCAACAAAAATATATTATTTATGATGGATATTTAGATCACTATATATTTGTAAATCTAAAATTTAATATGGATGAAAAACAATATGATGATTTTATTGGAAGAATAAAGGTAATAGATGGTTATGAGAATGTTCCTATAAGATATCGGCGTTTAATTGAAAGTGACAACTGGGAATATCTTTAATTCTCTAGCTGCCCTGCTCAATAGATCTAGTATATAGGCCGTATAAAGGACTTTGAGGTATGAAATTTAAAACAATTTATTCTGTTGGTTGGTACATATTTCTAGGCTGTTTTAGTTTATGGCTAATTTGTGGGCTAAGCTATAAGTTTTTATTTAATGATACTGTTGAGCAGTCTAGAATAGAACTGACGCAAGCTTTAAATGCAGCTTTTCCACGAAATCAATATATAATCGATGGAGATATACATGATTCGAATAGAAGAAATCTTATATCAATAGGTCGATCAATTGATATAAAGCCAGATTCACAATATATGGATATAAAATCCATAAAACCCTTAAGTGGAAATTGGGAGCTTGTTGATCAAAATGAAAATAGGTTTGTATATGAAAATCCATCATATAGAGTTTATATAACAAAGAATACGAAAAATAATGGATATATTGTAGTATTGGCACGTAATAATTGGTTAGAACTATTACATTTATAATTAATTGCCTTTATTCTAATATGTTTTTTGTGTATTAGATATAAAATAATAAGACTTTAATTAGTTGGAACTACTGTTGATTTTATAGGTGGAATCTTGCGACTGGCTGATTACCAATAGTGTTCATGCTTATATCTTTAATATTGTAAGTAGTGTGAAATAGGAGTTTTTTATGGATCCTTTAGACACTTTTCTTGATTTAGCTGATATTGATCAGACTAAAAAACTAGAGGAAAAGAGAATTACACAAATATATCAATTTCTTTTGAGTGACGAATATTATATGTCTCCCAACTATACATTAATCAATAAATTATTTCAGTTAATTGTTTTAAATAATAGATGGGATGCCTATATAGCACTTAATTATTTTGACTATTTGCTATTCGAAGGTTGGGATTATGAAGCCCTAATTGTTCGAACTTTGCTTTTAGAAAATAATATTTGTCTAGCTGGTGAATTTTGTTTAGATACAGAATTAGTCAAAAATGGTTACTCTTATATTAGAAATAGTTCGATTTGGAATGGGAGAGATTATTACGATGAAAATATTCCATTGGCATTGTCCAAATGGAAAATTTATTATGATGATAAATCTCATGAATTTCATGTCGTAGAATAGTATATGATTTTTTAATTATAATATGTCATTTGTATGTATTAATTTAAAGAAAAAGGTTTTAAAATAGTTTTATATAACAGATAGTTGATTATCTTTAATCAGCTATCTGTTTTTTTTATCATTTTACCTATATCGAATAATTCCTATTAAAATCACCAGATTTTTACGATTTTATGAGTGTTTTATGATAAAATAAAAGGTATGAATACTTCAACAACTAGGTCTATTACCTATAATGGCGACAGAATTGAATATGAGTTAACCATCAAGCGTGTGAAGAACATGAACATGCGCATTACAAAGGATGGTGTGATCCATGTGTCGGCGAATGCCTATGTACCGGATTATAGGGTGGACAAGTTTGTTATCGAAAATATGCCCTTCATTGAGCGGGCTCGTTACAAGATTGATGCATTGAATGCCAAGCGCGTCGATGCGTTGCAGTATGTGAATGGTGAAAGCTTATCAATCCTCGGCATTCCTGTTACGTTGCGTCTAGTTGAGCAGGACGGAAAGCCTCATATTGGCTTTGACGGAAAAGCCATCCTTACCATGGTGGTACCTCGTGGTACGACCTTTGAAGCGAAGCATAAATTAATGCAAAGTTATTGGCGTAATTTAGGGGAGAAGGTTTTTGTTCATTGGGCAAAGGTCGTGTATCAACGCTTTCACAAGCAAGGTATTGATGTGCCTATGCCAACCATAAAACAGCAGCGCATGAAGAGCCGTTGGGGTTCTTGTACGCCAGCAAAGCAGCTCATCAAGATGAACACCCGTTTATTAGAGGGGCCACAGGCGTATATTGAGTACGTTATGATTCATGAGTTTGCTCATTTTAAATATTTGGACCATTCCAAGAACTTTCACAATCTAGTGGCCCAGTTTTTGCCAGATTGGAAGGCTCGTAAGAAGTCATTGAACGTGTATTTTGCTCATCGCCCTTAAAGGAGGTGTACCATGCAGCCATTTGTACATTTACATAGTCATACAGAGTTTAGTTTGCTAGACGGCATCAGTCGTTTGCCTGACATGGTACGTCGTGCGAAGGAGTTAAATCAGCCGGCCCTTGCCATTACAGATCACGGCAATATGTACGCTGCTATTTATTTCTATAAAGAATGTATGGCCCAAGGTGTTAAACCGATCATTGGTTGTGAAGTATATGTAACGGAAAATAGCCGATTCGATCGTCCTGAAGGTCGTAGCCGTGAACGATTAAAACATCTTATCTTGTTGGCGGAGACCATGGAAGGGTATCGTAATCTTGTAAAAATCGTGTCTAAAGCATCGACGGAAGGCATGTTGTATCGCCCTCGTGCAGACCGAGATTTATTGCGCCAATACAGCAAGGGGATAATTGCCCTCAGTGCATGTATTCAGGGAGAGATCCCTCAGTATATTTTGCAAGATAATATGGAAGGCGCGAAGCGTTCCATCGAATGGTATATCGAGACGTACGGGAAGGATAATTTCTTCTTAGAAATCCAAAATCATGGCTTGCCGGAGGAGGCTAAGGCCCAAGAGGAGCTCATTAAGCTCAGCAAGGAATACGGCCTTGGCATTGTAGCGTCTAATGACTTTCACTATGTCCTAAAAGAGGATTCAGACGCGCAAGATATTAAGGTATGTATTTCTACAGGTCGTCGTCGTGCTGAGGTAGATCGTTTAAAATTCCCCAATGATGAGTTCTATCTAAAATCTGGGGATGAGATGGCGCAGTTGTTCTCGCATATTCCTGGGGCCATCGAAAATACATTAAAAATTGCAGATCGCTGTAATGTAGAATTCAATTTCGACGAACATCACTTGCCACACTTTGATGTACCAGAAGGGGAAACGTCTAAGACGTATTTACGTAAGGTTTGTGAACGAGAAATTCCACGCCTTTATGGTGAAACGTCTGAAGAGTTACAAAAACGTCTAGACTACGAGTTAGATGTTATTGGGACAATGGGATTTGAGGATTACTTCCTCATCGTATGGGACTATGTACGCTATGCTCGTGAGCATGACATCTTAGTAGGCCCAGGTCGTGGTTCGGCGGCCGGTTCTGTAGTAGCCTATCTATTAGGCATTACAGGCCTTGATCCATTAAAATACGATTTGCTCTTTGAACGGTTCTTAAATCCAGAGCGGGTAAGCATGCCTGATATCGATATTGACTTCTGCTATGAAAAGCGTGGCCAAGCTATCGAATATGTAACGCGAAAATATGGTCAAGCTCGCGTATCTCAGATCATTACCTTTGGTACAGAGGCGGCTCGCGCTGTAATTCGTGACGTAGGTCGCGTGCTTGATTTACCACTGGCGGAAGTAAACCGCATTGCTAAGATGATTCCCAATGAACTTGGGATTACCTTAGATAAGGCTTTGCAAGGCAAAGAGTTAAAAGCTTTATACGAAGCTGATCCAAATGTTAAAGAGTTATTCGATTTTGGTAAAAAGCTAGAAGGCATAGCGCGCAATTCGTCCACTCATGCGGCGGGCGTCGTAATTTCTGCGGACCCTCTCGATGACCACGTACCTGTACAAAATGCTAACGATGAAGGCTTTGTAACACAGTACGACAAGGATAACATCGAGGAATTAGGTCTCTTAAAGATGGACTTCTTGGGTCTTCGTACCTTGACGGTTATGGGGGATGCCTTAAAGCTCATCAAGGCGAACCGCGGTATTGACCTCGATTTAGATGCAATACCGCTCGATGATAAAGCGTCTTGTGATATCCTCACAAAAGGTGACACCTCTGGTGTATTCCAGCTCGAATCAGAAGGTATTACCAAGCTCGTTATGGACCTTAAGCCTGAGCATTTTGAAGACTTAATTCCATTGGTAGCCTTGTACCGCCCAGGTCCATTGGGGTCTGGGATGGTGGCGGACTTTATCGATCGCCGTCACGGTAAAAAAGAGGTTACTTATTTACATCCAATTTTGGAACCAATATTGAAAGACACCTTTGGTGTAATCTTATACCAAGAACAGGTTATGCAGATTGCATCTGCCATGGGTGGATTCTCCCTTGGTCAAGCGGACTTGATGCGCCGTGCGATGGGTAAGAAAAAGGAATCTGTTCTAAAGGCGCAGCGCGAGTCCTTTATTCAAGGTTCCATAAATAATGGTATAGAAGAGTCCATTGCAAATGAAGTATTCGACTTGCTCGTATACTTCGCAGGCTATGGCTTTAATAAATCACATAGTGCGGCCTATGCGTACATCGCATACCAAACGGCGTATTTGAAGGCCCACTATTTCCCTGAATTCATGGCTGCTACCATGACTAGCTTTATGCAGAACATGCAAAAATTGACGTATTATATCAATGCCTGCAAGAAGCATAATGTTAAGGTGCTAGGCCCAGATATTAACTATTCTGAGCGCAGCTTTGCCGTGCAAGGCGATGCTATTCGCTTCGGCCTTGGGGGCATTAAGAACGTAGGGGACAATGCTATCGATCGCTTGATTCGCGAGCGCAATGAGCACGGCCTCTATACAGATATCGTAGATTTCTGTAAACGAGTGGATAACAAGGTTGTTAATAAACGACTTCTTGAAAGTCTCATTCGGTGCGGAGCCATGGATGGTTTCAAGGAAAACCGAAACCAATTATTGCATATGTATGAAAGCGCTCAAGCCGTTGGTGCTAAAGAGCAAAAGGATGCCGCTATGGGCACCATGAGTCTCTTTGGAGAGATGGAAGAGTCCGTTGACTTCATCCCTGTACCGAATGTGGAGGATTTATCGGAAGACGATAAATTAAAGGATGAAAAGGAATATACAGGCTTTTACATTACAGGCCATCCATTGCAAGGCTATGCGAAGGAGTTAGAGGGCCTTTTTGAACTGGGTGCTCTCGTAGAAAATCCAGAGCAATATGATGGTCAAACCATTACCTTTGGGGGCTTGATTGAAAATAAGACGGACCGCATGACGAGACGAAACGAGGTTATGTCCATTCTTCGCATCGAGGATTATTCTGGTGCGGCCAATGTTGTGGCATTCCCTAAGGTCTTTAGTCAAAGTCAACAGTTCCTTGCGGTCGATATGATCGTTAAGGTAAAAGGCCGCGTTGATGCGGATGAAAAGGGTGTGCAAATTATTGCAGACCGCATTATGCCGTTAAAGGTAAACTATAGTCAGGCTAAGCATGTGGCTATTCATATTTATAGCCAATATGACACGCCAGAAAATAGTGAAGCCTTGAAACGGGTGTTAACTAGCACCGCAGGCTCTGTGCCAACATCACTATATTTGCACCGTCAACGGAAGCGCATTAACTTGCCACTGAATATGTGCTTTGATCCTAGTGATGAATCTATCAAGGCTATTGAAGCTATCTTAGGGGATGGCTCCGTAGAGGTACAATAATCTATGCATAAGTAGATATTATTGCACGAAAATATATTTACTACTTAATAACTTATGTTGCGTGAAGCACAGCTAGCTTTCACCAGCATTACTACAATAAGAAATGAAAGATTCAATATAGAAATTGCTTTCATAGGAGGAAAGATGAAACGTACAAAAATCGTATGTACTGTAGGTCCGGGAACGGATAAATTTGGTATTTTAGAAGATATGATGCGAGCGGGCATGAACGTGGCTCGTTTTAATTTCTCTCACGGATCTCATGAAGAGCAAGCAGAGCGCATGCAAATGGTGCGCGATGCGGCGATGATCGTTAATAAACCAATCGCGCTATTGCTTGATACAAAAGGCCCTGAGGTTCGTCTCGGCCTATTTAAAGAGGGCAAGGTATTCCTTGAAGCAGGTCAAAAGTTTACATTGACTACCGATGATGTGGAAGGCACAAACGAGCTTAGCTCCGTGAACCACAAAGGTCTTGTAGGCGACGTGTCCGTTGGGGATAAAATCCTCTTGGCTGATGGTCTTGTAACACTTAACATCGATGCTATCGAAGGTAATAACATTATTACCACTGTTCAAAACAGTGGTGAAATCGGCAACCGTAAACGTGTAGCAGTGCCAGGTGTAGCACTTAGCTTGCCTCCTGTATCTGAACAGGACGAAGCGGATTTACGCTTTGGCTGTCAACAGGGTGTAGACTTTGTAGCCGCATCCTTCATGCAACGCGGTAAGGACATTGTAGCCATTCGTCGCATTCTTGAGTCTGAGAAAAAAGATATCAAGATTATTGCAAAAATTGAAAATGCTGAAGGCGTTAAAAATATCGATGAAATTTTGGAAGTAGCGGACGGCCTCATGGTGGCTCGCGGTGACCTCGGTGTAGAAATCCCTGCCGAAGAGGTACCAGTACTTCAAAAAATGATGATTGAAAAATGTAATGACTTGGGTAAACCAGTTATTACGGCAACCCAAATGCTAGAGTCCATGATTCAAAATCCACGTCCTACACGGGCGGAAGCAAGTGACGTAGCCAATGCCATCTTAGATGGTACGGATGCGATCATGTTGTCTGGTGAAACTGCAAATGGTGCTTACCCAGTAGAGGCGGTTACGACTATGACTCGCATTGCTGAGGTAACAGAACAAGCTGCTATTTACGATAGTAAAAGTCGTGCTCGTCAAGATGTGGATATGACGACTACCAGTGCTGTATGTTTAGCAAGCGTGCGCATCGCTCAAAACCTTGGGGCCGCTGCTATTTTGACATGTACTGAATCTGGTCATACTGCAATTAGCACTGCTCGACATCGTCCGGCTTGCAAAATTATTGCTGTAACTCCGCATGAAGAAACAATTCGCCGCATGCAATTATGCTGGGGTGTAGAGGCTATTAAAGGTCATGAAATCGTTAACTCTGATGAAATGGTTAAACAAGCTATTACAGGTGCTCTTGGCACAGGTGCCATTGAGTCTGGTGACTTAGTTGTGGTAACGGCTGGCGTACCATCTGGTGCAACAGGTACTACAAATATGATTCGCGTTCATATTGCAGGCCAAGTACTCTTATCTGGTAATGGTATTTTGCGTAAATCCGTTACAGGCACTGTATTCATTGCTGCTAACCATAAGGGCAACTATGAAAGCTTCAAAGACGGCGACATCCTCGTTGTAGGTACAATGGAGCCTGAATTAATGGCTATTGCTAAACGTGCAGGTGGCATTATTGCTGTTGAAGATGGTTATACCTCTGACAGTGCTATTGCAGGCATTACCTATGGCATTCCTGTAATTTTAGGCGCTAAAAACGCTCATGACGTACTCCTTGAAGGTCAAGAGGTAACAATCGATGGCGAACGCGGTAAGGTGTTTGCTGGCATTGCTAATGCTCGATAGTTTTAGTAAAAGATAATTAAATATAAGGAGGGATAGTATGAATCCATATAATGTAACAGGACCTAGTAATTCTCAAGTTGCTCAGGTTGAAAGTATTGTATCCCAACGTTTGAAGGGATCCTTCTTGTGGATGGTTGTAGGTTTACTTACGACTATCGGTGTTGGAGTTGCTGCGTTGGCAAATCCAAACTGGCTACGCTTTGCATACGAAAACTTTAATATTATTCTATTAGTTGAACTAGGCGTAGTATTCCTATTTAGTGCTCGTGCGTATACTGCCAATGTTATGACTTTAAAAGGCATGTTCTTCCTCTACAGTGCATTGAATGGTCTTACATTGACACTTATATCCTTGAGATATAATGTATTTGAAGTAGTTATTCCCGCGTTAATCGGCACGTTAGCGTTCTTCATCGGCTTTGCTATCGTAGGGGCTACTACGAAACGTAATTTGTCATCCCTAACCCCATATGTAATGGCTGTCTTACTTGGTATGATCATCGTATCTTTTGTGATGATAGGGGCTCGTTATTTTAACTGGGCTGTACTCAGTGGCTTTAGCGACACTGTTAGCTTAGTTCTAGGTTATGTAGGGGTTGTAGTATTCTCCATCTTTACAGCTATCGATGTGAACCGCATTAAAAATAATGTGACACAAGTAGCGCTCTTGGAGGATGAAACCATTTTAGACCGCATTGAAATCACAGGTGCTTTGAGCCTATACTTGGATTTCATTAACTTATTCTTATCCTTATTGCGCATCTTTGGCAATAAGCGATAAAAGGAGATTGTATGGATAATAGAGAATGGCAAACCTTTGTAACCGTTGTGGATGAAGGGAATATTACAAGGGCTGCAGAAAAATTATTTTTATCACAACCGGCTTTAAGTTATCGGTTGCGCCATATGGAAAAAGCCTTGGGCCATTCTCTGTTGTTGCGAACTGCTGAAGGGATTGCTCTTACAGCACAAGGCGAAATTTTTTATGACTACTGTAAAAGAATGATGCAGGATCAAGAGGCCTTAGAAAATGCTATGAATTCCGCTTCTGGTAAGATTCAAGGGACCTTAAAAATCGCATCATCCATCAATTTTGCAGACTATGAACTACCAGCTTTACTGAAATCATTCCGGGAGCAGTATCCGGATGTGCATATTCAAGTTAAGACTGCTTTCAGCCATCAAGTAGTAAAAATGTTTAATTCTGGTGACTGTATGGTTGCCTTTGCTCGTGGTGGCTATGAAGTATCTGGTAAATCTGAATTACTATTGGAGGAACCGTATTGTTTGGTTTATAAAGAATTAGTACCACCTGAGTCGTTAGAGAAGGTGCCATTCATTAAATATCAAACAGATGCATCTGTAGCAAACATTATTGAAACGTGGTGTGCCGAGCATTTTGAAGAACCACCGAGTGTTGCGATGGATGTAAATTCTATGAGTACGTGCCGTCACTTTGTACGCGCCGGCCTTGGATGGTCCATTTTGACCTATATGGGCCTTGGATCTTGTAAGGATAGAGATATATATGTAAGTCCATTGCGTAGCAAAGATGGTACCTATATCACTCGTGATACAAATATGGTATATACAAAGGATGCGGAAAATCTAGTAGTAGTAAAGACCTTTATCGAGTATGTTCGGAATTATTACAAAGAGCATACTGTAGTAGATAATAGTATTTTTAGAGAATATAAAGGATAGATTTATAAATAGATCCAATATAAGAATTTGTAACTGCCTATTCATGCTATTTCAGTATTAGACTTTTTCGATATAATAAGTCATAATAAAGGTGTCTCGAAAGAGCCAGGCAGGACCATGTAAGTGCATGTATACCCCCTTTGGGGACGTATACATGCATTTTTTTCATTATGGGCTGCAATTCTATGCTTAAAATGCATAAAAAGTATGAATAGTAGATATAAAAGTTTTTATAACCCCTATAAAGGTAATCTATTATTCATAATTCTTTTAAGCATATATAATGAGTGTAGACAAAGACTCCTAGAGTTCAATAGATGATAGTCGCGTATCACGAATCTTTAGGGGAGTGTTAGGATGATATACATGCCTATGTTTTTAAGAAAGGAATAAACATGGAAAAATTCTTAAAACTAGCACTTATCGTGCTAATTCCAATTATCCTCTGGTTTACAACTCCACCAGAAGGGCTCTCTGCGGAAGCGTGGCGCCTCTTAGGCTTCTACATTGCAGGTATCGTAGGTTTGATTTTAAAACCATATCCAATTCAAATTATTTTATTAGCTGTATTATCTGCTTCTGCATTATTCTTAGACAATGCAAAAGATATCTTGGTAGGTTATGGCTCCACAGCATTGTGGATGATCATCGCTGCGTTCTCCTTGAGTGTTGCCTTTGGTAAAACTGGTCTTGGTCACCGCGTTGCGTACCATTTGATTGATGCATTTGGCTCTACTGTATTACGCCTTGGCTATGTAACAGCACTTCTTGATTTAGTATTATCTCCAGCAACACCTTCTAACACAGCACGTGCGGCTGGTATTGTATATCCAATCAATTTATCCATCGCTGAATCCATCGGTTCTTATCCTGGTGATACTGCAAAACGCGGTGGTTCCTTCATCTTGATGAATGGATATTTCGTAACAAAAATTACATCCTTCATGTTCTTAACAGCTATGGCTCCTAATGTGTTGGCTTTGGACTTTGTTACTAAAATCACTGGTCTAAACATGACTTGGGCTGAATGGGCTTTGGCTTTAGCTCTTCCTGGTCTTGTAATGTTGATTTTCGTTCCACTTGTAGGTTACTGGATCGACCGTCCTGAAGCAGTAAAAATTGACAATAAGAAATTGGCTGCTGACGGTCTTGCTAAATTAGGACCTATGAAAATGTCTGAAAAAATCTTGGCAGTTGTATTTATTCTTGCTCTTATCGGTTGGGCATTGCCTTCCATCGGTTTTGATTTGAGCCCAACAGCAGTAGCATTAGTTGCTATGACTGTTGTGTTCTTTGCTGGTATCATCACTTGGGATGACATGGTTCAAACAAAAGCTGTTTGGAATACATTCATCTGGTTCGGTGCTATCCTTGGTTTATCCACTGCTTTAACAAAAGCTAAATTCTTCGCTTGGCTTGCAGCATATATGCAAGCAAACTTGGCACTCGATGTGTCTCCACTCGTAGTTGTATTAATTCTTTCTGCTATTAGTGTTGTCATTCGTTACTTATTCGCTTCCAGTACTGCCTACATTGCATCTATGCTTCCAGTATTCTTGACTGTAGGTATGGCAGCTGGTGTTAACCCTGTTATGTTTGGTTTAGTATTGCTTGCAACAAATGCGTTTGGTGGGCTTGTAACTCACTACGGTGCATCTCCAGGTCCAATCATCTACTCTGCAGGTTACAATAACTTGAAAGATTGGTGGACTGCTGGTGCAATCTTAGCAGTATTGAGTTGGATTCTACTCTTTGTAGTAGGTATCCCTTGGTGGACTTTCATCGGTATGATTTAATCACCATATAATTTTATAATCAACATGGTTTTAACGGCACGGACCAGACATTCGCGACACGTCTGGTCTTTGCCATTTGATATATTTTTAGTGAAAGGATGCAACATGGCACAATTAGTAAAAGCTGCACAAGCTGGCTTCGACGAAAAAAATGATGCATTAGTAACGGTTGAACCGATTGCTAGCGGTATCGAAATTGAATTAACATCCAAAGTTATTCGCCAATACGGAGATCAAATTAAATCCGTTGTTTTAAACACAGTTAAAGAAGCTGGTTTTGACGGCGTAAAAGTAATCGTACAAGATAAAAATGCTTGGGATTACACAATTAAAGCTCGCGTATTGGGCGCATTGGAAAGGGGGAGCAAAGCATAATGGCTAACGATAAAACATTCCCAGAAGTTAAAACAAATCCATTAACAGAGGCTGCAAAAAAACGCTTGTCTCGTTCCATGATGTTCGTACCTGGTAATACACCTAAAATGATTAACAGTGCTGATATTCACGGCGCTGACTCCATCATGATTGATATCGAAGACTCTGTTCCTGTAACAGAAAAAGATACAGCTCGTCTTTTAACTGCAGAAGCATTGAAATCTCGCAAATTCCGTGCAGAAACAGTTGTTCGTATCAACCATCCTACACAAACTCCTTATGGCTATGACGATCTTGATGTAATCGTTCCAGCTAAACCTGATATGATTCGTTTACCTAAAACTGAAGACGTGTCTGAAGTTGAAATCGTAGCGAAGAAAATTGAAGAAGTAGAAAAAGCTAATGGCTGGCCAGAAGGTACTATCAATATTATCGTAGCTATCGAATCTGTTCGTGGATTGTACAATGTTCGTGAAATCTGTCATGGCCCTCGCGTAGTAGCTATCGCTCTTGGCGCTGAAGACTATCGTGCTGACCTTCGTACAGGTAAACATAAACCAGCTGTTGAATTGCTATTCGCTCGTCAAACAATTCTTCATGCCGCACGTGAAGCAGGTATCCGCGTAATTGATACTGTATTCTCTGACGTGAAAGACCCACAAGGCTTCCGCGAAGAAGTTGAATTCATTAAAGCGTTGGGTTACGATGGCAAATCTTGTATCCACCCAAGCCAAATCAAAATTATCCACGAAGTATTCACTCCTGACGAAAAAGAAATCGCTCACTCCGTTAAGGTATTGAACAGCTACGCAGATGCATTGCGCAACAATAAAGGCGTAATCTCTGTAGATGGTAAAATGATCGATGGTCCTATCGTAGTTCGTGCACAACGCGTTGTTGATAAAGCACGTGCAGCAGGCATTAAAGTTGAATTAGAGGAAGGAGCAGAATACGATGTTAAATAAAGTAGGTCGCGATATCCCAACAAATATCCCAGCACTAGAAGGTCGCGAAGTGTATCAAGGTGAATTCGCCATTGAACCTAAAGCTCATCGCGCAGGTAAACCTGTACACATGAGTCGTGTTGGTACTAATAAAGTACTTGCTTCCATCGATGAAGCAATCGAAAAAGCTGGTGTAAAAGATGGTATGACATTGTCCTTCCATCATCACTTGCGTAATGGCGACTATGTAATGAAAATGGTTATGGAACGCGTTCAAGCAAAAGGCATTAAAGACATCACAATTGCGTCTTCTTCCTTGTCCCCATGCCATGAATTCTTGGTAGAAATGATTCAAGATGGTACTGTAACAGCTATTGAAACATCTGGCTTGCGCGATCGTCTTGGTAAATTCTTAACACAAAACCCAGGCATATTGAAACGCCCTGTAGTGATTCGTTCTCACGGTGGCCGTGCTCGTGCTATCGAATCTGGCGAAGTACATATCGACGTAGCTTTCATGGCTGCTCCTACAGCTGATCCACGTGGTAATGCTACTGGTCGTATGGGTAAATCCGCATGTGGTGCGCTTGGCTATGCTAAAGTTGACTCCCATTATGCTGATACAACTGTTATTATCACAGATAACTTAGTTGACTATGTACACAACTATGCAATCCCTCAAACTGACGTAGATTATGTTGTTGAGGTTGAAAGCATTGGTGATCCAGAAGGTATTGCTTCTGGTGCGGTAGGTTTCACTAAAAACCCTATCCAAATTAAAATTGCTGAATTAGCTGGTGAATTCCTTGACCAAGCTGGCATCATTAAAGATGGTTTTGTATTCCAATTGGGCGCTGGTGGTGCTCCATTGACTGTGGCGAAATTCATCGCTGAAAAACTTCGCAAACGCGGTGAAGTAGGTGGCTTCGCTATCGGTGGTGCTACTGGTATCTTGACTGGTATGCTTGAAGAAGGTTTGATTCGTGCTATTTACGATACTCAAACATTCGATACAACTGCAGCAGCATCCTTGGATAAAAACCCTGCACACATCGAAATGTCTGCTTCCATGTACGCTAACCCATGGACAGACTGCACTACAAACTACTTAGACGTAGTATTCCTTGGTGCTACTGAAATCGACCTTGATTTCAACGTAAACGTAATGACTGACTCCAACGGTGTATTGATGGGCGCTTCTGGCGGTCACTCCGATACAGCAGCAGGTGCTAAATGCACAGTTATTACTTGCCCATTGATCCGTGGCCGCTTGCCAATGATCCGTGACAAAGTAGCAACTGTAATTACACCAGGCTCCTCTGTTGACGTACTTGTTACTGAATACGGTATCGCAATCAACCCAGCTCGTACTGATTTAATTGAACGCTTCAAAGATAGCAACTTGCCTATCTTCACAATTGAAGAATTACAACAATTAGCATTTGATTTAGTAGGTAAACCACAAGATATTCCTGTATCTGATAAAGACGAAGACATCATCGCAATCGTTGAATACCGCGATGGCTCCATTCTTGACGTGGTTCGTAAACCTCTATAATTAAGTAGTGCTGAGAGTTCGAGGGAAACCGTAACAGGTAGGCCATCGGCTCATCATCCTATGCTGATTAGATAATATAAAGACCCTCTCCATAGTTCTCGGACTTATGGAGAGGGTCTTTTTGTAGTTATAAATGATTTAGTGTTAATTTTAGATACAGGGTCAAAACTTAATGAGATAAAAATGGTACATAGATATAGTTATACTTTTACTATAAGAAGATTGGAGATCTTTAGGAGGTAGTTTCTATGTATCGTTGTATTGCTAAGTTAGAGATTGACCTAGAGGGGCTAAGTGAGTTTTATAGTGATGTAAGCGAATATGAAACACTAAATATGTACCAAATAATATCTGCTTGGTTACAGGATGATTTAGATGGACCTAATCCTGAAAAAACGGTGTTCGGTGTATCAGAATATGCTTTAGATTGGATGTCTGTGCTACCAGGGGACACTTCCTATCGTAACCTATTTGATATGGGAAATTGCAAACTTGGTAATCATTCTGAAAGTATTGATTATTTATATGCGCGATTTCTACAAACCTTGGAGAATAATAAGACGTTTGAACTTGAGTATGAGTCATTATCTTTAGATTATATAATCGTGATGCCACAGTATATCGATATTACGCTAACATGTAGTAGAAATATAGATTATTTATTATTTATGAAACAGTGGTTACGTAATTGTAGTACTTATAAACATCTGATATACTATAAAATGAAAGATATATTTTACATTATGTTTTAATTTAGGAGAGCGTGTATGACTCAAGTATTTAAACAAGATCTAACAGATAACTCTGTTCGCCCTGGCGGTTTGTTTTTCGTTGAGTTATTAATGCCAAAGCAGTGTGATATGCCTAATCGAGATACAATGGTAGAGGTATTCACAAAGCATTTAGGTCCTGTTGATTGCTTTAGTTATGGCGTTGAATCTGCTGGTTTTGCACCTCAGAATTATAAGGTTCATTACGAGGATAACGATGCAGATATTTCACCAACCTTGATGGTGACGAATTGTGAAAAAATCGACAAACCTGTACTAGATGATTTTACACGTAGTCAGGTTTGGGATTGTCCAAATGTAGATGACTTGCTAGATGAGTGCCAATATAGAGTATTTGCTACAGACATGTTAGCTTCGGGTTTAGAACCTAAAGAACGAGCTGATATGCTCGTGAAATATGTAGATGCGTTGTTAGAGTTATATCCATCCTGTAAGGCCGTTGTCTTTGGTCCATCTCGTAAGTTCTTAAGTCGAGAAACCATTGAAAATCATCCTGATAAAGCTGTAACACGTTTTATTTATTATGCCGTAAATGTGCGATATTTTAGCATTCAAGGCACAGATGACATGATGGTTGATACGATAGGTATGAACACCTTATTCTACCCTGATTTGCAGTATCACTTTCACGGTATGAACCCCGATGAAATTGTAAATCATGCGTATAGTGTATTGTATTATATCTTTGAGCACGATAATCCTATTGATGACGGGCAAACGATTGCAGGCTTAGAAAATGGAAATATGAATCCAGATATTAAATGGGCGGTTCAGTATGAGGACTCCTTAATTCAACCTGTTCGAACTGTTATAGATATTAATATGGGAGAATATGCATCGGGTACTCGTTAGTTGTTAATCGATGAAAGGTGTGAGCATTATGAGTAATCAACGTATTTTTGACATGGAACTTGTGAAAGTTGAAAGTTTGGAGAAAGCTGTTAGGACTCCATTTTATCAAACTGATTCCACAGGTGGCTCAGTATGGGTTATTAAACCTGGGCAAACCTTACCAAAGCATTACCATCATAACTCTGATGATATATGGGTTATATTGCAAGGTAAGGGGGTATTTTATCCAACGCCTGATACAGAGGTGCCTTTTACAAAGGGACAAGTTATAGTATCTAAAAAGGGTGAATGTCATGGCGCAAAAAATACTGGGACAGAAGATGTTATCTTTGTAAGTATCGTTGCTCCTGTGCCTGCTGATTATGATCCTGTTAGTACAAATTAATATGAAAGCACTTTATAGTATTTTCTTATCTTGTGATAGAGATATATTTATACTATAAAGTGCTTTTTGTTTTATACAGTCATTCTTAGCAAATATCCTTTTTCTATTTTTAAAGGCTATTATTTTGGTGTTACTATTCCTATTTGTTATTTCTATATTCTATATAATTCCATTGACAGAGGACTTTTGTTTTCTTAAGATAGTAAGGTATGTAATATCTTAAGTAGTAGAAAGGAATTATATGAACTCATCTACACCAGAGCCTCAAAGTGGGGCCATCGATTTCAAAGACTTTACAAAGCGGCGTATGCTACACGTAGTCTTACCTTTATTTATTGTTTCCATCATTGCCTTCTTAGACCGTGTTAATATTGCCTATGCAGGCTTGACCATGAAAGAGAATTTACCATGGTTAACGCCAGAGGTATTCGGTATGGGGGCCGGTATTTTCTTTATTGGCTACGTTTTATTTGAAGTGCCAGCATCCTTAATAGCTGCTCGCTGTAACGCTATGCATTGGGTGGCTCGTATCATGTTTAGTTGGGGTCTCGTATGTATTCTTATGACGACGATGACTACAGAGTTGGAGTTTTATATTTATCGATTCTTACTCGGTCTATGTGAAGCCTCTTTATATCCTGTAATTTATTCGTTACTGATACCGAATTGGTTCTTGCCAAAGGAACGTGCGAAAGCGATCTCCTTGATGTTAACATCTTTATTGTTCTCTAATATCATCGGTGGTCCATTGGCAGGTATCTTACTTGATACAACATTCTTTGGTCTTCATGGGTGGCGCACACTTTTCATCGTTGAAGCCATTCCTGCTGTAATTTTTGCGTTCATTTTCGCATTCTGGATGAAAGAACGTCCAGATCATGCATCTTGGGTAACTGATGCAGAAAAAGCGTATATCAAGGCTGAACTTGAAAAAGAAGAGCAACAAAAGCAAGCTGTAAAGAAATATACTACATGGCAAGCTTTGAAAGATCCAAAAGTATTGCGTTTAGCATTAATCTATTTCTTGTGGGTTATTGGTTTCTGGGGCTTTAGCTTCTGGATGCCTCAAGTTCTTAAAAGCCTATCTGGTTGGCCACCAAGTGTTGTAGCATGGTCTATTGCGATTCCCATGTCTGCTGCATTACTTGTACAAGTATATTGTGGTTATTCCTCTGAAAAGCGCAATGAAAAACGTTGGCATGTTGCTACTACATTGTTCATTGGTACTATTGGCTTCTTAGCAACACCACATAGTCCATCTCCAGAAATTAGTTTATTCTTTATCTGCTTAACTGCTGTAGGCGTTTACGGTGGCATGGGTGTATGGTGGACAATGCCAACAACCTTCTTATCTGGTGCTGCTGCGGCAGGGGCGATGGGCCTTATTAACTCCTCTGGTAACATGGGGGGCTGGGTAGGTCCTTATATGCTTGGTTTCATCAATGGTCACACTGGTAGCTTTACTTACGGTTACTATGTAATGGGGGCCTGTATGTTCCTTGCAGGTCTATTGATTTTGACATTACCAAAATCTATGGAACACAAGGAACACTAAGTTAAAAATTAAATACAAATTTAAAAAGAGTTATATTGTTTATTCTTTTCTATGACGGATATTGAATAAATATATAGCTCTTTTTCTTTTAGTAAATATATTATTTATGTATAATAAGAGTAATGTAATCTACAGTAAAAAGAGAGAGGCTACTATGTATAGAACGTTATTATTAGCAACCGTATTAACAACTTTTACACTAGGCGTATCTGTAAGTGCGATATCATTACGTGACCCGAATGGTGAAGGTCGAGCTATCTTTGAACGAGCAGCAGTGTACAACCGTGACGTTGTTAAAGTTTCAAGTCCTTATGATTCATGGGAGACAGCTGTTAAGAATTTAGGACGCGCTAAATATATTGATGATTTAGAACAATATAAGACGATAGACAACTTACAGAGTCAATTGAAGCCTATATTAGGCGGTTATTATGTATCAGCATATTACGTAGACTTTAATATCCTTACTCATGATGATGGTATTGTTAAAATAAAACCGACCAGTAATGATGTAGGTGAGACTAAATATATTGTAGAGTATAAAACTCAAGAGCATTATATTGATTCAATATTATGGAATCCTTTTGTAGAGAAAGTTATTACAGTAGCAGATCCGATTATTTCTTATGAGAATCAGTATGGAACGGGAAAACTTATAGTTGTGACAGCCTTTGGATATCAAGAGGATGTTCAAGGTTTTCCAGATAAGGGACTTATAGCTGCAAATAAAGCTTATAAGGCTGCTGAAGATACGTTGGTTAGTAGAGTATTGGAATTAGGCTGGGTTGATACATCTAGTGAAGCAGAGTTACGAGATTATTTAAATACAAATGATGGTATTCATAAGGGGTACACTTTGGATGCCATGGGCTTTGGTGTTATGGCTCAAAAAGATCTCTTTCTTTATATAGATGATAAAGGTAATTTCCATCATAGGCACTACTCTGTTGTGAGTGAATGGGAAAAATCCTATAATAAGAATTTCCGTTTATATAAGCACATTCCCCTTGATAAAAAGATAAAAGCTATTACTGTGGTTCAAACGAATTAAGGCAGATATAACAAAAAGCCAGATACAATGTAAATACTTTAGTATGTATTGTATCTGGCTTTTATTTATTTTTTTACATCCGGCACTTTCCCAGGATTCATATCGAGGTTTAAATCCGTCGATTTGAATGGGGAAGGGTTAGCTTCTGGTGGTTGCACTTTGAGTTCTGGGTGTAACCATTGTAGTTGTTTCAGTTCCCAGTCGTACTTGGCACCGTCGTTTTGTAATTGGCGAATGTCTTTAAAGATACCATCCAGTTGGTCGCTATGTTTATTAGCCATCCCTTCTAGAATGTAAAGGCGACCAGCTACGCTATCAACGGAAGAACCATCGTGGTCTTCATCGACACGCCATTGTAGTTCTGAAATTTGTATTTGCTGGAAGATTATAACAATGACCAGCACGATAATAACGCCCCACATGGGTGTTTCTTTAGCTTTCAAAAGGGCCCGCAATTTAGATGCGAGCCCAGATGGTTTATTCATTATTGACGATCCTCGAGTTGTAATCCAGGTAATGGTAATTTGGAATTTACAAAGTCTAACCACAAGCGAGAAGCATGGGAGAGGTAATGACCTTTTTTCCAAATAACATAAAGTGTATGAATGATTTCTGGTACAAGTGGACGTACAACGACCTTGGAACCAACCTCTGTATTTTCACCTACCTCAGGGCAGAGGCGAGATGGTAACAATGCGATGGCAAGGTCTGCACTAACTGTTTGCAACATAAGATCACGTTGGCTTGTTTCAAATACGATATGAGGTTGAAAACCTGTATGTTTACAAGCTTTGATGATTTCGTCATGCAAATTAAAGTCGTCTTTGTGCAATACGAAAGACTCATCAGCTAGCATTTCTAAACGAATTTCTTTTTCTTTCGCAAGAGGGCTAGATTTTGGAACGATAACGGAAAGAGGATCACTAGTGAGGTAGAAGGACTCAAATTCTTTTGGATTTGGTTTCGTACAAATGATACCAATATCAATTAAGCCTTCTTGAACACTAATCTCAACTTTTTTAGAACCTTGTTCATAAAGTTCTAATTCAATTTGTGGATATACTTTTTTGAACTCCCCTAAAAGCTGAGCGAAGATAGGTGCATCGGTAATTGGTGGAATACCAATTCTAATGGAACCTTGTTCCAAACGAAACTCGTTTTCAAAATCAGTTTTTAGATGTTCAAACATGAATACTACGCGTTTTGCGTGGGTTAAGAAGATGGTACCCCCATCAGTAAGTTCTACAGATTTAGCATTACGCATGAAGAGAACAACACCAAGTTCGTCTTCTAAAGCTTTAATAGTACGGCTGATAGCGGATTGGGAGATGTGCAAATTCCGCGCAGCTTTACTAAAGCTTTTTTGATCAGCTACTTCAACGAAGTATTTCAAATGATGAAAATCCATAATTAACCCCCTAAAAATAAAATCTGGTTATGGGAAGTGACCTATACTAAATGAGAATAGTTATTACTATAACGCAATTAGCTATTACTTTATGTAAAGCATGGATAGCAATATTGGCAAAGCGACAGTCACTGTATGTGTTGCGTTGATAGGGCCCAGCACGTTATAATGTGCATATAGGGCTATATCAAGTTATGATATTAGGAATTATGGTTGTGCCCAATACAAAAGTATGTTCACACATAATGCCATATTATATATAACATATATATTATTGCATTATTTTTTCATGTGCGCAAGTTTGTAATGGTTGTTATTCCTAAACATAATGATAGATTAAGCAAGTGTTCTATTTTTGCTAAATGCTTAAGGAGGCAATAATCACATGAGTCGTAAATTTAAAACTATGGACGGCAACCAAGCGGCTGCTCACGTTTCTTATGGTTTTACAGAAGTTGCTGCGATTTACCCAATCACTCCATCTTCCCCAATGCCAGAACACATTGACGAATGGGCTGCGTCTGGTCGTAAAAACATCTTCGGCAACACTGTTCAAGTTGTAGAAATGCAATCTGAAGCAGGTGCTGCTGCCGCAACTCACGGTTCTTTACAAGCTGGTGCATTAACAACAACTTTCACATCTTCCCAAGGTTTGTTATTGATGCTTCCTAACTTATACAAAGTAGCAGGCGAATTACTTCCAGGTGTATTCCAAGTAGCTGCTCGTGCATTGGCTGCACACGCTTTGGCTATCTTCGGTGACCATCAAGACGTAATGGCTGCTCGTGCAGCTGGCTGCGCTATGCTTGCTGAATCCTCCGTACAAGAAGTAATGGACTTGTCCGCTGTAGCTCACTTGACAGCTATTAAAACTCGTGTACCATTCATCAACTTCTTCGACGGTTTCCGTACATCCCATGAAATTCAAAAAATTGAAATCTGGGACTATGAAGATTTGAAACCATTAGTAGACATGGACGCTGTTAAAGCTTTCCGTAAAAATGCTTTGAACCCAGATGCTCCTGTAACTCGTGGTACTGCAGAAAACCCTGACGTTTACTTCCAACATCGCGAAGCATCCAACAAATTCTACTTGAACGTTCCTGACGTTGTAGAACATTACATGAACGAAGTTAACAAATTGGCTGGTACTAACTACCAATTGTTCAACTACCATGGTGCTCCTGATGCAACTGACGTAGTCGTTACTATGGGTTCTTCCGCTCAAGTAGTACAATCCACTGTTGACTACTTAAATAAATTGGGTCGTAAAGTTGGTTTCATCAACGTTCACTTGTTCCGTCCATTCGCAACAGATCGTTTGTTGAAAGCTCTTCCTCAAACTGTAGAACGCATTGCAGTTCTTGACCGTACTAAAGAACCAGGCGCTTTGGCTGAACCATTGTTCTTGGACGTACAAGCTGCTGTAATCGATGGTGGCCGTAACGTAAAAGTTATCGCTGGCCGTTATGGTTTGAGCTCCAAAGACGTTATCCCTGCAGACATCGTAGCTGTATTCGATAACTTGGCTGCTGAAAACGGCAAGAAATTCTTCACATTGGGTATCAATGATGATGTTACATTCTTGTCCTTGGATCGTGCTGAAGGCGTAGATATTGAAACTCCTGGTTTGACTGAATGTAAATTCTGGGGCTTCGGTTCTGACGGTACTGTAGGTGCGAATAAATCCGCTATCAAAATCATCGGTGACCACACTGATATGTATGCTCAAGCATATTTCGACTACGACTCCAAAAAATCTGGTGGCGTAACAATGTCTCACCTTCGTTTTGGTAAAAACCCAATCAACTTGCCATACTTGGTAACTGAACCTCAATTCGTAGCATGTCACCGTCAATCTTACGTACATGAATACGACTTGATCCGCGGTATCAAAAAAGGTGGTACATTCTTGTTGAACTGTACTTGGTCTCCTGAAGAATTGAACGAACATTTACCTGCTAAATTACGTCGTCAAATCGCAGAAAAAGAATTGAACTTCTACATCATCAACGCTGCGAAAATCGCTTCCGAAATCGGTTTGGGCGGCCGTATCAACATGGTAACTCAAGCTGCATTCTTCAAATTGACTGAAATCATCCCTGTAGATGACGCTGTTAAATACCTTAAAGAATCCGTAGTAACTTCTTACGGTAAAAAAGGTCAAAATATCGTTGACATGAACAACGCTGCTATCGATCAAGGTGTTAACGCTTTGGTAAAAGTAGATGTTCCTGCTGACTGGAAAAACGCTGTTGATGAAGGTGGCCACGCAGTTAAACCTGGTTGCGAATCTTGCCCATCCTTCGTTCAAAACATTGCACAACCAATCAATGCACAAGCTGGTTATGATCTTCCTGTATCCACATTCGCTGGTTACGAAGATGGTACATTACCTGCTGGTACTGCTAAATTCGAAAAACGCGGTCCTGCATTGTTCGTTCCAAAATGGTTACCTGAAAACTGTATTCAATGTAACCAATGTTCCTTCGTATGTCCACATGCTACAATTCGTCCAATCTTGGCAACTGAAGCAGAAGTGGCTGCAGCTCCAGAACATTTCGATACAATCCCTGCATTGGGCGCTAAAGACCTTCAATTCCGTATCGCAGTATCCCCATTAGATTGCTTGGGTTGCGGTAACTGTGTTGATATCTGTCCAGCTCCTAAAGGCAAAGCTATCGTAATGACTTCCATCGATTCCGAAATCGAACAAGCTGAAGCATGGAACTACGGTGTTAACCTTCCTGTAAAAGAAAACCCTATGAAGAAGGACACTGTTAAAGGTTCCCAATTCGAACAACCATTGTTCGAGTTCTCCGGTGCTTGCGCAGGTTGTGGTGAAACTCCTTACGCTAAGTTGTTAACTCAATTGTTCGGCGACCGCATGATGATTGCCAATGCAACTGGTTGTTCCTCCATCTGGGGTGCTTCCATGCCTGCATCTCCATACACAACTAACCAACAAGGTCAAGGTCCTTCTTGGGCAAACTCCTTGTTCGAAGATAATGCTGAGTATGGTTATGGTATGTACATCGGCGTTAAGAAAATTCGTCAACAATTAGTAGAATTAGCTTCTAAAGCTGTAGAAACTGCTACAGGCGAATTGAAAGAAGCTTTGGAACAATGGATTGAATTTGCTAACCTTGGTGCAGCAACTCGTCAACGTTCCGAACGTTTAGTAGCAGCTATCGAAGCTGAAGGTGCTACAACTCCAGAATTAAAAGAAATTCTTGAGAAAAAACAATTCTTGATCAAACGTTCCCACTGGATCTTCGGTGGTGACGGCTGGGCATACGATATCGGCTTCGGCGGTGTTGACCATGTATTAGCTTCTGGCGAAGACATCAACATCTTCGTATTCGATACTGAAGTATACTCCAACACTGGTGGTCAAGCTTCCAAATCCACTAATATCGCAGCAGTTGCTCAATTCGCAGCTTCTGGTAAACGTACTAAGAAAAAAGACCTTGGCATGATGGCTATGTCTTATGGTTATGTATACGTAGCACAAGTAGCTATGGGTGCAGATAAAAACCAATTGATGAAAGCTGTTGCAGAAGCTGAAGCATATCCAGGTCCTTCCTTGATCATCGCTTACAGCCCATGTATCAACCATGGTATCAAAGCTGGTATGGGTAAAGCTCAAGAAGAACAACGTAAAGCAGTTGCAGCTGGTTACTGGGATCTTTACAGATACAACCCTCAACTTAAAGAAGAAGGTAAAAATCCATTCTCCTTGGATTCCAAAGAACCAACTGAAAACTTCCAAGACTTCCTTAAAGGTGAAGTTCGTTACGCATCCTTGGCTAAAGCAGCTCCAGATGTTGCAGAAGAATTGTTCGCTAAAACTGAACAAGACGCAAAAGATCGTCGCTTAAGCTACGTTCGCTTACAAAAAGGTTTCGAAGACGTAAAATAATTCGTTATTTAACGACTAAGAACTAATAAGAGGCACCCTTTCGAGGGTGCCTCTTTTGTATATAATATAGTTAACTATATGTGGAATTTATTTTATTGTATCTTAAATTAATGCGGTTATTTCTTGAATAGCTAGTTCCTGAATTACTAATGCTTTCATAATAGGTAATATACTAGGAATTTGGTATAATATTAAATAGTTGTGCATATACTACTAGGTATATTGTACAGATATATGATTTGATAACATTAATAGTAAACATAGAGGTGCTTATGGCTAAGGATAATCAACAGATCGCAACAGACGATATGCAACAAACAATATATAAAGAGTTAGGCTATAAATCCTATCCATTTCCTTTTACTACACCTGCCTATTTGGAAGCGTATGGTACACTTGTAGGTCTTAAGCCACCAACGGCTAAAACAGCACGTGTACTTGAATTAGGTACTACGTATGGGGGAAATATTATTTCTCAAGCTGTGCATAATCCAGAAGCAACATTTGTAGGTATTGAGCTTTCCCAAGATCAAGTAGAGAAGGGTAACAAAATTATTAGTGATGCTAAGTTAGAAAATGTATCTCTATTACAAGGGGATATTTTGAACTTTGATGAATCCTTAGGAAACTTTGATTACATTATTGCCCATGGTTTTTACTCTTGGATTAGCGATGAAATGAAGGATAAGTTGCTTGATATTATATCTCATCATTTGGCTGATAATGGCATTGCATATGTATCCTATAATACATACCCAGGTTGGCATACGATGGAAGAGGTTCGTCAACTTATGCTATTTGCTAATCGTGGTTATGATGAGTTGACTCATAAGGAAAAGGTATTACGTGGTAAAACTGTAGGTAGCCTAGTAGGTGCTCAAATTCTTAATTATGATAACCTTAAAGAGCGTAATAGTAAATTCTTAGGTGCCTTGCGTTCCGTTATGCAAAAGGATGATTATTATGTAGGTCATGACCATTTAGAACCTCATAATGATCCATGTTACTTCTATCAATTCAATGATCATTTGAAAGCTCACAATCTTACATATGTGTGTGATGCAGATTTAACATTATCTATGGTTCGTACCTATGATGACAGCATTGCCGATAAACTTGAAAAATTGGCTCCTAATAGCCAAGCGGATCAAGAACAATATTTAGACTTTATGCTTGATACAACATTCCGCAAGTCTATTATTTGCAAAGAAAGTGCTGCAAAGGATATTAGCTATGATGTAGCTAATCCAGATAAGGTGAATACAGTACCTGTACGGTCTATCGTAAATAGTTTTGTATTCCAAATCCTCTTTGATGAAGAAGCATTAGAAATGTTTGAAAATGAGCTTGTACGAGATACATTCAAAGCGCTCATTAAAGATGGTGGCACTTTCAATATGATCGAAGCCCTTGCCATTTTAAAAGCTGCTCATGATACTGCTAATGCATCTGAAGATGACTTAGAACCAGCTGTATGTAGTTTATATAAAGCTATCGTTGAACATATGGTACGCGGTGGTATTCGATTCTATAAAACATTCCCTGATAAACAGGAATACATGGAGGGCTTATCCTATGTACCAGCTCGTTTTACAAACTTTGTAAAAGCTATTGCTGATGGTGGTAGTGAATATATTTATGGTGCAAATATGTTCAATGACGCTATTGGTGATATTTCTGAAGAAGATTTATTGTTCATGGAATTATTGAATAAGCCTAAAGCCAAGTCTACGATGATTAAGAAGATTAAAGATTCTCTCTTTAGCGCTGATAAGGCGCAAACTGGTAAACACCAAAATGCCATGGCGGAAGCATTCTATAATGAATTGACGAAGCGTATGGAGCAATTAGGCTTTATTAGAAGTAAGAAAAACAATGGTCTTTCGTAATTCTTTTAAAATTTCTAAGATAATATTTTAGTGATTCATATAATCTTCAGAATGAATGTAAAACCCATTACACTTATAACATTTATGTGTATTAAGTAGTAATGGGTTTTTGTTTTATATAATTTAATTTAATCTTTTTTAATAATTATTACATTTAGTTATATAATATTGCCAAAAAAGTATAGTAAATCGATAAAATTAATGAGAAATAAATGAACCATATATGAAAAGTATGGTATACTATGTATGGGTATTTTTGTGAACATCATCCGATGTGTTGTGGATGATATTATAAATTGTATTAGTTACAATGTTGTTTTTATTGTATTATTTGTAAAAGGAGTCTTTTATGGCATCTAAGAAGGCCGTTCTAGTATATATACTAGAAATCCTGAAAAGTGAAACGGATGCTAATCATACTTTATCTCAAGAGGAGATTCGCAGTATATTAGCCGAGCGGTACGAGGTATCCGTCGATCGGAAGACCTTAGGCCGTCATTTAAATGATTTATATGAATCTGGTGATTTTGGTATTCAATGTGAAGAGTCTGCCGTAGGAGCAGATGGTACTATTCGCCGTACTGATTTCTATATGATTCATACCTTTGAAGATTCAGAATTGAGATTATTAATTGACGGTATTTTGGCGTCTCGTCATATCACCGCATCTCAACGTAAGGATTTAATTAGTCGTGTTGCTAAATTGGGTAGCTCTCATTTCAAGCCCCATGGTATTGATATTGAAAGTGCTACGGGTTACCTTCATAGAAGTCAGGACTTATTCCTTAATATTGATCTCATAGAGGAAGCAATACAAAAGGGGAGAAAAATTTCCTTGGCTTATTGCCAACCTGACGTGGATAAACGATTACATATCAATCTCGGTCCAGATAATAAGGAGCGAAAGTATGTATTCAATCCATTCCAACTAGTTATGAATCGGGGACACTATTACCTAGTTGGGAACCATGAAAATTATGATGACATGTCTACATTGCGTGTCGATCGAATTGCACACATTACGGTGCTGAGCGAACGCAGAAAACCTTTACGGGAGATAAAGGGCTATAATCAGCAACGCACCTTTAATGTATCACAATATGTAAAAGAACATATTTACATGTTTGGCGGTGAATCCATTACCGTAAGTTTTAAGGCAAAGCGGTCTATTGTAAACCAAATTTTAGATTGGTTCGATGGCAATGTGGAATTCACGAACGTCACATCTGATGATGTTGTATGCCGTGTACGTGTAAATCATGATGCCTTTAAGTATTGGGCACTTCAATATATGCAAAGTGTGAAAGTACTTTCACCAGCATCCTTGGTAGCAGAAGTGAAAGAAGCTATTAAGGAAGGCTTAGAACAATACTCATAATAAAAGAGCTAGTTGATCGTTGAATCAACTAGCTCTATTTTTATGTATGCTATTTTAAACGTCCGATTTCTAATTTATAGAACATGCATTTTTTCTGCTTCGCGATAGTCCTTAAGAACTGGACGAGGAGGTAATTTACCCATGATACTCACTACATAGATAGCGATGGAAGAGAAGAGGAAGCCTGGTACGATTTCGTAAAGGCCGAGGAATCCAAATTGTTTCCAAATGAGTACGGTTAAACCACCTACGACGATACCTGCGATACAGCCATGACGTGTCATACGTTTCCAGAATAAGGAGAACAAGATAGCTGGACCAAAGGCAGCACCAAAACCTGCCCATGCATAGGCAACCATTGTTAAGATGTAGCTATCTGGATCCATTGCCATATAGATGGCTATTAATGCAACTAGTAGCACTACGATACGGCTTACTAGTACTAGCTCTTTATCGCTTGCTTTAGGATGAATGATATTCGCATAAAGGTCATTAGCAATAGCGGAAGCTGTTACTAACAATTGTGCAGATGCAGTACTCATGATAGCTGCTAATACGGCAGACCAGATGAGACCTGCTATAAATGGTGTAAAGAGACGTTCTGTCATGATGAGGAATACTGTTTCCGCATCAGTGCCGACTAATTTATCTGGCAACATGTATACGTGACCGATAAGGCCTACCGCGATAGCTGCCATAAGGGATAAGATAACCCATACCATGGCGATATTCGTAGATTTTTTTAACTCTTTCCCGTCGGAGATGGCCATGAATCTTACGAGAATGTGAGGTTGACCAAAGTAACCTAGGCCCCAACCGAGAGCGGAGATTAAGCCGATAGCCCAAGTGAACCAATCGGATGGATTGCCAAATAAGCTAAGACCTTGAGGGAACTCGTGTTGAATGAGTTGGAATGTTTCAATAGGACCCCCCATAAACATGGCTGCTGTAATTGGTACTGCTAAGATGGCAAAGAACATCAATGCCCCTTGAATACAGTCCGTCCAAGATACGGCGAGGAAACCACCGAGGAAAGTGTAAAATACGACGATGCCCGCTGTAATAAAGAGGGATACGGTGTAATCAAGACCAAAGATGGTATTGAACAGTTTGCCACCTGCTACGAACCCTGATGATGTATAAATCAAGAAGAAAATCAAGATGAATAGGGCTGAGATAACAGCTACCGAATGGGATTGATCGTGGAAACGATTCTTTAAGTAATCTGGTAGTGTTAAGCTATCGCTAGCTACCTCTGTATGGTTACGCAAGCGTCTAGACACGAATTTCCAGTTTGCCCAAGTCCCTAGCGTAAGGCCTACGGCAATCCATACTCCGGAGATCCCCGTTGTATACGCGAGGCCCGGTACACCCATGAGCATCCAACCACTCATATCTGATGCTTCCGCACTCAGTGCTGTGATCCATGGTCCTAATTGTCGGCCGCCGAGGATGTAATCGCCAATACTGTTTGATTTCCTGTAGTAATAGACCCCAATATACATCATGAGTCCTAGATATAAGGCAAAGGCGATAATAATCATTAAGTTGTCTTGTGTCATGCCTATATAAGACCTCCTTAGGTTAAATTTTCATTCTATAGTATTATAAATAATTCTTATTGTATCATATATTAGCACTTTAGAGTGTAAAAATTTGGTGAGATTTTATTGATTTTCATACGGATTTTAAGCATATACTTTCATCTTGGGCATTAGACGGTTAACCTATAAATCGTATATACTAAAAAGCCGAAAATACTCGAAATATGATAAAATAATAGAATGGAAAAATAACACGTGAAAGGAGGTACCCATGGATCAACAGAGAACAACAAAACAAGACAATCTAAAACAACCAGTTGCGACAAAACAAGAAACTGTGAAACAACCAGTTGTGACAAAGCAACAAGCACTGCGCATGTTAGAAACTTACTTTGGGTATACCTCCTTTAGACCGGCTCAAGAGGCTCCGATTGCCTCCTTATTACGTAATGAAGATGTAATTGGTATCATGCCGACGGGGGCAGGTAAGTCCATTTGTTTTCAGATACCTGCACTTTGCAAGGCTGGCCTTACTATCGTGTTCTCTCCATTGATTTCTCTTATGAAAGATCAGGTGGATGGTCTTTTAGTGCAGAATATACCAGCGGCGCTTATCAATAGTACGCTCACCCAAGCGGAATTTAATAAAACGATGTACGAAGTGCGTAGCGGTAAGATCAAGCTCTTATATATTGCACCAGAGCGACTAGGGTCTAATTTCTTCTGTAATGTGCTGCGAGCCTTGCCTATTGCTCAAGTCATTGTGGATGAGGCTCATTGTATCTCCGAATGGGGCCATGACTTTAGACCGTCCTATCGCCTCATCGGTGAGTGGCTCAACTCTCTGCCAAAGAGACCTATTGTAGGTGCTTTCACCGCGACAGCTACGAAATATGTAGAAAATGATATAAAAAAACTATTAGGCCTAGATAAGGCAAATGTGTATGTAACGGGCTTTGATCGACCTAATTTATCGTTCTCTGTCATCCGTACACCAAAGCGCATGGATTATGTGGTTCACTATGTGCGCCAACATGCTAATGAAAATGGTATTATCTATTGTGCGACGCGTAAGGATGTAGACCGGGTGTATGAAAATCTGACTCGTGCAGGCATTAAGGTGGGCCATTATCACGGAGGTCTCAGTGATGAGGTGCGCCGTGAGATGCAAAATGCTTATGCAGATGATAAACTGCAGGTCATGGTGGCTACTAATGCCTTTGGTATGGGCATCGACAAGAGTAATGTGCGCTATGTGTTGCACTACCAAATGCCGCGCAACATGGAGTCCTACTATCAAGAGGCGGGCCGCGCAGGTCGCGATGGAGCACCTGCAGAATGTATATTGCTCTACAGTGGGCAGGATGTACAAGTTCATAAATATTTGATTGAACAGTCCATCGAGACGCCTGAGCGACAAGAGGTGGAGCTCCGTAAATTACAGTCCATGATTGATTACTGTTTCTGCAGTAATTGTTTACGTAAATATATGCTTAACTATTTTGGTGAAAGCACCGTTTGGACCACTTGTGATAATTGTAGTTCCTGTAAAGGCTCCGGTGATAAGGTCAATGTAACAAAAGAGGCGAAGGCTATTTTCCGTGCTATTATGGGCACTGATGAACGCTATGGTGCCTCTATGATTACCTCTATCGTGCGCGGTGAGCGAACTGATCGTATTATGCGGGCAGGCCACGATGCACTCCCTGTATTTGGTTTACTAAGTAATGTAGACGAGAAATCTATTAAAGGGCTCATCCAACAATTTGTAGCTTCTGGTTATTTGCGTAGTTCTTCAGGTAAATATCCTGTACTATCCTTGACGGCTGGTGCTGAGGAGGTCCTCAGTGGGCATAAAGAGGTGGAGGAAATCAGACAACATGTGTCTGTACCATCTAGAACTAGTCGGTCTACGTCTACTACATCACGAGAAAAATCTAGTTCCGGCCCGGGTGGTTTATTTGAACATTTACGACAACATCGCAAGCGCTTAGCCGAAGAAGCAGGGCTTCGACCATATCTTATCTTCCCCGATACAGTCCTTATTGACCTAGCCAATTTACGACCCACTACATTAGGTGAGTTTGGCAATGTTAAGGGTGTAGGGGAAGCAAAATTGAAAAAATATGGCCTCAGTTTTTTACAGGCCATTGCAGAATATAAGGGATAATAAATTTTACTGTATATATGGTAGTACTATGTATTTTTTAGTATGATAGTACTATATATTGTAAGATATAAGGTTAGTATTATTCGACGTAGTATACATAGATTTAGGGGGACATATGAGTCTAGCAGATACACAATACCTCGGTATTATTGAAAATATTTTAGAACATGGCACGTATGGTCAAAACCGTACCGGTGTTGCAACCTATAAATTGCCACATCAAATTATGCAATTCGACTTACAAGAGGAATTTCCCATTTTGACTACAAAATTTGTAGCTTTCAAAACGGCGGTAAAAGAATTGTTATGGATTTGGCAAATGCAATCTAACGATGTACGCAAATTACAAGAAATGAACGTGCGCGTATGGGATGAGTGGATGCGTGAAGATGGCACTATTGGTAAGGCCTATGGTTACCAAATTGCAAAGTACAAACAACTTGATAATCTCATCAAGACTATCAAGGAAGATCCTGATAGCCGTCGTATGATTGTTACATTGTGGAATATTGAAGATTTAGATGATATGGCATTGCAACCATGTGCGTATGAAACATTATGGGACGTAGCTGATGGCAAGTTGAACTGTATGCTCATTCAACGTAGTGGCGATATGGGCCTTGGCGTTCCATTTAATACAGCTCAATATGCAGCATTACAATGCATGATTGCCCAAGTAACAGGTCTTAAGCCTGGTAAGTTTACTCATGTTATCAACAATGCTCATGTCTATGAAAACCATGTAGAAGCATTGCGCGAGCAGTTAGCACGTCGTGATCAAGCGTTGCTAGCCCCGAAAATTATTGTGAATCCTGAAGTAAAAGACTTCTATGACTTCACACCAGAGGACGTTACATTAGACGGGTATGAACATCTAGGTAAATTGTCCATGACTGTTGCTGTATAGCACTAAATTCATGATAATTGTTAAATAGCATGATACGTATGGCTGTAGATATAGTATTATGTTCATGACCATTGCGAATTGGAATCCTATGTATGACTATTGCCATATACCATTAATTGAAAGAGGCTAGTATGTTAGCATTAATCGTAGCCGTAGCACATAATCGTGTGATCGGTAAAGATAATACCTTGATTTGGCACTTGCCGAATGATTTGAAATTCTTTAAAGAGAAAACTACAGGTCATGTCATCATTATGGGCCGTAAGACCTTTGAAAGTTTGCCGTTCTTGTTGCCAAATCGTGAGCACTGGGTGATTACCCGTGATAAGGGCTTTGATGCACCAGAAGGGGTTAAGATTTTCCATAGTCCTGAGGCAGCTGCAGAAGCAGCGCGTACTCTTGATGCGGCCTATGTTATCGGCGGTGCTCAAGTATACGAGGCTTTCTTGCCTTACGTGGATACGATGTACATTACAGAAGTAGACCACGAATTTGAAGGGGATGCATTTTTCCCAGAGTTCCCAGAGGAGGCTTTCACCATTGAATCCGTTGTAGACGGCGCGGTGGATGAAAAGAACAAATATCCTCATCGTTTTGTAACCTATCGCAGAAAGGCATCTAAATGAGTGAAAGAATGTTTGCCATTATTGGCAGTGAATTAAATGTTAAGCCAAAGCAGGTGCAAGCTGCCGTAGAATTATTGGACGAAGGCAATACGGTGCCATTTATTGCGCGTTATCGTAAAGAAGTAACGGGCGAATTGCAAGATGAGCAATTGCGTACCATTGAAGAACGCATTAAATACTTGCGTAACTTGGAAACACGTCGTCAAGAAATCATTGCATCTATTACAGAGCAAGAAAAGATGACCGACGAGTTGATGAAATCCTTAGAGGCCGCAACAAAGCTTCAAGAGTTAGAGGATTTGTATTTACCATACCGTCCTAAGAAACGCACACGTGCGATGATTGCCCGTGAACGAGGCTTGGAGCCGTTGGCGGAAATGATCCTTAACGATACGGTTACCACTGGTGATCCTTTAGAGATTGCTAAAGACTTTGTAACGGAAGAGGTGCCCACACCAGAGGACGCTATTCAAGGTGCGTCAGATATCGTAGCAGAAATTGTCAGCGATAGTGCAGACTTCCGTGCGTACTTGCGCAAAAAGATGTGGAACGAAGGCTTTATTCAAGCTGAGTTGACTGGTGATGAAGAGGTACAACAACAGTTCTTGCAATACGCGGAATATGCCGAGCCTGTTCGTCAAATGCCGTCTCACCGTATCTTGGCGGTTAATCGCGGTGAAAAATTAGGGGCTTTGAAATTAGCCCTTACAGTACCAGGTGATACGTATGTTACTTACATGGTGCAAAAGTTAGAGGAAAATCCAAAGTCTATTTTCGGAGACTATAAAGCGGCTGCAGTAGCCGATGCGTATAAACGTCTAATTTTCCCTGCTCTAGAGCGTGATATCCGCAATGAGTTGACGGAAAATGCGGACGAACAAGCTATCAAGGTATTTGGGGTAAACCTTAAAAATCTATTGTTACAACCACCTTTGGCAGGGCACGTTATCATGGGCCTTGACCCTGGTTACCGTACAGGTTGTAAGATGGCTATCATCGACCAACAAGGTAATGTGCTAGATTACGGTGCCTACTATTTAACGAATAGTGAAAAGCTTCGCAAAGAAGCGCAAAAGGTATTGGCTGATAAAATCCGTAAGTTCAAAGTTACTCTCTTATCTATTGGTAATGGTACTGCATCCTATGAAACAGAGCAGTTTGCTTCCACCATGATTGAAGAAGAAAAATTAGACTGCCACTATATCATCACCAATGAAGCAGGCGCATCTGTATATTCTGCTTCTAAATTGGCTATCGATGAATTGCCAGATTTAGACGTAACCATACGCGGTGCCGTATCGATTGCGCGCCGTGTACAAGATCCATTGGCTGAATCTGTTAAGATTGATCCAAAATCTATCGGTGTAGGTCAATACCAACATGACGTAAATCAAAAACAGTTGACTCATACCTTAGATCAAGTCGTTGAAACTGTAGTTAACCATGTTGGAGTAGAGCTCAATACGGCATCTCCTGCTATTTTGCAACACATTGCGGGCATCTCTAGCACGGTGGCTAAAAATATCGTTGCATATCGTCAAGAGAATGGCGTATTTAAAAGTCGTAAAGACTTGTTGAAAGTACCTCGCTTAGGTCCTGCGGCGTTCACACAGTGTGCGGGCTTCCTTCGCTTACAACACGGTAAAAATCCACTAGATAATACATCTGTCCATCCTGAGTCTTATGAATTGGCAGAACGCATTATTGGTGAATTAGGTTTTACCTTGAACGATTTGCAAGACAAAGCGCAATTGGAAGCGTTACAAGTGAAATTACCGCTTGTTGATGCGGAAAAACTGGCCGTAAAACTTGATGCGGGTGTACCGACTGTACGAGATATCTTAGGCGCTTTGGCAAAACCAGGCCGTGACCCTCGTGAAGATTTGCCAGCACCACTTACTAGAAAACATGTGGTAAGCCTTGAAGATATCAAGGTTGGTACTGTGGTAAAAGGTACTGTTCACAACGTAGTTGATTTTGGTGCCTTCGTAGACTTTGGTCTTAAAACGAATGGTCTTTTGCATCGTAGTGAACTTTGTAACAGCCGCCAACATCCATCTGATGTGCTGGCTGTAGGCGATATTATTGAAGCTCAAATTATTTCTGTTGATGTAAAACGCAATCGTATCGGTTTGTCTGTAAAAGCATTGCAACCAGAAAAGCCAAAGAATAGCGATAATAACCGAAACAGAAATAACAACGGACAACGTCGAAACAACAATCGTAACAATAACCGTAATAATGACCGCAACAATGGTGGTCGGTAAAACAATTAGTATCAATTGAATTATATTATTGAGAAATACTCTTGACTAAAAGTCATTGTACACAAAACCGCACTCTCTATGGATTTTGAGGGTGCGGTTTTTCTATATAACTTAAAACTATGTATAATAATGCAGATTAGATATATCGAAAATGATATATCTGATTGAAATATTTAGATATAAGGCGTATGATGAAATCACAGAGGAAATCTTCCTCAATCTATATTCCTACATAGGAGGTAATGCTATGAGCTTGAACCTTAAAGAAAGATATGGACTTTTAATTAATAATGAATGGGTAGCTGCATCTGACGGCGCTGAATTTAATGTATATAACCCTGCTAATGGCGAACAACTCGCTATCTGTGCAGAGGCTACGAAAGACGATGTTGATAAAGCGGTAGACGCTGCAACAGAAGCTTTTAAAACTTGGAAAACAGTATCTCAAGTAGAGCGCGCTGATTACTTGTTAAAAATTGCTGAAGCTATTGATGCTCACAAAGAGTACTTGGCACAAGTTGAAACATATGACAATGGTAAACCAATCCGTGAAACTTTGAACGTAGATATTCCACTTGGTGCTGACCATTTCCGTTACTTCGCTGGCGTGCTTCGTTCAGAAGAAGGATCTGCACAAGTATTGGATGAAAATACATTGAGCCTCATCGTTCGCGAACCAATTGGCGTTGTAGGTCAAGTCGTACCTTGGAACTTCCCATTCCTAATGGCTGCTTGGAAATTGGCACCAGCTCTTGCAGCAGGTTGTACAGTTGTTATCAAACCTTCTAGCCATACATCCCTTAGCCTTTTAGTATTAGGCGATATTTTGAAAGAAATCTTGCCTCCAGGGGTTGTGAATATCGTAACTGGTAAAGGCTCTAAATCTGGTCAATATATCCTTGATCATCCTGGTTTCAGTAAACTTGCTTTCACAGGCTCTACAGAAGTAGGTCTTGATGTATATAAAGCAGCGTCTGAACGCTTGATTCCTGCTACATTGGAATTAGGTGGTAAATCTGCGAATATCTTCTTTGAAGATGCAAACTGGAAACAAGCTCTTGATGGGGCAATGCTCGGTATCCTCTTCAACCAAGGTCAAGTATGCTGCGCAGGTTCCCGTATCTTCGTACAAGATACAATTTATGATAAATTTGTAGCTGAACTTTCCGCTTTATTTGATAAAGTAAAAGTTGGCTTACCTTGGGAAGAATCTACACAACTTGGTTCCTTGATTTACGAAGATCAAGTTAAGAAAGTACTTAGCTATGTAGAGCTTGCCAAAGAAGAAGGCGCTCGCGTTGCAGCTGGTGGTGTACGCGTTACTGACGGCGAACTTGGTAAGGGTTGCTTCATTAGACCTACACTTATCGTAGATGCTACAAATGATATGCGCGTAGCTCGTGAAGAAATCTTCGGCCCTGTAGCTGTTGTAATTAAGTTCCACAGCGAAGAAGAAGTTATTGAACAAGCTAATGACAGCTTATACGGTCTTGGAGGTGGCGTATTTACTCAAAACCTCAACCGTGCAATCCGCGTAGCTCGAGCAATCGAAACAGGTCGTATGTGGGTAAATACATATAACTCCATCCCAGCAGGTGCACCATTTGGTGGTTACAAACAATCTGGTATCGGCCGTGAAACTCACAAAGTTATCCTTGAACACTACACTCAAATGAAAAATATCATTATTAACTTGAGCGATAAACCATCTGGTTTCTACGACTTAGATTAATAAAATACAAATCTCCTATAAACTATAACAATGAGGCACCTCCTTGGAGGTGCCTTTTTTGTGCTTAATAATAGCTTATTATCCGTGAAAGAATACGGTATACTATAATTGTAGCCATATAAAATCGTATTGTTTAGAGAGGGCCATTAGAAAATCAAACCCTAAGGCAATACTTAAACAAATAGAGTAAATACATAGTGAAGAATATTTGTACTAGATAAAAATAAGGAGTATCAAATTAATGAATCCTATTCCCATCAAAAAATTGTATAATCCCCAATATGATTTGTTATCTACTAGCGATAGAATGGAATTATTAAATAAGATTGGAAAAATATATAATTTAGAATTAATATGCTTTAAAGAATTTACTGCCTTTGGAAAATCCACATATACGGCGGTATATCGTTCACATGATGGTATAGAATTTGTATTTGTTCCTGGAGATACTGTTACGTTAGGATTTGATTTTAAAAATAAACCATTTCAGGATATTTTTAATGATGAAAATTTAGCGGAGCTTGCCTATCCATTTGTCGAGGGATATGAAGAGGAAATCTATAGTGAAGACGATGTTCAAACTAAGATTAGGGAAACACTAGAAGATGAAGAGGTACTATCCAACATAGAAACGTATTTTAAACATAATTTTACTCAAGAAGATGAGTTTGTAATCCATCCATTATTGGTACAAAAAGAGTATAGTGAAACTTGTTGGATACCTATTTCAGATGAGACACTCAGACAAAATAAAGAGTGGCAACAGATGATAAAAAAAGCCGAGGAAAAAGGTATTTCTGAAGTGATGGTGCACAACACTGTTTGTTTATATAAAACAGACGATAGCAATTGGTGTGGCAAACTTTATGAAGAAACCACATTTAAGAAACTTTTACAGGATATAAAAGAAAATAGATATTCTTTGCCTACACAAAGAGAGTGGGAGTATTTAGCTGGCAAGGGGTGTAGAACTATCTTTCCATGGGGAAACAATATAGATTTCTCTATGAATTTAAAGCATATGGAATGGATGGATAATGATGGAGATTATACGTTAGAAAAAGAAAACTTTTTTGGCCTTGTTATAGGTGACGATCCGTATTGTAGAGAAATTGTATATGATAATGATGTGTTTTCCTATAAAGGTGGAGATGGTGGCCGCAATTTATGTGGAGGATTAGGTGTTGTGTGGGGATATCTTCCTATTTCACCATATTTTCAAGATAGGGAAGTAGGAATGGGTGATTATATAAATGGTGGATATGATTTCTTTAGGAGGATTATAAGAATTGTTGATGATAGTGTGAAATGATGTCACATATAATATTTCTAGAATATCAAATGGCAATATCGTTTCATAAATGAAAGAGGTGCTCCTTAGGAGGCACCTCTTTTATCAATATTGAGATAAACGGAATATTCTTCTATATTCTTCAGGTGAATCAGAACCATCAGACGGTTTTATAATGACTCTAATAAATATCCTTTCTTTGAAGTCTGGATAGGTGTTAGCATATTCTTTGCAGAATTGATCCATACGATTATAAAAACTTTCTACATCTTGGTTTTGTATGGCTGAATAAGGGATAGGCATTTCAATATACAAGGTAGATGTGTCATATGTAGCATAGGATAACTCCTCTGCTGTTAAATGGTTTTTCATTAATGGAAATACAGTTATCAACGGAATGTTGGTTATTAGTATTCGCTCAACTTGTGGTACAACTGGTGCCGAGGTGTGCATGACTTCAGATATTTCAATGGGCATTTGTGGATATTTATCAAAGGTGACTTGCCATGTATGATTCCGTTGTGATTCTAGGTGATAGGTCAGATTAGGATAATTCTTATTTATATATTGTTGTATCTCATCCTCACTATAATGTGATAGAAGATGACAACCTGTTGTTAGTATGAGGGATAGTATAATCAACGGTAGTAATACAAATCTTTTAAGAGTAAATGGTTTCATTGGTATTCCTTTTATACTACTTTAGAATATTCAGTAAATTGTAATTGCTTAACAGGCATTGCTTAATTATTGGCGGTATTTTGAAGTACGTTCTTTTAATCATATTATACCTAAAATATAATTTTACTTATATAGTTGATTAATACCATACAATTCTCCAATAAACTATAACAATGAGGCACCTCGAATGAGGTGCCTTTTTTGTGCATAATATAGGAAATTAGTATCTTATAAGTATGGATCTGCCGTATGCTATAATAAAGAACATCTAAAAGTGTATTGTAAAAGAGACTGGTAAAAAATGAAAAAACTTGAAATGTTAGGATATTTTTGGATTTTCATATCTATGTCGTTATCTATAGGGTTATATAAACTTGAGATTAGTAAACGTGTCATTGATGAAGAATATGAATATATCAAAAGACATAGAGCTTTTGGTAATTTAACCAAGTATTTAACAATAATTGCAATTGTGAGTATATTGCTATTAAACCTTAACTTTTTAGTCTATAAAGATTATGAGTTTATGTCACGATTTGGAGGGGCTTGGGCATTCTTTCTACTTTTTATAATGTGTACAGGATTTTTTCAAAAGCGAGACAGTTTGTATTATAAACGTGGGATTATTGCTATTGCTTCAATATTATTCGGTGCTGTAGGCTCTGCTTATGCGTTTAAAGATATATTCTTTAAGTAGTAAAGAGAAAGCTTGAATACGAGAAAAGTATCGTCGATGAAAAATGAGGTAAAAGATGAGTAGATTAACAATATTAGGTAGTACGTTTGTTTTTGCATCTATCATATCGGGAATAGCCTTATATAAACTTGAAATTCGTAAGACTTCAATTAATGAAGAGTATGAATATATAAAAAAACATAGAGTTTTTGGTAGTTTAACAAAATATTTGTCTATTATTTCTCTTATAAGTTTAGTTCTACTGATTCTTAAAATTATAATTGATAGAAATTATACAGTAATTGTGAGTTATGGAAGTATTTGGACTATTTTTACACTTGTTACACTGTGTACAGGATATTTTCAAAAAAGAGATAGTATATATTACAATCGTGGACTCATTGCCGCATTTTCGATGCTGATGTTTATTACTGTTTGCATCTATGCGTTTAGGAAGGTATTATTCTAAATAAAAAATATATATTGTTTTATTATCTTAGACTAATAATATAGAATTCTTCAATAAACCATAATAAGAAGGCACCTCCTTCGAGGTGCCTTTTTTGTGCATAATATAGAGGATCAGTATCTAATAAGTGTGGAGCTGCCGTATGCTATAATTAAGAATATTTAAGAGTGTATTGTAAAAGAGACTGGTGAAAATGATTAAAGGACAGTATAAACCATGATTCATTTAGATTATCTATTAGTTATAGGCATATTGCTTAGTGTTTTACTCTTTCTTTTGGTTGGAGTTTTCTATTATAGACAATGTAAATTTTTTAAGGGCATAAATATTTGGTTCTTAATAATACTTAGCGTTGTGTTAAGTTATTTATTATATCCCTTATATGAACTGACAGATTATAGAGAAGAATTTACATCAATCGTTATAATCGCTGCGATAATCATTAAAATAATTATTAATTTATCTATATTTATGATAGCCGATAGAATAACAACAAAATGGATTTCTAAATTACTATTACTTCTATGGGTTGTTCTTGTTGAATGCTTGTATACGCCTATTCATTTATCATACCTTGTTTTCCTTTGTGTATCAGGTGGAATTGTTTTAATAGAACATTTAAGGGAGAGAAGAAAGTCTATTTAGTTTAGATTCGCAATTACTCTTATAGCGCTCACCTTCGAAATATGATATACTATTCTAACGCGCATAATTCGTGCGCGATAGGAGGAAACACATTTAGATGTTAGAAAAATTTGAACAATTAATGATTAGCGAACCTGTTCTAAGAGCGTTAAACGATATGGGCTTTGAAGAGCCTACGCCAATTCAACAGGAAGCTATCCCAGTAGCCATGAGCGGTAAAGACATGATCGGTCAAGCTCAAACAGGTACTGGTAAGACAGCAGCATTTGGCTTGCCTGTATTGGAACGCGTAGACGGGAATGAGCGTCACGTTCAAGTAGTTATTTTATCCCCTACACGAGAATTAGCTATCCAAGTAGCTGAAGAGCTTAACAAAATGGCTCAATACACGAATATCACAGCACTACCTATCTATGGTGGTCAAGATATTAATCGTCAGTTCCGTGCCTTGAAAAAGAACCCTCAAATCATCGTTGCCACTCCAGGCCGATTGATGGACCATATGGACCGTGGTTCTATTAAATTTGACCATGTGAAAGTTGTGGTATTGGACGAAGCCGACGAAATGTTAAACATGGGCTTTGTTGATGATATCAATAAAATCTTGGGTGCTATCCCAGAAGACCATCAAACATTGTTGTTCTCTGCAACTATGCCTAAAGCTATCCAACAATTAGCTGAAACATATTTGACAGAGCCAACATTGATTCGTATGAAACCGACTCAAGTTACGATGGACTTAATTGAACAATATTATATCGAAGTGCAAGACCGTCAAAAATTCGATGTTCTTTGCCGATTGTTCGATATTCAAACACCTGAACTTGCTATTATCTTCACACGTACAAAACGTCGTGTTGATGAAGTAACTGAAGGTCTTAAGAAACGTGGTTACATGGCGGAAGGCATTCATGGCGATTTGTCTCAACAAAAACGGGACAGCGTAATTCGTCAATTCCGCGAAGGTACCATCGATATTCTCGTGGCTACTGATGTGGCAGCTCGTGGTCTTGATATTTCTGGTGTATCTCACGTATATAACTACGATATGCCTCAAGATCCTGAAAGCTACACACACCGCGTAGGTCGTACAGGCCGTGCTGGTAAAGCTGGTCAAGCTTTCACGTTCGTTATCCCTCGTGAAATGGAGCATTTACATGCTATCGAGCGTTTAACAAAACGTAAAATTGCACGCCGCCGTGCACCTTCCTTAGGTGAAGTTCTTGAAGGTCAACAACGTTTGGCAATTGAAAGCCTCGTTGAAATGACAGATAATTTAGAAGCATTAGCGCCATTCAAATCTAGTGCAGAGGAATTGTTGAATGATACAGATTCTGTAACACTTTTGGCAGCAGCTCTTAAATTGTTAACAAAAGAACCAGATACAACTCCTGTAAATATTACAGAAGAAAAACCATTGCGTGTACGCCGTCGCCGTGAAGGTGGTCGTAGTGACCGCCGCCGTGGTGATCGTCGTAGAGATGGTGATCGCCGCCGTGACGGAGATCGTCGTCGCGATGACCGCCCTCGTCGCAGCCGTGATGACCGCAGAGGTGAACGTCGTGATGACCGCCGCAGAGATGATCGTAGATCTGATCGTCCACGTGGTGATAAAAAACCTCGTCATCAAGGTGAAGGTTTCAAACCTTACTTTAAAGACTAATAGAATGTGGATTGCTTACGAGCAATCCACATTTTTTATTACTTAATAGTTAATACTATCTATCTTGATAAGTGTTGAGAATTCTGATATAATAGATAATAATTATTTCTTGTGAATGGCCGATAATGGTCGATGCCTTATAGATTTCCAAGTGGAGAAAGGTAGAGTAGAGTATTATGGATATCGCACAAATTCTGCGTAGCCAAGGGTTTAAAGTGACCCCACAACGTATTGCGATTTATGATGCATTGCGTGGTCATCATGATCATCCAACAGCAGAAATGTTGTATCATACGTTGCGTCCAGAACATCCAAGCATGAGCTTGGCAACTGTGTACAAGACAATGGAGATTTTTGAAAAAATCGGTCTTGTAAAAATTTTAGAAGTTGGTGATGAGCGCGCTCATTACGATTGGGACACACAAGCTCATTCCCATATCCGTTGTATCCGTTGCAACAAGGTAGAGGATATGATGGGCATTGATTTACAAGCTATCAAAACAATTGCTGATCAAGGTAGCGAGTATCAAATCACAGGTCAACATATTACCTTTGAAGGTGTATGCCCTGAGTGTGCTAAAAAAGAAAGCCATTAATTCATAACCCCTGTCGCGAAGGGCTCCTTCACGGTAGGGGTTATATTAGTTATATATGTCTTATATTCATTAGGCTTTTGAAATAGATGTAAGCGCAATAGAATAGATATTAGAATTGAGTATTTTAGAATTTTAGAATTATATAAATATAAAGGAGTATTATGTTTGTCATCGGCAGTCATTTATCAATTAGCAAAGGTTATTTAAACATGGGGAAGGAAGCTACAAAAATTGGGGGCAATACATTCCAATATTTTACACGAAATCCTCGTGGTGGTAGTATGCGTGCCCTCGATGTAGAGGATATGAATAGCTTGAGTGCGTATATGAAAGAACATAACTTTGGCACCTTATTAGCTCATGCACCTTACACGTATAATCCATGTGCAGCAAAAGAAGATTTGCGTGCTTTTGCAAAACAAGCCATGACAGAAGACCTAGAGCGTATGGAATATTTACCAGGCCAAATGTATAACTTTCACCCTGGTAGCCATGTAAAGCAAGGTGTAGATCAAGGCATCGAATATATCGTAGAATGTTTGAATGAAATCTTATTCCCTGGCATGAAAACAACAGTTCTCTTAGAAGTCATGGCTGGTAAAGGAACAGAAATTGGTTCCCGCTTTGAAGAAATTGCTCGTATCATCGACGGCGTCAAATTAAAAGAGTACATGGGCGTTTGTGTAGATACTTGTCACATTCATGAAGGTGGTTATGATATCGTCAATAATCTTGATGGTGTTATTGATGAGTTTGACCGTATTGTAGGCTTAGACCGTTTAAAAGCCATTCACTTGAATGACTCTAAAAACCCTATGGGCGCTCATAAAGATCGGCACGAAAAAATTGGTGAAGGTCACATTGGTATCGACGCCATTGCTCATATTGTGACACATCCTAAATTGACGAACTTGCCGTTCTATTTAGAAACGCCAAACGAATTAGATGGTTATGCAAAAGAAATTGCTATGTTGCGCTCTATTGTAGAGAATCAATAATTAAGCTAAAACGCAGTCTTAGTTATATAATTATTTATATAAATACATTTAGATAAGGTATAGGGAGAGCTGGAAAGGGGGATAAAATGCGTTTTTTACATACTGCTGATTGGCATTTAGGACGTATTTTTTATGGTCAGTATTTAACAGATGACCAAGCTCATGTGTTAGAGAATCAGTTCTTTTCTATTTTGAAAGATGAAAAAATCGACGGTATATTGCTCGCAGGGGATATATTTGATCGTGCAGTGCCGCCTATTGAAGCTATTGAGTTATGGGATTCCATCATTACTCGTCTTGCTATGGATTATAAGGTACCTCTCTTTGTGGTAAGTGGTAATCACGACGGCGCTGAACGCCTTGAGGTGGGCCGCTCTATGTTAAGTCGTTCTGGTATCCATATTTGGGGCTCCCCTCATCATGCATTACAACCCTTTGAATTTGAAGGTGCTGATGGCAAAGTGGCCATTTGCCCTATGCCCTTTAGTGAACCTCGTCGCATTGGAGATGCATTAGGTCTGGGTGCAATTGTATCAAAACCAGTTGATATAGATATGAGCGAGGACTCCCTGTTCTCCTATGTGGAGACTGATGAGCAAGAGCCAGCTTCACTTAATTTACATAATTACGATCAAATGTATCAGGCCTGGAGTGACTACTTGTTCAAACAAGTGCCAAAGGGGATGCGTAGCATTGCTATTAGTCATGCCTTTGTAATGGGCGGTGATGTAGGTGGCTCTGAGCGGACCTTGTCTATCGGTGGTAGTGAACAAGTAAGTCCACAAGTCTTTAAAGACTTTCAATATACAGCTCTTGGCCATTTGCATGGGCCTCAACGAATGGGGGCAGACTATATTCGTTATAGCGGATCGCCATTAAAGTATTCCTTTGATGAGCATACGCAGAAGAAATCTTTTACCATCGTTGATATGAATACAAAGGGGCAAGTAGATATTAGCACCATTCCTGTAGATGCGAAGCGAGATGTAGTTATTTTAGAAGGTTACTTTGAAGACCTCCTAAATAATAAAGAATTACAAGCTAAGCACAAAGACGATTATGTGCAGGCTCGATTACTTGATACGATGCCTATAATGGATGGGATGGCTAAGCTGCGCCAAGTGTATCATCGATGTATGACTATTGATTTAGTAGGTCGCGTGGCAACTCCTATGGCAGATATGGATGAAGCCGTTTTTAAAGAGTTAAACGAGCGCGAATTATTTAATCAATTTGCTGAAACCGTGTGGAAAGAACCATTAACAGAGCGTGAGCAACAATACATCAACTCTGTATGGGATCGAATTCTAAAGGAGGACTAAATGAAGCCTATATCTTTAACTATAGAAGCCTTTGGTCCGTACCGCGATTCGGTTACCTTGGACTTTAGTACTCTTCAAGATCACTCCATGTTTCTTATCTCTGGTCCTACGGGGGCAGGGAAAACATCTATACTAGATGCTATGGTATATGCCTTATATGGTGAACCTAGTGGGGAAGTGCGAAAAACAGATGCTATCCGCAGTGATTTTGCAGAACCTGAACGTATGACCCGTGTTGATTTTTCCTTTGCTATTGGTGAGGCTCGGTATCGTGTTGAAAGATTGCCAAAACAATTGGTAGCTAAAAAACGTGGTACAGGTATGCGTGAGCAGAATGCTAGTGCTACTGTATACGAAATGAAAGATGGCGAGTGGAAAGTTATCGCTACCTCTGCCGCTGCTATTCGGGATACGATTCAACGAATCATAGGTTTTCGTAAAGATCAATTCTTACAAGTAGTACTTTTGCCGCAAGGGGAGTTTGGAAAATTATTAGTAGCCTCTACCAGTGAACGGGAGGAGTTATTACATACACTCTTTAGAACTGAGTTATATCGAAGATTACAGGATGCCCTAAAATCTGCTTATGATGAGGCAAAATCCGGTATTGAAGAAAATATAACAAAACAATCTGCATTACTGCAATCCATTCCGCATGATGAGGAAATCCCTGTACTAACTATTGAGCATGTACGGGAACTTTTGAAAGATAGAGAACCTCATCGTGATATGCTTGTTGTTGAACGTGATAAAGCTGTAGATGTAGTGGACCAGTTCAATACATTACGCAATGAGTGGGCCTTATATAATCAGGTACAACAATCTCTTATTGAGGCTACGAACAAATTAGACTTGGTAAAAGAAAGAGAAAAGGAGCGGTCTAGTTTAAATGAAAAGGTTCAGTTCCTCACCGGGTTAACACCAAGCTATGAATTGTATAAACAACTTGGTGATAAACAGGCTGTATTAAAAACCTTGAAAACGGCACTTTCAGATGCAAAAAAAAGTGTAGAGGCTGCAACTCAACATGAGTCTAAATGTACAGAGGCTTATGAAACGTTAGAATCTCAAGCTGAAACTATGCAAGCTAAGCGGACTACGTTGGCTCAATTACAACAGCAGGCCGAACAGTTTAATGAGTTAGTAGTGCTAAATAAGGAATTGAGCACATTAAATAGCCAGTTAGAAACACAAGACCGCGAGAAAAGTGAAGCTAAGTTACAGGCTCAGCACGAGCTAGTTGCTGATTTAGAGGCTGCGTTAGTTGAAGCGAGAAAACAGTTCCAAGCTAATAGTAAAGCATTAGAGTCTATTCCTCACATCCAAGAACAGTTGAGCCAGTTGCAACGATATTCTGAATTGTTGGTAGAGAAAGATAAGGTTCAAAACGATATCGATGCTAAAGAGAGGTCGTTAGCAACTCTAGATAAAACAGTAAATAACTCAAAGATACAGCTTGAACGTTTAGAACATTTGATGGCAGAGGGACGAGCGTTTGAACTCGTCCATTTAGTAGTAGATAATGAGCCATGTCCTGTATGCGGCTCTACAGAGCATCCACAGTTAGCATCTAAGCCTGAGTTATATCCTACAAAAGAGGAAGTAGAAGAGGCGCGTGCAGTGCGTGATGGGGTGTTGCAAAAGCAGGCTAGCGAAATTGGTCAGAAAGAAACGTTATCGATTCGTCTACATGAGTTAGATGAGCAAGTTAAAGACCAAGTTTCTAAACTCAAATCATCTATTGATAATTTTTCAGAAGATGCATTTGATTCAATTCAACAAGGCTTGGCGTCTCAAATGGAGCAGCTTACAGCTTTACGTAGAGACACTGAACAGTTGACCGAAATTATAACTAAAAATGAGCATGACTTGGTTGAGGCTAAAGGTATATTATCAAAGTTGGAAATCGGTCATAATGAATTACTTAATAATTTGCATGACGTAGCGGTTCAGATTAGCTCTGTACAGGCTAAGATAGATGGGTTATCTAAGATATTGCCAACTACAGATCTTGATGCATGGCATAAACAGATCGAATCATTAGAGACTGAAATTAACACATACGATGAGCAGTTGAAGGTTTGTAAATCAAGTCTAGATGCCGCTAAAGAGCAGCTCAACGCTAAACGGGGTCGTTTAGAAATCTTATTTACACAAGTGCAGGAAGAAACAAAAAATCTTGATAGATTTTACCAAGAATATGTAAAATCATTAGAATCAATTTCTGTATCTGAAGATGACTTTATAGATGCACTAGGTGATTATAAGGCCTTAGATACGTTTAGAACTGAGCTACATGCATTAGATGAGGCTTTTAGTACAGCTCAAGCTGTATATGATGCGGCTTTGAAACATGCCCAGTCTGTAATAGAACCAAGTGATACGGTTTCTGACGAAGCATATGATACGGCCGTAGAGAAACGTGATAATTTAGTAGGTTCTCTTGCGGCTTGGGATAAAGAAACAAAACATATTGAAACCACATTAGCATCATTAGAAGAACTGGAAAAGGCTATGGGCGAAGCTCGTGAGGAAATCACTTTCTTAAGCCGTCTTAACGACTTAGCCAATGGAGGTGAACAAGGCTTTAAAAATGTAACCTTTGAACGATATGTGCTAGGTGCCATTTTAGATGAAGTTGTGTATGCCGCCAATTTACGACTTCAAAAGATGAGTCGTAGTCGATATTCCTTGGAGCGGTCTGACTATACCGGTGGTGGTCGTGGCAAACAAGGCCTTGATTTGGCCGTTATGGATGCTTTCACAGGTCAATCAAGACCAGCGAACACCTTGTCTGGTGGTGAAACATTCTTGGCATCAATGGCTCTTGCCTTAGGTCTTGCCGATGTCATTCAAAGTTATGCAGGTGGTATTCATATGGATACGATGTTCATCGACGAAGGCTTTGGTACTTTAGATCCAGATACATTAGAACTTGCCATGGAAACATTGGTACAATTACAATCTTCTGGACGCCTCATCGGCATGATTTCTCATGTACCTGAATTAAAGACCCGTATACCTGCCCACTTAGAGGTCACACGTGGTGATGATGGCAGTACAGCAAAATTTGTGATTAACTAGCTATAGAATTGCCAAATGTGATACTATTAAAAGAGGAGAATTCCTACAAAAACATACTGGAATTAATTAAGGAGGTCCTATGAAATTTTCATTTGCTCACAATAATATAAATGTTAAGGATCTTGATAAAAGTTTAGCTTTCTATAAAGAGGCTTTATTACTTGAGGAATCTCGCCGCTTGGAAGATCCAAGTGGTGCTTTCATACTTGTATATTTAAAAAGTCCATATACAGCGCATGAATTAGAACTTACTTGGTTGCGTGACTGGGATCGCCCTTATAATCTGGGAGATAATGAATTCCACTTGGCATTTTATGTAGATGACTATGAAGCAGCTTTTAAAAAACACAAAGAGATGGACGTTGTAGCCTACGAAAATGCTGATATGGGGATTTACTTTATTGCCGATCCAGACGGTTATTGGACAGAAATCATTCCGGCGGGTAAATATTAATGGAATATATGTTAACTCGTTTAGAATGGTTAGTTGGACCAGATAAAATCCAAACCTTAAAGAATACATCTGTGGCTCTCTTTGGTGTCGGTGGTGTAGGCGGTGGAGCTCTTGAGGCTCTGGTACGTGCAGGTGTTGGGCGAATCGTTCTTATCGACGGAGACTCTATAGCACCTAGTAATTTGAATCGCCAAATGATTACAACTCACGACACGATTGGTGAGCGTAAGGTAGAGGTAGCAAAGGCGCGAGCTCTTTCTATTAATCCGGATGTGGTGATAGAAACTCATGATATTATGTATACTGAGGAAAGTTACCCTGGATTCATTCAAAGCTTGCACGTTGATTATGTTATCGATGCTATCGATATGGTAACGGCAAAACTGAATATTATTGAGGTTTGTCAACGTGAAAGTATCCCTGTTATTTCTTGTATGGGCGGTGGTAATCGCTTTTACCCAGAAAAACTTATGATTGCTGATATCAATAAGTCTCATACATGTCCTCTTGCGCGCGTTATGCGCCGGGAGTTAAAAAAACGGGGCATAAAAAAACAATTAGTTTTATTTTCTACAGAAAAACCAACAAAGCCACAGTTCCGTGGGGAAGCAACAAGCCCTGGTACATGTAGTTTTGTGCCACCAGTGGCAGGTTTTATATTAGTAGCACATGTGTTGCGTACAATTTTGGAGGTACCTGAACAATGAAAAAAGCAAAAATCCATATGGCTGACGGCGGCGATATTGTAATTGAATTATTTGATAAAGAAGCTCCTGGCACAGTACAAAACTTCATTGATTTGATCAATAAAGGTTTCTACAATGGTCTTCGTTTCCACCGTGTAATTCCTGGTTTCGTAGCTCAAGGTGGTTGCCCTAATGGCAATGGTACAGGTGGTCCTGGCTACACAATTAAAGATGAATTAATTGGTAACCCACACAAACACGAACGTGGTGCATTGTCTATGGCTCACCGTGGTCCTAATACTGGTGGTAGCCAATTCTTTATCGTATACGAACCACAACCTCATTTGGATGGTGTACATACAGTATTTGGTAAAGTAATTGAAGGTATGGACGTAGTTGATGGTATCCATCAAGGTGCTATCATGGAAACTGTTGAAGTAATCGAAGGTTAATCTCATGAATGATGTATCTATTAAACATCCGGAATGGCTATATATTGATGTAGACGGAAAGACATCATATGGGTATGACCAAGAGTGGTTCACAGATGAGTGGCAACGCCTGTCTGGTTGTGGTCCTACATCGGCATCACAAGTTTTGAGTTATTCGCTATTTAGGGATGGCTTATTAGATTTAGAAACCACATCCGATCAAACGCTTGCTTTAGAACGGATGAACTTAGTTTGGAAATATGTGAAGCCACGCTTCGGTGGTGGTGTCTATAAAACGCAATGGATGGAACGAGGCCTGGTTCGTTTATTAGAAGACGAAGGCTTGTCATATGATGTACATATGTTAAATGTGTCTCCCTTCTGTGCTTCTCGTGTAGAGGTAGAGGCAGCAGCTCAGTTTATTCATGATGCATTGGCACAAGATGTGCCTGTGGCGTTTTTGAATCGTCATAAGGGCAAGGAAAAGGCTCTTTATACATGGCATTGGGTTCCAATTCACAAGATTTTTAGGGATGGCGATGATATTCGCTGTGGCATCTTTGATGAAGGTGAGATCCGAGATTTTTCGTTAGCGAATTGGATGAAAGATACCATTTTAGGTGGCGGTTTCTGTTATATTAGCCGTAAAGGTTAAGTAATAGAGCAATTAAAGTAACATACATACGCATCGCAATAACCTGCGGTGCGTATTGTAGTATAAAAGTAGGAGGTACTACATGAGTCAATGGATTACAGAGGAACAAACTCCTCATTTACGTCTCAGCGCTGAAGCAGAAGAAGTATTATATTCAGGTGAATCTGAGTTCCAAAAAATTGAAGTATTTAAATCTAAAGAGTATGGTACAATGCTCGCATTAGATGGCGTATTCCAAACATCTGAACGTGAAGAGTTTATCTACCATGAAATGATGAGTCATGTTCCATTATTCTTACACCCAAATCCTGAACGAGTACTGATCATCGGTGGCGGTGATGGTGGCGTAGCTAGAGAATGTGTACGTCACGACTGTGTAAAAGAAGTAACAATGGTTGAAATCGATGGCAAGGTAGTAGAGTTGGCAAAACAATATTTACCAACTATTGCTAAAGCTATGATTGAAAACCATCCAAAATTAACTGTAAAAATTGGCGATGGTATAGGTTTCATGGCAGAAGCAGAAGATTATTATGATGTAATTATAGTAGACTGCTCTGATCCAATTGGTCCAGGTGAAGGTCTATTCACTGAAGAGTTCTATAAGAATACCTTGAAAGCTCTAAAAAAAGACGGCTTGTTTGTGCAACAAACAGAATCTCCTATGTTGCATCAACCGCTAGTAGAGAAAGTATTTGGGTATGTAAATAATCACTTCCCAATTGCACGTTTATATACTGCATTTATTCCAATTTACCCAGCAGGCATGCATTGCTTCACGTTGGGTTCCAAAACATATGATCCATTAACATGGACTCCAAACCGTGAACAAAACTTTGAAACTAAGTACTATAATGATGAAATTCAAAAGGCTGCTTTTGCTTTGCCAAATTTTGTAAAAAACTATTTGCCAACTAAGTAATTTATATGTATAATAGGGAAGCACCATTCGTGAGGCCTTTGCTTCCGAAGTGCTTCCTTATGTATATAAGGCTAAAGAGTTTATATTAGAGATAATACATTTCTTGATTTTAATTGTAAAAGTTAAATGAAATTGAGAAAAAGGTGTTGACACAAATCTCTAGAACAGATATAATTCTCTTTGTTACGAAGACAACGTCTTCGATACCTACAAGGTGGTGGGTATGGTGAAGCGGTTAACACGGCGGATTGTGGCTCCGTTACGCGTGGGTTCGATCCCCACTACTCACCCCATAACCTACACATCATAATCACTGTAGGGGTGTCGCCAAGTGGTAAGGCAACGGACTTTGACTCCGTTATGCGCTGGTTCGATCCCAGCCACCCCTGCCAACATGACTCACTAGCTCAGTTGGCAGAGCACCTGACTTTTAATCAGGGTGTCCCGCGTTCGAGTCGCGGGTGAGTCACCAAATTAAAACTCACAAACTTCGGTTTGTGAGTTTTCTATCTCTATTTCTAGAGAATTTGGTTATGATTGTATGTATAAAATCAGTTGAAAATAAATTGAAAAAATCTTTGAAAAAAGAGGTTGACGATTTAAGACTTCGCTGATATACTTATACAAGTCGTTAGGGCAACAACCTGACGTAACAGATCTTTGAAAACTGAACAATGATAGGTAATCAATCAATACGATTGAACATATGCCAGAGTGCGGGTTTTGACAAAGTCAAAACCAACCATAATTCAAAGTTACTTAAATGTAACGACAACAAATAATGAGCTATTCAAATAGCTTCAAGATATCTTGGAGAGTTTGATCCTGGCTCAGGACGAACGCTGGCGGCGTGCTTAACACATGCAAGTCGAACGAAGAGCGATGGAAGCTTGCTTCTATCAATCTTAGTGGCGAACGGGTGAGTAACGCGTAATCAACCTGCCCTTCAGAGGGGGACAACAGTTGGAAACGACTGCTAATACCGCATACGATCTGACCTCGGCATCGAGGATAGATGAAAGGTGGCCTCTATTTATAAGCTATCACTGAAGGAGGGGATTGCGTCTGATTAGCTAGTTGGAGGGGTAACG
>NZ_JBSPUA010000004.1:0-108536 GCF_053850375.1 Veillonella sp. Ser01 | reverse complement strand
AAAGCTGTTAGTTGATCATATAAAATCAACTAACAGCTTTTCTAGTGTTAAGGGGCTGTTTTGTTACAGCCCCTTTTCTTTGTCATCTTAATATGTATAGTAAGCCATCTAAGCCGTACAAGTAAACTTTTAGTCCTTACATTTACTAGATACAAACTATTACTACCCTTGATGTACAGCACCTACTATATCAGTAATACTGTTTAGATTATATTGTTCCACATAATCGCCCATTTCACGAGCAATACGAGAAATCGCTGTTGGATCTACCATTGTAGCAACCCCAACTTGGACTGCTTGTGCACCAGCCATCATAAATTCAATAGCATCAGTGCCTGTCATAATGCCACCAAGGCCCATAATAGGAATATTGACCCCTTTATACACTTGGTGTACCATGCGAAGTGCAACCGGTTTAACAGCTGGCCCAGATAAACCACCATAAATATTACCCAATACAGGTTTACGACGATGGATATCGATAGCCATACCAAGAATTGTATTAATGAGACTGACCCCATCACCGCCACCAGCTTCTACAGCCTTTGCGATTTCCACAATATCCGTAACATTTGGTGAAAGTTTTACAATAACGGGCTTATCTGTTACTTTACGAACCGCTTTTGTTACCTGTTCTACTACCTTTGGATCTATACCAAAAGCCATGCCTTCACAGGCAACATTTGGACAAGATACATTAACTTCAAGGCCTGCAATACCATCTACAGATAGTGTTTCTGCCATCCACGCAAATTCCTCTACCGTACCAGCAGACATATTTGCTAGCAATGGTACATCATATTTCTTGAGGTCTGGCAAAATCTCTGTAACAAAATGTTCTGCCCCTGGATTTTCAAGTCCAATACAGTTTAATACACCAGATGGTGTTTCTGCAATACGAGTTCCTGGATTACCATGACGACCTTTCGGTGTTAATCCTTTTACAGAAATAGCACCTACTTCATTACTAAGGTCTAAATAACCAGCATACTCAGGACCATTACCAAAGGTACCAGATGCAGCGATAATAGGATTTTTCATCTTAATCCCGCAATAATCTACAGCAAGCTTTGGATTAGGCGTAACGGTGTTATTTAAATCGCGTTCACTCATTAAAAGAACACCTCCTCAGCTGGGAATACAGGACCATCTTTACAGACTTTATAACGTTTGCCACCGGCACCATCACAAGCGCAGCCTAAACAACCGCCTGTACCACATCCCATGCGCTCTTCAAGAGATACTTGGCATGGTACATTGAGCTCTTTAGCAACTTGTGCGACACCCTTCATCATCGGGGTAGGACCACAAGTCATAACAGATGTGAATGTATTAGCATTAATAAGTTCTGGCATGATCGCTGTAGGGAAACCTTTTGTACCTACGCTACCATCATCAGTAGTGATATGCACCTCTACAGGCGTATCTTTAAATAAGTCTGCCCAGAAGGTTTCATTTTCATTTCTAAAGCCCAAAATAACTTGTGCTTCTTCTCCGTTTTGCAAGTGAGACGCAATGCATAGCATCGGTGCAATACCAACGCCACCACCAACAAGTAGCATATTATTAGATGTTACAAATGGTTCACCTAAAGGTCCTAAACAATCTAATGTATCACCAGGCACGAGATGTGTCATAATTTCAGTCCCCTTGCCTACGACGCGATACAAAAGGGTAATAGTTCCCTTTTGTGCATCGAATCCAGCATAGCTAATAGGGCGACGCAATAATGGCGCCGTAGAGTTCGCTACGCGAACATTACAAAACTGTCCTACCTTTGCTTCTGCTGCCTGTTTTGGTGCGTGAATATCCATAATCCACACATCAGAGCCTATTTGCTCATTGCGAACGACTTCGCCCTGTTCTACATAGCCACTCATGGTTTTACTCCAATTCAAAATCTTGTAATGCTTCTACATTGTAGTTAGCATCATCTTTACGGTTTGCTACAACGCGCAATACTTCGCGAGCTGTATCAAGACTTGTTAAGCATGGTGTACCCATTTCTACCGCAAGACGACGCAATTGGAAGCCTTCACGTTCAGGACGTTTACCTGCAGTCAATGTATTAAGTACAAGATCGACTTTATCTTGACGAATGTGGTCAGCACAGTTGTCATCACCTTCAGAAATTTTGTTAACTACCTTGCAGTCAACGCCATGTTCTTTGAAGTATTTACCAGTACCACCAGTTGCTTCAATGTGATAGCCCAATTCAATAAAGCCTTTTGCTAATTGACTAGCTTCCTCTTTATCGCGGTCTGCTACAGTCATAAGAATTGTACCATCTTCTGGGATACGCATGTTGGCGCCATTGATAGCTTTGAATAAAGCTTCAGAATATGTACGTCCAATACCCATAACCTCACCGGTAGATTTCATTTCAGGTCCAAGAGCGATTTCTACAAGGCCCATTTTGGAGAAGGAGAATACAGGGGCTTTTACAGCTACATATGGTTTATTAGGTACAAGACCGAGTGGCAAGCCCAAATCTTTTAAGCTTTCACCAAGGGCAATGCGTGTTGCACATTCAACCATATTGATACCTGTAACCTTAGAAATGAATGGTACAGTACGGCTAGAACGAGGGTTAACTTCGATAACATTAAGTTCCCCATCAGCCACAATATATTGAATATTAAGAACACCTTTAACATTAAGGCCAATTGCAATACGGCGTGTATAATCAACAATTTGATCGATAATTTCTTGACTTAAATGTTGAGCTGGATAAACGGCCATGGAGTCACCAGAGTGAACACCGGCGCGTTCGATTTGTTCCATAATACCAGGGATACAAACATCGGTACCATCGGAAATAGCGTCAACCTCTACCTCCATACCAACCATGTAACGGTCGATAAGTACTGGATGTTCCTTAGATGCTACTACGGCTTCCTTCATGTATACATCGAGTTCTTTATCGTTGTATACGATTTCCATAGCACGACCGCCCAATACATAAGAAGGACGAACGATTAATGGATATTTCAAGTTTTTAGCAGCTGCTTGCGCTTCTTCATCAGAAGTTACAAGAGCACCTACTGGACGAGGAATACCTAGTTTTGCCAATAATTCATCAAAACGTTCACGATCTTCCGCCATGTCGATGCTATCTACAGATGTACCGAGAATTTTTACACCGCGCTTAGCCAATGGACCCGCCAAGTTGATAGCTGTTTGGCCACCAAATTGAGCAATAACGCCAGCTGGTTTTTCTTTATCAATGATTTCCATTACATCGTCCACTGTTAATGGTTCGAAGTACAAGGAATCAGAAATATCGAAGTCTGTAGACACCGTTTCTGGGTTATTGTTGATCATAATAGATTGGTAACCCGCTTTACGAAGTGCCCAAGAGGAATGCACAGAGCAGTAGTCAAACTCTACACCTTGACCGATGCGAATTGGACCAGAACCAAGTACTACAACGGATTTTTCACCTAGTGGTTTAACTTCGTCTTCTTGTGCATAAGCACTATAGTAGTATGGTGTTTTAGATTCGAATTCTGCAGCACATGTATCTACATATTTATAGGTTGGAAGAATATTCCATTCTTTACGTTTTGCCCGAACATCTTCTACAGTTGTATTAGCGTAACGAGCAATAACAGAATCAGTGAAGGAATAACGTTTTGCTTTGCGCAATATCTCTTCTGTTAAACCATGTTCAGCTAACGCTTTTTCTACATTAACAATATTTTTGATTTTTTCAATAAAGAATGTATCAATTTTTGTAATGTAATGAATTTTTTCTACACTAATCCCCTTGCGAAGGGCTTCTGCTACAACATAGATACGTTCATCATCTACTAAATGTAAACGTTCAATCAATTGTTCCATGGACTCATGACCGATTTTCTTAAGTTCAATATGATCTAAACCAATTTCCAAAGAACGAATTGCTTTAAGTAAAGAGCCTTCTAAAGAACGGTCAATAGCCATAACTTCGCCAGTAGCCTTCATTTGAGTGCCCAATGTACGGTCTGCCAAATTGAATTTTTCAAATGGCCAACGTGGGAACTTAGTTACTACATAGTCCAGTGTAGGCTCGAAGCATGCTTTTGTTTCGCCTGTTACAGCATTTGTAATTTGATCCAATGTCATGCCTACTGCAATTTTTGCAGCTACCTTCGCAATTGGATAGCCAGTTGCTTTAGATGCTAATGCAGAGGAACGGGATACACGAGGGTTTACTTCGATAACGATATATTCATTGCTATTAGGATTCAAGGCGTATTGTACGTTACAACCACCTTCGATTTTTAAATAACGAATGATTTCTACAGATGCAGTACGGAGCATTTGGTATTGAATATCGTTCAATGTTTGGCTTGGTGCCACAACGATGGAGTCACCAGTATGTACGCCAACAGGGTCGATATTTTCCATGTTACATACGATGATACAGTTATCTGCACTATCGCGCATTACTTCGTATTCGATTTCTTTCCAGCCTGCTACAGAACGTTCTGCTAGGATTTGGTGAATTGGTGAAAGTTTCAAACCACGGCGTGTGATTTCATACATTTCATCTTCGTTATGTGCAATACCGCCACCAGTACCTCCCAATGTATATGCAGGACGGATGATGATAGGATAACCAATGCGATTAGCAAAGGCTACAGCTTCTTCAAGATCATTGAAGATATCAGACTCAGGAACTGGTTGGTTGATTTCCTTCATCGCTTCTTTGAAAAGTTCGCGGTCTTCAGCTTGTTTAATAGCTTCTAATGTCGTACCAAGTAATTTTACGCCATATTCAGCCAACACGCCTGCTTCAGACAATTGTACGGCCATATTAAGACCTACTTGGCCACCTAATGTAGCCAATAAGCCCCAAGGGCGTTCTTTTTTGATTACTTCTGTTACGAATTCAAGACTAATTGGTTCTACATATACGCGGTCTGCAATATCTGTATCAGTCATAATTGTAGCAGGATTGGAGTTAACCAATACTACTTTATAACCTTCTTCACGAAGGGAACGGCATGCTTGTGTACCAGCATAGTCAAACTCTGCAGCTTGGCCGATAATAATTGGACCAGAACCAATTACAAGTACTTTTTTTGCTTCTGTGGTCATATTATTTTCCCTTTCTCATTAAGTCTTCAAATTCGTCAAATAAATATAGATTATCAGTAGGTCCTGGGGATGCTTCTGGGTGATATTGTACAGAGAAGATAGGCAATTCTTTATGGCGCATACCTTCCACAGTACCATCGTTTACACTACGATGTGTAATTTCTACAAAGTCTGGCAAGGAAGTATCATCTACTGCATAGCCATGGTTTTGAGATGTAATATATACGCGGCCTGTACGTAAATCTTGTACTGGATGGTTAGAGCCACGGTGACCAAATTTTAATTTAAATGTCGTACCACCATAAGCTTGTGCCAATACTTGATGACCCATGCAAATGCCGAAGATAGGTTTTTTACCGAACAATTTCTTTACCTCTTCTACGGCATAGCCAAGATCTTGAGGGTCTCCAGGGCCGTTGGATAAGAACACACCATCTGGATTTGCTGCTAATACATCTTCAGCCTTAGCATCTGCAGGGAACACTGTTAATCGGCAACCAGCTGCTTCTAAAGAACGAAGGATATTTTCTTTTACACCATAGTCCATTACAGCTACATGGAACTCTGCATTTTTATCGCCACGCATACCTTGCCATTTTGTAGTTACACGCATAACTTGATCTGTTGGCAAGTCTTGTTTAAATAATTTTTGGATATCTTCCATAGGGTAATCAGAACGTACAAGTACGCCTTTCATTACACCATGATTACGAATAACACGTGTAATAGCACGTGTATCTACATCATAAAGGCAAGGGATGCCGTGTAAACGAAGATACTCGCTAAATAGCCCTTCATTTTGCCAGTTAGATGGAAAATCACACAGTTCGCCTACGATAAAGCCTTTACAATATGGTTTAGGACCTTGAGTAATCGCATTCAATGTACCATAATTACCAATCAAAGGATATGTTAATGTAATAATTTGATCCGCATAGGATGGGTCAGTCAAGATTTCTTGATACCCTGTCATACCTGTGTTAAATACAACTTCGCCTACTGTTGGAGCGCCACCTAATAAGGAACCTTCAAACACGGAACCATCTTCAAGAACTAACTTGCCTTTCATTATAAGACTACGCCCTCCTTCATAACTACTTTGCCATCAACTACCGTAAGTTTGGCCTTACCTGTAACAGTCATACCATCAAATGGACTGACTTTACCTTTTGTATAGAATTTATTGCGATCTACTGTCCACTCTTCTGTTGTAGAGAATACAGTAATATCTGCTGGTTTACCAACCTCAAGAACACCTGCATCAAGGCGCATTAATTCAGCTGGACGTGTACTCATATAGTACACAACTTGGTCAATACTGAGTTTATCTGGACCATATGCATTAGTAATAACCGCTGCCAAAGATGTTTCGAGACCACTGAAACCATTTGGTGCACAGCAGAACTCATGGTCTTTTTCTTCATATGCATGTGGTGCATGGTCTGTAATAATTGCATCAATTGTGCCATCTTTCAAGCCTTCTAATAATGCTTGGCGATGATCTTCGGATCGAATTGGAGGAGCCATTTTGAACGCTGGGTTATATTCGCGTAAATATTCATCTGTGAAAGATAAATGTTGGCTTGTAACTTCACATGTTACATTAAGACCTTTTGCTTTTGCACGACGAACCATATCCACAGTATTTTTACTACTTACGTGAGCAATATGAATGTGACCACCTGTCATTTCAGATAACAAGATGTCACGAGCAACAGCCAAATCTTCAGCTACTGCAGGACGACCAATAACACCTAATTCATAGGAAACGATACCTTCATGCATATGACCATTTTTAGTCAATGTAATATCTTCTGCATGGTCGATAACCATTTTATTGAACATGGAGGAGTATTCTAAGGCACGACGCATAAACGCAGCATTTTCTACATAGTGACCATCATCAGAGAAGGCTACTACACCAGCTTCCGCCATGTCGCCCATTTCAGCAAGTTCTTTACCTTCAAGGCCTTTTGATACAGCACCAATAAATTCTACTTTTACAACACCTGTAAGCTCAGCCTGTTTTTGTAAGCCTCTTACAAGAGCAGCATTATCTACAACTGGATTTGTATTAGCCATAGTTACAACACGTGTGAAACCACCTGCTGCAGCCGCTTGTGTACCGGAGTGGAAGTCTTCTTTCGCCTCTTGGCCTGGTTCACGTAAATGTGTGTGAATATCGATAAGGCCAGGTGCTACGATAAGACCTGTTGCATCATATACTTCAGCGCCTTCAGCACTCAAGTTTTGACCGATGGCTGCAATTTTACCATCTTTTACAAGTACATCTGCTACTTCGTTTTGTTTTTTCGCCGGATTTACTACCGTACCATTTTTAATAAGCAAGCTCACTACCGTCACCTCCGATAATAGTTAAGTACAATACAGCCATACGTACAGCTACGCCATTGCGTACCTGTTCTTGAATTACTGATTGATCAGAATATGCTACATCTGGCGCAATTTCAAGACCGCGGTTCATAGGACCTGGATGCATTACCATTACATCATCTTTAGCCAATTTCAATACATCATTATTGATACCGAAGATACGAGCATACTCTCTATTTGTAGGATACAATGCAGAATGAATACGTTCTAATTGAATGCGAAGTACGTTAACTACATCTGCATCAGCCACTGCTTCACGAATATCGTGGTGAACGGTAACACCTAATTTTTCGAGCTCTGGATATACCATTGTACGAGGACCAGCCAAATGGACTTTCGCACCCATTTTTGTAAGGCCATAAATGTTAGATCTTGCTACACGGCTATGCATAATATCGCCTAAGATAACAACTTTTAAGCCTTCAATAGATTCTTTTTTCTCTAAAATGGAGTACATATCTAATAATGCTTGTGTTGGATGTTCATGAGCGCCGTCACCAGCATTGATAATAATAGGATCTACTGCTTTTGTGGCATATAGAGGAGCCCCTTCTGCACTATGACGCATTACGATAGCATCTGTGCCCATATAGGATAATGTTAGCAAAGTATCACGGAAGCTTTCACCTTTACCCATGGAAGAACCGCTAGGAGAAAGATTGATAACGTCAGCCCCTAAATATTTGCCGGCTAATTCAAAGGAACTACGGGTACGAGTACTTGGCTCCATAAAGAGGTTAATAATGGATTTCCCCTTTAAAACTGGAACCTTCTTGTCATCAGAAAGAACGATTTTCTTCATTTTTTTTGCCACATTTAAAATCAATTTGATTTCTTCAGGTGACACATTTTGCAAACCTAATAAATGTTTGCCTTTTAGGCTAACTTGTCCCATGATTTCCTCCTAACTCACGTAACAAAAAAGACCTTTTGCCCAGGGCAAAAGGTCAAATAGTTTGCACAAAGAAGCCCTTATGGGGCGCTTCAACTATATTCCTTTCTCAGCCTCTCTGGACTAAATTAAAAGGTTTTGTACTATGCAATGGTCTCTCGTACCATGGATGCATTTTCTTTATTTATTGTACTGAATCTCCTCTTGAAAGTCAATGTGAAAGCAAAAGTTCATAAGTATTTTAAAAAGAGGACAAACCCTTAAAAGTGGCTTGTCCTCTCTATACTTCACCAATTGTTTCCTTATAATCAATCTATAATTAGATACAAATAATTTTCATTATTATAAGCTAATATTAGTGCCCCATAGGATATAATTTTGGTGGATTTTGATCATCATTTTGTTGTCCTTGCTGTGAACTATAAGGAGCTTGATCTTGTTGACCATCAGTCATTGGATTTTGCTGTGCATATTGTTGATTAGGTTGTGGTTGCCGTTGGTCACGACGACGTGTATTTTGAGATGCAGTCGGTCTAGGTTTAGTCAACTCATCAATAGATACAGCATTTGGAATAGTTACACTTGGTGTATCCTCATGTACATCATCAAGTTCACTGAAGGAAGGTCCTGTTTTAGCCGCTTGTGCTGCCTTACGTTCTGCCTCGATTTGTTGACGTGCAAGTTCTGCGCGACGACGAGCATTTTCTTGTTGTTCTTTGACACGTTGAATCGCTTCAGCTCGCTCTTTTGCTTTACGTTCAACTTCGGCTTGCGCAAGAGCTTGCTGACGTGCTTCTTCCGCCTTACGTTCCGCTTCTAAGTGAGCTTGGTAACGTTCTTCAGCAATGCGTTTTGCCTCTGCTGCTTGGCGTTCAGCCTCTGCACGTTCTGCAGCCAATCTAGCTTGCTCTGCTTTACGTGCCTCAGCAGCTATACGTGCTTCTTCGGCTTTTCGCGCTTCTTCTGCTCGTCTAGCCTCTTCTATGCGGCGTGCTTCCTCTACTCTACGAACCTCTTCTGCACGTTTTGCTTCCGCTGCAATTCGAGCTTCCTCCGCCTTACGAAGTTCTTCTGCCCGTTTTGCTTCTGCTGCAATTCGAGCTTCCTCTGCTTTACGCAATTCTTGCTGACGTTTTGCTTCAGCAGCAACGCGAGCTTCTTCAGCTTTACGAGCCGCTTCAAGTCGTTCTTGCTCGGCCTTGCGTTGTGCCTCAAGTCTAGCTGCTTCTAAGCGACGTGCTTCTTCTGCGCGGCGTGCTTCTTCAGCCACACGAGCTTCTTCAGCTTTACGGGCAGCTTCAATTCTTGCCTCTTCAGCCTTACGTGCTTCTTCTGCACGTTTAGCCTCTGCTGCAACACGAGCTTCCTCTGCTTTACGGGCCGCTTGGATTCTTGCCTCCTCAGCCTTTCTCGCTTCTTCTGCACGACGTGCTTCTTCAGCTTTTCTTGCCGCTTCAATACGTTGCGCTTCTAAGGCTGCTTTTGCTTCTGCCGCTTTACGAGCATCTTCTTGACGTTTCGCTTCTAACGCAGCCTGTTCAGCTGCACGTTGTGCTTCTAATGCCGCTTTCGCCTCTGCAGCTTTACGTGCTTCTTCTGCGCGGCGTGCTTCTAATGCTTCTTGTTCTGCTTTTCGCTGTGCTTCTAAACGCGCTTTCGCTTCAGCTGCTAAGCGTTCTTCTTCAGCTTTTTTTGCCTCTAATGCAGCCTTTTCTGCTGCCCGTTGTGCTTCAAATCGAGCCTTGGCTTCTGCGGCTTGTCTAGCTTCTTCAGCTTTACGAGCAGCTTCAATACGAGCCGCTTCCACTCTACGTTCTTCTTCAAGACGTTTTGCTTCTGCCGCTACACGAGCTTCCTCTGCTTTACGGGCCGCTTCTAAACGATCCGCCTCAGCCTTTCTTGCAGCTTCAATACGCGCCATTTCTGTTTTACGTTCTTCTTCGGCCTTACGTGCTTCAGCTACTTTTCGATCAAGCTCAGCCTTTCTTTCAGCTTCTAATCGTTTAGCTTCTTCTGCTTGGCGCATTTCTTCAGCTTTTTTAGCTTCTAAGGCAGCTTTTTCTTTTGCAGCTTGTGCTTCTTGAGCCGCCTTCAATTCAGCTGCTTTGCGATCCGCCTCAGCTTTCTCTGCTAGTTTGCGCTCCACTTCAGCATGTTTTGCTTCTGCTGCTTTACGCGCCAATTCGGCCTTTTCTGCTGCTATACGAGCTTCTTCAGCCTTCTTACGCGCTAATGCTTCTTCTGCATCTTTTGCTTTTTTGAGTTGTGCCTCTTTTTTAGCATCTGCCGCAGCCTTATCACTCAATTTTTTTGTTTCTTCATGAGCAATTGTTTCCGCCTGTTTGGCAGGAGTCATAGCCGATTTAGAATTATCTACAGTGCCCTTATTTGTATCTTTACCGTTTATAGGACCCACAGGGATTTGTGTGCCACTTTGAGTTGGGTGCCCTAAAGTGTCAGTTACATCTTTTGGTACATTGACCGCAATAGTCTGATGTTTTTGTGGATTTGCAAGAGATTCAGGAATCAATAAGAATCGAATCGGCAAATTAGATGCTCCAGCAGGCATAAAATTCAAGGTTAATAAATCCCCTGCATTATAATTGCCCATAAGACGACTATCTAATATAGTACCGTCCCCTAAGGCAGTGATGCCATCGGCACCACCAATATGATAGGTCCGCGTATCTGTTTGACCTCGACGTGCCCCTTGTTGATGAAGTGCTTTTACCGTAAAGGAACCGGAATATGGTCCACCAAGAGGATTAAAATACAATCTAAATGGTTCATTACCTTTTGTAGGAATTTTTAAAGTATATGAAACACCATAGTTACCACGGTCACGAACAAATGCTTTATTTTGCATTTCGTCTACACCGTTAATAAACATATCTTCACGGTCATTACCGATTTCTACAAAAGCACCACCTAGTGACGTATCAAATGGTGTATTAACCTCCATATTACGCTTAGAACCTGTGTATGTACCGCGTAATTGAATTTCATCAATAGGTAAATTCTTAGCCCAATGAGATGCATCAACGGCATCCATCCCCATAGGCAACATCATAACACGAGCAAAGATTGGCGCCTCTGTTTTGATATCAACAATACCTGTAAATAATGCATCTTGATATACTGGTGTATTTTCCAAATCACTAAAGATTAATTGGCGCCCTTGTGGCGGAATACTTAGCGAATATAAAGGTCTCGCATTGGGACTTTCATCTAAAGGATGCTCTAAGTCCTTCCGGGATAAATCACGACCAGCAGCGAAATAATCTGGTGTAGCCACAGATTTTAACTGTCTCATCACCTGAACAGTATTGGGATACGCCGATTGATTCTCCAATACGATAGCAATCTTATGGGGCTGATCCATTTCATTTACATGGTAAAAATAGATACGACCATTTCCATTAATTGTACCTGCACTAAGCGTACCACCTACTGGACCTACATATTCAGGGCTATCTGATAGTAGCAATGTATCCGTTTGAGACACTAAACTTGGTGGCAACGGAGAAAACTGAAAATATCCAATTGATTGTAAATCTATATCACGCGCCTCTACATGGCCCGTAAGGGCAGCCATGGCGGCCATCGCTGCGGCTATACAATATTTTGATTTATAAGAAAACATATATTAATACCTCTATATTTCTTCAAGCCCCATAGGATCATACGTAAGTGCTAATGCTTCGATTTTCTTTAAACGATGTCCAATACCCGACTTAGATAATTCGCCATCCATCAATTCTTCAAGTTCTTTCAGACTCGCTTCTGGATTGTCCCATCTCAATCTTGCTACAATCCGCAACTTTTCAGGCAATTCATCAATACCAATTTCTCTATCGATAATTCGAATAGCCTTTACCTGGCGTACTGCAGCATCTACAACCTTTTGCAAATTTGCAGTCTCACAGTTTACTTGTCGATTAATTTGATTTCGCACAGTTTTCATTATGCGCACGTTTTCAAATTCCATCAGTGCTGATTGAGCACCCATAATTTGCAAGCAATTCGTTACAGCGTCCCCTTCTTTAAGATATACTACGTACTCTTCCTTACGCTCAGTCAAACCTGCATGAATATGAAATAACCGCAATACATGTATAATTTCCTTTGCAAAATTCTCATTCCCCGTCATAAACTCGAGATGATAGTCACTTTGTGGCTTATTAACAGAGCCACCGCCTAAAAAAGCACCCCGTAAAAAAGCACGTCGTGCCTCCATAGATTTAAGCCAACTACGAGGAATTTGTTCAGTTACAGGCCATAAAGCAAGATCTTCTAACGCCTGTCGCCCTTCTATAGATGGCTCTACAGATAAAGTATACATATTTTTCTTGCGCAAGTTTAGTCCTTGTCGTACTAATACATTGGTAGGTAGTTCATATTGTTTTTTTAATATGCCTAACAAGCGACGAGCTACTGCATTATTTGCAGTAGCCAATCTAATACCAACAGCACCCTTCATCCCCAGAATGATAGATCCACCCATGCGCAATAAGCAAGACGCTTCAATTTTCATGGCCACATCTGCATCACTAGAGGATTCATATTGGCATAATTCATTTTTTACATCTTCAGCAAATGACATAGGTATCCCTTCTCATTAATGATCATCTCGTTGGAGATAATACTCTAGGATATGTGGTTCAGTATCTGATTGCATAGCATGCACAATATCCATAATTACTTTACCTAACCGTTCAGGATCATGAACAGCCGGCTTTTTAGGGCTTATCAATGTAGCCCTAATCGTACGTATTCCTTTAGCTTGTAGCTTCTTAGTATCTAATGCTACAGGCTCTGAACCTACAGCACTATATTGTTCTACCATTTGAATTGGTAAAGGTCCATCGTTAGCAAGTACAGTATCTACAATGCCTTCACCACCATGTGCAATGAGAGCCTCCACATGATCACTTAAGGTATAACCTGTAGTTTCACCAGGTTGAGTCATAACATTAGCAATGTAAATTTTATTTGCCTTACTAGCGCGTACATGAGATGCAATTTTATCAGTTAACAAATTCGGAATGATACTTGTATATAAGCTACCCGGTCCAAAGATGATAACATCTGCTTCATCGATAGCACGTAACGCAGCACCTTCCGGTTTTGGCTGTGCTGGCTCACTATACATATGGCGAATGCGTTTACCAGAATTAGGAATATTACTTTCACCTTCTACGATAGTACCATCAGTCATCTCCGCTACTAATTTAATGAACTCTGTAGACGACGGAATTACACGACCTCGTACACGCAACAATTTACTAGCCGCTTCAAGCGCTTCCTCCACATCGCCATCATATACTTGAGCAAGTGCTGTGATAAAGAGGTTACCAAAACTATGTCCAGATAGCTCATTTTCCCCTTCAAAGCGATAACGGAAAAGATTTTCCATAACCCCTTCTTGTTCAGCTAACGCAATCAAGCAGTTTCGTAAATCGCCAGGAGCAATCATTTTAAAATCTTTACGCAAGCGTCCCGAGGAACCACCATCGTCAGCTACGGTTACAATAGCAGACAAATTAGAGGTGTGTATTTTTAATCCACGTAATAAATTTGATAGCCCTGTACCACCGCCGATAACAACGATCTTAGGACCTTTATCGAGGCGTATATTTTGGAAAATAATATCCGACACCTTACTATCAGGATTAGGTAATACAGCACGAATAATCGTTTTAATAACCTTACTCGTACCGATTAACATTAAAACAGCGCCAATCGATAGTACAACAACGCCTACAGCAATAAGCACATTATAATTGTAAAAGCCCGTCATATTATAAGAAAAGGCTAATACAATATCTTCAAGAACGGCAAGCCATTGATAGTTAAACATCAATGAAATACCAATGATTAAAAGACCTACACCACAACTAAAAAGGGCAAGCCAACGTTTTATATTTAGGCCCGGAATAAGCCACCGAAACCATCTTTTTCGCAACATATGAACCCCTATCTAGTTACCAAGTGTTTTAATTTCATGAGGATTATAATCTTCTTCTACATTATTTTTCATCATATCTCGATGTTCTACAGAAACGCGATAGCCTTTTTCTAATAGATGAGAATATAATGCTTCTGCCATAGCCACAGATCTATGCATACCACCTGTACAGCCTACAGCAACGATAAATTGAGACTTCCCTTCTTGTTCATAATTAGGCACAAGAAAATCAATAGTATCAAAATAACGGTTTTTAAATTCCTCTGTAACTTCAAAGGAATGAATATATTCATTTACAGCTTTCACACGACCTGTTTTATGACGGAATTCTGGAATGTAGAATGGGTTTGGTAAGAATCGAACATCCCAAACCATATCCGCATCCAATGGTAATCCATATTTAAAGCCAAAGCTTACAACTGTGATAGACATGCCATGGCCTTCATCAACTTGAGTAAATCGTGTTTTTAAATACTCTTTAAGACTCGCAGTTTTCATATTCGTTGTATCAATAATGAAGTCTGCTTTATGTCGTACAGAATTTAATATCTGACGTTCTTCTTTCAAACCTGTAGTAATCATCCCATCTGGAGCCAGTGGATGGCTGCGACGAGTTTCTTTATATCTTCTAATTAACGTCTCATCTGTAGCATCCATAAAGACAATTTCATAATCCACCTTCATTTCTCTTAATGTTTCAAGAGATGATGAAAGGGCTTCAAAGAATTCACCACCGCGAATATCTACAACTAAAGCTACACGGTTTGTACGTTCTCCACCTTGTCGACAAATTTCACTTAGCTTAGGAATAAGTACAGGAGGAATATTATCAATACATAGATAGCCCATATCCTCTAATGCTTGTAGAACCTGAGTTTTGCCGGCACCAGACATGCCTGTAACAATTAATAAACGAAATGCTTCCATAGTTTTACTCCATTATAAAAGATTCTTCTTAATCCAATGAGCTACACCATCTTCATTATGATGTCCACATACTTCATTAGCCACAGATTTTACATGTTCTGTTGCATTTGAAACAGCTACCGAATATCCCGTTTCACTTAACATAGAAATATCGTTCTCTGCATTTCCAAAGGAAACTATATTTTCAAGGCTAAGATTATTATCTAGAGCTAATTGAGCTAATGCACGCCCTTTTGATACATTCGATGCAGTGATTTCGAGGAAATCTCGTTGACTACGCACTAATGTAACTTGATTACCAACTAATGGGGTCAAGATATCAATAATTCTATCGATTCCTTCCTCTGTATCGATAGCAATGAGCTTATTAGGTTCTGAAGAAAGTGTATAAATTGTATCACCTAAAAACTCAGCTACAGCCCCTGTTTGCTGTTCATAATGATCGGATTGCCAATTTTTATGATGACACAGTAAATGATCATCTACATACGATTGTATATGCCAACTAAATTTTTGGCCGAGTTGAAAAACACGATGTACTACATCTATAGGAACAGTTTGTTCAAATAGCTTATATCCCGTTTCTAACTCCTGGATTAAACCACCAGAGAACAATATCATAGGAACATTGCCGAGTTGTAATGCTAATCCAATTGGTTTTGCCGTTTGATACATGCGTCCAGTAGCAATTGTTATACCAATTCCCTTCTGCTGCAAGCGATGCAATACATCAATCGTATATGCAGAAACTGTATTATCACTTCGAACTAATGTCTCATCACAATCGATGGCTACCATTTTTATATGAGAAAAAGAAGGATTCATTCTTACCTCCTTCACAAGAAAATCTAATACTCTTTATTATACCATTTATAACACTTATATAGATAGAAATATGCAGTAATCCTCTATCAAAAATATTTTACCTCTTCCAGTAATAGAGCTAATAAATCATTAAACAAAAGATAAGTATTGTTTGTATATAAATCAATCCATAAGTATCAAAATTGCATAATAAAAGGCATTCTATATCAATTTGTTATAAAAATATGTATTGACTAAAAAAAAGAGACTCCCGAAGGAGTCCCTTTTATATGGTTAACTATCAAATTAGAATTTGTAGTTAAGGTCTGCACGGTAGAAGTCGGAAAGATCAGCACCGTCTTGAGTTTTCCAGTCGAAACCGTAGTTAGCGGATAAGCCAACGTTGTTTTGCAATGCATAGTTAACGGAAGCCATCCAACCTTTAGCATCTGTAGTGTAGATGTGGTTGTAAGTAGTATCAACGATAGGAGCATTAGCTTTAGCGTTGAAGTATTGGCCTTTAACATCCCAAGAACCTTTTTTAGCGATGTTGTAGTTACCAAAGCCAAGACCTGCAGTCCAAGCTTGAGAGTCGTCTACATGGGAATCTTTCAACCATTCGCCACCAACCCAAACTTTGTCGAAGTTAGCATTAGCATTGAAGCCATAGATATTTTTGTAACCAGTAGAAGTATCTTGGTTTACGCGATCATAGAAACCACCAACCATAGTGTGTTTACCTAATTTACCGTTTAAGCCAAGGTAAGTGTTAGTTACGTTTTGATCTTTAGTCAAGCCAGCTGCTTCACCGGATACCATGTAACCGTAAGCTGCTTGAGCTTGGATTTTGTCGTTACCAGCGTTCAATTGAGCACCGTCGAAAGTACCGTCAAATGCTAAGCCGCCACCAAGAACTTGGTTGAAACGACCAGCTTTCAAGGATACGCGTTCGCCGAATTTATGGTTTACATAAGCGCGGTCGATTTGAGCGTCTGCATTACCACCGTTTTGGGAGTTACCCAATTCGAAGTTACCAGAAGTCAAACGAACAACTGCATCAGTACGATCGTTTACTTTTGCATTGAATTGTACACGTGCACGAGCGTCGAATTTGGATTTAGCATGTTCAGCATCACGGTAACGAAGACGAGCATCACCAGTAACTTTTACGTTACCTACGCGGTCTTCCAAGCGAGCTACACGAACGCCCAAGTTGTTCAATTCGTTGGAGAATTCATCAGCCAAACGGTTGATCATAGCTTGTTGTTCAGCGTTAGCGCGGTCTTGGTTAGCCATAGCTTTAGCTACCATTTGAGCCATTTCGTAACGAGTGATGTTGTTTTGGCCTTTGAAAGTGCCATCTGGGTAACCATTAACGATACCAGCGTTTGCCAATTGGGAAACTGCTTGGTATGCCCAAGAATCTGGAGTTACATCGGAGAATGGGTTAGCTGCGAATGCAGTAGTTACACCCAAAACTGCTGTTGCTGCAAAGATTGCTGCGAATTGTTTTTTCATAGTTGAATTCCTTCTTTCTGAAAAAAATAGAAATACAAAATGTTACAAGTCATAACATTCACATTCTACTCTGTTCTTCAGATTAAGAATTTTTGGGAGTGTCCACGTTTCCTCGCCACATTCTACATCGAAGTTCTTCGTTTCATGTGTTTGTTACTTCTTGTAGGGTGATATTAGCATAACCTAATTTTCGTGTAAACCCTTTTTTCTCAATTTCATTCTCATTATAAAAATTTTATAATTTAAAATGCCCTAAAATTCACTTATTATCTATGTTTATGAGATATATTTTTTTTTGCTAAAAATATTAAATTTATCTTTTTTTGTATTAAATGAGATTTATTATCATATATATTATTAAGCTTTACTAATTAATTATATATCTATTAATTAGTCGAAGGCTATTTTATGCATAAATAGTTCATAAACACCTCATACAATATATTGTGGAATAGATCAATATGCATACTAATCAAATAAATTTTTATCTTTTACTATATATAGATTTATTTTACTATATATATATACTATTATATACAAAAGCAAATATCATCTCTTTATATACAACAAAAAAAGACTTCCGAAGAAGTCTTTTTTTTGTTGTGAGGGAATTAGAATTTGTAGTTTAATTCTGCACGGTAGAAATCGGAAAGATCATTACCTTTTTGGTCTTTAGAGTTGAAACCATAACCTGCAGATAAACCTACGTTATCTTGTACTGCGTAATTTACGCTAGCCATATAACCTTTGTAACCATTAGATGTATTTGTTAAGTCATATGCTTGATCCCAAGTGGAGCTTACGATTGGAGCGTTAGCTTTTTGGTTGAAGTATTGACCTTTTACATCCCATGTACCTTTTTTAGCGATGTCGTAATTACCATAACCAACACCTGCTGTCCAAGCTTGGGAATCATTAACGTTAGAAGCTTTCAACCATTCACCACCAACCCAAACTTTGTCTTTACGGAAGTCTGCATTGAAGCCGTATACGTCTTGGCTATCAGAGTTAACTGTGGAACCGTTATGATTCAAGTTGCCGCTAGATAATTTGGAGTAGAAGCCACCAACTGTGGATTCTTGACCAACTTTACCTTTAACACCTACATATGCAACGGAAGGATTATCGGATTTGGAGTTGCCATCAGCAGCGCCATCCATCATATAACCATAAGCACCTTGTACTTGAACTTTGTCATTACCTACGTTCAATTGAGCACCATCAAATGTATCATCGTACATTAAACCGCCACCAATTGTTTGTTGGAAACGACCACCTTTTGCGGATACATGATTACCAAATTTGTGATCTACATAAGCACGATCGATTGTTGCATCAGCACCTTTTGTAGAATCACCGAATTCGTAATTACCTTTTACACGAACAACAGCTTCTGTTTTATCATTAACTTTACCATTGAATTGAACACGTGCACGGCCATCTGTTAAGGATTTGCTATTAGCTTTGTAAACGCCTTTATCTTCAGAGCCTTGGTAACGGATACGAGCATCACCAGTTACTTTTACATTACCTACACGATCTTCCAAACGAGATACGCGTACACCCAAGCTATTCAACTCATTGGAGAACTCATCTGCCAAGCGGTTAATCATTGCTTGTTGTTCTGCATTAGCACGATCTTGGTTAGCCATTGCTTTAGCTACCATTTGAGCCATTTCATAACGAGTGATATTGTTTTGGCCTTTGAAAGTACCATCTGGGTAACCATTAACGATACCAGATTGTGCTAATTGAGATACTGCTTGGTATGCCCAGCTATCTGGAGTTACATCGGAGAATGGGTTAGCAGCGAATGCTGTTGTTACACCTAATACTGCTGTTGCTGCAAAAATTGTTGCGAATTGTTTTTTCATAATGAATTCCTTCTTTCTTATAAATAAGAATTTATAGTATCAGAAGACATTCACTGTATAAGCGGTATAACTATGAAAGATATATTAGGAGTGTCCACGTTTCCTCGACTATATTATCTATCACAGCCTCACCTCTTTATTAGTGGTGCCTTGCTGTGATTAGAATATATCACCGTCCAAATTTTTTGTAAAGCATTTTATACAACTAAATTTGATGAAATTTCTTTCATGAATAAAAATAAACCTATAAACATAGATTTCTTCTGTATTTCTCAAAATTAAATTTTGTACAATTTCATTTTATTTATCTAAAATTCATGTATTTTAGATGATAAATCTATAACTTTTAATTACTAAAAATAATAATTTTCACATTATTTAATATATAACACTAATATATTAGACTAAAATATAATTATATTCCACTTTTCTATTATTAATATCTTTATTTTGTCTTTCTAATTTCTATTAGTAATAACCTTATCAATACCATTCATCATATATTTTCGCTTAAATATGTCATTAATAATATTAAGCTATAAATACCCCATTATTTAAATACAAAAAGCCTCTCTATAGTAATTACTACTATAGAGAGGCTTTTATAAGCATTAAATTGCATAGGATACAAAACCTAGGACGTGATCAATGGGAACAGGACCAATGAACCGACTATCACTAGAATGATTTCGGTTATCCCCCATCACAAATACATATCCTTCAGGAACTGTAACAGATGTAGAACGAGTATAATTCATTTTTGTATCTTTGGTATATGGTTCTTGTAATTGTTCACCATTACGCCATACATGACCATCTTTAAACTCTAATACATCACCAGGACGACCGATAACGCGCTTAACCCATACATCATTTGTTTGAGCAGCTTTATTAAAGACTGATGCATAGTTCATCAATGGTTCTTCTACATCATCTACCCAAGTACGTGCGCGATTAACACGACTATCAATGATTACAATTTGACCATAATTCGGCATTTCATTCATAATATGATGCCATTTCGTTACAATTAAATATTGGCCATTGTGTAATGTATCCTCCATTGATTCACCAGATACACGTGTTGGTTGAATCAAGAAAATATGAATTACCATGGCAATAATTAATGCCAATACAATGGCATAAATCCAATCTAATATTTCTTTTACTATTTTATTACTCATATTAACCCCTTAATGACCGTTCTTTGTAAATCTACCACCAAATACATCATGTACATCTTGAATTGTAATAAATGCCGATGGATCTACTTCATAAACAGTATTTTTTAACCTCATAATTTCAAGTCTTGTTACTACAGAATATAAAACATGCTTAGGTTGCTTTAAATAGCCCCCTTCACCATACATAATTGTAACACCACGATTGAGGTTCGCATTTAATGCATCTGCAAGATTCTTAGAGTTCTCTGCATCTGTAATAATCATTACCCCTTTAGATTCATCAAGGCCTGTAATTGTAATATCGATCATCTTATAAGCAATAAAATAAGCGATTAAGGAATACATAGCACTATTCCAACTATATACAAAACCTGCGGCACCAAGAATAATGAGATTCATGGCCATTACGATTTCACCAACAGAGAAGGTGGAACGCCTATCAAAGATGATTGCCACAATTTCAGAGCCATCTAAAGAACCACCATTACGTATAATGAGGCCTACCCCAATACCTAAAATGATACCACCAAAGATAGAACCTAAGAATGGATCTGTTGTGATAGGTGTAAAATCATGAGCAAAGGTAGAGAAAATTGCCATCCATACGATAGAAAATAGTGTAGAGAAAGTAAAGTTTTTGCCGTTAGCTCTATAGCCAATATATAAGAAAGGCAAGTTAAAGAGTACGACGAAAATACTAAAAGAAATTCCTGAAAGCTCTGCAGCCATCAAGGAAATACCAACTACACCACCATCGATGATACTATTCGGTACTAAAAATAAATCTAAACCTATAGTATAAATTAGAGCCCCTAAGATCATCATTAAGCAACGCATAATAAAATTTGACCACTTATGCGTTGAAGCTTCATTTTTCATGCACTTCTCCTTTACCGTACAACTGCTCCATAGCATGTAGTCTCTTTTCTTCCAACTCACTAGAGTCCATCATATCACTTTGTATATCATTATCGGTTTGGTTTAACTGTTTTGTATAACGTAAACCAATAACAAAAGCAGTCAAATCATCTACAGGCTCTGGTGGAAATTGCATAGACGTAGGGATAATCTTACGCCACCCTGTAGGTGAATTATATTGCCAATATAATTTTCGAGCCTCCTCAGTACTATGCGATTCATCAATTAAACTAGTAGTAATTCTGTGATTTCGTCCAATTTGTTGGAGAGATGGATATAAATATTTATGATTTGTACCATTTCCACATACCATATGAACAATACCATAATATTCAGTTAATATACGTTCAATTTCACCATTGAATTGTTTTGTCATAATAATTTTACGACATACCATAGTACCAGAAGGTGTCACAATTGCTACACCTGTTTTTTCATTGCCTGGATCTACAGCCAAAATGTACGTAGTATCAGTCATATTACTATCCTCATTTCTAATACAGCATTTATATTTTAACACAAAACGAAGGTCTTATGTAAAAATTTACATAAGACCTTCGTTTAAAGTATATAAACCAAAATACTATTCAATTTAATAAGCTGGCATTTTAGCCTTATCATTAAAAACAGGCATTTGAGTAATACGTAACTTAAGATGTACAGGACCAGATGAATATGTATCACCATCAACATACGCTTCCACATGAACCTTGCCATGTATTGTAGCAATGCGACGAATAGCCGTAAACAAATCATCCCCTGGTATCGTTCCGATATCACCAGATAAGGAATCTGGAATAATCCCTTTTTCTCTTGCCTTTTCATTTACTTGCTTTAAGAATTGAAGCATAGCAGATTGAGCATTAGGGCCACCATCCATTACAGCAGAATGGATTACTTCTCCATTTTTATAAATAAATTGTTGTGGGTAAACTTGGATAACTGCTACCGCTGGTTCACCAGCAATAATATTTCCAGCAGCAACCACTTGAACCACCATTGGAGTCTTTGCACTATTAAGCTTTTGTGTAGCTACCTCAATATTTTGACGATCTACATACACAACAGCCTGACCTTGATCTTCTATACCAAGACGACGTAATACCAATTTATTTGTATCATCAATAATATTTTTGATGGCTACATGGCTATCTTCTTCACTTAAACCAGGTCGAACAACAGCTTGAGCCAATAATTGATCAACTTGGAAAAGAATTGTACCTTCACGCAAATGAATAATGCCATTTTGCAACTGTTCCTGCGTTGTCTGTAAATCCTTAATATGAGCTTCCATCTTGGCTCTTGTAGCCTCTAAATCAGCTAATTTTTTAGATACTTCATCATATGAAGCTTGAAGTGTAGATAACTCAGCTTCAGTCGCATCTTTAGCCGCTTGTGCACTAGCCAACTCAGCCTTAGTTGCATCAACCTCTTTACGAATTTGCTCTATTTCAGCCATTCGTTCTGCTAACTCTTGCTTATTTTGCTCAAGCAATGCTTGTCCTCGAATAAGCTCTTGCGTCTTAGCAGCTACCTCATCATTAAGTTGCTTCATATCTGCTCGCAACTGATCCATCCCAAAGAGTGCTGTTCGTACACTTTGAGATGTAATAGTTAATACGCCTACTGTAGCAGCTGCAACTAACAATCCCGTTACGATAGTAACAATAATCGATGTATGCTTAGGCCTTAATCCAAAGAGGGACATGCGACGCTTACCAACTTTGGTGCCTAACTTATCCCCCATGTAGGCAATAAGTCCACCCATAAGGGCGATAATAACTAATATTTTAACACCTACTAACATCGAGTCCCTCCTTTCATAAGATTACACAATTATTGGATTCGAAAATATGCTATTTCGTAAATCAAATTTATTTCTTTATATACTAGGTTACTTAGATACACGCCAATTCAAATATAGGCCAGCAATAATACCTAATGTATCTGGAATTAATGCAGCAAATACAGTTGGCAATGCACCACCTTTACCTAATGCACCAGCAAATGTCATCACACCATAATAAATAAAGATGATTAAAATACTGATACCAAAACCGATAGATGAGCTAGAACGTTGCTTTTGAAGACCTAATGGAGCACCAACAAGAGCAAACACAAAGCTAGCCAGTGGAATTGTAAAACGTTGGTACATTTCCATTTCCAACTTATTAGCGTTTGTATAAGCTGCCTTATAGGCTTTGATTTGGTGGCGTAATTCCTTAATTGTTAATTCTTCTGGCTTACGTTGATCTTGTTGAATATCCTTTGGTGCAGACTTAATTGGCAAGGATTGCTCCTTGAACTTCATAGTTCGTTCTACACCATCGCCAGCGGAAATATCATAAATGATACCATTTTGCATCACCCAATATTGACCATTCCAGATAGCAGTATCCGCATTTTCAACTTGTTGTAGTTTTCCACCTTCACCAAACTGTTGCACCGTAATCATAGATAACTGTTTAGTTTCAGCATTATAGCTCTTAGCATACATCAATGTACCTAAATCATTACCGTTCATTGTTTTTAAAACGATATGATTTTGTGTTTGAGGTGATGCATTTTTCATAATCTGTTCACGCACAATCGTTTGATACATATTATTTGTACGTGGTACAACAAATTCATTAAATGCAACAGCCCCAATTGAGATGATAAGGGCAATAATGTATACAGGCATCGCTAAGCGTAAAAAGCTAAGACCACCGGCACGCATAACAACAATCTCACTAGTACTGCTCAAGCGACTAAAGGTCATAAGTGAAGCCAATAGTACTGACATTGGGAATGTTAAGATAACAATACTTGGTAAGGCCAACACAAAAGCTTTCATAACAAGCACTAGCGGTGCCCCATATTCAGTAATATATTGAGCAATTCTAAACAATGTGCCTGTGCCAATAAAAATACTGGTAAAAGCAAATACCCCAAATAGGAACGGACCTACAAAGGCTTTTAATATATATTTATCTAATAATCTCATAGTCCCCTCCTATAATCTAAAGTTATCCCCTAAGTAATGCTCACGAGCGATTGGGTCGTTTGCAATTTCTTCAGGGGTGCCTTCTAGGAGGATCTTACCACTACTTAAAATATAAGCCTTATCTACAATCCCCAATGTTTCACGCACATTGTGATCTGTAATCAAGATACCAATACCGCGATTTTTTACATGCAAAATGATTTGTTGAATGTCAGCAACCGCGATAGGGTCGACGCCAGCAAAAGGTTCATCGAGAAGAATAAAATTCGGTTCTAACGCAAGACAACGAGCGATTTCTACACGACGGCGTTCACCACCAGATAGCTGCATCCCCATACGATCCCGAACATGACCAATATGAAATTCTTCAATGAGGGATTCCACTATAGCTTCAATTTCATCAGATTTCTTCGATGTTGTTTGTAACATAGCACGAATATTATCCTCAACAGTCATGGATCGAAAAATTGATGCTTCTTGTGGAAGATACCCAATACCTTCCGCAGCTCGTTTATACATTGGAATATTCGTAATATCCTTGCCATCAACGGTAATGATACCAGAACTAGGTCGTTCAATGCCAACAATCATATAGAATGATGTAGTTTTCCCTGCCCCATTAGGACCTAGGAGCCCAACGACTTGCCCCTTATCAACGCGTAAACTAACCCCGTCTACAACATTGCGACCGCTAAAGGTTTTGACTAAGTTTTTGGTTTCTATATACATATTTAATCCTTATTGATTTGGAACAATGATAAGTGTACTACGACCACCCAATGTTTCAGCAGAATCATCAGCTAAACGAATTTTAAGCTCTGGCGCATTGAGTACATTACCGTTTTGAACAGCATGAGCAGAGCCAGATAAGAGTACAACCCCATCATTTTGATTAGGTGTTTGCGTATAGGTAGCACGCTCTGCAGAGCCAGATACGTTTCGTTCTGGATTAGAGAATGTCACATCCCCTTGTGCTACTGCGCGAATTTCTTTTAGCCAACCTTCTACTTGATTACCTGTTAATGTAGTACCTTCTGCAATCAAACGAGCATTGCCAGATACAAGGCCATACTCTGTATCTGTATTATATTCAACTTTATCGCCAAAAATTTGACGATCACTACGTTGTAAATGAACACCGCCATTAGCAGTAAATTTATTATTATTATAGCTGTGCACTGATTGTGCAGACATAGCCATATCAGAACCAATCAAAGATACACCACCTTCAAGACTTGCTTCTTGAGTTTTTGTGTTGTACCAACCATTGGCACCAGTCATAGTTTTATCAGCTTGAGTAATAACAACATTACCGGTTGCATCAGCACGACCTGTATTGCCATCATAAGATAATGTATCAGCGCTAATAGTCAATGGGTCATTTGCAGCCCAAGCTGTAACAGATGCTGTCATGAGTACAGCCAAAATAGCCATACCAATCTGTTTTTTCTTATTCATCATATTTCCCCTCAATTACTTCTTCGTTAATTTTGCATTGCCAATGGCTTTAATAATTTTCAAAGACATATTACCTTCAAGCTTATCGCCTGTAAGAGTTACATCCTTACTGTTATAAGTAAAAGCCGTCTTAGATGTCAACGTTTTCGTTTTGTTATCAAAGTGAAGGGCTTCTGTTTTAAATTCTGCACCTTCTGTATTGGTAGCTGTAACGCCTTGGTCGATATCAAGAGAATTGCGGTCCCCCGTCAATACAGCATGAGGAGCTGTAATAGTAGTGGTCACATCATCTTGATAGAAAAGACCCTTCAAATTAGTCAAAACGATGGCCTTTGTCCGTGGGTCATATTCAATCTTTTCAGCTGATAAGGCCCACACTAATTTGCCATCCTTTTCCTCTTGTAGGTCAGCACCTTGGAAATTAACGAGTTGACCATTCTGATTTTGAGTGGTACCCACATCACCAGAGTCTTTCATAATATATACGATAAGACCAATTAGAGCCAACACTATAGCGGCCACTATGGCAATTAATTTTTTATTATTTTTCATGTGCCCTCTCCCGTGCAGCTATCTTCTTATCATAATCAATAATTTGATCCATCTTAGTCATCCAGCGATGTTGGAACCAAAGCCATTCATCTGGATGCTGGCGAATAAAGTCTTCAGTAACGCGTACACATTCCTCAGTTAGACGATACATATCTGCATCTTCATCGCCAGTGTCAATATAATGCAATGCTGGTAAAATGTGAACAATATGCCCACCTTCAGCCTTGCGAGATGCAAAAATGGGAACTACGGGAGAACCAAATTTTTTCGCAAATGTAGCTGGTCCAATAACCGCAGAGGAGTCTTGACCTAAAAACGGAACTGGTAAACCATGTATATATCCATCTTGGTCAGCTAAGAAGCCAAGCAGTTTTTTCTTCTTTAAAGCCTTTGCAGCAGAAACGATTTCGTTGCCACCACTAGCAAATACATCAAGTCCTACCATCTCACGATACTCATTCATGAGACGTGTAAATTGAGCATTCGGTTGTTTTTTAACAATTGTGGTAGATGGATATCCATGAGCCGCCATAGCAGCACCCATCCATTCCCAATTGCCTACATGTCCAGTAAGAACAATAACACCTTTATCTTCTGCGATGGCGTCTTCTAAATATTCGACACCACGCATTTCAATATGTTTATCGATAAAGGATTTTGTAAGGTTTGGCATGTACAATACTTCCATAACACTACGGCCAAGATTTTTAAATAACTTTTCAATTAATTGTTCTGCCTCTTGATCATTCATGTTCATGCCAATCTTTATGTTTTTTATACCTCTAAGTTTTTGCTTCTTCGCTATGAGACCATATACGGGTCCTAAACTAGCGCCTATGAGCAAAATGAGCTTATACGGCAGTCGGCAAACGAGCCAGCTAATGCCTTTAACTAAATGGTATTGCCATTCGTTATTCATTCTGCCCACCTCCTTTATTGTCCATGAGCATGGGCCTCTCGTGCATAGTCTGCTACAACAGTTTCCCATAATCCTTGATTCTTCAAGATATATTCTACAGCTTCTCTTACGGCACCTTGACCGCCATTAACAGTAGAAATAAATTTAGCTAATTCTTTGACCTCTGGTACCGCATTATTTGGCGCCATAGGTAAACCAACTAGTTGAAGAGCCCCCAAATCGTTGAGGTCATCCCCCATGTAAGCAATCTCTTCTAAATTGATTTGATGCTCTTTACAAAGGGTTCTTAATGCTTCTGTCTTATTCGCATGCCCCATAAGCAATGCATCAAAATGAAGTTCCTTAGCACGTCGCTCAACCATAGGAGATATCCGTGCTGTGATGATGGCAAGCTTAAGACCTACTTTTCGAGCTGCCGTTAATCCTAAGCCATCTTTTACAGAGAAAGACTTAAGTTCTTCCCCACTTGATGTATAGATTAGAGTACCATCAGATAGCACGCCATCAACATCAAGAACAATCCATTGAATATTCATTATACAATGCCTCTACGCAATAAATCCGTAATATGAACAATGCCTAGACATTTATTATCTGTATCTACAACTGGTAACACCGTAATAGGACGTGGTTGATTTTTCTCCATTAAATGAAGAGCTTCAGCCGCTAATTTGTCCTTTGTAATCGTACGAGGCATAGAGGTCATCATATCCTCTACAGGCCATTCTAGGAAATTACTACCAGAATCTAATCCGCGGCGCACATCACCATCGGTAACAAGACCTAATAAGTGACCTTCTTCATCAATAACATTAGTAGCGCCTAAACCTTTTTCGGTCATTACAAAGAGTGCATCTCGTACTGTTGCACCTTTAAATACCGTAGGATTATCTTCACCACCATGCATAATATTTTCTACGGTCAACAATAATTTACGACCAAGAGAACCACCTGGATGGAATACAGCAAAGTTTTCAGGTGTAAAGTGATGTCGTTCTAATAAGCATACTGCTAAGGCATCACCTAATGCTAAAGCAACAGTAGTACTTGTAGTAGGCGCTAACCCTAATGGACAAGCTTCACGTTCTACTTCAGCTAGCAATACAATATCAGAATTTTTAGCTAATGTAGATTCTGGTTTACCTACAACACAGATTAATTTTGCACCTATGCGACGTAAGGATGGTAAGATACTGATAATTTCACCTGTTTCACCACTATTGGAAAAAGCCAATACTACATCATCTTCTGTAATCATACCAAGATCGCCATGCACACCTTCACCAGGATGCATGAAAAGTGCCGGTGTACCAGTACTAGCCAAGGTAGCCGCAATTTTGCGACCAATATGGCCAGATTTTCCCATACCAGTACATACTACACGGCCCTTACAAGCCAAAATCATATTTACAGCATTTACAAAATTGTGATCCAAACGAGAACTTAATTCCTCAATAGCACGTGCTTCCTCATGAAGTACCTGTGCTGCTTGTTCTAAAATAGTCACAAATACCGCCCCTAACCTTTTACGATTTTATCAATAGCTACTAAATCTCGTAGCAAAGCTTCAAAATTATCTAAGTATAACATGTTTGGACCATCGGATAATGCTTCCTCTGGATTATCATGTACTTCAAAGAATAGACCATCTACACCACTTGCAACAGCGGCACGAGCCAAGTTTGGTACAAATTCGCGATTACCACTAGATTTAGTACCTGCGCCACCAGGTAATTGAACACTATGTGTAGCATCAAATACTACTGGATAATCGAAAGAACGCATAATTGGGAAGGATCTCATATCTACAACGAGATTGTTATAGCCAAAGCTAAATCCACGCTCTGTAAGCATAAGATTTTCATTGCCTGTTTCTTTCATTTTGTTTAAGACATTTTCCATATCTTTAGGCGCCATAAATTGACCTTTTTTCACATTTACGCATTTGCCAGTTTTAGCTGCACCATATACAAGGTCTGTTTGACGACATAAGAAAGCTGGAATTTGCAAAACATCCAATACTTCTGCAGCCGGTTCGATTTGTTCAATGGAGTGAATATCACTTACAACTGGTACATTGAGTTCTTTTTTAATAGAAGCAAGGATTTTTAGACCTTCCTCAAGACCTGGTCCACGGAAAGAACCATAGCTAGAACGGTTAGCCTTATCGAAAGAAGCTTTAAAGATATATGGAACTCCTAAGCGTTCACAAATTTCTTTTGCCCGTTTGCCAATAGCCAATGTACGGTCATAATCTTCAATAACACAAGGTCCAGCAAGAACAAAAAGACCTTTACCGCCACCGACTGTAATATCTTTAATTTGAACTGTTTTCATTTATTTCTCCTCTTGCTCGTAAATTGCATTTACACGAGCTAAGTCTTCCGGTGTGTCTACACCGATAAATCGTTTATCTGTAAGAATAACACGAATAGTATAGCCATTTTCGAGAGCGCGCAATTGCTCTAACGATTCGGTTTGCTCCGCTGGTGTTGGTTCCATCGTTGCATAGTTTAATAAGAAATCTCTACGATATGCATAGATACCAATATGTTTTAACGGCGCACGTACAAAATCATGACGAGGATAGGGAATTAAGGATCTAGAAAAATACATCGCATCATTGCGATTATTTAAAATAACCTTTACCGCTGATGGTTCATCGTATTCATCCTCCAATAAAGGAGTGGCTACAGTTGCCATCTGTAAGTTTGGATCTTCTTCAAAAAGTTGGGCCAATTCATCAATAAGTTTTGGCTCAATCATAGGTTCATCACCTTGAACATTAATAATGACATCTAAGTCTGTATAATGATTAGCAACCTCGGCTAATCGATCAGTTCCTGTAGGGTGATTAGGGTCTGTCATCATAACAGATCCTCCAAAGTTTTGAACTGCAGAATATACGCGTTCATCATCTGTAGCAACAATAGTACACTCTGTTTTTGTCGCTTGTGACACTCTTGCATAAACCCGTTCAATCATTGGTTTACCTGCAATATCCGCTAATGGTTTCCCTGGTAATCTTGTAGAACCATAACGAGCAGGAATAACGCATCCAAACTTCACAATAAAACCCCATTTCTGTTATTCGTGTATCTAATTATTATACACTAAATCTCTAAATTTTCTATGAATTCTTGTTTTCCAGAGATGAACTCAATTCCAATAGATAGCACTAGAATCGGTATTTTCAAGTCTTCAATTGCATGCAATTGACTTAACTTCACCGCATCCTTCTCCGTGATACAAATAGCATCTGCTTGATGAGCAAATGCCTCTTTCCAAATATCTACAACATCATCATTTTCGAAATTATGATGATCACCAAATGGCATTGTATGGACCACATTATATCCGATATCGGTCAATGTTTGTGTAAAGGATTGAGGGTTCCCAATACCACTAACCGCCATGATTCGATGCTTTTCATATGTATCGACGGGAGAACCATTTTCTCCGTTGACCCACTCATCTAATGTATACATACATTGAGGCTTGTGGATTGTTTCATATACAGGTGTATTGGGAAGCATATAAGCTAAACGCTTACGGATGCCTGAAACAACACCTGGTGCCACTTGATCCACCTTGGTAAGAACGATAATACTAGCTCTCTGTAAGCCACTAAGCGGTTCTCGTAATAAACCACGAGGTAATACATGGTCATAACCAAATGGGTTAGAAGCATCAATAAGAACGATATCAATATCTCGAGCTAATGCGCGATGTTGAAAGCCGTCATCCATAACTAAACAATCTGCACCGAGCTCATCTATGGCAATTTGTGCAGATTTGGCCCGTTCACGGCCGATAATCACATTAGACTTTTGTAATACTTTTGCCAACAACCAAGCTTCATCACCACTAATAAATGGCTCTACCAACATAGCACCATCTTTAGAAATAATTATATTTTTCTTATTGTCCTCAGCCCGATAGCCACGACTAAGCACAGTAGGATGGAGTCCTTTTCGGGCAAGCACATCACATATAAATCTCACCATTGGGGTTTTACCTGTACCACCGGCAGTAATATTACCAACACTGATAACCGGAACGGTAACTTTAGTAACCCCTTTTCCCGCATCAAATCGAGTGTTTCGTATAGATACAGCCTTTTCGTAACCTTTACTCAGAAAGCCCAAGCTGGAACGAGCTATATCACCTAATATGGATTGATTCTCACCACTAACGATGGATTTAAATAATGCTTCCCCACTCATAGGTGACTCCTCCTATTATGTAACATCATAGATGAATCTAATAAATTATATCTAGCTTATGGAATAATATGGTGTTTTTCAAATAACTGACGTAACTCTTGTGTATTACGTTGTGTAGCACCGCGATTTTCACGAATAATATCAAGACAGTTTTGACCCATTTCCGTTGATAAATCCTTATCCTTACATAATCGCAATACCATATCAGTTAATTCTTTACCATTCTTCACCTGCTCACAAGCATGACGAGAATGTAATAAAGCGAAAATCTCTTTGAAATTGAACATATATGGTCCTACAAGAATTGGTTTACCATGTGCTGCCGGTTCGAGAATATTATGGCCTCCAGTTTTCACAAGAGAACCACCAACAAAAATAATATCCCCTAAGCTATATAAACGACCAAGTTCGCCAATAGTATCCAAAACAACTACAGGTATTCCTTCATGAACTGGCTCTGTCATATCACTACGACAAATAGCATTTAATTCATAACGATTCGCTAGATTTTGAACATCATGACCGCGATATATCTCACGAGGCGCAATTAGTAAACGAGCTTGAGGGTATTCTTGCAATACTTGTTTAAAGGTCTCAAATATTGTTTCTTCCTCACCCTTATGTGTACTACCAGCAATAATTATAGGGTGATTATTACCAAAGCCAAACTCTTCAAGAAGAGATTGTTTTTCTTCGTTTGATACAGTAGCGTACGTTTGGTCGTACTTCATATTCCCTGTTACGGTAATATCTGGTGTATGAGCTCCTAACACTTCAATATGTGCTGCATCAAACTTAGATTGCATACAAAAACGTTCAATAGAACGCAACATTTCTTTTGTGAACGCACTAATATATTTATAGCGTTTCATACTACGATCAGAAATCCGCCCATTAACCATCATAACAGGAATATCTTCTGATTGCGCAATGCGCAAGAAATTTGGCCAAATTTCTGTTTCTACAAGTAAGATGGCAATAGGTTTAATAATATGCAAAATCTTACGTGTCAAATAAGGCAAATCAAGAGGAAAGAAAATAATACCTTCTGCCTCAGGAATAATGCGATGTGCCATTGCATGACCTGTAGCAGTTACAACAGATACGACCACAACGGCTTCAGGAAATTCCTTTTTTACCTCTTTTACCAATGGACTAGTAGCTACAATTTCCCCTACAGAAGCAGCATGAATCCAAATAGCACGACGTCCTTCAATTTTCTTTAGTAATGAGGCTGGCATATAGCCTGCACTCTGTTTGATACGCTCATAAAATCCATCTTCAAAGGCGAGACGGTATAAAATAACCGGAATCAAGCCAATCCAATAAAATATGAGCAATACATTATATATCCAGTACATGGTTATCCTTTGTTGGAGAATTGAACGGAATAGAGATGATTGTACAATCCGCCATTAACAGCTAATAGCTCTTGGTGAGTCCCCTGCTCTACCAAGTGGCCTTGATTAAGTACAACAATTTGATGAGCATTTTGAACTGTGCTCAATCGGTGGGCAATAACAAATGCAGTACGCCCTTTCATGAGGCGATCTAGTGCCTCTTGTACAAGTTTTTCACTCTCTGTATCTAATGCAGATGTGGCTTCATCCAAGATCAGAATACGAGGATCTTTTAAAATAGCGCGTGCAATGGCTACCCGTTGACGTTGACCGCCAGATAAGGAGCTACCTCGCTCACCTACAACTGTATCGAGACCATCAGGCATCTTTTCTACGAACTCAAGAACATTAGCAGCCTTAGCAGCTTCATATACCTCTTCATCAGTAGCATCTAATCGACCATACAAGATATTCTCTTTAATCGTGGCATTAAATAATACTGTTTCTTGTGGTACAAGTCCGATTTGCTCACGTAATGATTTAAATGTAACATCTTTTACATTATAACCATCAATGGTAAGAGCGCCACCCGTTACATCGTAGAAGCGAGGTAACAAGTTAGCAAGAGTCGTTTTACCTGCTCCAGATGGGCCAACAAGGGCTACACTTTCACCAGCCTTAACAGACAACGTGAAGTTTTCAAGCGCCGTTTTTTCACCATCATAAGAGAAGGAAACATCTTTAAACTCTACATCGCCTTTAATGGATGGCAACGTAATAGCATCAGCTTTTTCTACAACATCAGTTTTAGTATCTAAGATTTCAAATACACGATCAGCTGCTGCTAAGGCTTTTTGAATGTTACCATACACTTGGCTCAAGCGTTTTACCGGGTTGGACAAGTTAATGGCATAAATCAAGAAAGCAATCAAAGAGCCTGCTGTAATAGTTCCTGTTACCACAGAATACCCGCCATACCAAAGAATGACTGCCACTGCAATAGCCGCAGAAAACTCGACCATTGGACTTAGTAAACTAGTCAACTTAGTAGCTTTAATAACAGCTTTAAAGTTCCGATCATTCTCATCTTCGAAACGCTTGCGCTCAAAATCTTCACGAGCGAAGGATTTCACAACACGAATTGCACTAATAACCTCTTGTAAAAGAGCTGTAATGTCAGCCACACGACCTTGTACATCATGACCTGCGACGCGAAGCTTTTTACCAAATACATTGATAATGACCAATACTACAGGAACCGTAATAAAGGTAACTAGTGTCAATTTCCAGTCAATAAGAAGCATAGAAACAAGAGAACCAATAAGTGTTACAGATTCCGTGATAAAGGAAATCAAGTTATCAACTACAGCAGTTTGTAATGCTGCCACGTCATTCGTAAGATTACTCATGATAACGCCTGTTTTACGGCGATCAAAGTAAGATAGACTTAATTTTTGTAAATGATTAAAAATAGCCTCACGTACATCGATAATAACGCGTTGTCCAATGTAGGACATATTATAGGTTTGCCCATAAGTGGCAAAACCACGAATCAAGAATATCAAAATAATGGCCCCTACAATGAGGTTCAACATAAACATATTTTTATCATCTAATACTTGGTCTACTACATTTTTAATTAGCCAAGGAACTACCAAGTACGCCGCAGCCGCAACAATCATGCAAAATACTGCAAAGATCATGCGTTTATAATAAGGCTTTACAAAATATAAGAGCCTAGAGTAACTATTCATTACATTTCTCCTTACCGAGATTATATACTAATTCCGCTACACGCTTTACGGCGCCTGGTTCACCTAATTTATGATGTACTTCACGCAATTCACTGCGCATAGCTTTATTTTTCTCAACATCAGTTAGAAGAGGTTCCACTAAGGATACAATAGCCTGTGGTGTAACAGAATCTTGTAATAATTCAGGAATTACCTCTTTACCGGCCACAATATTAGGCAAGCCTACATGTGATACATTTACTACCATTTTCCCAATACCATAAGTAATTGGGGATACACGATACAGTAACACGGTCGGTAATTCCATCATTGCTGTTTCCAATGTAGCAGTTCCTGATGCGGCAAGGCACACATCACAAACTTGCATCAAGTCATACGTATGGTCTTCTGTAATCGTAACAGGCACCTTATGAGCATCGATAAAGGTTTCCAGCTCACTGCGATCGATGGTATGTGCTCGAGGTAAGAAGAATTGAATATCTTCATGATTCGCCATCAATTGCTCACCACTTTTTAACATCGTATCAAGCAAAGATAAAACCTCTTGCTTGCGACTACCAGGCATAAGCAATACTTTTTTAGCTTCTTTACGAGCCCCAAAGTATTCTTCAGCCTCCTCTTTAGTCATCGTAGGATGTACGATATCTAATAATGGATGCCCCACGAACTCTACATCGCATTTATATTTGCGATACGCTTCAGCTTCAAAGGGGAATATGGATGCAACCTTTGTTACATACTTACGAATTGTATTACCACGACTGCTATGCCATGCCCAAATTGTAGGAGCAATGTAATATAGAACAGGAATCCCTAATTCATGGGCTACGGCTGCCAGCTTCATATTAAACCCAGGATAGTCTACACATACGAGAATATCTGGTTTTTCCTTCATCATGACGCGTTTTAAATATGTGCGAAGTTTAAAGAATTTTGGTAAGGATTTAACAATCTCTACAATCCCGATAACACCTAAATTTTTAATATCATATACGATGCGAACACCAGCGCGTTCCATCAAGGTGCCACCCATACCAAACATATCGACCGAAGGATCTATTTCTTTTAGTGCATTAGCAACGCTGGCCGCATGAGTATCACCGGATGCTTCTCCGGCGGAAAACATGACTTTCATTATGCATCCTTTCTGGAATTCACAAATTCTTGGTCTACAGCACAGATGACAATACCATGGCGATTAGCCATATCAAGTACGTCTTCTTGCTGAACAAAAATAGTCTTTTCTGCTTCAACAGCTAACACTTTACAGCCACTGTCAATCATAGACATTAATGTTTTAATCCCCACAGCAGGTACATCAAAACGCACGTCTTGATTTGGCTTTTCTGTTTTAACTACAACAGCCTCACCACGACCTAACTCACCGCCGCGCAAAATGCACTTATCAGTACCTTCAATAGCCTCGATAGCCATTGCCGCTTTGTGCTTAACAACAACAGTTTGTCCAATATCAAGACCACCCATTTGTTTTGCTAATTCAAAGCCAAAGCAAATATCCGCCCATTGCTCATCAGTTGGTTGTGCTTTGGAAAGCACCCCCACCTTTGGCATAAATGGTTTTAGATATACGGTTTGATCTAAAACTTTAAATCCTTCTCTTTCGATTTCATCAACGATGGCAAGCATAATCGTGTCATCCTTGCGATTTTTCAAACGTTTAAGCACGCCTAATGTTTTCAAGTCTGGGAAAGCAAGACCCTTAAAAAGAATTTCTTTAGTAACTTTGCCTAACATGGTTAACTCTACAACGCCTTCATTTTTTAAGGTTTTGAAGATTTTACCTAGTTTAGCAACACTAATATCATAGAAAGCATCGGCCTCAGCCTTCAAAGCCGGGTCTACATCTGGAACCACGCCGATAACAACTACCTCGTGACCTAATACATGAGCGGCTCGCATGAATTCTACAGGTAAAACTCCAATGCCTGCAATCAATCCTACCTTTGCCAAGACTATACCTCCTAGATGACCTACGGCCTATATATCAATTAGTAATTACAAATTTACAATAAATAATGCCTCAAAAAAGACATAATCATATACAATATATTGTACTATAAATGGATACTTTTTACCATTAAAACACTATGTTTTATGCCTATTTCTTCATCATTTTAACAGAATTATTTTAATCCCAATTTTACAACTTAGGAACGTAAAATATATTCAGATATTTTTATCAAAATATTTAATATTAATGAACTACTATTATAAAATTCTTATCCAATTAAAAGCCTAAATTTTATAGATCATATAAAAATATTAATATTAATAGATTACACAAAAAGACCTCGTACATTGTACGAGGTCTTTTGAATTAGTCGCGACGTGTACGCATAATACCACGATCGGCATTGCGCAAGAAGCGTAATAAATTTTCAATTTCTACAGAAGAATCAAGCTGCATTTCCATTTCTTCAATAGCCTTAGATAAGCTAAAACCAGAACGATAAATAATACGGAATGCTTGTTTCAAATCTCGGCGTACTTCTTCTGAAATACCTGCACGAGATAAACCAACAGAGTTAAGGCCGATAACACGCGCTGGTTGACCATCAGCAATAACGTACGGTGGAATATCTTGGACCACCTTAGCCATGCCGCCAACCATAGCATTTCGACCGATCTTAACAAATTGATGAATACCTGCAAGGCCACCAATAACTACGCGATCTTCAACGATAGCGTGACCAGCTAAGCCTGCACAGTTACTCATAATTACATTATTGCCAACGATACAGTTATGAGCCACATGTGTACATGCTTGAAGCAAGCAGTTATTGCCTACACGTGTTTCTTCACCTTCTCCAGTAGCGCGACTAATAGTGACAAATTCACGGATAACCGTTTCATCGCCAATATTACAATAGCTTTTTTCGCCTTTGAATTTTAAATCTTGCGGTTCCAACCCAATAGATGCGTTAGGATAAATCTCACAACGCTTACCAATGGTTGTCCAACCACCAATTACAACATGTGCACCGATTTGTGTACCATCGCCGATTTCGACATGTTCGCCGATTACAGCGCCAGGACCTACGATTACATCTTTGCCCAATTTAGCATTTGGATGGACTATGGCTGTACTATGGATGTTGGATTCTGCATTTTCCATGCCTACAACTATCACTACAATCACTCCTCAATCATTATACAAGGGCAAACATGTATTCACCGCTAGCGCACAATTTGTCGCCAACATAGGCACGGCCTTCAACCTTACCCATTTTACCTTTGATTTTTACAATATCAACTTCCATACGTACTTGATCACCAGGTTTTACAGGATGACGGAAACGAACTTTATCAATACCTGTAAACATAGGTGTAAGACCTCGGTTTTCTTCAGGGTATAGCAAAGCAATACCACCAACTTGTGCAATAGCCTCAGTCAATAACACGCCTGGCATTACTGGATTACCTGGGAAGTGACCTTGGAAGAACAATTCGTTGAATGTAGCATTTTTAATGCCCACAGCGCGTTTCATAGGTTCTAACTCAACGATGCGATCTACCAAAAGCATAGGATAACGATGAGGTAAAATTTCTAAAATGTCTTCGTGATTAAGAATCATGGCTGTGTCTCCCTTATTTCTTCCATTATACTACGAGCCAATTTTGAGTTTAATTCATGACTCGATTTCATAGCAATTACATGACCTTCGATTCGTCCTAATAAGAATAAGTCGCCTACTACATCTAATGCCTTATGACGAACTAATTCGTCATCAAAGCGAGGTACAGACAAACACTTCTCATCATCATAAACTAACGCATTATCTAAGGTACCACCTTTTGCAAGGCCCATAGCCTGTAATTGTTCTAATTCTTTCATAAATCCGATAGTTCTAGCAGCACTAATATGCTCTTTAAAGGATTCTGGTGAAACCTCAAAATCGCAATTTTGCGTACCAAGTAACGGATGACTGTTAACCGATGTAAATGTAATGCGATAGCCATCGTATGGCAAAATAACTATAAAACGATCACCATCATAAATAGCATGGGAGCGAGTTATTTTATATACATGACGTGGTGCTGTTTGTTCTTGAATGCCAGCCTCTTCTATAAGGCCTACAAAAATAGCACTACTACCATCACCTACAGCAGGTTCAGGAGAATCCATCTCGATATAACAGTTATCAATATTCATAGCACTGAACGCAGCCATAACATGTTCTACAGTGAAAACCTTCGCTTCACCATTTTCCAATGTAGTAGCGCGCATAGTGTTCGTCACATTATCAATGTGTGCTCGCACAGAAGGATGCCCTTCAATGTCCGTGCGGATAAACACAATTCCTGTATTTTCAGGTGCAGGTTTAAAAACCATATTCACTGGTTCACCGCTATGAAGGCCAATCCCTTGATATGAAATAGCCTGTTTAATTGTTTGTTGTGGCTTACTCATAAGAAAGTCCTTTCATAATCTGAATTCACGTTTACTATACACCAATATGTATTATACCCTATTTGCATAGGTGATACAAGGAATTTACCATATATTCAATGATTTTGAAAGCATTTTTCACATAATTAACTTTATATAAATTTAATTATAAATAGTACTTTATACACTATAAAATAAAAAGAGACTTTACTATGCTTTATTCATGCGGCATCTAAATCGACACTGTACAAATACACATGTAAAATCTCTTTATATTTAATAATTAGCGATATACATCTGGCGGAGTTTCAATATGCTCACCATAGAAACGACGTGTCCACTTCCAACGGTTATGAAGCCAGAACCAATCTTCAGGATATCTTCTAATATAATCTTCAATAAACTCATTTAAAAGCGTTGTTGTTACTGCTATATCACGTTTTTTATCATCTGTACGCTCCACATAAATTGGTGGATGTACTTCAATCTCATGCTTCTCAGAAAATGGACTATAATGTATTGTCACAAAAATGATAGGTACATCTTGCATACGAGCCAACACAGCGGGACCAGCAGCCGTCAATGTTTCATAACCAAAGAATGGTACAAGAACACCATCATCACCAGGATCCTGATCCATAATAAGGCCTAAAAAAGCACCTTTTTTTAGTTCATTGATCATTTCCCGCACACCAGTTTTATAAGTCACATGTTGGTGCATAATCTGACGATATTCATTGATAAACTTATCGGCATCACCATTCTGTTTCATGGCCACAGAAATCAACGGATACCCTTCCGAAGCAAGAACCCCCCCAAGGAGTTCCCAGTTGCCACTATGAACAGCCGCCAAGATTGCGCCTCGACCATTTTCTAAAGCATCATCTAAGTACTCTTTGTTAATAAACTCTACCATATCTTTGTATGCACCATCCTTAATTTCAGGATAGCGTAATACATCAATAATCATGCGACCAAAGCGTGTAGTACTAGCTTTCGCAATTCGTCGAGCTTCCTTGGGGTCATCGGTAATATTACAGAATAGAATTTGGCCTATCGCTAGGCGCTTGCGTTTAGGCGGCACTGCTAGCCACGCAATTTCACCAAGCAATGTACCAATAGCATATTGCAAACCTTTAGGTAATAAGCAAATAAAGGCACTAAAGATTTTCATAAACCTATACATGGATTATTAGCTCTCCTTCAGCTGTGCTTTCAAAGCGTCAATTTCTTTTTGTAGTTGTTTTACTGTTTTAACCATATCCGGCAAACGGTTTTCATAAGCGGCCAATTTTAACCATTCTTTATGAGGTCTCATAGGATAGCCTGCCATAATAGAATTAGATGGTACATTACCTGTAATACCAGTCTTTCCAGCAAATTGTACATTATCTCCAATTGTGATATGTCCAGTACAACCAGTTTGACCTGCAAAGATTACATGATTACCACATTTAGTACTACCTGCAATACCAACTTGAGCAATTAAGAAGCAATCTTCACCAATTTCCACATTGTGACCAAGGTGTACAAGGTTATCGATTTTTGTACCACGACGAACTAATGTAGATCCCATTGTAGCATTGTCAATTGTTGTACAAGAGCCAATCTCAACATCATCTTCAAGAATAACATTACCAACTTGTGGAATATGTGTATGTACGCCATTCTCTGTAGCAAAACCGAAGCCTTCGCCACCAATTACTGCTTTAGCACGCAATACAACGCGTTTACCTAAAATACAGTTTTCATGAACAATAGCGCCTGCATAAATATCAGAACCTTCGCCAATACGCACATTATGTCCAATATAAACATATGGGCGAATCGTTACATTATCTTCAATGACTGCATTATCATTAATAACACAATAGGCACCAATAGCAACATTTTTTCCAATCGTTACATTTTCGCCAATAATAGCAGTGCTATGCACTTCCCTAGGAACAATAACAGGTGGATGGAAGAGTTCTAACACTTGTGCAAACGCTGCTTTTGCATTATCAACTACAATTTGAGCCATCGGTGCATCTTTCACTTCAGATTCAACGATCACAGCACCCGCTTGGCATAATGCAATATGTTCAACATATTCACCTACTGCAAAAGTTATGGATTGTTTTACGGCTTGTTCAAAGCTACGTGTCTCAGTAATAACAATAGATGCATCGCCTATAACACGACCACCTACTAATGTTGCGAGTTCCTGTAAAGTTTTTTCCAAGGTAAACTCCTCCCCCTGTAATAATCCTTAATTATTGTGCACTTTCCTCAGTATTAACTGCTGTAGTTTGACCTGCTTGTTGAGCATTTTGTTGTGCATCTTTTTGTTCTTGTGCTTTAGCTGCATTTTCAGCTTCTTTAATTTGATCATCAGAAGCTTTGCCCATCTTCGCAATCAAATCATCAGTCACATCAGAGCCACCACCGACAACAGCACCTTTTTCGATAACAACATCAAGTTTTTTCTCTTTTACAAGTTCACCAACTTTTTGTTCTTGATATTGACGATATTCTTGTGCTTTTGCATTGGCAAAGGCGTTTAACTCTTGATTAGCTTGATTAAATACATTTTGTTTAGATGCTTCATCAGCGGCTGCAATTTTAGCATCCAACTCAGCTTTCTTAGCATTGATTTCTTTAGTGATTTCAATACCTTTTTCAGTGCTGTTTGCTACTTTCACGCTATCAACATAACCGATATTATTGGAACCACAACCACCTAAAACAGCCATAGAAGCCACTAAGGATGCACCTAATACTAAAGATTTAATACGTTTATTCATAATATAACTCCTTATTGAACTCGATAGGACGCTTTTACAGCATCAGTAATATCAAGCCCCTTAATATTACCACCATCATCGATGATGACTAAATCTAAATGTTGTTCCTCTGCAATAATTGCTACACGCATACGAACATCTTCTAAAATTGCCTCATGAAGTGCACTCACTTCAGCTTCTTTATCTGAAAGCTTTTTAGCCCAAGAATCATTCCAGTCCTGAGCAACAGGTAAGTTATTATTAGCAATAATAGATTGTGCTTGTTGTTGTACCATAGTATCTCGTTTTGCAGCCAATTCCTTTTGTAAAGATGCTGCATATTGGTTAAGCTCTTCTTGCCCTTTTTGTTGCATAGGAGCAAGTTCTGCTTGTACTTTAGCCTTAATAGAGTCCACATCTAGATTAGATGGTTTTCTCTTAGCTAATAACTCCTTCAATCGTTCCTCTTTCTTAGCCTTCTCTGCCATAGCCGCTTCTTTTTGTGCATCATCAATGTATACACGAGCATCATAAGCATAAAGATCTAACTGTAGATTAACGATTTCTAAATCATATTCATTAGCACTAACTTTTAACTGGGCTAAATATTTTTGAGTGAGTTCATTTCGTTTCGCATTTAATTGCTGATTCAATTCATTTTCTTTTGTTGCAATACGAGTTTGCAATTCCACCGTAAGAGCATCTGACAAGGTTGAATCTAATGCAAGAGATTTCAACTGTTCCTCTTGTGTCTCTGACTTGGCATTTAGAGCTTGTTGCTCAAGTTCATACTGACGTTGTAAAAGGTCCAATTCATTTTTAGCTTGTTTATAATCCTCATAAGAAGGATTAAACTCTAATACATCATCAATACGTACAACACCTATTGATACCCCATCAGGACTCTGCTGACGATTCGTCACAAATCCATAGGCCCAAACCATAGCACATAATGCAACAACGAGAAATATGGCAAATCCGATATATCGTTTTTTCCCGTTCATTGTCGTTCTCCCTTACATAGAACTACAGTTTATTTTTTCGCATCATTAGCTAATTTTTTCAAAACTTGATCTGTAATATCTACACCACCGTATAATACAGTATCTTTAGTCATTACAACGCTAAGGCCTTTTGCATCACCCACAGCTTTTGCTGCTTCCATCGCTTTATCTTGAACGGATTTAGCAATTTCTTGATCTTTTTTTGCTAAGTTTTGACGTGCTTCTTCAGCTAATTTTTGTTTAGTCGCATCATCTTGTGCTGCATCAATTTTTGCTTGTGTTTCTTGTTGTAATTGGCTTTGATAGCTCATATATTCTTGAGCTGCAGAGATATAAATTGGATTATCTTGAGACATCATACGAGATGTATCGATAACACCAATTGTGCTGCTACCACTACCACCAGTTGGCGTAGCCATTTGAGTATATGCCAATGCACCAATACCGATAATAAAAATAGCAGCAATGACGATGGAGAAAATCTTCACATTCGCCTTGTTGTTCATCATTCGCATCATAATAGAGTGCCCTCATTTCTTTAAATTACTACATCAAAGGATGCCATATAGAGATATTGGTGAAAGCCTCTTTAAAAAAGAGGCCTCCACCATATACATTTACTATATTAGAATTGTGTGCCGAAGCTGAAGTGGAATTTATTTTTGTGTTTACCCACGCCATAATCAAGTTTAACTGGGCCAATTGGTGTAGTAATACGAACACCAGCACCAACGCCATAGTTAAAGGTTTTCTTGCCATTGTACCATGTAACATTTGGTGCATCCCATGCATCACCGATATCAGTAAACAATACACCACTAACCTTTTTAACGATTGGGAAACGGAATTCCAATGTCGCATTATACATATACTTACCACGGAATTGATCATCTTCGTAACCACGTAAGGAATCAGCACCACCCAATGTAAATAATTGGCTATAAGGTGCATCACCTTGGATAAAACCACCACGTGCGCGGAATGCCAAAACATTCTTAGCACCTAGTTTTTTATACATACGTGCTTCAGCTGTGAATTTATAGAAGTCGAAATCACCGCCTAAACCATGACCAGCCCATTGAGCTGTATAGGAAATACGACGGCCACGTGTCGGATCATAAATATTGTCACGGGAATCGTATACCTTTTGCCATGTAATGGAGTTAATACGTCCAAAGTTATTTTTTACGTAATTATTAGAGTCAAAATTCCAACTACCACCAGTCTTTGGATTAGTATTATTCCAATCATTACCGTGGCCACTTGTATTATTGATAGCATCTGTGTCATAACGATAACCAGAGCTATCGTCACTATCCCATTTATAAGTATCTTTACGGGATTCTAATGTCAAGTAATCACGTGTATATTCCCCAGTTTGACGACCGAAGGAGATATTGAAGCCACGAGATTTCTTGTTATATTCTGCTACTTCATTGCCATCTTCGTTGTAATCTGTATATTCATCTTCACGGTTGAAGAAGGAGAAACCAAGGGATGTACCTTTGCTGTCAATCCAAGGTTTCAAGTAAGAGATTTGGTAGTTTTTATATTTTTTCTTACCGCCGATTTCCCAGTGAACTTTGAATTTATCACCTGTACCGCGGAAGTTATCTTCGCCAAATTCAATGATCCCCATCAAGCCATCAGATTTGGAGTAACCAGCACCTAATGTAATAGTACCTGTTTTATGTTCCAAAACATCAATCTCAATAATTACATTGTTAGGATCTTGATCACCAGGTAACATACGAACATTTACATCGTCAAAGAAGCCTAGGTTGTATACGCGTTCTACAGAACGGCGTACCAAGAACTTATTGAAAGGTTTACCTTTCTTTTGAACGAATTCGCGAGTAATGACTTTATCACGAGTTTTCTTATTACCAGCAGGAACGATATCTTCTACAATACCTTCTACGATATGAACATGAAGCACACCTTGGTCATCTACACGAATACCGTCAACGTGGGCCAACATATAGCCATCACGAGCATATGCTGCATTAATACCTTGAACTTTTTGGCCTACATATACGGAGTTAAGAACTTGACCTGGTTGTAAATCCATAAATTTAGTCAATACTTCAGAAGTATAAACTGTATTACCTTCGAAGGATACACCAGTAGTAATTGGATTTACTGTAACAGCAAAGTCCAATTTAACACCTTCAGGTACAGTTGTGAATACAGGATTTACTTCAGAGAAATATCCAGTATTACCAAGGTTAGTCACGTCTTTAAATACACCATCAACAGATACAGCATCGCCGATTTTTTCTGTTAAAATAGGCAACAATTGTGCTTGTTGTTCAGCTGTGACACCAGAAATAGATAAACCAGTAATCAATTTGCCTACATATGGATTAATAGACTCAGCATTAGCAGATGTAACATATTGAGCCTCTACAGTTGTAACAGCTTGAGTTTGACCATTTTCAGCAGCCTTATCAAGATCAGTACCACCAGTAGTTTTAGATACCATTTTTACTTGTTTGTCATCTGTTTTCAAAGCAGCATTATTAACTGTAACAGTTCCGTCAGAACCTTTAACTACAGTACCATCGCTAGATACAGTTGTATCACCACGAGCCGCTAAGATAGCTGCATCAGTTTCATCTTGTGTTGCTGCAGGTGTAGCTGCATCAGCATTGTAAACTGCTTGTGTAGTAGTAGCATCATTAGTTGTAGCTGCACTAGTTGTTGTTGTGTTATTTAAATCTGGAGTATAGCCAGCTTGTACCTCTGCAGCAAATACACTGCCTGTCCCCATGACAGCAGTCAACACAGATGCTGCAAGCATACTTTTATAGGCTTTTGGTTTAAACATAAATTCCTCCTAGAACTCATCCCCATAAAAAGTTTACATCTTGTTTTATAAAGACCAATAAATCTTTATTATTATAGCATAAAATACTGGGAATGAGTACTATATTAAACAAATTTTATGAAATTAATATGACTAGAATGTGCATATCTATGGGATTTGCACACTCTAGCCATAAACTTAAAAGCTTCTTGTCCAACGGCCGCCTATATAATTGTTCCCTTGCGATGTATGCCATGCAGTGAACTTGAGGTTTCGTTTAACAGAATACTCCACACCATATTTATTTTGTTTATTATTAATACCTTGAGAATAAGTAAGCATTACCTTTGGCACAATATACTTGCCAATTTCGATATTGTAATTGCCAGCGGTTTCTCGATTAGTCGGTTCATCAGGATCAATAGAACCAGTCGTAATATTGATTCTATCAAGCCCTAATGTATTTTGTAATGCGTCTTGTACATAACCAAAGGCAAACATTTGTAACCCTGCAGTAGCAACAGCATTTACATCATTATTTGTCAATGTACTGCTATTTGAATCTGCCCCACGTCCAAAGGTCAACATAGAGATAATTTGCTTTCTAGACAAGCTAGGATTAGACGTCAAAGTTAAATCCATATGGTCCACAGTGCCCTTTACACCAAGCATGATATTATAGTTACTTACATTTGTTTCAGCCTCTAATTGTAGGTTTGGCAAATAGGAGCCACCCACGAAGTGTGCATTCCCCTTCGTAATATTAAATACATGACTTAAGTATTTAAATGTACCAGATTTAACATCAAACTGGCCACTAGCTGTTGGATTTTGTAACGTTCCACCAAAGTGAACATCACCACCAATGAACATATTATACAAAGTACGATCATATAGGCGTACCCCCTTGCCAGCATGGATGGTAACATCTACCCCCATATTGGTACTACTTTCACTAGATTGTAAGGAAAGCGGAATCTTGAATTGGATATTTTCCAAGTCCAAATTACCTATCAATGTAGGTAACCCATCGCGTTCAGCAATATAAAGCTCCCCATTCAATGGGCCCCTAATATATTCACTGCGAACATCGAGTCCATCAAGTTGAACAGCAGCCTTATAATTTGTAAGCTCATGACCAGACCAATTTACTTTAGCAGCTAAACCTGCAGAACCCTTCCCCATATTGATACGAGATTGGAAGTCCCCTTGTTGACCAGAGAAAATTAAATCTCCATCGATGCCTGTGATTTCATTTTCCACACCAGCTAGCTTCATCGTACCATTTCGAACTGAAACTGTACCATAAGCCTCAGGTTGATCTATAGTCCCAGTGAGTCTAATAGCACCTTTCAACGGGCCCGTAGCATCCTTAACACGCGTTGTTACTAAAGGAATAACCGCCATATCAGCTTCGTTAAAGTCAATCGTTACATCCATAGATTTAGCATCACTAGCTTCTAAATAACCAGATGTATAGAGTGCAGCCAATGGAATTTTACCATAAATACTGAGTTTATAACCGCTCTTTGTACCTTGGATGCGTTGAATTTGAATAACATGATCTTGCATTGTAGCTAATGCAAAGCCCTCATCAATACCAATTCCATTGAAGGAACCAGATTCTACCGCACCAGATAGTTCAACCTTTGGATTTTTGGTTTCTCCAGTAACATTCACAACGCCGGTCACCCAACCCGTAGCTTGGACATCCTTACCTATAAGTGGCAAGAATGGTACTATGTCAACATCTTTTATAGCGACTTGTAAGTCAGCTTGTCCATCTAGATCCAATGTACCGCCCATGGCAATGAGACCTTCATCAACAGGTAGTTTTAAGGTAGTAATTTTAAACTTTCGATTAGCTAAGCTAGCATCAATCGTTGCATCACCAACAACCTTGTTATCAATACTAACTTCATTAATTTTACCGTCAACAGTAACACTTGGATTATCCTTTGTGCCACCAATTTCAACAGAACCGTTTAATTTGCCATCAAGATGCTCATTTTCACGATCTAACAGTGCTAATAAATTCTTGACACTACCATTAGTAACATCTAAAACACCAAATAGCTGTTTACTATCGTCGAGCTTCATGCCGCCTTTAGCAACATAACGACCACCATTTGATTCAGCAAAAGAAAAGTCTTGTACATTTACAACGGATTTATCTGCATAGACATGACCATGCAGACCTGTCAAAAATTGGCCATTGATGGATAAAGCATCAGATAAAACATATCCATTAAACTGAGGATTATCCATAGACCCTGTTATAATACCACGGCCATCTAATAATCCATCTACCTTATAGTCAGTATTGATGAGCAGTCTGCCCATATCGATTTTCTTACCTTCAAAATCAATATTAATAGCATCTTTTGATACTGTGCCACCACCTGTAATAGTCGCTCCGTATCCTTCAATGTCAAAACGATATAACTCTAATCTTTCATTTGTATAGTTATATTTTGCAAAAGCATTAGTCACAAGCTTGCCATAGGCAGACCCATCCCATAAGTGAGCTCGTCCTTCTATAATAGGATTAGCCGCAGTCCCTGTTATATGGTTATCGGTTTCAAACCATCCTGTAATAGGAATGTCAGTTACAGGACGAATTAAATTTTCAATACGTACAGCACGAGCTTTAGCATTTAAATCTAATGCATCAGTATTGATATTATACCAACCAGTAATATCATAACCGCCACTACCGTCACCAATATGACCATTTGTAATCGTCAAGACATGGTTATCTAATGTAATATCACTATGAATATCATTAAAATGAGCACCCTTATAGAGAATTTCTTGTCCCCATACTGTTCCAGTCACATTAGGGTTATCTAAGGCTCCTTTTACATTAATAGAAGTGCTAAGTGTGCCAGCTACATCTTCACCTATGATCGGACTAAGTGATGTCAACGGTAAGGCATTACCAGAAACTGTGGCATCCACTTGACCATTTTGAATAGAACCATATCCACTAAAGGAGCCAGCGCCCATATTCCCAACCATAGTAATGTTGGTAAGATTATCACTATGAGTTAAATCCGCTTTGACAGAGTCAAGGATGACACCACGCACACCAATGTGATGACCTTGAACAGCACCAACCAGATCGGTAAGTTGATTATTCTTCCCTAACGCGTGAATTTCTCCATCAACTATCCCTGTAATAGGCATGGTTAGATTTTCTGTGAAAGTATCCAGCGATAAGGCATGAACATTTGCAACCACATCAAAGTCACCTGTGTCTACAACATATTGACCTTTAACTTTAGCATTACCAGCGCCAATAGATAATTGGGCATCATCGATACGAACCAATCCATTATCGTATACTACATTTCCTTGTACTCGGTCCACATGATACCCTTCGTAAGAAATACCATCACCACCGATTGTCGCATCTACGCGAGGCGCTACAGTGGTGCCGCCAATATGTGCACGACCGCCAACAACACCTGTAATCCCCACATCAGTAATAGCTTCTAGTGCTACTTTATCCGCCACAACATTAAGGTTTAAATATTCTTCCTCTTTTCCTAACGTAATGAGACCATTAAGTTTTGCTGCTTGATCATTAATACGCCAAGAGCTATGGCTAATGACAATTTGGTCGTGATTTAACATAATACGACCTTCCCCATCAGTAATAGTATAGGTCGTATTTCCACGTTTATAAGTACCGCTTAATCCTTTGAACCCTACATTGCCACTCATAACATATTGGCCATCTTCACTTTTAATATTGAGATGTAAATCTTGTAATTTCCCCTTCGATACAACTAGATCCTTACGTAACGGAACAAAGCTCATAATGCCAGCCATATCAATTTCATCAGCTTGTACAAACACATCAAAATTAGACACATCATCCATGTCTATATTGCCATTTACAAGAACAGAGGAACCATCTATATCAGCCGTAAAAGCCCCTTTAGACATACCACTCATATTGAGTGCAACAGTACCATCAAGCTTTTCAACATTTCGTTTTATTCCATCTTTAGTACGTAACGCTACACGACCATTATTTATGGTAATGTCACCATCAAAACTGCCGGACTTATTTGGATCAGATGGTTTTACTAACTTTTCTACACTCCAAGATCCATCGACCAATTGCCATATATGGAGATCAGGAGCCTCCACTGTAACACTAGATATAGCTGTTGCCCCTGATGTATTACCACCAATTATGCTCGGCAATGCAGATAGTTTAACCCCCACTGCTACATCTTGTGCAGTTCCTACTAAGTGTCCATCTCGATCTTTAATCACTACATCGGATAGAACTACATCGCCATTCCAATTGATACGAAGAGAATCATAGTCCACAGATCCGTTTATGGCATTATTTACTTGTTCTTTAACCATAGGAGCCACATAGGTCTGAGCTATTGGATTAATACTGGCACCAATACCAGATAAACCTAAAATCGCTGCACCTATAAGGCACCACTTTTTACGGGTCATAATGATCTCCCATACACATTATGAATAATATAAATATATATACTAATCTTACCACAGACAAAGTAATAACTATAGCATTTTCAAGATAACTTTTATAAAACTAATATATTTTTTACTAATCAGTTTCTATAATAACCACATATAGAATCATTATGAACACTACCATAACAAATTAATGAGAATATATAATGAATTTATATGATAAATTTTCACAAAAAAAAGACGACCTAAGTCGTCTTTTTTATATTATTGATTGCCACCAAGTTGTGCTAACTGTTCAGCTGCACCACTGTTTGCAATAATTTCTGCACCTTGTCCAACTGGAGTATTCAATGGAACACCTGTTAATTGCTCAAGCGCTGCAATGCTAATATTGTAGTTATAAAGAGCTTGTACATAGTTGTTACGAGCTGTTGTCAATTTAGTTTCTGCATCAAGAACGTCTAGGTTAGTACCAACGCCTGCACGATAACGAAGTGTAGCAATGCGGAAGCTTTCTTGACCTTGAGCGACTGCAGTTTGAGTGCTTTGGATTGTTTGCTCTGCAGAACGCAAGTTCAAGTATGCTTTTTGTACGGCTAATAATACAGCATCAACAGTAGCTAAATTAGCTTCTTTAGCTTGTTCAAGTTGTGCATTAGCTTTTTTAATAGCATTTTGTGTAGCGCCGCCGTCCCATAAACTCCAGGATGCAGTAGCACCTACACTCCAAGATTTTGTACTTGTTCCAAAGTAACCATCTGGATCAGCATAGCCACGACCTGCTTTTACCGCTACAGTTGGCAAATAGCCAGCTTTAGCAGATTTTACAGCCTCTTCTGCAGATTTTACATCAAGGGCAGATTTTACAAGAGCAGAACGATGAAGTAAAGCATATGCTTTAGCTTGTTCCAATGTAACATTATAAGGTTTATATTGTAAATCATGTTCTGCTGTATTAATAGCTGTTTGTACAGGATATGCAATGACTTGATTTAAACTTGCTTCTGCTAAATTTGCAGCATTTTGAGCTTTAACAAGGCTCGTTTCAGAGTCAGCAAGATTTGTTTTAGCAGCCAATACATCAGAACTAGCTACCAAGCCAACATTATATTGAGCTTGCACATTTGTTACATGACCTTGGTAATCTTTAACAGCTTGTTGAGCCACATCAACAAGATTACGGTTCATAATCAAAGTATAGTAGCCACTGATTGCATCGTATTTTGCTTGTTGCAATGCTTCTTCATAACTAGCGCCAGTACCTTCACGAGTATAACGTGCAGAGTCAATACTTGCATCAAGTTGAGGATTAAATACAGGTGCACTAATGGAGAAGTTATGACTACCAGATTTACCGCGTCCAGTATCACCACCGGTTTTTTGAGCAGACCAACCATAGCTAACGCTAGGGTTTTTACCTGCTGCTACTTGGCTAACTGCAGATTTAGCAGCTTCATAACCCCATTTAGTTTGTTTTGCAGTACGGTTATTAGCTAATGCCAAATCTATAGTACGAGACTCATCGAGGTCCAATTTGCTCTCATATGTTTTGCTATCTTGAACAGATTTTTCAGCTAATTGCTTCTGTGTTAATTGAATAGCTTCTTTTTGATATTTGCTTAATTGGTCTCCATTATTAACGGAAGTTGTAACTACATCAGCAGCCATTGCACCTGTAGTAGCCAAGGAGAGCATTACACCCAAGGATAAAACCTTTTTATTCATAATATATACCTCCATACTCACCTAAAGTGAATGTATTAGTCTTTAAAATACTTGTTTGATACCAAAGTAGGTACCACCATTCGTGGAACCGAACGGTCTGGTCATTTGAATAACCCCATAAGTATCTTTATGTAAACGTATATCACTACGAATACGATATTTACGATGATTAAGATCATACATAGCAGCAGACAAGGATACAGGACCACGTAAATTATAATCTACGCCCACGCCCAATTCACTTTCAAAAATACCACCACGTACTAACCATTTCGGACTAACAAATTTGCCTGCATTTAAATCGAATTTTGTATCATCCCCAATATTGGATAGTCCAATTTCTGCCATACCTTTATCATTAATAGCACGAACACGACCATTGATACGGAATTCATTATCTGTTGTGTTATACAACAGATCTACAGATGGTTCAACCTTAGGGGAAGACTTTTTTTCAGTTGTGCCAACCTCAACAATATTTCCATTTGTATCCGTTTGATACGCCTTACCACCCATTAATTTATTGATACGAGCAGAAATTTGCGCCGTATTATGTAATGTTTCCTTAATATTTTCTTGTGCTTTAGGATCTGTTACCGTAGATTCCATAGAGCGAGCCATATTATCTACACGATCCGTAGTTTGTTTTAAGTTAGTTAAAATAGCGCGCATATCATTGCCTGCATTACCATCTGCATTAAATTGCTGTGCCGCTTGATTTAGCTGTGCTGTTACATCAGCCATATTTTGTGTAATCGCTACTGCATTATCAGCCATCGTTGCTGTAGATTGCAAGGAATGTTTAAGTGCATTTTGCGTTGCAGGATCACCAATAATATTATTGATAGACTGCAACATCTTTTCAGTGCCATCCATTAATTTTTGAGCACTTTGCATAGCTTTATCCATGGCATCTGCACCTTCGCCCTTAACGGAATCACCATCTTGTAAATATACTGTAGAATGACCAGGTGAAATTTGGATAAATTTATCGCCTAAGAAACCATCTGACCCTAAAGTAAATATAGAATCACTTGGGATTTGTGTTTTTTCATCAAGCTTCATTTTTACTACCACACCATGCGGTGTAATCTCAATATCAGAGACATTACCGATAGCTACACCAGAGTATTTAACTTGATTACCATTTTTTAGGCCATTAACTTGAGCAAAATCACCAGTAATTGTCATTTGCGGCTTAGCCCATATATCAATGCGGCCTACAAATAGTATGCCCGCAATAAATAATGCTATACCTATTATCGTGAAAGCCCCTACCTTGGCCTCCGTCGTCCACTTCATTATACCTCTCCCATCACAGATACGTTAATTGGTTCTGCTTCACCATGAATAAACTGTTGTACCTTTTTATTTGTAGAATTCTTAAAGTCTATTGTATCAGAAATTTCCACAAATTTCCCCTTATCAAGTAAAGCTATGCGGTCTGCTACATAAAATGCAGATTGCATATCATGCGTTACAACGATAGATGTACAACCGAGCCGTTGCTGCATTCCCTTAATCAACATACTAATCGTACCTGATGTAATAGGATCTAACCCGGATGAAGGTTCATCATAGAGAATTAAACTAGGATCTAACGCTATGGCACGAGCTAAGCTAACACGCTTCTTCATGCCCCCAGATAATTCATTAGGCATATAGGATTCATACCCTTTTAAACCGACCCAATCGAGACGCTCTGCTACAATGCGTTTTATTTCATCATCTCCTAAGTCCGTATGCTGACGTAAGCCAAAGGCTACATTTTCACCTACCGACATAGAGTCAAATAATGCAGAGTATTGGAATACCATTCCCATTTTTCTTCGTACTGTATTAAATTCATCTTCAGATAATGTTGTAATATCTGTGCCATCTACTATAATCTGTCCCGATGTAGGACGCTGCAAGCCAATCAATAAGCGAAGTAGTGTACTTTTACCACTACCACTACCACCTAAAATGACTAACGTCTCCCCATCATCGATAGTGAGATTAATAGAGTCTAAAATCACACGCGACTCATAGGCAACTACAACATTGCGTAGTTCTATCATAAATCCCTCTAATGTATCTACTAATATAACAAGGTAGATAAAAAGTAATTTAATACAAATACTAAAATAATACTAGTTACTACAGAACTAGTTGTGGAGAAGCCAACCGCTTCAGCGCCCATTTTAGTTTCCATCCCTTTGTAAGCACCTACCAATGCAATGACAGCACCAAATACGCTAGATTTCAAAAGACCTAGTGTAAAGTCTGAAATGGTAGAAAACATTTGAATAGAATCTAAATAAGTACTTGGCGCCAGACCTTTGATAGCAGTAGCTACAAAGTAACCACCTGCAATACCAATGACTACACCATAAAATGCCAAAATAGGCACCATAATCATACATGCTACTACACGAGGTACCACGAGATAACCAACAGGATCGACAGCCATAACACGTAGCGCATCAATTTGTTCAGTTACCTTCATTGTACCAATTTCAGCTGTGATAGCGGCGCCAACACGGCCGGCCAGTACAACCCCTACTAAAATAGGCCCTAACTCACGTCCCATAGCAACAGCCATAAGACCACCCACAGTACTTTGAGCTCCATATGTAATTAATACATCTGTAATCTGTAAGGTCATAACCGCCCCTGCAAATAGTAGCGTTAAGCTAATAATCGGCAATGAATCTACACCTAAGTGAGCCATCTGCTGGAATACATGCCACAGATTAATCATTTTCAGTTGTTTTATTGTTTGCCACACTAATAATGTAGCACTACCCATCTGTGATAGGCCGTGTATTACAACACGACCTATCGATTCAAGCCAATTCAACAGTCTAGCCCTTTCCCCTTACATTTTCAGCTTACTCAGCTGAATTAGTATCATTTACTTTAGATTCATCCTTTTTATCAGGTGTTTTTGTGTCTTTTTTATCAGACTTTTTCACATCTTTTTTACTGGATTTATCCTTTTTTGATTGGTCTTCCAACTCTAATTTATGTTCCATCTTGATTTGATTTTTAGCTTCTTTTATGCGTTTAGCTAGTGCTTTATCACGATCAGCTGGCTTCATAACATGAATTGTAAATTGACCATCACCTTGAACGATGTACTCTGTATCAATAGCAGTCTTTTCGATTTGATCGTCATCATCCTTATTGGAACTCAAATCTTCTTGACCAGTTTTTTTCTTTACATCCCCTGGCGTAGGTTTTGATTCTACATCTTTAAGTTTCGCTTTTTTAACAGATTTGGAACCATCTTCATCAACAAGGCTAATGCCATCTTCTAAAAACTCTACAACGATTTGATTATTCGTATCAGTCTTTTGAATTTCATCATAAAGCTCATCAAAATCTTTATGAACTTTTAATCGACGTAAGATTTCATCAGTTAAATTGTATTTTTGTTTTTCTAATACATAAGGTAATGGGATTTCACCGCCCCCACGCACCTCTAAGGTATACTGACCAACAGCTTGATTTTCAGGAACTTTAAAGAAGATTTGTTTAACAACCTTCTCCCCGCGGAATGGCTCCAACGTTACATCTACAACGATTGTATCCCCAGGAGAAACAATGGTAGAAGATGCAGACGCATCAATAAGCTTCGCAGTTTTCTTATCTTGTGTTACTTCAGTTTCTACAGAGATATCAGAGATTTCATAATTAATGAATCGGTTATTCATAAGAACATCGATAACATTGTAGAACTCATCAACAGCCTTCTCTGAGATAGAGTCAGAACTATAGAACATATTAGTTCGTGTCAATGGTTTATGTTCTTTACCTCTTGGAGTAATAGTATAAGAAATTGTAGCTGTACCAGCGCCACTACGATCTAATGTTTTATTCAACATATTATATAGAGATGTAGCCGCTAAGGTCGGTGTCATTTCACTATCTTCAATGACCTTAACAGAGCTAGTCTTATCACGCCCCATATCAAGGTCTTTCAAATGGAAGCGCATAGGAATGCCTGGAGAGATCACTCCAGATACGCCAGCAATACCAGCACCTCTATCTTCAGTTACTGAGCCTACTTCCTTGCCCATAGAGCCTAATTTGAAAGCAGCATCATAACTTTTAACTACCGTAAAGATACTTGCATTATGCATAAAGTAGTTTGAAGAGCCATGTTTCAAGAATGGATGACCAAAGGCAACAATCTTTTCACCATCTACATAGGTAACAGTACCAATAGCCCCTAATTTAAGATCTCCATCAACTAATAATGCTGCTACAGATCCACCAGCCTCTAATGGTTTTGCAGTTTCATCACCACTAGCGCTAGCAGTATCATAAGTTTCATATTTATATTGTGGCAACTTGGATTTGAAGTAATCCATGGACGCTGCATCAAAGCCATAAGCCATAAGTGGGGTTCCAAGAGGAATCAATTGTTTATCGTCCCATGGTCTCGATAGATTCTTCTCATATGGAATATTCCATAACTTCACCATATCTTCAATAGGGGTAATCATCCCGATCGTACCGTCTGCAAAGCCCCATCCATAGGCAACAGCACCAACGAGCTTGCCATTTATATATACAGGACTACCACTCATGCCATGAGCAATGCCTCCAGTTTTTTCCATAACAGGACCAGAGAACTTTGCCAAAATAAGATGACCAGATGGCCCCTTATCCTTCATGACACCCAGTACCTTTACATCAAAGGTCGAAATAGTATCTCCTACAATTACAGTTTTTGCAATACCTTCCATACCTGTAGTTACATCATTGACAGGCATGAAATCAACAGCCTGTGCAGCTGTAAGTGAAGTACAGAAGAAAAGCGCCAGTATCGCTTTTCTATACCGACGCCAAGAATGAGAAAACTTCATTCCTTCTCTCCTTTATTTACTTTCTACTGTGACAACGATTTGATCACGAGAAACGTCTGAACCCACTGTAACATTAACCGCCGTTACAGTACCAGTTACAGTAGATTTAGCAGCAGCCATAGGGCCAGCCAATGTCTCTACAGTTACCAATGTTTGACCTTCTGTTACAGCAGAGCCAACAGAAACTGTAGAAGCAACTTTACCTGTTAATACACTTTGGTATGATACAGGGGCCGCCATTACAGAGCTAACACTTAAAATGCCTAAAGCAGCTAAGGCCAACACTACTCTTTTCATAACGATCCCTCCTTTTACAAAATTAGTTATGTATTTATAGTATACTAAATTATTACTAATATTTCAAACAAAATTGTATGCAACGAATTCATTTTATAATTACAATATCCTCATAGGTCGTAGGATTTGGAGTAGCTTTATGTACATACGTATCATTAACCACTAAATCAACGCTACCTTGATTTGATAATTCAGCACCATCTACGACGCCTAGCTTAGCTAATAGTTTGGCCCCTTCTTGTTGTGTGACCCCTACGGATTGAAGGCCTGCTTTATCAACAGTGAGGACTACTAAATTATGATCTTTTGTAGTTCCTATGAAACTACGAGCTTTATTATGGGTCCCATCAGCACCTACATAATTGCCATTCTTCAATACCATAGTACCCGCTTGTAGCGCTGCACCACCAGTAGTGCTAACTTGTGCTAACTCCGGTCTATTTTGAATCGTAATCGGTGTGCCCACTTTTAATTTACGCAGTGCATCTCTTGATTCTCCATGCCCAGATAATACATATTGGTTTTCTCCAATTTTAGAATTTCCTTTTTGACCACTAACAACCTTGCCATTGGCTACCGTCACTTCATAGCCGAAATCATTAGTTTTTGTAGAAGGCCCATAAGCTGATGTATATAGAGTCAAGGCATTTTCTTTACGTCCTGTATTAACAGATGTAATTAGGAAGGTATCTTTTTGTGTTTTAGCTTGTAATAATGGTCTCTTTTCTTCAATAAAATATCCCCGATTTGGTGTATATCGCAAGGTGCCACGATTAGAAATACGCTCTAAATCAATCGTTCCATCACTAGCTACTGAATAAGGACGATCAAAACTTCCGCCCTTTACCTTTGCTCCAATGATGGCAGTATGTGATTGAATCACAGATGATAAGGTTTTTCCTTCTGGAACATGGGCTACTACCATAGGTGAATCATTATCAACAGATAACGCAAAGGCTTGAATCTTACCTTCTGCTACAGTGTTATTAATCTTGCTATACGTAACGGATTTATTTACATCTTTTGTTGTTTGTTGAGCATAGCTAGAAAATAAATCCACTACAATACGCGATGGCTTTTCCAATGTAAACTCATGGTGTTGTACATCCTTATTAGCCGTCAATGTTACTTGTAAAGCGCCATTAACAGGTTGCAAACCAATACCTTTTAAAACACCTGTTTTCGTGTTATTTTGAGCTACAGGTCCAGTCAATCCATTTGTGGTTCCACCTAGGTTAAGGGTAAGAGCATGTGTGGACTCATTATAAGATTTAGTCCAAGATACAGGCATTTCAGACACATCTAATACGATTCGACTTGTACCTTCGTGATTAGATACACGTACGCCGGTTAAATTTCCAGCTTCCGCATAAGGTATTGTACTGCCTAGAAAGCCTAACACAGCAAAAGTCATATATAAATATCGTTTCATTTACAATTCCTCTATAGCGACAACCCATATTGATAGATTTATATTCATACATCAATTTTATGCAATATACTTTTACTATAGTATACATCATATAGATAAAAATTACAAAAAGGATGCACTAAAAAAGAAGTTACTATCTACGGTCATTCCATTTTTCAATGGCCTATCTATAAATAGTAACTTCTCCAAATTTTACATTATTTCAATGAAATATTTTATTGTAATTCATCCAATGTATCACGCAATTGTGACATTTCATCAAGAGCTTTTGCAACCCCTTTGATAACAGCATATCGCGGAGACTCTACCAAATAAGATGCAATACCAACAGAACGTGTAATAACACGATCTAAACCATCGATGAGAGCACCGCCACCTGTCAGAATGATACCATGATCATTAATGGCTGCTACAAGTTCTGGAGGCGTTTTTTCTAAAATCGATTTAATGCCTTCTAGAATATTCATCACTTGCGCCTCTAAGGCACGTTGAATTTCTAAGGAATTAACAGCAACCATCTTAGGCAGTCCAGAGCTGGCATCACGCCCTCTAACCTCTATAGTTCGTTCTTTAGCTCGTCGATCTACGGTACCAACAGAAATCTTTATCTTTTCTGCTGTTAAAGGTCCAATAACAAGTCGCTTCTTACGACGTATATAGCGAATAATAGATTCATTGAAGGAATCTCCCCCAATACGAAGGGATTCACTCACAACAACGCCAGTATCACAAAGAACGGCAATATCAGTAGTACCGCCACCTACATCGACAACCATAGCTCCAACTTGGTCAGCATCATTGAGGCCTGTACCCATAGCTGCTGCTAATGGTTCCTCTATAAGAACAGTCTTTTTAGCGCCTGTTCTAAGTAAAGCCTCTAAAATAGCACGTTTTTCAACAGGCGTAATTCCAGATGGCACACATACGATAATACGCGTTTTCATCAATCTAGAAGCAGGCACAACGGAACGAATAAAGTATTTTAACATAAATTCGGTCATATCGTAATCTGCGATAACACCCGCTTGAACAGGACGAATAACAGATATGCCTTTAGGTGTACGCCCAACCATAGAACGTGCAGCTTCACCTAACGCGAGAATATCTCCAGTTTTATCATCACGCGCAATATAGGCAGGCTCATCTAAGACTAGCCCTTTCCCTTTAGCAAAGATAAGAATATTGGCAGTTCCCAAATCTATACCTAAGTCAAAATTCAATGAACGATTCAATCGTCCCATTAAATCGCCTACTTGTTCAGGACGAACTAATCGCTTTAATGTCATAGCAGGTGTAGTTTTCGCTATGGCAACAGTTTCGCGATTACGACGCTCAACACGGCGCATTTTGGTGACTTTAACCATTGCTTCGCGCATATTGGAAGCCAAATGGCTAGCTTGCTTAGCTACGCCCTCTGAAAGCTTCGTAGACTTGCGTTTAGTCCTTCGTAATGGTTTACGGTTAGAACTAGTTTTAGCATTTTCAACCTTTGCAGCACCTAAGTTTTGTTGCTCGTTGTATAAAGCCGGCCCTTTTGAGCGCCGGCTTCGTTTCTTTTTATTCTGTTTTGGCTCTGTACTTTTATTCGTCAACCCGAACAATATCAGCACCTAACCTTTGCAATTTACCTACGAAATCATCATAACCACGATCGATATGATGTAGACGACCTACTTCAGTTCTACCTTCTGCAGTCAACGCAGCACAAACAAGAGCCGCACCTGCACGCAAGTCTGTAGCATTAACTACAGCACCATGTAAGCGTGGCATACCTTCTACAATCGCTTGACGGTTGTCGATATCGATATGGGCACCCATTTTGCGAAGTTCCGCAACGTGCATGAAGCGATTTTCAAATACAGTTTCTGTTACAGTACTTGTACCTTCAGCGATTGTAGTAAGCGCCATAAATTGAGCTTGCATATCTGTTGGGAAACCTGGGTATGGTAATGTTTTAATATCAACAGCTTTAATGCCTTTGCCAGTACTGATAACGCGAATACCATCAATTTCTTCCTCTACAGTAACGCCAGCTTCTTTTAACTTAGCTACTACTGGTTTCAAATGTTCTGGCAATGCATTTTCTACAAATACGTCACCACCAGCCATAGCAGCAGCAATCAAATATGTACCAGCTTCGATACGGTCAGGAATAACCGTATGAATCGCACCATGTAATTGAGGCACACCTTCAATGCGGATTACATTTGTACCAGCACCGCGAATATTAGCGCCCATTGCATTCAAGAATGTTGCTAAATCAACGATCTCAGGTTCTTCCGCAGCATTTTCGATAACAGTTTTACCTTCCGCCATGGAAGCTGCCATAATTACATTTTCTGTAGCCCCTACACTTGGGAAATCCAAGTAAATTTGAGTGCCTTTAAGGCCTTCTGGAGCATGAGCATATACATAATCTTCAGTAATTTCAATTTTAGCACCTAGTGCTTCGAATGCTTTTAGGTGAAGATCGATAGGACGGGCACCAATCGCACAACCACCTGGCATGGAGATTTTAGCCTCCCCTTTGCGCGCTAAAAGTGGCCCCATTACGAGGAAAGATGCACGCATTTTTCGTACAAGCTCATAAGGAGCTTCCGTAGCAGTCAATGTAGACGCATCGAAGATAATTTCATCATCTGCTTTATTACGAGTAATTTTAACCCCCAAAGACTCGATAACTTGGCAAATTGTACCTACATCTTCCAAATTTGGAATTTCAAGTAATTTACTAGGTGTTGATGCTAGCAAAGTACCGGCAATAATAGGGAGTACCGCATTTTTAGCACTACTAACACGTACACGGCCTTCCAACCGGTTGCCACCTTGAATGATTAGCTTTTCCAACAGAATTCCTCCTACACTTTATATCGATCATCTTGTATGAACTACAAGACGTTGTATTTATAACGTCATATACTAAATGTTATTATACTATTTTTCGATATATCTCATCAAGAGACTGTGAGAAAATACTGAGAAAAAAAGCCCCTCATTTTTGATATGTACCCCCTTTACTGGACAACCAGTAAAAATGGGGAGGACATATCAATTTTGAGGGGCTTAATTATTATTTTGCTTTTAAGGATTTTAGCTTCTCATCCATATGCACTGTATCTAAGAAACGAACAGTACCTGTTTTAGAACGCATTACGATAGTATGTGTACGCGCACCACCTGGGAAGTATTGAATAGCATTCAATAAGTTACCGCGAGTAATAGCAGTAGCCGCAAAGATAACATCATCTGTACGAACTAAATCATCCAATGTAAGTACTTGATTTACATCGGTAATACCCATTTCATGACAACGACGAATTTCTTCTTCTGTTTCTGGTTTCAAGCGCGCTTGCATATCGCCACCTACGCATTTTAAAGCTGCTGCAGCCAATACGCCTTCTGGTGCACCACCAGTACCAACAACCATGTGCACACCAGAACCTTCGATACAACATTCCATAGCTGGGTTAACATCGCCATCAGAAATTAACATAATACGTGCACCAAGATCACGCGCTTCTTTCATCAAACCATAATGACGCTCACGATCAAGCATTACAAGTGTAATTTCATCAACATTGCGATTCATTTTTGCAGCTACATTTTTAATATTTTCTGTTAAAGATTTTGTAATATCGATAGCACCTGCACCACGAGGACCAACACAAAGTTTTTCCATGTACATATCTGGTGCATGTAACAAGCCACCTTTTTCAGCAATAGCCATAACTGCAATCGCACCATTTTGGCCTTTTGCAATCAAGTTTGTGCCTTCAATAGGGTCAACTGCAATGTCTACTTCTGGGCCACCCGCACCTACATGTTCACCAATGTAAAGCATAGGTGCTTCATCAATTTCCCCTTCGCCGATAACAACTGTACCAGAAATACGAACAGAGTCAAATGCTTGACGCATTGCATCTACAGCAAGACCATCAGCTGCATCCTTTTGACCGCGACCAAGTAAACGTCCGCTGCGCAAAGCAGCCGCTTCAACGACACGAGCAAATTCCAAAGATAATGTACGATCCATAATAGGCCTCCTTATAAGTCCTGTGTGTATTGTAATATGGCCCTTACATCGAGCCGAATACTTAACTTATTGATTAGCTTGTTTCCAATCTGCCATAAACTTTTCAAGCCCTGCATCTGTTAGTGGATGTTTCATAGCTTGCATAAGCACTTTAAATGGCACAGTTGCAATATGAGCACCAGCTTTTGCACATTGAATGATATGCAATGGTGTTCTCACACTAGCCGCAATAATTTCAGTTTCAATGCCATGAATAGCAAATATATCTGCAATATCTTGAATCAATGTAAGGCCATCCATACTGATATCATCAATACGGCCAACAAATGGGCTCACATAGGTAGCACCTGCACGAGCTGCTAATAAAGCTTGGTTGGCAGAGAAGATTAAAGTTACATTAGTTTTAATGCCTTCTTTGCTTAAAACTGCAACAGCTTTAAGACCTTCTGGAGTCATAGGCACTTTGATAACTACATTAGAGCCTAATTTTACAAGCTCATGAGCTTCCGCAATCATACCTTCTGCATCAGAAGCAATAACCTCTGCACTCACAGGGCCCTCTACCAAATTAGCGATTTCAGAAATAACTTGTTTTAAATCGCGTTTAGCTTTCACGATAAGGGATGGATTAGTAGTAACACCATCGATAAAACCAAAAGCATACGCCTCTTTAATCTCATCAAATTCTGCTGTATCAATAAAGAACTTCATAGAATGCCCCCTCTTATTTTCCAGCCTTAATTACTTCTACGCCACCCATGTAAGGTACAAGCACTTTAGGAATCACAACAGAGCCATCAGCTTGTTGATAGTTTTCCAAGATAGCTGCTACTGTACGACCTACAGCAAGACCAGAGCCATTTAATGTATGAACGAATTCTGGTTTACCTTTAGGTCCACGACGGAATTTAATGTTTGCACGACGAGCTTGGAAATCAGTCATATTAGAGCAGGAAGAAATCTCTCTATACTTGCCTTGAGCTGGCATCCATACTTCTACATCATATGTTTTTGCAGAACCAAAGCCAATATCACCTGTACAAAGTGTAATTACACGGAATGGTAATTCTAATAAGCGCAATACTTCTTCTGCATTATCAGTCAATGTTTCTAATTCTTTGTAAGAATCTTCAGGTTTAGCTAATTTAACCATTTCAACTTTGTTGAATTGATGTTGACGGATAAGACCACGAGTATCACGACCTGCAGAGCCTGCTTCAGCACGGAAGCATGCAGTAAATGCAGTATAATATTTTGGCAATTCCTCTTCGCTCAAGATTTCGCCACTGTGATAGTTAGTCAATGTAACCTCTGCGGTAGGAATCAAGAAATATTCAGTATCTTCTACATGGTACATATCTTCAGCAAATTTAGGTAATTGACCAGTACCTGTCAAAGTTTCACGCGTTACCATGTATGGAGTCATCATTTCAGTGTAGCCTTGTTTATCTACATGAAGATCAACCATGAAGTTAATGAGAGCACGTTCTAAACGAGCACCCAAACCTTTATATACAGTGAAACGAGCACCGCTCATTTTACCAGCGCGATTGAAATCAAGAATGTCGAGATTTTCACCTAAATCCCAATGAGCTTGTACATCAAAGTCGAATTGACGTGGTTCGCCCCATTTGCGTTGTTCTACATTTTCATCTTCATCAGCACCAACAGGAACAGATGCATCGCACATGTTTGGTAACATCAATGCCGCGTCACGTAATTTTGCTTCTACATCGCGAATACGATTATCAAGCTCAGCAATATCATCGCCTACTTTTTTCATTTCTGCGATTTTATCATCCGCATTTTCTTTATTGCGTTTTAATTGGCTAATTTCTTCAGTTACAGAGTTGCGAAGAGCTTTTAACTCCTCAACTTTACCAATCAACTGACGGCGTTCATCATAAGCGGATACAAAGGTTTCCAAATCGCCTTTCGTGTGACGATTATCTAAGTTTTGTTGCACTAAATCAATATTTTCACGGACAAATTTCAAGTCTAACATACTATGAACCTCATCTTCCAACTATGCTACGAACAATATATTCAATACGTTTAAGTATACCATATATCGGTGTATTTATCATTAAATTATAAGATATCTACTAGTTTTGTCGTTAATTTTTATACTATTCATCATCATCTTCCTCTAGTAAATAATCTTTTGCCATCCATTTTCGGGTGCCGGTGAAAGAAATGGTAACCCATTTTTCCGTTGGATTCCCTCCGATTTCTTGGTCAATTTCATTGCGAATCGCATCGATTTCAGCAATCGTTTGATACGGAAAATTCTTGCGAACTAAAATATCAATCTCAATAATTCGAGTGTTGCCATATACTTGTACGCTAGAAACATAATCCTTGAAATTGTACTTTTCCATAAAACGATCCATAATTTCCTGCACTTCATTATGTAATGAAGTTGGTGCCCACCCCAACACTTGTTTTACAGATGGGATGATAATGCGGAACGCAGACGGTATCATTTGCACCGCTAATACAACGAGAACAATGGGGTCAATATAAGCTGCCCAATCAGCATATTCAGTTCCTTCTAACATGATAGCTACGACGAAACTGATTAAGATAGCTGCTTCTAACAAAGCATCTACATACCAACTTACATTATCAAATTTGATTAAGTTGGACTGCAGACTCTTATTAATGCGACGCACATATAAGTAATATATTGTGTCCGCCACTGTAAAGAAGATAGCATAATAAATAGCGGGTCCAAAATCTACATGACGACCACCCGATATAAGATCTGTAATACCACTAGATAAGGCATAGATTACAATTAGTAATATAAAAAATCCTTCTACGGCCAATACTAAAGGTTCAAACTGCCAATATCCAAACTGAAAACGCTTACTCGTTTCACGCGCTATTAATTTGGCTGTCATTAACATCATGATTTTAATAACAACATCGACAAAGGAAAATACACCATCTAATAAGACCGCACTAGAACCCGTCACAATCCCCATTATAGTACCGCTTACCGCTACTAGAGCCATCAGGCCAACGGATTGCATAAGTAACTTCTGCTCTATAGAGCGCCTTGCCCCTAATATATCCATCAAGTACCCCACTTTCTTAATTTATACATTATTTTATTATACACCAAGGGTATTGATACGCAATATGAGGCCAAATCAAAACGGGTAGTTTGCCTTATATACAAACTACCTGTTATAAATACTATTTAATTCTATTTTGTATTCCCATGCTATTACATATCACATATTAACCTTGAGGATTAGGTACTATATGGCCGGCTACATAGCGCTCAACAATATGTCGGTCATCACCAACATATAACCAACGCTCTAATCGTTCTTCTAAGGTACGTTCATTAGGATCAAATAGTGATGTATCGTCAATGACAAGGGCATCTAGTTCACAACCTTTTTCAAAGCTACCAACCTTACCAAAGAACTTGCCGCCGCCCTTTGTAGCCATATAGAAAGCTTCACTTAATGCAAGGGGCGCATATGTTTGATCGACTTCTACCCATTTCATTTTTGATAATCCAATGGCTTCCGTAAGAACTTTTGCCATCGATACAATATGACCACCAGAGATATCTGAGCCCAAACCAATCGGTATATTCCATTTCATTAGCTTACGAATCGGTGCAATACCACTTGATAGGTTTACATTGGAATATGGACAATGCGATACCATAGTTTGAGTTTCTGCCATACGATCCATTTCTACATCGCTTAAATGAATGCAATGAGCCATCACTGTCGGTACCTGTCCCATTAAGCGATGTTCATAGTACACATCTGTATAATTTGGTGACTCTGGATGTAATGATGCAACCCAATCAATTTCACCGTGATTTTCGGACAAGTGAGATTGAATTGGTACATTATATTCTTCTGCTAATTTCCCTAATCCACTCATTAATTCGCTTGTACAAGATGGTACAAATCTAGGTGTAATAATTGGTTTAACCAATGGACCAAACTGCGATGATGCATCCAGCCATTCTTTTGTATCAATCAAGGACTGTTGTGTTTTCTCAATCAAGAATTCTGGACTATTACGATCCATATTTACCTTACCTACATAGGCCGATAGTCCTGCTTTTTGTAAAAGCTCCATCAATACTAATGTGCTTTCTTTATGGATAGTACCAAATAGTATACTTCTAGTAGTCCCATTGCGCCATAAATCCTGCACAAAGGAGCCATATACTAACCGTGCATAATCTGAATCACTAAACTTTGCCTCTTCAGGAAATGTATAGGTTTCTAACCAAGGCAGTAATTCTTTGTCCATGCCAAGGCCACGGTTACAATATTGCGGAGCGTGAGCATGTGTGTCTACAAAGCCTGGAATGATGAGATTATCACCATAATCAGTAACCTCGCAATCTACATAGGCTGGTGGAATACTTTCACCACAATATACGACCACGCCATCAACGGCAATGATATATCCATGTGGAATAGATATAAACTCTGAAGGCCGCGGTGTATATAATATATTTCCTTTTAAAATAAGTGTCGAATTCATATAACCTCCTCGCGTGATGAGAGCCCTAAAGCACTATGCTCGAATAACACGCTAGATTTTCTTTAATATTCTTTTTTCAATACATAGCCATAGGCTTGTTTATATCCATTTGATTGTTCCGTAATGTATACACCTTGTATTTCCGGCGCAAAACCAGGCAGTTGATTAATACCTTCTTCTAAGGCTAAGAAATAGTCACACGCAGTCTTGGACCAACGCTCCCCTGGCTGCACACATATTACACCTGGCGGATACGGAAGAGCTCCTTCAAGGGCAATACGCCCTTTTGCCTCACATAGAGGGACTAATTCTCCTTTGTTACGTTGGAACTCAAAGTTAGCTTCTTGTGGATTCATTACAAAGTCAGGGAAGTATTCACCCAAGAATAATCGCTGTTGCAAAAGACTTATATTTCTAGACTTATAAAAGTCATGCATTTCTTGGCATAACTGACGAATGTGGTAGCCTTTATATTTGTCTATATGACTATAGTAAATCGATGGCAATACCTCTTCCATCGGTACATCGCGATCTATGAGTTCTTCAAACCGAACGAGCTCCGCCACTAGCGCATCCATCTTATGCTTAGATTCTGCTGGTGTCATGAGGAATAAGATTGTATTTAAATCACATTTTTCAGGAATAATTCGATTTTCTCGTAAATAATTAGCAAGAATATTCGCAGGGATGCCAAACTCTTCATATTCTCCAGTTTCCACATCGATTCCCGGTGTAATCAGTTGAAATTTACATGGATCAATAAAATACTGTCCTTCACCATAGCCGTTAAAAGAATGCCACTTGGCTTCTGGCTCAAAAGCAAAATATTTTACATCACAAGCCATCTCATGGGTATTTCCCTCTTTCCATGGTTTACCATGAACAATTGGAGGTACTAAGGGGCGTAAATATTTACATTGTTTCAATACGGCTTTACGCGCATCAATAGCTACCTCAACACATTCACGCCATAATGTTTGTCCTAACTGGCCTTCATGAATTTTCGCATTAACATCAAGCGATGCAAATAATGGATAAAATGGAGATGTAGATGCATGCATCATAAAAGAGTTATTAAAACGTTTATGATCCACATAGCGTTCTTGTCCCTTTATATGACTGTCTTTTTTATGAATTTGGGATGTTTGTGAAAAGCCAGCTTGTTGCTTATGTACTGATTGAGTAACTAAAATGCCAGGGTCATTTGGGCCCAATTCTAACAACAATGGACTACAGTCTTTCATCATAGGAATAAACTGTTCATACCCAACCCAAGCAGAATCAAAGAAAATATAGTCGCAAAGATGGCCTATTTTATCTACTACTTGCCGCGCATTATAAATTGTACCATCATAGGTTCCTAGTTGAATAACTGCTAATCGAATAGGACGTTTTGCATTTGCTTTTTCAGGTGATTTTTCTGCCACTAATTGACGTATATAACTTTCATCAAAACAATGATCTAAAATACCGCCAATGGAGCCAAAGGGATTACGTGCTGTTTCAAGATATATAGGCGTAGCACCAGACATAACGAGGCCACCATGGCAGATAGATTTATGATTATTACGATCATATAAAATAATATCCCCCGGTGTTAAAAGAGCATTAAGCACTACCTTATTCGCAGAAGATGTACCATTCAATACAAAATAGGTTTTATCCGCATTGTAGACCTTAGCTGCATGTGCTTGAGCATCATACGCATAGCCTTCATGAATTAAGAGATCCCCTAATTTTACATCTGCATTGCAAAGATCAGCTCTAAATATATTCTCTCCAAAGAAATTGTAAAAGGCACGACCCGTAGGATGTTTATAGAAGAATTGGCCCCCTTGATGACCTGGACAGTCAAACTGTGAATTTTCATCCCCTACATAATCAGATAAAGCCCTGAAAAATGGTGGTAAAATAGATGCTTCATAGTTTGCTACAACTTTCTCTATCTCTGATGTACAGTCGTCGATACTCATAGATAAGAGCTCTATAATGGACGTGATACGATTTCTATAAAGAGATATATCTTTAGATGCATCAAGTCTTAAGACAATAACAGGTATACCAAAGGAGCTAATTTGATTATTATTCACAAGATCTAGCTCACCATCATCGATAACAACGGCACCTATATCTGTAAAATCTGTTTCAAAAACGCCAACACATGTGCGTCCTGCTATGGATTTAATTTTGGATTGCACGGAATCAGATAAAGCAACCTTTAAATGTTTCACAGTCTTCTCCTTTCGTAACTAAATATCATAGTCAACATATACTTCAACAGCACATGTAGAATAAATATAATATTCATAGAATACAATAATCATAAAACATAATATTCGTATCATATGACGAATAAAAAAGCTCCCTACTCAAAGAATAGGGAGCCTTTTAGTTTTAGATTATTCAGCTGCTTCTTCTTCAGCTTCAATATGCTTAGGAGCTTCTGGTTTCATCAATGGGAATAACAATACATCGCGGATGGATGCAGAGTCTGTTAAGAACATAACAAGACGGTCAATACCAACACCTAAACCAGCTGTTGGAGGTAAACCGTATTCAAGAGCAGTAACGAAGTCTTCATCCATACGGTGAGCTTCATCATCACCAGCTTCACGTTCTTTCAATTGATCCAAGAAACGTTGTTTTTGATCGATTGGGTCATTTAACTCGGAGAAGCCATTTGCCAATTCACGGCCATAAATGAACGCTTCAAAACGTTCTGTAGCCAAAGGATTTTCACGACTTGCTTTAGCAAGTGGAGAAATTTCTTTTGGATGACCATATACGATAGTTGGTTGAATCAAGTTTTCTTCTACATAATCTTCGAAGCAAAGATTTAAGATTTTACCAATACCATCATTTTCTGTATATTCTACATTTAAGCGATCTGCAATAGCACGAGCTTCTTCTACAGTAGTAACTGCATCAAAGTCTTCACCAGTGTATTTTTTTACACCTTCAGCCATTGTGATACGATTCCAAGGTGGAGTCAAATTGATTTCTGTACCTTGGTATGTGATTTCTTGTGTACCTAGAACCTCTTGTGCACAGTAGGACACAAGATTCTCTGTTAAGCGAATAGCATCCTCAACATCGCCATAAGCTTGGTAAGATTCGATAGTAGTGAATTCTGGGTTATGACGGTTGTCGATACCTTCGTTACGGAAGCAACGGTTCATTTCGAATACGCGGTCCATACCACCAACGATCAAGCGTTTAAGGTATAATTCTGGTGCAATACGCATGTAAATATCGATATCAAGCGCATTGTGGTGAGTGATAAATGGACGAGCTGCAGCACCACCAGGGATAGCATGCATCATTGGTGTTTCTACTTCCATGAAACCATCGCGCATCATGTATTCGCGAATTTTAGCAACGATTTGGGAACGTTTTACAAATGTATCACGCACTTCAGGATTAACAATCAAATCAACATAACGTTGACGGTAACGAAGTTCTGTATCCTTTAAACCATGCCACTTTTCTGGTAATGGACGTAAAGATTTAGATAACAAAGTTAATTTGTTAACTTTAATTGTAACTTCACCTGTATGAGTTTTAAATACATGACCTTCTACACCGATGATATCACCGATATCAAGCATTTTTACGTATTTATAAGCCTCTTCGCCCAATACATCTTTACGGAAATATACTTGAATATCCCCAGATTTATCACGAACATTGGCAAATGCTGTTTTACCATGGGAACGGATTGTCATTAAGCGCCCTGCAATAACTACAGGTTGACCATCATATTTCAAGAAGAAGTCATCTTTAATTTCTTTTGCATTATCTTTTACAATAAAACGTTGACCAAATGGATAGATGCCATCCGCTTCGTATTCAGCCAATTTGTCGCGGCGAATTTGCATTTGCTCATTCAGCTCTTCTTGTACATTTTTAATTTCTTCACTCATGTTATCGCCTCTTCGTCAGTAAATGTAAATTATTGGATTGCTAACACTTTGAATGTAACAGGACCATCTGGTGTGGAAACTTCTACTTCATCACCTTTACGTTTGCCCAAAATAGCTTTACCTACAGGAGATTCGTTAGAGATACGATTGTTGAATGGATCCGCTTCAGAGGAACCAACGATAACATATTCTAATTCATCATTGTACATTGTATCTAGTACCGTTACTTTGCTACCTACGGATACAACATCACCTTTTACGGATTCGTCGATGATTTTCGCAGTGTTAATTTTATTTTCAAGCTCTACAATATGACCTTCGATGAAAGCTTGTTCATTTTTCGCATCATCATATTCAGAGTTTTCACTGATATCGCCATATTCAATAGCAGTCTTAATACGTTCAGACACTTCAATACGACGTACAGATTTATAATACGTTAATTCTTCTTCTAATTTCTTTAAACCTTCGGCGGTAAGTAATGTTTCTTTTACGTCTGCCATGGGTACCCCACTCTTTCTACATATAAATTAAATAAGAAAAAAGTGCCATAGTAAGATGACACCTTATCTTTTATTTCTAAATTATCTCAACCATTATATAAAAATACTGTACATTTGTCAATCTGACTACATTTCAGACAATATTTTACGGTATGATTCTAGCTCATTGTGAAAGCTTGTTACAGTATGAATTGTATTCACACGATTGCGCCAATATGCTGATTCAGGGAGGCCCTTCATATACCAGCCTGCATGAGTTCGTATTTCCTTAACGGCCATACTTTCACCCTTATATTGACATAAAAGATCAAAATGCTTTAATAACATGTCGAGACATTCAATATCGCTCGGCGCAGCCAATACTTCACCAGTCGCTAAATAGTGATGAATACGATTAAAGATCCATGGATTTCCCTGTGCACCACGGCCTACCATCACCGCATCACATCCTGTTTCATCGAGCATGCGCTTCGCATCCTCTGGTTCCACTATATCCCCATTGCCCATAACGGGTACAGACACAGCCTCTTTTACAGCCTTAATATAAGACCAATCAGCATGCCCACTGTACATTTGCTCCTTAGTACGGCCATGTACAGCAATAGCCGCCACACCTGTGGATTCGATACGCTTCGCAAAGTCCACAACATTGATGGAATCACTATCCCAACCAATGCGCATTTTCACCGTTACAGGCACATCCACAGCCTTAACCGCAGCCTCTGCTACGCGCGCGGCTAAGTCAGGATTCTTCATAAGTGCAGAGCCATCACCGGAGGAAACAACTTTTTTAACAGGACAGCCCATATTAATATCTACAATATCGGCACCTGCATCAGCTACTACCTTTGCGCCTAATGCAATTGCTTCTGGATTGGAACCAAAGATTTGCATAGATACAGGACGTTCTACCTCTTCAATACGCAACAATTCATGGGTGCGTTCATTTTTATATTTAATGCCCATGGCGCTAACCATTTCGGTGCAAACCAAGGCGGCCCCATGCTCTTTAGCAAGTAAGCGATAAGCAATATCGCTTACTCCTGCCATTGGCGCTAATATGGCTTGTCCATCAATTTTGACAGCTCCAATTTGCCATTGTTTATTATTCATATATATCCCCTAATAAAAAGGGTACAGCATAAGCTGTACCCGAATGTACACTACTTTGTTACATATTCGTAACTATATTATAGTAGCATTATTTATTTCTTTCGTAAATAAGGCGTAAACCTTCTAATGTAAGCATAGGTTCTACATGATCGATGCAGCCTGTAGCACTGCTAATGAGTTGTGCCAAACCACCTGTAGCTACGACAGTTACATGATCGCCCATTTCGGCTTTCATGCGCGATACAAGGCCTTCCACTTGGCCTACATAACCATAGAACATACCAGCCTGCATAGAGGATACGGTATTCCGGCAAATGACTTGACCTGGGTCTCTTACATCAATACGTGGTAATTTAGCAGCCCGTTGGAATAGAGCCTCTGCAGAAATGGTAACACCTGGTGAGATAACACCGCCCATATAATCGCCATTACCTTTAACCGCACAATAGGTAGTAGCTGTACCAAAGTCGATAATGATTAAATCCCCTTCATATTGTTCATGCGCTGCCACAGCATTTACGATACGATCAGCACCTACTTCACGAGGGTTATCATACTTAATGGCGATACCGGTCTTAGTACCAGGCCCTACGATAAGAGGATTTACATTGAAATACCTTAAACAAACGCGCTCTAATGTAGGCATCAATGGTGGCACAACTGAGGAAATGATGATATCTTTAATATCCTTCACATCTACCTTGCGGTCATGGAAGAATAAGTTCATCATCAACATGCCATATTCATCAGTGGTCCGAACGCGATCCGTGGAAATACGCCAGTGACCTACAAGCTCTGTCTTGTCGTATACACCAAGAACAATGTTGGTATTCCCCACATCAATTACTAATAACATGAATGCCTCCTATTTACGCGGACGAATTGATACGTCCCCTGCCATAACACGTTTAACAGTCCCATCCGGGATTCTTACTAATAAGTTACCATCTTCATCAATATCGGTTGCTACGCCTTCATAAGTATTTCCTGGTGCTCTTACTTCAATTTCCTCACCAAGCGTTACCGATAATTGACGCCATTCATTTAGGGTTTCCTCAAAGCCACTATCGAGAACTTCATAATATTGATGTTCTAAAGACTCTAATATAATTTTAAATGCCTCTGTCCGCTCAATATCAATACCTTCCATGGCGAGGGATGTAGCAATTAATTTTAATTCTTCTGGAAGTTCTTCTTGTTTTGTTTTAACATTGACACCAATGCCCATCACAATATAAGAGATTTCCTCCATAGAGCCAGACATTTCTGTTAAGATACCTACCAATTTACGGCCATTCACTAGAATATCATTAGGCCACTTAATACCCGCATCAGTGAGCCCCATTTTATGAAATGCCTTTGTTAATGCCACTGCAGCCATCAAAGTACATTTTGGTGCTTCTACAGGTGCAAAGTCAGGGCGCAAAATGAGACTAAACCATAGACCTTTCCCAAATGGAGAATACCAGCCCCGCGATAAACGACCTCGGCCAGCAGCCTGTTCCTCTGTTACAACAACAGTACCTTCTTCTGCACCTTGTTGCGCTAAGCGACGAGCTTCTAGGTTAGTAGATTCGGTAGTGTCCATATAGACATACCGCTTTCCAAATACATCTGTTTTTAAGATTTGCTTCATGGCCAATGGACTTAACAAATCAGGTTCCTCCAATAATCGATACCCCCTCTTGGTATAAGATTCTATTTTGTAGCCTTTTTGACGTAACGCCTTGATATGTTTCCAAATTGCTGTGCGCGAAACATGGCATGCTTCGGACATATCTTGTCCCGATACGAAACTACCTTGGTTTTGTCTCAAGAATTCTAGCACTTCATCACGCATAGTTTAGAGCCCCTTTCTTTGTCAACCTAGGTTTACAATTCGATTGTACAAGTGTACTCTATAAAAAGCAAGGATTATTTAAAATAATTAATGGTATAATACATATAGTATTAAGTTATACCGTATGTAAAAGATAACAATAATATAATCTATCATTATCTGGGGAGATATATGAAACAATTTACATTAGAAGAAAAAAATGAAGTTCTTGAGAACCCGTTTATTCATATTCATAGAAAGCTCGATGTCCTATTAAACATAGGCAAACTACTCATGGAATGTGGTGCCGATACAAATCGAATCATTGAAGAAATGCTTAAAGCCGCCACATTTATGGGTATTCCTCATGATTATTTAAATATACATATTTCCTATACTACGATTATGGTCAATTTACTGCATAAAGAACGATCTATTACCGTATTTAGAAAAACACCTGTCCATGTACCCAATATGGCCATGATTAATGCAGTATCTAAACTAACTTGGCGAGCCTTTGAACGACATTATTCACTTACAACTTATGAACAGTTAATTTCAAGATTAGATTCCACTATTCCAGTATATCCTGATTGGATAAAGGGTATTGCTTGTGCCCTCGGATCAGCAGGCCTTGCCTTTTTGTATAGTGGCGATATGATAGCTTTTATTGTAACTGTTATTTGTTCTCTAATCGGTTATTTTGGTCGTACCTTATCGGTACGCTTTGGTTGCAATGAATATGTAGGCATTGCAATTGGCGGCTTTGCCGCCATAGTTTCTGCCTATGGTTTCTATTCACATATTGAACAAGCTTCGTTAGTTTACGTTCTTGTTTGTTGTACCTTATTTATGATACCTGGTGTACCGCTTATAAACTCCGTTATCGATACCATCAACAACCATATTTTATCGGGAATTACAAGAGCTATTAGAACGATCCTTATCGTTGGTAGCATGACCTTAGGCATGGCCATGGCATTATACTTTAACCCTATGCCGGCCTTTAGCTTTGTAGATATTAAGCCTCATGTATTATCCATTGAGCAAATTATAGGGTCTTTTACAGCTGCTGCTTCCTTTGCGGTACTCTTTAACGCTCCTGTCCGATTACTAGTATCCATTGGCATTGGCGGTGTATTATGCGTATTTACCCGCAATTTATTAGCTGTTGAATTTGGCTTCTCCATTCCAGGTGCTACCTTTGTAGGCGCTGCTGTAATGAGTGTGATCTATGTAAAAGTTTCTACTTGGCTGAGAACATCTAGCACAATCATTATCGTCCCATCTGCTATAGCCTTAATGCCTGGTATTTTATATTACAGATTCCTCTTTGATATTCTTCATATCAATGCACTAACAGAATCTGGTTTACTTCATATGGTCCAAAACGGTGTAACAGGTATCCTCACTATTGTAGGTATTGCGGTTGGTGTAGCGATTCCAAATGTACTAGCCCAAAAATATTTGAAAGCTATAAAAGAGCGTAGAATTCAACAGCACTTGGCAACACGTCACATTAATGATGGCCAATAGCTAATCCTCACCAACTACATTACTAGCTTCGCAATATAGATAGCATACTATTTACCTATAGCTAGTAATAGGTAATTATAATCAAAAGAGCATACATAAAAAGAGCTGGCCCTCAACGAGGCCAGCTCTTTTATTTACATATCTCATTATTTGATTTCATTAGAAGGTGTTTCACTAGGAGCATCTACTGTAGCAGTGTTCTCTTTAGCTTCAACAACCTCTGGTACTACAATACCTGCTGCTTCAAGAGCTTCTTTTGGCTCCTCAGTTTCTGGTGCTTTTGTTGTACCATATTTGTAAAGATTATCTACTGCTTTCGCATCGATTGTTTCTTCCTCTAATAAAGCATTTGCCATATCATGTAAGAATTTCTCGTTATCGCTAAGAAGTTTTGTTACATCTTTATAAGCTTCTTCAACAATGCGATGAATTTCAGCATCGATTTTTGCTGCAATCTCTTCACTGTAGTTGCGCTCGTGTCCAAGGTTTTTACCCAAGAATACTTGTTCTTGTTGTTCACCAAATACGATAGGACCAAGCTCATCGCTCATGCCCCAACGCGTTACCATAGCGCGTGCTGTATTCGTTACGCTTTGAAGGTCACCAGAAGCACCTGTACTGATTTCATCTAGGATTAAGGCCTCTGCAATTCGACCGCCAAGAGCTACGCGAATATCTGCCAATAATTGAGATTTCGTTTTGTAATTTTGTTCCTCTGTAGGAAGCATCATAGTGTAACCACCTGCTGCACCACGAGGAATGATTGTTACCTTATGAACAGGATCTGCATGAGGCAATAAATGTGCCACAATAGCATGGCCAGATTCATGGTACGCTGTTAACTTACGGTCTTTCTCGCTCACAATATGACTGCGGCGTTCAGGACCCATGCTAACCTTTTCACTTGCTTCTTCAACTTCAGCCATAGTGATAACTTTTTTGTTAAGGCGAGCAGCCAATAAAGCCGCTTCGTTTAACAAGTTGTTCAAGTCAGCACCAGTAAAGCCTGGAGTTTTCTTAGCAATTGTTTTTAAGTCCACATCATCAGCCAATGGCTTATTACGAGCATGTACTTTTAAGATTGCTTCACGACCGCGTAAGTCTGGACGACCTACGATAACTTGACGGTCAAAACGACCTGGACGCAATAGCGCTGGGTCAAGAATATCTGGGCGGTTTGTAGCAGCGATAGTAATAATACCTTCGTTAGCACCGAAACCATCCATTTCAACGAGCAATTGGTTCAATGTTTGTTCACGTTCATCGTGACCACCACCAAGACCAGCACCACGTTGGCGACCTACCGCATCAATTTCGTCGATAAAGATGATACATGGCGCATTCTTTTTCGCTTGTGTGAAAAGATCACGCACACGAGATGCACCAACACCTACGAACATTTCTACGAAATCAGAACCGGAAATCGTAAAGAATGGTACCCCTGCTTCACCAGCTACGGCTTTAGCAAGCAATGTTTTACCTGTACCTGGAGGTCCAGCGAGCAATACACCTTTCGGAATTTTAGCACCAATAGTTGTAAATTTACCTGGATCTTTCAAGAATTCTACTACTTCTTCTAATTCTTGTTTTGCTTCTTCAGCACCTGCTACATCTTTAAAGCTAACCTTTACGTTACCTTCACCCATCAATTTAGCACGGCTTTTACCGAAGTTCATCACTCGGCCACCGCCACCTTGTGTTTGTTGCATGATAAAGAAGAACAACACAACCAAGATGATAATAGGAATAGCAGAGCCTAACAGGCTCATCCACCAAGCTGGTTGCTCAGGTGGAGCAGCTGTAATTTCTACGCCATTATCTTGTAATGTTTTAATTAATGTTTCATCACTTGGCGCATAAGAATTAAATTCTGTTCCATTTTTTAGTTTACCTTTAATACCATGATCATTGGTAATCGTTACGGACTCAACCTTTTTCTGTTGTACTTGTTGAATAAATCCTGTGTAACTTAGTTCAGATTTATTCGCACTTTGACCAGAGAAAGCGTCAATGGCGATAACGAAAGCGGCAATGATAAGTAAGTAAAGGACGATATTTTTTGTAAATCGACCCAAAAGATTACCCCTTTCAATAATAATTTAGTTGTATAAACGAATTGAGTACATCTCATTGAGAGATGCACTCATATATTATATCATATTTTTAATTTTGATACATTTCTTCCTTTAAAATACCGATATATGGTAAGTGACGATATTTTTCTGCGTAGTCTAAACCATAACCGATAACAAAATAATCAGGAATAATAAAGCCCACATAGTCAACGTCTACGTCCATCTTACGGCGATCTGGTTTATTCAATAATGCAGCGAGGCGTACGCTTTTAGCACCACGAGCATGTAAATTTTCTAATAAGTAATGCAATGTTGTGCCTGTATCTACGATATCTTCCACAACAAGCACATGCTTACCCTCTACAGAGCGATCCAAATCTTTTAGAATTCGTACTACACCTGTACTGGTTGTGCCACTACCATAGCTAGAGCAAGAAATAAAATCAAAACTTACATCTACGCTATCATCAATAGCGCGAGCTAAGTCTGTAAAGAAAACGATGGCTCCCTTTAACACCCCTACGAGCACTACAGATTCATTTTTATAGTCTTCGCTAATTGCTTTACCTAGCTCGGCTACACGAGCCTGTAATTGTTCTGCTGTATATAAAATCTCTTTTGCGTCTTGATGCATCTATATGACCTCCACGATTCATATTAATGTTTGCAATATACCTTTATTGTATCACATTGAGCGATTACTTTTATACTTTTTATAGTGAAAGTTTTCTTTTCCCCTGTGTTAACAATGTCCAGTAATTGCTCTTGATGAGCTGATGTAAGCATTAGTTCAGGGTCAATGGTACTTACTAAATGCTGCCATAACCTTCGCTGTATTGCCAATGGTTCCTGTCTCAAGGCACGGCGAGAGATTCTCACCTCATCCTTACCAATCGACACTAATTTATCAAAGGTTCGGGCCGTTAAATCAGAGATAACCATTACATCTTCATTTACAGAACTTCCTAGTCGAACTATGGCATCTACCACAGCAGGGTTAATAGCTTCCAATTCAGGTATAATGCGATGACGAATCCTATTTCGCTGGTATCGTACATCCTCATTCGTAGAATCAATACAATACGAAATATGTTTTGTCCCTATATAGGCTAATAAGTTTTCTTTTGTTACGTCTAACAGCGGTCTAACTACAGGAATAGCATATTCAGATTGTACTACAGACATGCCAGTTAAACCATTTAGACCAGAACCCCTAATGATATGTGCCAAAATCGATTCTGCTTGATCGTCTTTATGATGAGCTACTGCAATATAATCATAGCCCTCAGACTGGGCAATTTCATTTAACCATTGATAACGTACTTGGCGGCCTATAGTTTCTTCAGACTTTTTATATTCCTTACTTAGGCGTGGTACATCAAAGGAAGCGGAATAAAATGGCAGACCTAACTCTTCCACTTGATGTTGGAGCCACAAGACCTCATCCTTACTTTCAGGGCGAATACAGTGATCTACAATGGCTACACCTATTTTGTACGTTGTATGACGATGCGTAGCAATATCTTGTAACAAATACAATAGAGCCATTGAATCGGGGCCCCCAGAACAAGCTACTAGAATTCGACTATTTTCAGGAAATAGATTATGTGATTTTAAGGTGTGATTAATGGTTCGAATAAGTTCTTTCACATTCACGAGCCATCGCCTCCATACCATCTTGGTCGCTCACAAATACATGAGGAACCTCATAAGCATCCATAAAGGACGTTAAAATTTCTGCACCAGCTACGATGATATCGGCACGTCCTGCAGGTAAACCTTTTACTTGTAATCGCTCATCGCGACTCATGTAACGTAAGTTTAGAATGATACCCTCTACTGTTTCACGACTTAATTTATGACCTTGTACCTTCGTACCATCATAGTTTTCAAGGCCTAAATCAATGGCCGCTAGCGTCGTTAGCGTACCACCGATACCAATGAATTCACCAAATTCACCTTGAATCATCATGGGATCCCAAAGGAATCGAGTTTCTTCCCATACTCGTTGAGGACCTTCATCAGACATAGATTGAAGGCGTACAGCCCCTACAGGATAAGATCGGCTCCAGTAAACGCCGTCCTTATTGCCTAATGCTAGCTCTGTACTACCGCCACCGATATCGATAGTTGTATAGTGACGACCATCATTCAACTGATCCCCTAAGGCACCATTAAAGCCATAAATAGCCTCTTCGTCGCCCGTGAGAATACGCCATTCCATCGGACAATGTTCGCTAATGCGGTCCATAAATTCAAGACCATTAGATGCTTCACGAACAGCGCTCGTTGCAAAACCAAAGCAGCATTCCACCCCATATTGGTCCGCTATTTTTTTTATTTCTGTAAAAGCTTGATAGGACGCTTCCATCGATTCAGTGCGCAATGTACCATCTGAGTTACGTTGGCCTAAACGAGTAGTCCACAACTGTTTCGGCTCATAGTGCCATATATTATTTTCATAAGTAGCCAATAATAAGCGTACTGAATTTGATCCAATATCAATAATAGCTAACTTCATAATTGCTCCTTACATAATTAGTATGCCTCTAACACTATTATACTGTTAAGGCCTATACATAAGTAAAGAGATGGCTCAATGCCATCTCTCACTATTAATCTCGACGACCGCCTCGGCCTCCGCGTTTACCTTCTGTATTGCGTTTTAAATCGTGTAAGCGTTCATTGCTATCGCGCAAGAATGATTTCATCTTTGCTTCAAAAGCCTCTGTGCTTTGTTTAGATTGAACACGACGAGGACGTCGCTCTTCACTTGTTGTCTCTTTAGGCTGTGTTTGACGAATAGAAAGGCCAATTTTATTACCTTCAATAGATAAAACCTTAACCTTTACTGGATCTTCAACCTTTAATACGGTATTAATATCTTCGACATACCCATGAGCTACTTCAGAAATATGAACTAGACCTGTTTGCTTCTCTCCTAAATCAACAAATACGCCGAATTTTGTAATACCAGATACGGTACCATCAATAATGTTACCAACTTCGATTGCCATGCAACCTCCTAATTAATGCGGAAACCTCAAACTACAAACTGATGCGAATCAAAATTACTACAGTCAAACCTATTTTACATAAGGTACTTCACCAGGTTTTACAAGGCCGAGCTCCTCACGAGCCACCCCCTCAATGGTCTTTGGATCTTGCAACTTAGCCTTTTCCTGTTCTAATTCTTCATTTCGCTGTTTTAATTCTTGCAATTGTTGCTCAATATGTTGTTTTTCTTGATATACAGCCACCAAGCGATAGGCTTGCCCTAATAATAGCAGCACCATAATCCCTATACCAATTCGCTTGATCCACATGAGGATAATACGTTGATCCTGCGCTTTGCGATTAGGTCTAACCCGTTTGCGCGGCTTTTTTGGACGTTGTACTTCCATAGTGTCTTGAGTCATAATATCCCCCAAAAATATTCATCATCTGTATACTGTCATTTTTTTATTATATCACAGAACCTCGTTAGGGACTAAATAAAATTATCTATAGTTTGCATTTAAATATATATTCTCTAGTTTGCATTTAAATATATATTCTCTCTATATATAGATATTTATTTTTATCATTAATAGACTTATATAACAGATAGCAGCACCTTACAATGACTCTGCTTTATGAGCATATTCACGAATAACTGCACAAGATTTTTTAAACAAAGCTAATTCATCTTTAGTTAGCTTTAATTCAAATACATCTTCGATACCATCTTTGCCAATAACTGCTGGAGTCGATGCAAAGATTCCTTCTTCACCATATTGGCCATCTAGATAACAAGAACATGGCAACACTTTCTTTTCGTCATGGAATACAGCACGAATTAATTCTGTTGTTGCACTAGCAATACCAAATTCTGTGGAGCCTTTACCAGCCAATACATGGTAACCACCAATTTTTACATCATCTAGCACTTGAGTATGATCAAGTGTAGGGAATCTATGAGGCAATTCTTGTTGTAATTGCACTAACGGTTTTCCTTGTACATAAACATGAGACCATGGCACCATAGCACTACCGCCATGTTCACCTAAACAATACGCTGTAATTGTACGGTTACTAATATTAAAAATGTGGGCCAATTCTTTTTGTAATCGCGCTGAATCTAAAGCTGTACCACTGGAAATAATACGTTTTGGATTCCAATTTAAATGTTTACATAAATAGGTAGCAACAACATCAGCAGGATTAGAAATAGAAATAATAAAACCATCAAAGCCGGACTTTTTAATTCGAGGAATAACATCCTTTAAAACCTCAACTGTATCACCAAGACTTTCTAAACGATCTTGATATAAATTTGGTAAAGGACCAGCGCTAAATACGAGAATATCACAATCCCCACAATCTTCAATAGGACCTGCAGTAGCTGTTACTTTATGAGGAATATAGCTGACAGCATCATTTATATCCATTGCTTGTGCTTTAGCTTTTTTCTCGTCAATATCCATCATATATAGTTCATCTACTTCACCTTGTAGAGCAAGAGAAAATGCTACATGAGAACCTACATGTCCAGTGCCAATAATACCTACTTTACGTAACTTCATAAGGGCCTCCTACGATTCGTACTTAAAGATATACATCTTCTAATACAATTCCACTTAAACCAGCGATTACCAGTATATGAATCAACAATGTTAAGTTATATAAAAACATATTGCTTGTAAAATACATAAACTATTATATACCTATTTTCTCATAGGTATATAAGAAAATAGATTTATAACGATAAAAAAAGACTATTATAGAAAATCCTATAATAGTCCTTCTATTATATAGTTAGTCTCGTCCAGTAAAGAAGCTTACTACAGCAATCACTATAACTGCACCAACGATGGACGGAATTAATGCCATGCCTGCAAGACTTGGGCCCCAAGTACCAAGCAAAGCTTGACCTACAGAAGCCCCTACTAAACCAGCAATAACACGGAGAATAATCCCCATGCTTTGCGCCTTTTTAGTAATACGACCAGCTACGAAACCAATGAACCCGCCTACAATAATTGACCAAAGCATAATATACCTCCTATAAAGTCATCTCATCAAGATTAAGAGGGAATAAATCCTTATTCTCCATCACTTGTGGTGACTTTTCTAAATATTGTTTTCTCATTGACCATAAAATCTCTAAATCCTTTGGATCTAACTTGGACAATGCATATATCATCGTGAAATCTGAACCATAGTGGCCACGCAAGCTATCGGGTACTCCTTTGGGTCCTTCTCCACCTAGACGATTATTAAAGAACCCTTGAATACGACGACTATCTAAATCAATGATAATAAACCCTGACGCATCATATACATACAATGTATGATTTATACGCTTTAAAGCTCGTACCGTATTCGTTATAAAATACTGGTCCTTCATGTCAATGAGGGATGACTCATAACCTGAATGGTAAAAATCCCCATAATAGTGAGCGCCTCTATCTGTAGATTCCAACAAATCCTTGAATACGGATTGTTCTGGACCATTAAAATCAGAGAAAGTTTTTACCATAGTAATCTCTCGTAAACCACGTTGGTAGTTCTCGGTCTTCGGTGGCTCTATATGTTGACCACGAAAGGTAATAGGCATCAACCGAAGTGTATTATCAGCTAAATTATAAATACCATACCCTTCATAACCTAGAAAGTACACTTGTGAATCGATGGACTTCATCGCTAATATTCGTTTTGAAATGATGGCATCACTAGAATTTACTAATGTATGCTCTTCTGGGTCTATGCGTACTGTTTTACTGTCGTAATTGCCACCTACTGCAAGCCAATAGGACAGCCCCACTACAATTAATGCTAGTATGCACAAACCGATACGTTTTATATTCATTTATACTCCCTATGAATCCCCAAGCATAAAACGTAATAATATATTGCCATTACAGTAAGTCCCTATTAATATAATCCCAATTCTAGGTATAACTGTAAATTTTATTTTTAATATTTTTGTGGATTTCTATGCCAAACTTAATGTAGCTAATCGCTCACTAATTGACATACCCTTATAGGTAAAAGTTGGTAACAACTCATGTAAAGGTTCTAAGACAAAGGTTCTATCCCAAAAATAAGGATGCGGTATAGTTAGAGTTTCATCACAAATGGAAATCATAGTCCCGCCTTCATCAAAAGCCAAAATAATATCTAAATCTAATGTACGTGGTCCCCAGTGAATGAGTCGTTCACGACCAGCCCCTTGTTCTAAGGACTGAAGTACACTTAACATTTCATGAGGATTCAAAGTACTTTTACAAGACCACATGCCATTAATAAATGACGCCTGATCTGTATATCCCCAAGGTTCCGTTTCTATCAAAGAAGAACTAATAACCTCTGAAACGGTCTCATGCCCTTGTAATAGCTGAAAAGCGGAATTAATATAGCCTCTTTTATCACCTATATTTGAACCTACACTGATGTAATAGGTATACATCAAATTTGACCTCTTGTAGTGACAACCTCAACATAATCTAGGATACCAGCAATAGGTACAGATGGTTTGCGCACCGTTACAGATAAGCCAACGATACCTTGATAATGTTGGTATAAAGAGTCGGCAATAAGTGCACCTAAACGCTCTAATAAATTATGTTTTTCTCCAGTCATAACAGATTCTACAAGCTCATATACTTCTACATAATTGATAGAATCTTCTAACTGGTCACTTTGACCGGCCTTTGTAAGATCCGTAGTAATTTCAACATCTACAAAAAAGCGCTGTCCTTGCTCTTGTTCAGATGTCAAATTGCCATGGTATCCATAAAATGCCATGTTTTTTAAAACGATTTTATCCATTATTCACCTCGTAATAGGCCATCCGCGACTGCTAAAGCGCGCTTATGCATTTTCACGTTGTGAACGCGCACCATATCAACGCCTTGGAATACACCGGTAATACAAGCGGCTACAGTACCTTCATCGCGATCTTCTGGTGGCAATCCACCTAGCATAGAACCAATAAAGCGCTTACGGCTAGGTGCTAGTAAAATAGGATATTCATAAGCTGTTAACTCACCTAAACGTTGCATAACTTCAATATTTTGTTCTTCTGTTTTACCAAAGCCAATACCTGGATCTAACCAGATTTGTTGAGGTGTTACACCTTCTTTCAATGCTTTATCAATAGCGCAGAAGAAGAAAGCCTTCATATCTTCAATAATGTCGCCGTAATCTTTATCATTGCTATTATGCATGATAATAACAGGAACCTTAAATTTAGCTGCTACCGCTGCCATATCAGGATCATAATGTAGTCCCCATATGTCATTTAAAATATGCGCCCCTTTAGAGAAGGCATATTCAGCTGTTTTAGCATGATAGGTATCAATAGATACAGGCACTGTAGATGCATTTAATACAGGATCTATTAATAGAGACAAACGCTCAATTTCTTCATCTGCTGTCAATGGTGTACAGCCTGGGCGTGTAGATTCAACGCCTAAATCGATAATATCAGCACCGTCTTCAATCATTTGCTTTACATGAGCAGCTGCTGCCTCTGGTGTGTTGAATAGCCCTCCATCAGAGAAGGAATCAGGTGTGCCATTGAGTATGCCCATAATGAGGGTACGATCGCACAAAGATAAACTTTTGCCATCATTCCATGTATAATTTCTACGTTTAAACATTTGCCTGTCCTCCACCTAACATTGCCAACGCTTCGTCTCGTAATGTACCAGTCTCGGCTAGTACACCACGGCTTTCTAATGTAATAACCTTTGAATCTTGCTGCATGGTCCCTTTGATAAGCATACACAACTGAGTCGATGTAATGCGTACGAATACACCATGAGCAGATAAATCATTCATAATAGCATCTGCGAGTTCAGACGCCAACCGCTCTTGTAATTGCGGTCTACGGCTAAGAATATTAACAATATCTTGGAACTTACTAAGCCCTGCAACACACCCATCCTTAGGTTGGTACACAATATCTACAGTACCAAAGAAAGGTAGTAAATGATGCTCGCACATGGAGTAAAACGGAATCCCTGTCACAGCCACAAGACCTTTATAGTCTGTGCTAAAGGTTTCTCCCCATGCAGATTTTGTATCTAATCCTACGCCACTGAATAATTCACTATATAATTCTGTTACACGACTTGGTGTTTTCTCTAGCTCTGGCGCCTCTGTATCAACAGATAAAGCCGCTAAAAATTGCTTTATCCCATCCTTTGCACGTTGATTCATCGGTCCTCCTAAACGATTTTCGTCGTCCAATCCTCAATATTCCAAATATCCGTAACCCAATCTTTATAAAATTCAGGTTCATGACTTACTAAAACGATAGTTCCTTTGAACTCACGCAAAGCACGACTCAATTCTTCTTTTGCATAAATGTCCAAGTGATTCGTTGGTTCGTCTAATACGAGTACATTGTACTTATTTTGCATCAGTTTGCATAAACGAACCTTTGCATTCTCACCACCAGACAACACGCGCATTTGCGATGTAATATGCTCGTTAGTAAGGCCACAACGAGCAAGCGCTGCACGCACCTCTGCATTAGTCATTGCCGGATATTCGTTCCAAATATAGTCTAGTGCAGTTTCAGAATTGGATGGTGTATCCTCTTGAGCGAAATAGCCTATTTGTAGGAATTCACCTTTTACCAACTCACCACTTACAGGCTTTAATAAACCTAAAATTGTTTTCAACAATGTTGTTTTACCTAGACCATTGACGCCACGAATAGCGATTTTTTTATTTCTTTCAATTTGAAAATCTACTGGTCGAGTCAACGGTTCATCATAGCCTAATTCCAAACCAAAGGCTTCTACAATAAAACGACTTGGCGTACGGCCTTCTTTAAAACCAAAACTTGGCTTAATGTACTCTTTTGGCTTTTCCAAAATTTCCATTTTCTCTAACCGTTTAGCTCGAGAATTTGCCATACCACGGGTCGCTACACGGGCCTTATTGCGTTGGATAAAATCTTCCATGCGCTCAATTTCTTGTTGTTGACGCTCATAAGCCTTAGCCGCTTGCGCTTTTTTCACTTCATAAGCCGCTTGGAACTGATGATAGTCGCCAGTATAACGCGTTAAAACTGCTTGCTCGATATGATAAATAACATTGACTACGGAATTTAAAAACTCCATATCATGAGAAATCAAGATGAACGCATTTTCGTAGTTTTGTAAATAGTTTTGCAACCATTGGATATGCTCTACATCAAGATAATTTGTCGGTTCGTCCAAGAGCAAAATCGTTGGTTTTTCTAGTAAAAGTTTTGTAAGTAAAACCTTTGTACGTTGGCCACCGCTGAGCTCCGTAACATCTCGGTCAAGTCCAATATCCATAAGGCCCAAACCTGCAGCTGTACGCTCAATAACCGCATCAATTTCATAGAAGCCACGCTGCTCTAGAATTTCTTGCCACTCCCCTACTTGCTCGAGAAGCTTATTCATTTCATCTTCAGACACATCACCCATGCGATTGTACGCATCATTAATGTTTTGCTCCATTACAAACAAATCATCAAAAGCTCGTTGCAATACATCGCGAATGGTCATGCCCTTTTCGAGGACCGCATGTTGATCCAAATAACCTACAGTTACTTGGTTGGACCATTCAATTTTACCTTCATCAGGAGGTATTTTACCTGTAATGATATTTAGGAATGTAGACTTGCCTTCACCATTAGCACCAATTAACCCTACATGTTCACCTTTCAACAAGCGGAATGATGCATCATCTAAAATTTGTCGCGCTCCAAAACCATGGGTTACATTTGAAACGGTTAAAACACTCATATCTATCTCCACCGGAATAAAAGCCGTCTTGTTGAAGACGGCTTGTTTCATACTTACTTAAATATTATATCTATTGTACCTTTTTGACCTCTATATGTCAAAAATTGAACATCACTTACCCACTGCATAACGCAAGGCTACCACAGCCATAATCTTAGCGCCCTTAATCGCTTGCTCCAATCCATAGTCGGAACCTGCTGCACAAGTGAACTCTGGTGTATGAGCCTCTAAACCTAACCCAATCTGCAAAGTAGGCTGTGCTGTTGGTACTTCATAAGATACATTTCCTACATCTGTACTACCATCAGCCTCATCATCAGGCAATATACGGGGCGTTTCACCAAATTCAGTCATCACATCGTTAAAGAGATCTAATAGCTGTTTATCTTGACGCATATCCTTAAAGAGAGGCTCATAATGATGCATCTCAACACGGGCGCCATAAGATGCTCCGATCTCTTGAGCAGCCTCTTTGATAGCCGGTAAAATAATACCTTCTAAATCGTCCACCGTACTACCGCGAACAGTCATGCGAATTGTAGCCTTAGGAGTTACTACATTTGGGGCTGTACCAGCTTCGGTAAAAATGGACCCTACAATAGCCCCTTTAGGGAATGTTTTCTTTAACTCTTTTATTTTTTGATATAAATCTACAGCACAGTCTAAAGCATTAATACCAGAGTCAGTTAATGATGCTATATGACAAGACCGTCCATGGAAGGTGATCTCTAGTGGATGCGTCGCTAATGATGTGCCACCCACCTCATTTTCACCGCCTGGGTGAATGATTAGCGCCGCATCATAGCCCTTAAATAAACCAGCCTCTGCCATGTATACTTTACCACCAATAGTTTCCTCCGCAGGACAACCAAAGAAGGTCGTCCCCCATGATTCTGGTGCACTTTGACTGAAGGCAACAGCAGCGCCTAAACTCATCATAGCAATGAGATTATGGCCACAACCATGACCGAGTTCAGGTAAGGCATCATACTCTCCTAAGAATGCTATTTTATGTCTCGCATCATGGTTATGGTCACCACGTAGTGCCGTTTGTAACTCAGGATAATTTGTTAATCCTACTTGAGATGTAAAATTATGATTTTCTAAGAATTGGTAAATTATCTTAACTGCTTTATGCTCGTTTAAGCCCAATTCTGGGTTATCGTGTAAATATAAGGAGATATCGCGCAATTCCTCAGCCATACTATCTATGATGGCACAGGCACGATCCTCTCGTTCTTGTAATGTCATAACTTCCCTTTTTATTTTCTAATTTATACTGTTTATTATTTATTCTATCTAAAAGAATGTGTCTATTTCGTATAGGGATGAACAATTATGGTATTGGAAATATACCTAAAGTTAATCATCGCTCCTAGTGGTAATGTTTGATGCGGCGTTCCATGACCTGTTGGGACATAACAAACAAAAGGCTCCAACAATTCAGGGTCTCTATTTTCCTCCATGTAGCGTAACGCTTCATAGCCTAAATCGTAATCACGCTCATCATCGTCGCCTTCACAATCTGTAAAAGTACCAATCACTAAACCTTTAATGCGACTCAATAAACCACAGAGACGAAATTGTTGTAACATACGATCTAGCTTATAAGGTGCCTCTCCTACATCTTCAATGAATAGTAATGTATCCTCCCAAGATGCATCCTCTAAAAAATACGGTGTTCCCGACAACATAGATAACATCGTCATATTTCCGCCCCGTAAAATACCTTCTCCTAGCTCAGTACCAATAGCACCACGAGGCGGTTCAGGTAAGGGTTCTATGACTTGTAATTTACCTTCTAAAGTATTAAATAAGGCATCAATATCTGCTTTGCGTTCAAGCTTAAAATCTACGCCCATCGGCCCGTGATAGGTAATGAGTCGGCTATATCGATTGATCGCCATGTGAAGTGCTGTACAATCACTATACCCAATAAAAGCCTTTCGATGATTACGGATTGCTGTATAATCTAATAAATCTAGATAACGCATTGTTCCGTAACCACCGCGCAAGGCTAGTACCGCATCACAAGGTGCGGTGGTCATCATATATTGGAACTCTTGGGCCTGCTCCTCTGGTGTACCACCATAAAGTCCTTTACGATGTGCACTTTCACCAAAAAGAATATTATATCCCCTTAAGTTACAAATTTCTTCTATTCTATGTAAATCTTCATCGCTTGCACTGGCAGGTGCCATGATTCCTATAGTCAGGCCCGGTGCTAAGCGTTTTGGTTCAATCCAGTTCATATGTCCTCATAAAATACAACAAAAGACGTACACATAGTGTACGTCTTAAGTGTATCTTATTTGTATGCTTTTTTAAAGTCAACAAGGCCCAATGTAGTCCAGAAATAATTTTGAATACTTCCATTTGTTACATATGGTTGTGTTGTGAAATACAATGGCATTACTAGAGATTCATCAAAAATCATCTGTTCTGCTTTATGCATCAATGCATCCCGTTCAGCCCCATTTGGTGTCGTACGAATACGAGCGATTAACTCGTTATAATCATCATTATGGTACTGACTATCATTGTCTTCAGCAGAGAATACTTCTAAGAAGTTTTGTGGATCACTGTAATCCGCAACCCAAGAAGCACGAGCAACTTGATATTTACCAGCTTCGCGGTCGGCTAAGAATACCTTTGTCTCTTGATTTTGTAAGCGCACATCTGCACCAAATGCATTGACCCAAGCATCTTGTACAGCTTCGGCAATCGCTTTATGTAATTCACTTGTATTATACAAAATCGTAATTGGAGGCAATGGATGATTTTTATCATAGCCAGCTTTTTTCAAGATTTCTTTAGCTTGTTCTACATCTTCATAAACAAGATAGCTACCCGCTTCACGGAAGTCTTCACGACCATTACTTTCAAGCATGCCGTAAGGAACAAAGGCATAGGCCGCCTCTTTACCACCGCGAACAATATTGTTAACGATGTTAGCACGGTTGATAACCATGGAGAAAGCTTTACGCACCTCAGGATCTGTGAAAGGTTCTGCTTTCACATTGAATACGTAATAATAGTTACCAAGCATAGGTCCAATATGTAATAGACCTGCCTCTTCTAAGCGTTTTTGGTCCGCTACAGGAGGCTCAACCGTCATATCTGCTTCGCCACCTTCAACCAATGTAAGGCGTGTACTTTGGGATTCACTAATAGGCCAATTCATTTTCTCTGTTTTCACAGAATCTGCATCCCAATAGTTAGGATTCTTAATGAAATCCATTTCTCCATTATGCTTCCAGGATAGTAAGCGGTATGGACCATTAGATACAAATGTATCTGCATTGGCAGCCCAGTTTTCATGAGCCTCTACAGCTTTTTGACTCACTGGATAATAGCTATGAGAAGCTAGTAATTTTAAGAAATACGCTGTTGGATTCTCTAAGGTAACTACTAATGTATCATCATCAGTGGCCTTAACGCCAACATCATCAGCTGTAGCGTCACCATTATTAAAGGCTTCGCCATTTTTTAATACATATAACATATATGCATTGTCCGCATGGACTTCAGGGTCTAATACGCGTTTCCACGCGTATTCAAAGTCATGAGCCGTCAAAGGCTCTCCATTAGACCATTTCAAATCAGGTCGTAAATGGAAGGTATACTCGCGACCATCATCAGAAATATCCCAGCTTTTAGCAAGTGCTGCCTCTGGTTCACTTTCATCATTTAAACGAACTAAACCGTCAAATAATTGAAGTTGAACTGTAGCCTCCGGAGAGGTAGTAGACTTTGCTGGATCCAATGTGGATGGTTCCTGCTCAATAACATATCGAATGGTATGCTCATCAATTGGTTGTTCCCCGCGAGGATAACCAAATACAAATAAGAGCACACTCACCCCAAGAGCAAGGACCATGAGTTTTAACAAATTTCGTTTATCCATCATGGCAATGCTTCCTCTACAAATTCTTTCATGATACGCCCTACTCGAGCGCCTAACTCTTTACCTCGGTCATTATCGATATCGCTCATCAAGAGGATAAAGCAGAAATGACCTCTAAATGTTTCTAATACGCCCCCATCGTGCTCTACGCGGTCAAGGGATCCTGTTTTATGGTGAAAGCGTGTATCCTCGCCCCAATAAAACGGCAAGATATCACGGAATTGTTGGCGACCTAAAATATTCCACATTTCTCGGCCATAAGCATCTCTATCGCGACATTCAAAAATGTGTTTATACAGACGAGCCAATGACAATGCAGTCAAATGGTTATCACGTCCTTCTGCTAGAGCGTCAAAGTCCATCATCATACGATTGAGTTCTATTTCATCTACACCAAGCTGTTCTGCACGAGCATTGATATTCTCCATGCCTAGAACAGTAATGAGTAAATTTGTCGCCATATTATCGCTAAGAACCATCATAAGACGACATAACTCAAGATACGTAAAGCTATGCTTTGCTACCAGTTCTTGTAATGCACCACCGCCTTCAACACGTGGTGTTCTAGATAGAGGAACTGTATCATTAAGATCCAATTGCTCTGTACGAGCTAAATGGAATACATACTCCATAATGAGTACCTTAATCAAACTTGCACTAGAGTGTACCGTATCTTCCCCTTTAGAAGCAATAATAGTCGGCTCCTCTTCATCGTCAAATTGAAGTACTACATAGGATATATTCCCCTTTGGTGCTAATTCTTTTATGACTGTATCGAGTTGATGTTCTAAGGACTTGCCAACAAGTAACTTTTCCATACTATTCTCCCATTATATGTGCCAGCATGCGATGCGGCGATCTGCCCAATCACGAAGAGGCGGACGTTCAGTAAAGCAACGACCTTCTGCCTCTGGGCATCGACCACTAAACAAACAACCTTTTGGTGGATTTAGTGGATTTGGTGGGTCCCCTTTAAGCGGTGCTCCAATTGGAGCATGCGGTATAACAGGACCGTTTAAGGCGGTCAAAGCACGAGTATACGGATGTTGTGGGAATTCATATAAATCCAACGCTGGACCTTCTTCCATAACAGCCCCTAAATACATAACTACCATGCGATGACTGATGTAGCGCACCATATTTAAATCATGAGAAATAAAGAGGTACGAAATACCATGTTGTTCTTGTAATCTCTCAAGCAAGGTCATAATTTGTACTTGAATGGATACATCTAGTGCTGAAATCGGTTCATCACAGATGATACACTGTGGCTGCATAATAAGAGCCCGTGCAATACCGATACGTTGACGTTGACCACCTGACAATTCATGAGCATAACGCTCACCAAAGGTCATGTTCAAACCAACTTGATCAAGCACTTCTTTTACACGAATAACACGATCACGAGGTGTATATTTTGGATCTAGCTCCAACGGTTCCTCTAGAATCGCATTAACTGTAAGACGTGGATTAAGAGATGCATAAGGGTTTTGGAATACCATTTGCATCACCGGATGAACAGCTTTTCGATCCACATATGGATCAATCTGACGACCATTCATATAAATAGAACCTGATGTAGCTTGATGTAAGCCCATCAAAGTGTAGCCAAATGTGGATTTACCACATCCAGACTCACCTACGATACCAAGGGTCTCCCCTGGTGATTGATATAGGCTCACGCCTTGTACAGCATGTACCGTGTGTTTTGGCTTAAATAAGCCTCCTGACAGAGTGAACTCTTTAACGAGATTGTCAGTTTCCCATACGTAACTCATTAAAGTCCCTCCAACTTAGCTAACCAACATGTAAATTGATGATTTTCACCAACATTTGTAACCATAGGAATCCGATTACCACAGATACGCATAGCCCACTTGCACCGTGGATTAAATGCACAACCTCGCGGCAAATCAAACAAATCTGGCGGTTGACCTTCAACGGCTTTTAACTCACCATGCCATTTACCTTGTGGCAGAGCAAGCAATAACCCTAATGTGTACGGATGGCGCGGTTCATTAAAGATGCCCTCCACTGTAGCAGATTCAACACATTTACCAGCATACATAACCATAACACGGTCGCAAATTTGAGCGATAACACGTAAGTTATGAGAAATAAATATAATCCCAATACCAGCCTCTACAGCTAATGTTTGCATAAGGCGTAAGATTTGAGCCTCTGTTGTAATATCAAGAGCCGTTGTAGGTTCATCGCAAATTAAAATCTTTGGACGACCTGCCACAGCCATGGCGATACAAACGCGTTGACGCATACCACCACTTAACTCATGAGGATATTGAGACAATCGTCTTTCCGGTGTAGAAAGGCCCATCTTCTTTAACAAGTCGATGGCGATAGCTCGTTCGTCATAATCCTCACCATATGCATTGGTACGATGGATAACCTCATACAGTTGCTCTCCAATCGTCATGATTGGATTCAAAGATGTCATAGGATCTTGGAATACCATAGCAACAGTAGTACCGCGCAATTCATTCCAGTCATCTTCAGTGAATTCAAGGCAATCATTGCCATCAATCATAAATGTATCGGCTTTGATTTTTGTTTTACCATATGGTAGTAATCCCATTAAGGAGTTAACTAGCACCGATTTGCCACAGCCGGATTCACCAACAATACCTAAAATCTCACCTGGTTGTAAGGAGATATCTTGATTGCGAATAACCCGTAAAGGGCCTTGGAAGGTATCGATGGTAATGGACACATTGCGCACATCAACAATTGCGTTATTCATTATCTATCTCCTTCCTTAGGGTCTAATACATTACGTAAGCCATCGCCAAGGAATGCAAAACCAAGCATGGTAACACTAATGGCAACAGCAGGAAAAATCAATTGGAACGGATAAGAGCGCATGCTACTAATCCCTTCAGAAGCGAGTACCCCCCAGCTCGCCATAGGTGCATTTACACCTAAGCCGATAAAACTAAGGAATGCTTCTGTAAAAATAGCCTCTGGGATGGCCAATGTCAAAGTAATAATGATTGGACCTACACAGTTTGGCAAAATATGACGCAATAAAATGCGATATTTTGGAATGCCCATCGCTTCAGCAGCAATGATGTATTCTTCGTTTTTAACTTTCAAAATTTGACTACGTACGATACGGGCCATATTCAGCCAGTACGCAATGCCCAATGCTACGAAAATAGATGTTAAGCCAGGACCAAGTACAACCATCAACAAAATTACATACAGTAAAAGTGGAATACCGTACAATACATCTACCAGCCCCATCATGATGCGGTCAACCTTTCCACCAAGGTAACCTGCAATACCGCCATAGGTAACGCCGATAACAAGATTAATAAATGCCGCTACAAAACCGATGGTTAAGGAAATACGAGCCCCGTACATAACGCGAGTGTAAATATCGCGACCTAATGTATCGGTACCAAACCAATGACTAAAGCTTGGGCTTTGGTTCGCATCAATCAAAGATTGGTCTGCATAGGTATACGGCGAAATAAGTGGGCCTAAAATAGCCAATACAATCATCACCAAAATGATGGTTGCCCCTACTACGGCCAAGCGATTTACCTTAAATCTCGCCCATTTACTCGGACGTTTTATAAAGCTTGTAATTTCTTCTTGAGGGGATCGCTCAATAGGTAAAAAATCTTCCTTATTCATCTGTCCCCTCCTCTGTCGTAACACGTGGATCAATTAACGGATAAATCATATCCACCAAGATATTAAGAAATACTACAAGAGTACTATAGAAAATCGTAATGCCCAAAATAACAGTATAATCACGGTTATAAATAGATGTTACGAAATACTGTCCAAGGCCTGGAATAGCAAAAATCGTTTCTACGATAAAGCTACCAGTCAAAAGGCTGGCAGCCAATGGACCCAAATAAGTAATAACTGGCAAAATAGCATTTCCTAACGCATGACGTGTCAAAATAGTCCAAGAACCCAAGCCTTTGGCGCGAGCTGTACGGATATATTCTTGTTGGTACACATCAAGCAAACCACTACGTGTTAAGCGTGCAATGAATGCCATCGGTTGTGCAGCTAACGTTAATACTGGTAGTACCATATAAGATGGACCACGCCATAAGGCCACTGGGAACCAGCCTAGTTCAAAGCCCACCACATATACAAGAACTGCACCAATAATAAAGGTAGGCACAGAAATACCAATTGTAGATAATATGGTTACCGCATAATCAACGATACCATTAGGGCGCATAGCACTAATAGCACCTGCTGCAATGCCACCTACTACAGCCACCATTAAAGATAATAAGCCGAGCTGTGCAGAAATTGGGAATGCATCGCTGATAATATCGTTTACACTACGGCCTTCATACTTGTATGATGGTCCCAAATCACCAGTAATAACACCACCTAAATAATCACCATACTGTTTCCACACAGGATCATCAAGATGATACTTTGCTTCAATACTTGCTTTCACCTGAGGTGGTAATTTCTTCTCAGTTGTAAAAGGTCCCCCCGGAATTGCATGCATTAATGCAAATGTTACGGTAATGATGACCCATAAGATTATGATTGCGCCACCTAGGCGTCGAAACACATACCTTGTCATTGTCACTATCCTCCATAAAAAGTCTATCTGTTTTATTATACTACATTATGAAGTTAATTTCATGAATTACATCATTACATTTACAGAAAGCCCTACATAACGTACAATAAAATATATAATATTTTGGAGGTGTCTATGACAGAAGTACCTAGAGTCTTAACAATTCAAGACATGAGCTCCATCGGCCGTTGTGCCCTAACCGTTATGATTCCAATCATCAGCGCTATGCGTTGCCAAGCGGTTCCATTGGCAACAGCTGTATTGAGTAATCACTTAGAATATCCACACTACGAGTTTGTAGATTTATCGGCACATATGAGAGATTTTATGGACTGCTGGGATAAAAACGAAATCGACTTTCACGCTATTGTAAGTGGTTTTTTAGCATCGCCAGAACAAATTCATCTCGTGGAAGAAGCCATCGATCGCTTCGGTAACAAAGGCCAAATGATTATCGTCGATCCTGCTATGGCCGATGATGGTCGCCTCTATTCTATTTATACACCTGATATGGTAGTAGCTATGCGCCAACTTGTTTCCAAGGCTCATATTGTAAAGCCTAATTACACGGAGGCTTGTTTCTTATTAGATATTCCATTTTCTACAGATCCTATTAGCGATGATGAATTGCGCGATCGTTGCAAGCGATTGCACCAAATGGGGCCTGACATGGTTATCATGACCAGCGTACCATCTGAAACGCATGCGGTTATCGCTGTCTATGATGGGCCAACTGATTATTTAAAAACTTATGATATTCCTCTTATCCCTGTGAAAGCTACAGGAACTGGGGATATCTTTACTGCTGTATTATCCGGTGCAGTAATGAGGGGATATTCACCTTATGATGCGGCAGAGTTAGCAATGAATTTTACTACCAAGGCGATTCAAGCCACAGTGGATACTGTAAAATCAATGAAGCAAGGTGTAGCCTTTGAGCTAGTCTTGCCAGAATTAACTCAACTATAAGATATAAATAAAGGGGAACTTATGGATTTACTCTATGTTGTATTACGAACACTACTCATATGTACTGTCGGTTTGCTCATTGCATTCCAAGGTCGACGTATGGGATTATCGATTTTTAATCTAGCGGGACGGTTAAATCGACTACAATTTATCATATGCTTCATTGCTTTAATGATTTTATTCCACATCGTTCACTATATTGATGATCTATTCTTGGACTTTGTTGTTTCTTTACCAGCCTATTGGTTTACAAGGGTTGTTATATGGATTTTATTAGCATCCTTATTCCCATTATCCTGCATCTTATTTGGCCGTCGTATTCATGATATCGGCTTTAATGCGTGGGCAGGTATTCTATGGTCGGTAATCATCATTTTCATCAATACCTATTCTGCTGTATCGCCATTCAATTACTTGCTTGAACTTTTCGTATGGCTCATAGGCTTCCTATTCTGGGTATTGCCTGGTCAGCCAGAACCGAATCAATATGGTAACCCACCATTTATGCCTGTAAATCGACCAACTTATGAGTCAATGCAACAACCTAAATCAGAAACAGAACGAGAAATTAGAAAAACCGTTCGCAAACGTCGTAAAAAGCGTTAACTCATAACAGGTCCCACTTCATAAAGAAAAACGTATCTCTAGAAAGAGATACGTTTTTTCTTTACTATAAACTATTCAGTTATTTCAGCTATTTAATAATCAATGCCTAATAATTCATGAGTAACATTAACTCAATCAGTGTACAACCGATATAGGCGATAATAAACTTAACCTTTTGCTTACGCATTCTATCATCGTCAGCAATTTTAAGTCGATTTGCGAGGAACCGCTTATCACGAATTTGTAATAATAAATGTTTAATTCGCTCTTGGCTTTCATTAGCCGTATCTTCATCACAATCAGATGTAAGTGTAGCCTGCTGCATGAAGATGCGACGGTGTAACTTACGCATTTGTATCTTGATATTGTTATGCACAAATGCACTTTGCCACTGTTTACGAGAATCAAAGTACATGTACAAATATCTTGGAATATTCATAACCAAGAAGGAAATAATAAAAATCCCTAAAGAAATCAAGAAATATGTAGAGAATGAGAATTCTAAAGTTTCTGTAGGCAAGTAGTGATGCAAGATAATAAAGGTAATCCACACGCCGATTGGTAACAAGAGAACGGCCGCAATGTCGATAGAACGAAGCCAGCTAGTACGGGTTGGTACATCTGGTACAGTGAATGTATCTACTGGATCGTGGAACGCATAGTAATCTAACTGTAAAACAGATTGGCTAGTACGAGGATTCCCCAATAGAACAGGGCCATTACTACCGATATGTCGTTCAGGCAAAGGTATAAATTTTTTTACTTGTGTATTTGGTAATAAATCGAACTGGATAATCCCCTTTTTCTCGAAACGCATAGTAGATCCCTTCTCACCTAATGCAATAGGATTAAAGAATATACCAAAGAGACTGAGGCACCAGTTACCTAATAAGTGTAGGATAGAGTTTAAAATAAACCCACCTGTATCTATATTATTTGTATCGAGACGGATTGCAAAAGATGATGAGTAATCATCAAACCATAAATCCTCTAAGGTGAATTCCACATTGATCACATTCCCCCATTTAGTAATAATGGATAGGAATATTTGATTGTTTGGTTCAAATTCAAACGTTACAGCGTAGAAGAACCAATGATTGCGAAGAGCAGCCCTCAACATACGATTAACTGTGTCTTCTTCTATATATAATAAACGGTGGTCGAACAGGTCTTGTTCTAATGGTGCCTTTTCCATGGTAGGCATCTTATCCACCACTGTATCATGATCAGATAATGTTTCATCCACCAAAGCTCGTAATTTGGTGAAGATCTTAGTCATAACCCCTCCAAGGGTAAAAAACAGCTTTTGATATACAAATTATACCATATATTGCATGATTTATCGATAAAAGACTAATACATATACTATTAAATATAGGTATACATAAGGCCCCTTTTACATAGTAAAAGGGGCTTTATTACTGCAGTTTAACATTCAACCTATTATAGTTTAATATTTATAATAGATAGTTTAACTGATATTTATTTTTATTGAATACTTGCCATGGATAGATAACAATATTCATAGAAATGACCACGAAGGGCAATTAATTCTTCGTAAGTTCCATCTTCTATAATTTGACCTTTATCCATAAATAAGATACGGTCCATATGCTCTAATCCTTCTAACTGATGTGTAATATATAAGCATGTTTTATCCTGTACATATTCCATCAAATCACGATGCAGAGCCTTCCTCGTTACTTGGTCTAAACCTTCTAATGGTTCATCTAACAAAACAACTTGAGGTTTTCGCAAGAATAGTCGAGCTAAAGCAACCCGTTGTCGTTCACCACCACTTAGACCATGACCACCACTACCAACAATCGTATGAATACCATCTGGCAAGCGTTCCACTACAGAGCGCAACGAAGCACGATCAATAGCATACTCTAAATCAGCTTCTGAGGCATCCGGTCTTGCTAGTCGAATATTATCTTCAAAGGACGCATGGAAAATATATGTATCTTGCGTTATCGTGCCTAAAGCATTACGCCATGTATCGATAGAAATATCCTTTAACTCTACATCACCAACATGGATTGAGCCTCTGTAATCATATAATCGCTCAAGCATATTAAACAATGTAGTCTTACCAGATCCACTAGCACCAACAATAGCAATCGATTGACCTTGTTTAATGTCCAATCTAAGATGTTCATAAATACGACGATGCGCATCATAACCAAAGGATACATCGGTAAATGTAATCTCTCGATTAGCATTAAATGGTTTTGGTGCCTTTGGTTCCACTACTGGAATTGGCTCATCTGCAAGTGCTATGAGACGACTCGTAGCCACTTTACTTTCAGCACCATGATGAACGGCAGCGATCATAGGTTGTAAGGCCTCAAACCAAGCTTGTGTACCAATAGCAGCAACTGCTACCATAACACTGGCCCAAGCTCCGGTCAACGCATTGGCTGCTAATATGGCTACAATGACAACGGTAATTTGGACTCCACCTAGGAACAGCGTATTGCCTAAGTTCATGCCTCGCTCGATAACACCTTTATTAGCATCTACACTACTCATCATATGTTGAATACGATCGTATACTAACTGTTCATTACCGTAACTAATAACATCCTCCAAGCTATCCATGGTATCACTTAATAGGGATTTATATTCCCCTTGTTGAGGTCCAATCGCCGTCAACGATTGTTTGTTATGAGCATATATACCTAAAGGCAAAACTAGACCTAATATAAAGGCTGCTAAAACTATAGGCGCAACCAAACTATTATCAATCGTAGATACACCATAGGCAACTAAAATAGTTAAAGCAATGGCTGCTGCAGGAGGAATCAACGTACGCAAGTAGAAAAATTGTAGTACCTCTATATCCCCCATAATGCGGCCTAGCATATCCCCTGCACCAAAACGTTTAAGAATAGCCGGCGCCAATGGTTCTAAATGAGCATAAAACCATACACGCAAACCATATAGACCTTGGAACGCCATACGATGAGATGTATACCGTTCAAAATAACGACATACAGCACGACTAACACCAAAGAAGCGGACGCCTACAATAGCAAGGCTCAAATAAGTAAGTCCCGGTTGCAATGCTGCTGATGCCAATAACCATGCAGATACAGTTAATAAGCCCACATTCATAAATACCGTTAAGAATGTAAAAATCAAAGCTAATACTAACGACCACTTTGCGGGGCTCAGCACAGTAAATAATAATTTCCATCCTTGTACGCCCATCTTAGAAGTTGAAACCTCAGGAGTCTGCATTGTATCTTGTCCCAATACGTAAGCATCTTGATGATCTACCCGAATTGAATAATCTATCTCTGCTCTATGTTCTAAGGTAAATGACTTTTCTGTTTTTAATTGTTCTTCAATAGTTGAAGAAAATTCACCTAAACCAGAGGTAATAAGGTCCTTAAAATAACCATCTACTGCAAGAAGCTTCGCATAAGAACCTTGTTGAATAATACGTCCATGTTTCAAAACGTATAGTGTGGATGCCCAATGCATCGTTTGTAGACGATGACCAATGATAATGACGATTTTATTATCCATCAAACGTTTGATAGCACTGCTTATAATAGCTTCTGTTTTTACATCAAGATGTGCCGTCACCTCATCGAGAATTAACACTTGACCCTTTCGCAAAAATGCACGTACTAAGGCAACCCGTTGACGTTCGCCACCACTCAGACCCAAGCCACCTTCACTAATAACAGTATCTAGTCCATCTTGTTGTCTATTGATCACATCTAGTAGCTGTACCTCTTTACAAGCTTCTATAATCTCTTCATCACTTACATTCATCCCAAAGGATAATACGTCACGCAAAGTTCCTTTCATAATATGTGGATGTTGAGATACATAGGTAATTTGTTGGCGCCACCACTCAATATCGATGTCACATAGATCAAGACCATCTATAGTAACACTGCCTTTAGGAGCAGTTAAAAATCCCCCAATAATATGGGCAAGTGTAGATTTCCCTGCCCCACTTTCACCAACAAGCATGATCGGAGAATTACGTTTAGCCTCTAATGAAATATGTTGTACACCATTTTCACTATCTTCATAGGTAAACGTTAAATCCTTAATTTCAATTGCTTGTACCTTACCTTTAAGTTGAGATTGTCCGCCTATAGGCAGCGATGGCTGGCGATTCATAAACTCTTCGTATTTTAAAATCGAGGTCTTACCTGCTATACCCGTATGGAAGGCAGCCCCCAATTGTCTAAATGGCGTATAGAACTCTGGCGCTAATAGCAAAATAAAGAAAGCTGAAAAGAATGGGATTTCACCATCCAATAATGTTAAGCCCAGGTATACCGCAATCAATGCCGTACTAATAGTACTTACGAGCTCAAGAACTAGAGCAGATAAAAACGCCACACGCAATACTCGTAATGTAGAATCTTTAAACTCCTCAGATAAACGACCAATAACTTGAATTTGATCCTTGGCACGGCCAAAGAGCTTTAATGTTGTAATCCCTTGCAATACATCAAGAAAATGACCAGATAAGAAGCTCATCCGCTCCCACTGTTCTTTATTTAGACGATCCGCTTGCTTACCAATTAAGATCATAAAGAACGGAATCAATGGCACTGTAATAATCAAAATGATACCAATAATAGGTAATGTATCTACAATAGCAATGCCCATAATAAGAGGAATCATAATAGCATATAGGATTTGAGGAATATAACGAGCCACATAAGCATCTACTTGCTCCAATCCATCAGTAAGCATATGTATTACATCGCCATGGCGTTCCTTATGTTGCACACCAAGTTTAAACATATGCTCTAAGGCCCGTTCTCTAAAGGTTGCTTTTACCGCAGTACCTAATCGATTTGCTACGGATTCTTGTATATAATGTGCAAGCAACCTTACAATAATAGCAATTCCTAAATAGATAATAGAATACCTTTCATCATGTAAGGTATTCTCTGAAAATATAAAATTATTAATTAAGGTTCCAAAGAACCAAGCTTGCCCAACAATAGCCAAACTCTCTACTAAACAGGTTAATCCTAGTAGTAATAGCTGACCTTTATGTTCTAGCAGCGCTTTAAAAGCAGTACGCTGTATCATAGTATCCTCTACGGTAAAACTATTAAAAATATAAAATCAAATCGATTAGACTGCCCTAACTAAGTCTCAGTTAAATTCTGTTAAAATATAATCTAAGTTAGTCCAAGTGAATCTAAATTTATCAATATTATATCCATCTTACCACAAAAAAGAGGCGTGCCGCTACGACACGCCTCACATTGAGACCTAAATTTTACAATTCACTAGAATTATAATTCTATTCTATTAATAGTGTAAGTCTTTTTCAGATACACGATGACGGAATGTCCAGTATACCCAGATTTGGTAAGCCAAGATAATTGGCACAAATACAAAGGCTACACAAGTCATCAATGTCAATGTGTAAGTAGAGTTACTTGCATTTGCAATAGTTAAGCTCCACTCAGGATTCAAAGAAGAAACCATGATGCGAGGGAACAAACCAGCAAAGTAAGCAGCCGTTACAGAGATAACGGATAAGGAGCTAAATAAGAAGCCCAATTTAGTATTACGAGTACGTGCTGCGCCCCAAGAAATGAGGAAGAACACGATTGCCAACGCAAAGCAAACGATTGCTAATACAGAGTTGAACAAATCTGTAAATACATAAGTTGCACCTACCAATGCTAATGCACCGATAGCTGTAGGAACACCAACTACCAAAGAAGCTGCACGAGCGCGTTCGGAAACAGCACCAGCTGTTTTGATAGAAGTGAACAAACCACCATGGTATGTGAATACCAAGATAAACGCAATACCGCAAAGTACTGTGTATGGGCTTAACAAATCAAAGAATGTGCCTACATAGGTCATGCTTGCATCAATTGGAGTACCTTGAATCAAGTTACCAACTGTAACGCCCCACAACAATGCAGGAATCAAGGAACCAAAGAAGATGCAGTAGTCGAAAGTTTTACGCCATAACAAGTTAGGGCTCTTGGAGCGGAATTCAAAAGATACGCCACGGATAATAAGCGCCGCAAGCATCAAGAATAACGCTAAATAGAAACCACTAAACAATGTAGCATATACATGAGGGAAGGATGCAAATAATGCACCACCAGCAGTAATCATCCATACCTCGTTACCGTCCCAAACAGGACCCAAGGCATTGATCATTTGACGACGTTCAACATCAGTTTTACCGATGAATGGTAATAAAATACCAGTACCATAGTCAAAACCTTCTAATAAGAAGAAGCCAGCGAATAGTACAGTAATTAAAATAAACCATACCACTTCAAGGTTATTAAAAATTAATTCCATAATCTCGCCTCCTCTTTTTCAACTACATCGTGAGATGGATTGCCATCTGGACCTTTTTTGATGTGTTCTACAGCAAGGTAGATAGCCGCAATAGCTGCTATGATATACACAACTGTGAAGCCGATGATAGTAGTCATAATTTCTGGAGCTGTAACGGCTTTAGAAGCACCGTCTGCAGTCAATTGTAAACCATTTACAAGCCATGGTTGACGACCTGCTTCTGCTACAAACCAACCTGTAGAATGAGCAATGAATGGCAATGGCAATGTCCAGAACATAATTTTCAAGAATGTGCGATTTCCAACTAATTTGTCTTTTGCATTAAGGATGAGACCTACGAATGCAACAAGTAACATAATGGAACCAGCGGCAACCATGATACGGAATGTCCAGAAGATTGCTGGAACATCTGGAATATAGTTACCAGGACCATATTGAGCCTCAGATTTAGCTTGAAGATCTTTGATGCCTTCTACTTTACCAGATGTAAAGGAGTTTTGAGTCAAGAAGGATAAACCACCAGGGATTTCAAGAGCACCAGTATTCTTTTGTGCTTTAGTATCAATATTAGCTACTAAAGAGAATGGAGCTGGATCTTGTGTTTCCCACAACGCTTCCATAGCAGCCATTTTCATAGGTTGTACTTTTGTAATGTATTGACCTTGATGATGGCCTGCCAAAGCGCCTAAAGTACCGAATACAAGAGCAATAACCATACCCCATTTAGCAGAACGACGGTAGAAGTCTGTCGCATTGTTGCGCAATAAGTGCCAAGCACTGATGGCCATGATAATTACGCCTGCTGTTAATAGACCATTCAACACAATATGGAAGAATTGACCTGGTACATAGCCGTTTTGAACAATTGTTAAAAAATTATCCATTTCTGCACGGCCATTACGGATTACATAACCTACAGGATGTTGCATGAAGGAGTTTGCTACGAGAATCCAGAATGCGGATAGGTTAGTACCTAATGCTACCAACGTAGCTACAAGAGCGTGAACAGTTTTATTCAAACGGTCCCAACCGAAGATCCATACACCCATGAATGTAGATTCCAAGAAAAATGCCATTAATGCTTCAAGGGCCAATGGAGCGCCGAAAATGTCACCCATAAAACGAGAATATTCTGCCCAGTTCATACCGAAATGGAATTCCTGAACAATACCAGTTACCACACCCATAGCAAAGTTAATTAGGAACAATTTGCCCCAGAATTTTGCCATTTTTTTGTATACTTCTTTACCAGTAGACACATATGTCCACTCCAAGATAGCTACAGTCACTGTCATGCCTAGTGTGAACGGCACAAACAACCAGTGATAGATAGATGTTAGCGCAAATTGTATTCGAGCTAAATCTACAGCTTCAAACATGTGTTTTCCTCCTTAGAATAAAATACCTACATCACTTGATGAGCTTTTACCAAAATCTTGTATCATTAAGCTTGTAAATATGGTAAGGATTCAGACTCAATCAACTGTTCACGTTGAGCAAGAGTTTTAAAGTTAACCTTCTCCAACTGATTGATCAATTGGTCCTGAACCTTCCCCATAGCTTCATTGATAGCACAATGCCCCATACAAGATTTAGAGCAAGAACCTACATCATATAAACACCGTTGTAAATACGCATCCCCTTCTACCGCTCTAATTACATCGAGCAATGAAATCTCTTGCGGTTCTCGATTGAGGGCAAACCCACCATCTACACCGCGAAAGGATTTCATAATCCCAGCTGCAATGAGACTACGCATAATCTTGAGCAAAAATCGTTCTGGAATCAATTCTTGCTCAGCCAATACAGAACCCGTTAGCTTCGTTCCCGAAGGTAAGAGCGCCATATGTAAGACCATGCGAAATGCATAATCCGTGGCCTGATTTAACTTCATAAGGTCTCCTTTCTCGTGCACTCGGACAAACGTATTACTAAATCTAGTATAATCGAAATAAAACAATACTGCAATGGTATTGTTTTAAATATTGAGAATTAGCATATATAGATTTTAAGCCTATAAATTAGGTTATACCTGAATATTTTTATATCCATAAAATCACTTTTTGATTTATATTATCAAAAAAGACTGCCCACGTATGAGCAGTCTTAATTTATTATTTTGTAATTTCACGAACAAGATGTGCCATTTCAGGAATGATGAGTTTACTCATCGCCAAAGTAACAGCACCTACAGAGCCAGGAACAGAGAACATTAACGTATTATTGTTCACCCCTGCTTCTGCACGAGAAGCCATCGCCTTAGTCCCAATATCTTCTGTATAGGACAAATATCTAAAGATTTCCCCAAAACCAGGGATATGTTTCTCATAGAGACTATTTGCCGCTTCAATTGTTACATCGCGCTTAGCAATTCCCGTACCACCTGTAGAGATGATAACATCAATAGATTCATCATTACACCATGGAATCATTGCATTTCTGATTTCATTGTAATCATCAATGACAATTTTACGATCTGCCACAATATGATCTGCTTGTTCTAAAAATTCTTGTACTTTATTACCGCCCTTATCAGTTTCAAAGGTACGTGTATCAGAAACTGTTAAAATAGCAACACGCAAAGGTCTTGCTAATACTTCGTAAGACATAATTCCTCCTAGAATAACGGTATAATAGATGCTAATGTAGGCCATCCATTATCGCGTAAAAAATCACGTAATGACCATGTATAGTGAATGAATGGTGCACAATGTAGGCGTAACCAGAACGATAAGTACGGTGTGTCACCTTGGAATATAGCCAATCGATTTAAGGCATATAAATTATCGCCTGGCTGTACTGTACCTGGTTGTACTGTGAAAGCCATTTTATAACCAGATTGTTTACTTACATATTGAACGAGCATATCATTAAACCCACCAGGATATGCTAGATACTCAATAGGCTCACCCAAAATCCCCTCTAAAGAAGTCTTCCCACCAAGAAGAGCATCCGGTAATTCGGTAGGATCAATTTTTGTTAAGATTTTATGATGATTTGTATGGCCTTGAATATCAAATCCACCCGCTTCCATTTGGTGCATTTGTTCTGTAGAAACAAAACCAGGCGTATTAGCTGCATCACTAATCATAAACAAGGTAGCCTTCATGTTGTATTCCTTTAAAATAGGCAATACATTTTTATAATTATCTACATAGCCATCATCAAAGGTGATAACAATTGGCTTATTAGGTAATTCAGTACCATTTTCTAAATAATCATATAATTGAGCCAACGTAATCGTGTTATATCCCTGATTATGTAGATATTCCATCTGTTCTCTAAACTGATCGACATGAAGCGTCAAAGCAGAGTGCTTTTCATCATTCACTTGGTGATAGTTTAGTACAGGGACACCATAAATCTTATAATCAGTAGACAGCCCCCACATAACGCCAAAAGAGATAGCTAAAATTGCAATACATATTGCGAGAAAACATAATATTTTTTTAATACAGCTCTTGCCATATTTATACATATAAACTAATCACTCCAATCTACTTTTATACATAATGAGAATACCACAAATATATCAGTATTATCAACAAAATCCCTCACAAGATTATCATAGAAGTCTATGAAATATCTTATGAGGGATTTGTAAATTTATGGGCCGATTAATCCTATTAAAGTTAACACTTAATCATGTTTAATATCTAAAATAGAATGCAATAACTTTTGTGCATATTCACTTTTTGCTTCACTAATTTGTGCAACAGGCAAGATTTCTTCTACTACGCCTTAATACAAGAACAATACTCGATCCCACAAATATGTAACAGAGGGTAAATTTATGATCTTATAGATAAATCCAATTTACATTGATCTATAGTTACACAACTAAAATATAGCGGTCTATAGTAATTATATTTACTAGACTATGAACTTACTCAACTACTTGGTGGTACGGATACCAATGGTGCTATACACGGAGGTATCGGTTAATTACAAGTACCTGAAGCTACCCAACTGCTTTACGGTTCGGTAACATTGGCACGTTGTGCCGCGTTACCGTGTAGATTAAGTTTACCTCCTACCACTAGCCGCGGCTTCATATCACACTCGCCCATGGCGTTATATAATAAAACAGTTTATTGTACAATATACATTTTAGGGCTTCGTCGAAGGTGATGTGTGGGCCCCATGTGTCGCATAGATCTAATTACTTTTCGGTGGCCCTACTTGCTTCCTCACTGTGGATTTTCCTTCTCTGCTTCGCAGCTCGGTAAATCTTACGTTCGGAAGAAAGTGATGCAGTGAATCTGTCGTCGTTTCACTCCT
>NZ_JBSPUA010000003.1:0-288171 GCF_053850375.1 Veillonella sp. Ser01 | reverse complement strand
TATGCTTATTTTTTTGCAAAAAAATAATGTTGGAAGTGACACCGTAGTGGTGTCACCCCAACATTTATTATAGAGCCTATAAAGATAGGATACCCTCTTTTATTTAATTTCCGAACATTATGTCCATTAATCTATATTTGTTATTGATTAGTGAGTACCACTTTCAAAAGCAGCTTTCAACTCACCTACAGCTTCAGGTACATAATCTACAATAGAAGACATCAATGCGTACATCAATGCAGGTTCAAACGCATCATCACCACACATATATACGCAGTCTAAATATAGACTAGAGTCTTGTTCATCAATATATAGTTTATAATTTTTGTATGTCGCATTATCACGGTTGATTAAAGCATTCAAGGCATTCATATTTTGTGCAGTTACCTTTTCAGGGCCCAACACCAAACGAATAACACTGTAAATACTGTTATCAAGAATGACAAATAACGGCATATCCCACAACGGGGATTTAATGTAAGAACGGTATACAACAGTACCGTCTTCATCATCAAAATCCTTACGTTCAAAGGATGTGATTTCTTCGTCTTTTAAAAACTTATCAAATAATAACGCTTTAGGATTCATAACAACCTCTATTAAGCTAAACCAGCTACTTTAAGAATGCCTTTATGCACAGCATCTAAGTGTGGTTGAACAACTTCAAGCAATAAATTAACTACTACTGTAGGATCAAACTGTTCTGTCAAACCAGGAACAGATACATCCATATAGATGTTATTGTCTTCATTGCTTACATAGTATTTAGATACTTTATAATCTTGATTCAATGTGTTAAGTTCTTTTAACACTGCAGGAATCACTTTTTCATCAATAGATGTTGTTGTGATAGCTATACGAGCATAGGAGAATGCAGAATCATCCACAACGATGAATACAGGCAAGCTATGCTCATGAACATCCAAACGGCCGTGATAAACGACTGTATGAAGATCATCTGTCATTTCTTCCTTTGTAAACCAAGAGTTACCACCTTTGTTTAGGTCAGCGATGAGTAAGTCGAATTTTTCTGCTTTTTGATTCATAATTCCCTCTACAAATAATCAGACTATTAGTCTTCGATAAATACACAACCATTGTCTTTAAATTCTTTAATACGAACTAAAGACTCTACACGATAACCTGCATGTTCAAGGCGTTCGCGACCAGGTTGGAATGATTTTTCGATAGCAATAGCCATACCTACCACTTCATCACCTGCGTCTTCTACCAATTTAGCAAGGCCCATAGCCGCCTCACCAGATGCCAAGAAGTCATCGATGATTAACACTTTTTCACCAGCTGGCAAGAATTTTTTAGAAATAGTAATATCGTAGTTTTCTTCTTTTGTGTAGGAGTACACCACACTATGATATACATCGTCTACCATAAGAATAGATTTTTTCTTACGCGCAAATACCAATGGCACATCAAGTTCAAGAGCAGCCATCAATGCCAATGCAATACCAGATGCTTCAATAGTAACAATACGTTGTACCCCTGCATCACGATAACGATCAGCAATTTCTTTACCAATTGCTTTAAACAATTGTGGATCGATTTGATGATTTAAAAAACCATCGACTTTTAGCACGCGATTATTGAGGACAATTCCCTCTTCACGAATGCGTTGTTTTAATAATTCCATGTGCTCTTACCTCCGCAGTATAACTATCTTTAAATTTTAACGTAAATAACCCCTTAGGGTCAACCTATATCAAGTAAAAGCCTTAACAATATGACTAATACAATAACTATCAAAGAGACTTAAAAACTTTCAACTCTGAATTATAAAATTCAACAGGTTTATAACAATATAATATAGCACAGATAAGACTAGTCTAAAATATAAAAAGACACACTTTCTGAAATCTCTCAAAAAGTGTGTCTTATAATTATAAGACCTTATCACGAGTGCTTTCACGATTAATAAGCAAGGATGTGAAGCGCGCAGCCCCTTCAGATTGAGGTACCAAACGAGAACGGACAAGTACAATATCACGGGTCGGTACAGGAATATCTGTATCGATACGCACGATGGAGCCTTCTTGCATCTTTTGTTGCACTACATGGTTAGGCAACATGGAAATGCCCATATTAATTTCTACAAGATCGAGCAATACATCGACGCTACCAAGTTCAAAACGAGGTTTACGGCATGCACCATGTGTTACTTCATCAAAGAAGGTACGGCTCGCAGAGCCCTTATGTAATAATAAAATAGGCTCGTTAAGTAAACGACCTTGATCAAAGAACCCTGCCCCTTTATAGTCAGGGCCACCAACAAATACATCTTGAATTGTAGCCAATGTAGTGACCTCTAATTGAGGATTATCACGCAAGCCTTCATAATCATTAACCACCGCTAACTGAGCCTCTTTATTGAGTACCAACTCTACGCAATCAGGGGATGGACGATTAATGATATGCAATCCGATTTCACTTTCTTGCAATTGCCATTTATGGAAATATGGTAATAAGAAATGGCGACATAATGTATCTGTAGCAGCAAGGTTTAAACTTTCATAAGCTTGGCTAACACGTTCTTGTAATTGAGTCACCCCATTATCAAGGATGGAGAACGCTTTAGCTACCGTATCGAACAATTCCTTACCTTCCGGCGTGAATCCTACAGATTTTGTAGTACGCACGAAAAGAGGCATATTGAGCTCCCCTTCTAATTGTTTAATGCTTTGACTGATGGCGGATTGAGACACACCTAATTCTTTTGCGGCACGAGAAAAGGATAAATATAAGCCTACCCCTAAAAAGGTTCTATATAAATCTGCAGATACTGCCATTTTATTCACCTCTGTTATATACTAATAGTAACGTCTTACTTTTAAATATACATATCATTTACCATATTATAATTATATACTCTCAATATATAATGAATATGTAGAAATCTTCATGAAATCCAGGTCCTATGACCTTCATGAACCTTTCATATTTATTAGTATTTCTAATCTTTTCATAAGTAAGATTATCTTTACTTATAAGTCTAGACCGACTATACTTAATTTGTCAATATCCCATAGGGAATTATATACATTACAGGAGGCTACAATGGCTATACAACGATTATTCGTAACAAAACGAGAATCTTTCAACCAAGAAGCACAACGCATGTTACACACCTTACAACAGGAATTATCTATGCCTGTTACAGGTGTTACCATTTATGAACGATATGATATTGAAAATTTAGATGCCAAAGATTTAGAAGCTGCAAAAAACTTAATTTTCTCCGAACCTCCTGTGGATACAGTATTAGAAGAAATTCCAGCTGTACAAGGTTTCATATTCGCTGTTGAATATGTACCAGGTCAATACGATCAGCGCGCCGATAGTGCTGACCAATGTATTTCTATGCTAACCCTTACATCTGGCCATGTTGTTCGCTGTGCCCGTGTATTCGCTATCGAAGGTACTTTCACAAAAGAACAAGAAAATGCCATCAAAGCATACTATATTAACCCCGTTGATTCCCGTGAAGCAAGCCTTGAATTACCTAACACTTTGGCTCTCAATTTAGAGGACCCAAAACCAGTGGCAACTATCGATGGCTTCACGACAATGAGCGATGATGAGTTAGAAGGACTTATCAAAAATTATGGTCTTGCTATGACATTAGCGGACCTGCAAATGATTAGACAACAATATGCAGAGGTAGAACACCGAGATCCTACGATTACAGAAATTCGCCTCTTCGATACATATTGGTCCGACCACTGCCGCCATACCACATTTATGACAGAGTTAACGGATATCTCTATCGAAGCTAATCGTTTCACAGGCCCTATTGAGGAAGCCCTCGAAGAATACATGGAAGGTCGTGCTGAGCTCTATACAACTAAGAAAAAAGCGCGTTCTCTCATGGACATGGCTACACTAGCCGTAAAAGAATTGCGTCATGCTGGTGGTTTAACAAATCTCGATGAATCCGATGAAATCAATGCATGTACTATCATCGTTCCTGTCGATGTAGACGGAAAGACTGAAGAATGGTTGTTATTATTCAAAAATGAAACTCACAACCACCCTACTGAAATCGAACCATTCGGCGGTGCGGCTACATGCTTAGGTGGTTGTATCCGCGATCCATTGAGCGGCCGCGCTTATGTATACCAAGCAATGCGCATCACTGGCTCTGGCGATCCACATACGAGCCTGGAAGATACATTAGAAGGTAAATTACCACAAAAGAAAATCACTCAAGAAGCAGCTCGTGGCTATTCCTCTTACGGCAACCAAATCGGTCTTGCTACAGGGGAAGTAAAAGAATATTACCATCCTGGCTACGTAGCAAAACGCATGGAAATTGGCGCTGTTATCGGTGCAGCTCCACGCAATCAAGTACGCCGTGAAACGCCTGTTGCTGGCGATGTTGTAGTGTTATTAGGTGGCAAAACTGGTCGCGATGGCTGTGGTGGTGCTACTGGCTCCTCTAAAGAGCACACAGTAGAATCTCTTTCCACATGTGGTGCAGAGGTACAAAAAGGCAACGCCCTTACAGAACGTAAAATTCAACGCCTCTTCCGTCGCAGTGAAGTGACTACACTCATCAAACGTTGTAATGACTTTGGCGCTGGCGGTGTATCCGTTGCTATTGGCGAATTAACAGATGGCGTAACTATCAATCTTGATTTGGTGCCTAAAAAATACGCTGGCCTTGATGGTACAGAATTGGCCATCTCTGAATCCCAAGAGCGTATGGCCTGCGTTATCTCCGCTTCTGATGTAGATACATTCAAAGCCTATTGCGATGAAGAAAACTTAGAATGTACGGTTGTAGCAGATGTGACCGATACAAATCGCCTCATCATGAACTGGAATGGCGAAACAATCGTCGACATTAGCCGCGACTTCTTAAATACAAACGGCGCTAGCCAACAACAAGAGGTTATTGTAAAAGCTCCAACGGATCGTTCTTACTTCTTACGTGGTTCTTCTAGTGCAGATAACTTTAAAGAAAAATGGCTCGCAGCTGTATCCGATTTAAACGCTGCTTCCCAACAAGGCTTAGCAGAACGCTTTGACAGCACAGTTGGTGCAAATACTGTACTCATGCCATTCGGTGGCAAATTCCAAAAAACGCCTACTCAAGGCATGGTAGCAAAGTTACCTGTGCTAAACGGTGAAACTACCACTGCTAGTATCATGACACATGGCTTCGTACCAGAATTATCTGACTGGAGCCCATACCATGGCGCACAATATGCAGTACTATTATCTGTCGCTAAATTAGTGGCTCTCGGTGGTCGCCGTGAAGACGCATATTTAACATTACAAGAGTACTTTGAACGCCTTAACTCAAAAGAATCCTGGGGTAAACCTGTAGCTGCACTTCTCGGTGCCTATAAAGCTCAAAAAGAACTTGAAATTGGTGCTATTGGTGGCAAAGATTCTATGAGCGGTACGTTTATGGACCTTACAGTTCCTCCTACCCTCGTATCCTTTGCGGTTGGTACAGCCCATGTAGATAACATCGTAAGTCAAGACCTTAAAGGCGTAGACCATCGCCTCGTATTCTTCGATGTACCTCGCATGTACGATGACACTCCTGATTGGGATCGATTCAAAGAAAACTGTGATGTCTTACAAGAACAAATTGAAAAAGGTCGTGTTTACTCCGCTTATGTAGTTGACCAAGGTGGTATTCCTGAAGCAGTCACAAAAATGGCTCTTGGCAATAACATCGGTGTTAAATTCGATAAATATGCTGAACGAGGTATTTTCCAACCTGCTCTTGGTGCATTTATCGTAGAGGTAGACATTAAAGCTGTTAACTATCTCTTAGAGTTACCAGGTTTAAAAGTAATCGGTGTAACACAAGCAAATCCAGTTATTGAATGGGCGGATCAATCCATATCACTCAAGGAAATCCAAGCAACTTATGAAGCTCCACTCAACGATATCTTCCCTATACATGCTCCAAATGGATCTGGAGAAGCAGTAGCGTACATCCATGATCAACACGCTAAACCTCGCAGTACATCCTTAGGTGCCAAGCCTAAAGTTCTCATTCCCGTATTCCCTGGTACAAACTGCGAATTTGATGCGGCTCGTGCCTTCGAACGAGCTGGAGCCGAAACAGATATTGTAGTAATTCGAAACCAAACACCAGAACAATTAAAAGAATCTATCGACGTAATCAAAGCTAAATTAGTAGAAGCTCAAATTCTTATGTTCCCAGGTGGATTCAGTGCTGGTGACGAACCAGATGGTTCTGGTAAGTTCATGGCTACCCTCTTCCGCAACCCATACCTTGCAGAAGGCTTAGAAAATCTCTTGTATAAACAAGATGGTCTAGTTCTTGGTATTTGTAATGGTTTCCAAGCTCTTATCAAATTAGGCTTGTTGCCAGGTGGTCATATTGAAACATTAACGGCAGATCACCCTACATTGACGTATAATACAATTGGCCGTCACTTGTCTCGCATGGTCAATACAAAAGTTATTTCTACTAAATCCCCTTGGATGAGTGATGCTAAAGCAGGAGAAATCTACACTGTACCGATCTCTCACGGTGAAGGTCGCTTCATTGCATCCCCTCAACAAGTATTGGAATTCAATAAAACTGGTCAAATTGCTACACAATATGTAGACTTTGATGGTATTGCATCCATGGATAGCCGCTTCAACCCTAACCAATCTGTAGCTGCTATTGAAGGTATTTATAGTCCTGATGGTCGCGTATTTGGTAAAATGGCACACTCCGAACGCTGTGGTGTTGGTATTAGCAAAAATATTCCTGGCCAATTAGAAATGCCAATCTTTACATCTGGTGTAAAATACTTTAAATAATTTATGACTATTCTTCCATGTGAAAGCCTACTCCTTGGGGTAGGCTTTTCAATATTGATTTTTTTCGAAAATATTAGTATTATAAGTTGATGATATATTTACGAACATGAGAATTCGTGTAAACCTATACATAACAAATGTGAGTTAAGAAAGGATTTTATTATGCATTGTGCTCAGAAAATGACCCATAATATCTACTGGATTGGTAGTAATGACTGGACTACAGAACGTTTTGAAAACTTATTCCCTATTCCAAATGGTGTTAGCTATAATAGCTATTTCATCGATGATGAAAAAACTTGTGTTGTTGACTCTGTAGATGCTGAAATTCGCGAAGAATACTTTGACAACTTGACTCATCTTTTGAATGGTCGCGACCTTGATTACATCATCGTAAACCATATGGAACCAGATCATTGCCAAACATTGTTAGATACATTGGAACGCTATCCAAACTGTAAAATGGTTGGTAATGCTACAACATTCCGCATGTTTGAACAATTCTACAATTCTCCAAAACCTGACCAATACTACACAGTTAAAGAAGGCGATGAAATTTGCTTAGGTAAACATACTCTTGTTTCCTACACTATGCCTATGGTTCACTGGCCAGAAGTAACTTGTACATTTGAAAAATCTACTGGTACATTGTTCTCCGCAGATGCTTTTGGTACATTCGGTACCGTTAACGGCAACATCTTTGCAGACCAAACTGATTACGTTGCTACATATGAAGAAGAAGCTCGTCGTTACTATACAAACATCGTTGGTAAATACGGTCCTCAAGTACAAAATGCAATCCGCAAAGTTTCTGGTCTTGATATTAAACGCATTGCTCCGCTTCATGGTCCAATCTGGCGTACACCTGAATCTATCGATTATATCTTGCACAAATACTTGCACTGGTCCAGCTACACAGCTGAGAAAAAAGGTGTTGTTATCGCCTTCGGTTCTATGTATGGTAACACTCGTGACATTGCACAACAATTAGCTAAACAATTATCCAAACGTGGTGTTACAGATATCAAAATCTACGATGTTTCCAAAACTAATGCATCCTACATCATCTCTGATGCTTGGAAATATACTAACTTGGTAACAATCGCACCTACATACAATTTGAACCTATACCTTACTATGGAAAACTTCATTCATGAATTGAAAGCTCTTAACTTCCAAAACCATAAGGTATCTATCATCGGTAACCACTCTTGGGCATCTGCTGCAATGAAAACAATGGTTGCTCACTTTGAAAATGACTTCAAAGACATTGAAATTGTATCCGAACCACTTGATATCAAATCCTCTTTAAAACCAGAAGATCTTCCAAAAATCGAAAAAATGGCAGACGATATCAAAGCATCCATCGATGCAGCTGAAATCAAAGAAGTATTATAATACTAACACCAAAAGCCGCCTGAAAAGGCGGCTTTTTCTTATACTTTAAAAGTCTTATGAAAGTTCAATTATTTCACTATTTTTTGCTTGACATAAATCTAACTTTTTCATATACTATACAAGTACCTGTTACACAACAGAATACATGGAGAGGTGTCCGAGCGGCTGAAGGAGCATGATTGGAAATCATGTGTGCGGTTATCCCGTACCCAGGGTTCAAATCCCTGTCTCTCCGCCATAGTAAAAGCAGTGCTTAGGCACTGCTTTTTTATTATTCCAAAAGAAGAGGTAATACTAATATATCACCTCTTTTATTATATTTACATTACTATTTCCGTTTCTATATCACATACCACAAGCTAATAATCTTTTACTAAAATCTAAAAAGGCTATTCCTATCTAAAGGAATAGCCTTTCTATTTACTTACTAGTTATTTATGAATTTTCTTTGCAATATCACCGATGATTTCAGGTGTCGTTCTACAGCAGCCACCTATAATATTAGCACCGGCCTCGCGCCATGAATCTACATAATCAACAAAGGATCCTGGGTCACCATACCAAGTCTTAGTTTCACTATCATAACTTTCACCAAGATTTGGATATACCGCAATTGGTTTATCAGTAACTGTACGAACATCCTTAACCAAAGACTCTACATATTCAGGTTTAGTACAATTGATACCAAGGCCAGTTATAGGACGAACCTTATCGATCATTTCCGCGCATTTAATGATTGTTTCTCCACTAGAGACATGATGCTCATCCTTACAAGAGAAGGCAATCCATCCAGGAATCCCTCTTGATGTATATGGATCAGACATGGCCCGGGCAATAGCAATAGCTTCGTCATAGGATGGTATTGTTTCAAAGGATAGTATATCAGGATTTTCTTCACAGAATAAGGCTAAGCGCGGAATATGGAACACCTCGAGATACTCAGTTTGTACGCCAGGATAACCACGGTACTCAGAGCCATCCGCTAAAAAAGCTCCGTATGGGCCTACAGAAGCTGCTACTAATGGTTTAGGTAATGCACCTTCGGAAAAATATTTAACGCCGTCTCCTGTTTCTTCTCCTAGCTTAATGCCTCTAAGTGTAAGCGCCCCACTTGCCTTGGCTTCCACGAACTCATTACGAGCTTGTACTGCTAGACGAACAGATAATTTAACGAGTTCTATGGCCTCTTCCGTACCAAGCCCTAATCCTTTAAAGCCTGCTACAGTTGCTTGATAGCCAGAGCTTTGAATAATATCTGCACCAGCCGCTAAGTAGGAAATATGTATTTTCTTGATGATATCCGGTTGATCCATAAGAACCTTGGCAGACCACAACTTATGTTGAAGATCACAGCCATAACGTTCTAATTCTGACCCTAACCCACCATCTAAAACGAGGGCGCCCTTCTGTTTAATTATATCTAAAAATGCTCTTCGTTTAGCCATCATATCACCTATTCTATACTACCTCATACCATTCGAGGTTTACAAAACGTATTATAACAGATAATACATTTTGGTACTATCTACAAACTATTTTAATACCTCTGCTGGTGGCTCTTTACCAAACCATTTTTTATAAATCTCAGCATATTTGCCATTTGCTTTAATCTTAGCTAGACCATCATTAATTTTAGCAAGGATCTCTGTATTACCTTTTTTCACAGCAATACCAAGTGGTGCCGCATCATAGTCTTCTCCAGTGACTTTTGCGATACCTTTACCTTTCCCATTAACATAATATTCGTTTACTGGCGTATCATTAATAACTACATCGACACCTTTATTTTGTAGTTCTAAAAAGGCATCAACGATGATATTGAACTGGCGTACATCAGCATTTGGAATCTTGCTAGCAATCTCAGCACCCGTAGAACCAATAGATACGCCGATACGCTTGCCTTCTAGATCCTTAAAGCTATTAATATTTGTGTTATCTATATTAACAACGAGACCATTACCTGCAATATAGTATGGTTTACTGAAGTCTACAGATTTCGCTCGTTCTTCAGAAATGGTCATATCTGAAATAGCAATGTCGATAGTATTACTTTGTAATGCTGGTAACAGTGCATCAAAGTTCAAGTTTTGAATATCCGCTTCAATGCCCTCTTCTTTTGCAATAGCATTGATAATATCAATATCAAAACCAGCTAATTTACCGCTATCTTTATCTTTAAATCCAAATGGTGCATAGGTCGCATCAGTACCGACGCGCCATGTCTTTTGACTCGTACCTGTATTGCCACAACCAGCGATAAACAAGCTGCTAGCAATTGTAAAAGCTCCTAAAAGAGCTGCGATTTTCTTAAATTTCATAATTGCCCCTACTTAACCCTGTTTACTTAGAAACAGGAGTTCTATTTAATCAACTATTATATCTATACTTACATTACATGGACATAATAAAAATAATACCTCTAAAGGTATTATAGTATTATGATAACATTCGATATAGTTGAGGTCAATTAATCCAATCATATAAATAGGTTTTAAACTCACATAGTTTTTAGCTATATCAAAAAAAGACCGCCTTTACCAATTAAACAAAACCTCGGTAAAGGCGGTCATCCCCAGAGTGGAGAATTCCTAACAATTTTTAATCAAACAATATGCTCACATGCTTAAGGATATATTTTTATTCTTTATTTAGCTTTTTTAGCTTTTACGTACATAGCTACTTTGTACAAGAATACACAGAGTAACAAGTACATTACGATACTGAGGTATGTTGCTTCTGGTGTTTCAACCCAGTCTTGAGCGAATACATCAACACCTGCAATACGAAGTACGGCACTGAATAAGGAGCCAATAGCACCACCAGCTACGAGACCAGATGCAATGGTACTACCTTTGGAGAAGCGAAGATCTGCCAATTCTTTATCTTTTGTACTATTTTGTACGAAGTATGCAATCAAACCACCGATAAGTAATGGTGTGTTGATTTCCATTGGTAAGTACGTACCAAGTGCAAATGCCAATGGTGGAACTTTTACCATCCATAAGATGATGGCAAATAATGCACCAGCCATGTATAGAGGCCATTGAGCACTACCACCAGTCATCATAGGTTCGATGATAGCAGCCATAGCATTAGCTTGTGGAGCATTTAATGCATGGTCTCCTACGAAGCCATATGCATCGTTCAAGAGGATCATAACACCTACAGAAAGTACGGCACAAAGAATGGTACCAACGATTTGCCATTGTTCCATTTTCTTAGGTGTAGCACCTGTCATGTGCGCTACTTTGAGTTCAGACATGAAGTTACCAGCCATACCGATGGTTGTACCGATGAAGGATGCCATCATGAGGACTGCAATCATACCTACTTTACCAGTCATACCTGCAGCTGTTAAGCATACAGCGGAGATGATAATCATGAAGATTGTCATACCAGATACTGGTTCTGTACCTGTATAAGCAATGGAGCTGATACCTACTACAGATAATAAGAAGGACATAATTAGAACGATTAAGAATGCTACGATTGTTTGGGAGAAGCTTTCAGCATACATAAAGTGGAAATATGCTGCAAATAGAACTGTACATAATAAGATGCCAGCGCCAATCCAAGATGTAGGAACGTCACGTTGTGTACGAAGCAAGTTAACATCAACGGTTTTGGAACTGAAAATATCAAGTACTGCATTTTTTACAACACTAGCTACTACCTTAGACATATTGAGCAATCCGATGATACCTGCCATAGCAAGCATACCGATACCAATATGGCGAACATAGTCTAAGAATACTTTACGAATAGGAGCTTCTGCAAGTGGAACTGCATGCCCATTGATTTGCATGATGTGTTCCGGAGCTAAATAGTATACGATTGGAATACATACGAACCAAGAGAAGAAGGAACCAGCTGCGATAATAGCTGCATACCGTAAGCCTGTAAAGTAACCAAGGCCAAGCAATGCAGCATCTGTATCTACAGCAGCATTTAACTTAGTTTGATCTGCCAAAGCAGTGCCCCACTTAAATGCGGTAGTACGGATAACCTCTTCCCACCAGCCGAGGCTGTTAAGAATAAAGTCATATACAAGAGCGATAAGACCAGAACCAAGCATGAGTTTCGCTTTGCTACCTTCATTACTCATTAGCACTTCAGCAGCAGCACGACCGCTTGGGAACGGATACACATAGTGCATTTCCTCAACAAAGTAGCGACGGAACATAACGCATAATAGAACACCAAGTACGCCACCAAGGATAATAGGAATCGCCATTTGTACAAAGGTTACATCTGTAACATTCCAAATGTATAGAGCTGGTAAGAAGAACATGGCACCAGCTAATGTGTTCGTACTAGAACTAGCGATAGCCTGAATGTGAACCGTTTCGGCAAAAGCATTTTGCCGTTTCAAAATAACTGCTGTACCCATAGCAAGTACAGATACTGGAGCAAAGGCATCTACTGTTTGACCAATTTTCAAACATAAATACCCTACAGCCAGTGTGAAAATTGCCGCATAGAATAGGCCCCAGAATACTACATATGAGTTAATCTCTACGTAATCCTTCTTAGGATCCAATACGGGTTCTACGGGCGGAATAGAACGAGTTTCGTCCGACATGGTAAAACCTCCTCACAGAAAATGTACAAACGTATAACTATTCACCTTTATACTAACACGGCACTATATATGGTTCAATGGTTTTCTATGCATTATGCGAATAAAATATCACACCTTCCATAAATATTTATTTTGCATTTTCATCCCCACTGTTCTACAATGAAAGTATATTAAGAACCTTTATTATATACAGTATTTATACCAATATGTATAACACGTATGTTTACTTACGAGGAGGCTCATTATGGAATCAATGGTCGAACGTTTTGTACGCTATACAAGCATAAATACACGGTCAAACGAAGAAAGCACTACTATTCCGAGTACACAAACACAAGTAGATTTTGCAACTAATGTACTTGTTCCCGATTTAAAAGCAATCGGTTTAGATGAAGTTATTTATAACCGTGAAAATGGTTTTGTTATTGGCACATTAAATGCTAATACAGATGAAAAGGCACCTGCTATTGGCTTTATCGCTCATATGGATACAGCTGATTACAACGCAGAAAATATTAAACCTCGCATTGTAGAAAACTATGATGGCGGCGATATTTGCCTCAACGAAGAGCATCAAATCTACACACGTCGTGCAGATTTCCCTAATTTAAAGAACTATATTGGTAAATCCTTGGTGGTAACCGATGGTCTTACCCTACTAGGCGGTGACGACAAAGCTGGTATTTGCGAAATCATGGAAGCTCTCGCCTACCTCGTAGCTCATCCAGAAATCAAGCACGGTAAAATCATGTGTGCCTTTGGCCCAGATGAAGAAATCGGTACCGGTGCAGATCACTTTGATGTAAAACAATTCCCTGTTGATTTTGCTTATACTATTGATGGTGAAAGCCTTGGCCAACTTGAATACGAAACATTTAATGCTGCTGGCGGTACTGTTACATTAAAAGGTGTATCAGTTCATACTGGCACTGCGAAAGGCATTATGATTAACTGTGCTAAATTAGCAATGCAATTCGATGCTCTATTACCAGGTGCTGCTGTTCCAGAACACACATGCGGTCGCCAAGGTTTCTTTATGCTCATGAGCATGGAAACTCAAGTAGATACTGGTAAAATGAACTATATCATACGCGACCATGACAAAGAATTGTTCGAAGCGAAAAAAGCATTCTTCTTACAAGCTGGTCAAACATTAAACGAAATCTATGGCCGCGAAGTATGTGAAGTATCCGTAAAAGATCAATATTACAATATGTACGATATCATCAAAGACAACATGGAATGTGTCAACGTAGCTAAAGCAGCTATGGAAAAAGCAGGTATTACTCCTATTTGCGACCCTATCCGTGGCGGTACAGATGGTTCTAAAATTTCCTTCATGGGCATCCCTACCCCTAATATCTTTACTGGCGTAGAAAACCTACATGGTCGTCACGAATTCGCATGTATTGATGACATGAAAAAAGCCGTAGAAATTATCGTAAACATCGTTAATATTGAGAAATAATAGATTACGATGTAACTTCTCATGCACCTATACTACTAAATGGCATTTAAACGATATTTAAATACTAAACTAGTAGTATAGAATACAATGGAATACTAAGATACCTGAACAATAAATAAGGACTATACGAGATATCTCGTATAGTCCTTTCTATATGTTATGTGCTTGTAAGTAATATAGCTAATGTTATGCTAATTTTCCATTACGTTTACGATTTCTGATTTGTTCTTCTTCAGCGCGAGCTTTCAAAGAAAGATCTTTTTCAGTACCTACATAACGGCCATAGAGGAAATAATAAGCAACGAATGCAAGAAGTGCTACTACAACAGTAACATGGAACATACTTGTATAACCGACTACCTCTTTAATAGCACCTAAAATGTATGGACCAAAACCTAGGCCCATATCTAAGGCAATGAAATATGTAGATGTGGCAACACCAATGCGGTGAACAGGAACGATTTTAACAGTTACTGCTTGACCGTTTGACATAAATGTACCGTAACCAAGACCAACAAACACAGCAGATAAGAGTATAAGCCATGTAGAGTGAGCGATGGACAATAAGAAAATACCAAGCGCTAAAGATATGAAGCAAGGATAAAGAACGAAGTTTTCCCCTTTCATATCAAATACAATACCAAGTAATGGTCTTGTTATCGTAATAACTACAGCATATACAACGAAGAAGAATGTACCTGCTAAGATAAGGTTTAAATCTTTTGTATAAGCTGCCATAAAACCAATAACACCAGAGTATGCAAAACCTACTAGTATAGAAACAAGACTAATAGAATTCATACGTGGTTCGATATAATCGGAAATTTTAATGCCTTTATGTTCTTCAGAATCAATATCGAGCTTAGGTTCATTAAATTTCATGATAACGGAACCGATACCACAAAGGATGATAAGAGCAACACAGAAGGCGATGATAAAGTCATAGCCAAGGCTATGAAGCATCAAAATACCTAAAAACGGGCCTACTGCAGCGGCAAGAGATGTAGACAAACCATAGTAGTTAATCCCTTCACCACGACGTGACATTGGAATAATAGCGGCTACGATTGTACTTGTAGCTGTAGATGTAATACCGTAAGCAAAACCATTTAAGAAACGAACACTATCGAGCATCAATAAATTAGGTGTGTAGAAGTACATAGCTGTTGAAATCAAGTAAATCAACAAACCTAAGTACAACATCTTACGACAGCCTAAGATACTAATAAACCGCCCTGCTAACAAACGAGCAACAACAGTACCAATAATATAAATACCAACGGCCAAGCCAGCTTGACTTGCTGTGGCATGAAGATTATCCTTTGCTACTACCGCAATAATAACGATTAATAAATAATAAATCAAAAATACTAAGAAATTAATCAAAGTATCGAGGACAAAGGATCTTGTCCATAAGGCCTCTTTAGCCTTATCCATAATATCAACTCCATTTTCTTAAACTATTGTCAACCATTTGCAACAAAGGTTAATTATAAACCTCTCACTCTAAAAATCAAGAATTAAAATGTTATATATCTCATTAATTTTATTTATAATAAGATATATACAACCAATCATAATATAGTTACATCCATTTTTCTAATTCACATTAATTTTTGATAATAAAAACACCTTTGACAATTTATATAGCATCATTAAAAACACAATATAACAACAAAGGTGTTATTTATACATATTAAATTAGTTTACTTATCAAGATTATTTCGTTTGTAATCCACAAGCCTTAAAGAAATTTTTATAGGCTTCAGCCTTTTTGGCAAGGCTTAATGGATATGCACGAGATGTAGATGGCAATCGTGTTAACGTCAATTCACGACCGTTAAGCACAAAGGGAATTGTCTCCCCTGTTTTAGGTAGTTTAACCTTTTCTGGCAAAAGGCTTAACAAAATTTCTGTGGCCTTACCACCAGTGGTCCCAATATGTTTACACTGTGGAATTTGCTCCAATACCTCTGCAAGCGGTACAGGTTCAACGACCTTAAGAAATGCATCCGATGCATTGCCCTTTTCGCGTATAGCTTTTAAAACAGTAGGACAAGAAGCAATCCCCGCTTCAGATAAGAACGCTTTAATCTTATCCGCATCAAAGGCTTTTTCCTCGCCTTTTCTAAAGTGTTCTTTGTCGTCAAAGAATACTAAGCCATACACGCGCCACATATCATTTTGAAAGTTAGGATAATGAAATTCCATAGAACGCTTTTCGGAAGTTGGTGGGAATGTCCCCATCATCATTACCGTCGTATTCTTTGGTAAGAACGGCGGAAATGGTCTCGTTTCAATTGTTTCTGCCACAGAGCATCAACTCCTTTCACAATCTAGTATGGACTCAACTTTCAGCACAATATATGAACTATGTCACACATTCAAGTTCAATAACATACTACGTGAGATATTAAAAATATTACTAAAACATATAGCGATGACTATAAGATCAACCATTATTGAACGATAGGTTGAGATACCAATGTATTGATATAATCAAAACCTACTGGTGTTGGAGATACGAGGTACAAGCACACAACAGCAGCTACAGCAAATCCAATAGCCAAGTAGGAGAAGCTGCCATGGCGTGGAAACTCGTACAAACCAAAGAGACGAATACCGATAGCCGCACCAATAGCAGTAATCAAGGATGGTATGGAGAAGATATTATACAGTCCAAACACCACCATGAGACCTGCATAACCACCTACTACGGTAATCATTGGTAACATACGATCCATTGGATTTGGAATAGAACGAGTTAGCGCTGCTGGATAGTAAGATGCTTCTACACCAAACATACCCAAGAATAGATTAAAGTCAGCCCAAATTGTTTCCCACGCACCTCTAAAAGCATCTCGATGGTTACCTACATACCATGCAAAGCCTGTAATAACTAAGATTGCTAAACCAGCACAGATGAAATAGTATTCGCTAGGAATTTTGGGACCTGCATAAGCACCTACAGCCGTTACAACAGCACTCAAAACGGACGTAACGATAACGCGGTGTAAACGAGGACGTTTATTTTCAGGAATGCGTTTATACACGGTAGCCAATAGTTCTAATACAAAGCAAGCCATAAAGACTGCAATGCCCGCAGCCGGTGCAAAGTAGGCTGTAATAATAGTCAAAATAAAGGGAATGCACAAGCGCCACTTAGGGAATAATACAAGATCTTTATAATCTAAACGAACGTCTTGTGTCTCCATTGTAAAGTTGTTATACACTACAAAGAGCAACATGAAAGCGATGACATCAATGGCATTAGCACCCCAAATCAATAGAGTTGGTACTATAATCATTGACAAGGCCACCCCAGATACACGGGATAAACCAGCAGCAACTATGCCAAGTAAGAAAAACGGTATTAAAGCAGAGATAATTTCGAACATAATATTCCTCCCATCATTGTATAAATTTAAGTATATAGTATCTACTACACTACATCAAGGAGAGATATATTTTTTCATAGCTAGTCGCTTTCTCACCGCAGAAGCAGAGCAGCCCATCATCTGCGCTATTTTAGCAACACCATACCCTTTTGCCCGTAGTTTTTTTATATTATTTTCATCTAACTGTAAAGTATTGGTACGAATTTCTATGCCTTGTTCCCGTAAATAAATAGCTACCGTAGATCCTCGTATACCATAGGCTAAACCTATATCATCTGTACTCATATGATGATGAATATATAAGTAAGCCATCTCCTCTACCTTTCGATGATTTTGTACCTTCGGTGTTGTACACATTCCCATATGCCTCAACACATGATGTACTTTCCATTGCGATATACCGTACATGCGAGCAATAGAATCCGAAGTATTTCCACTTTTATAAGCCCTACAAATACGTACTGGATCGATAGATACATTCTTCGTGGACCGCTGACAAGCCAGTCCATATTCCTTCATACGGCTTGCCATTGTCGTAATAGACACATCATAACGCTTTGCTAACGAGTGTAGAGACCACTTACCAGTTTCGTATAGAGCTTGTACATGAACCATATTGATATCCTTTTTTAAAGGTCTTCGCTCAATGTCATACTGCTTCATGCGTCGCATAATAGTGTCTACACTACACTGAAAATACGCTGCTACCTCTCTAACACTCCACTGTTTTTCTACATATAGTTGTTCCAATAGCTGTCTAGGTATAACGCGCACATTACGATACATAATATCACCTTTCCTTATAGACGAACTCCTTTCTCTATTATTGTGAAAGCTCCATCAAGAAAAAACAATACAAAAAAGGTTCCTAATAGTCACATAGGTGACCAATAGGAACCTCTTTCCATATGTAATTATATGCACCGCATATGATAGGTGTAATTCTAGTTGCTATCACAATATCTATGCATAAACCATCCATATTCTATTGCCTAATAACCTCCTAGTGGAGCTTATTGTTATTAGTATCCTGATTAGCGATATCTCCGCTCTAGAGCTTTAGGCTTGCCTAAAATGATAGACCACTTCATCCCCTCTTTCAAGGCATGATTAGCTTTTCGTTTACCTGTTGAGGTTACAGCTGGGGCAGTCGTAACGCCTATATTCTCAAGAAGAACACGACCCTCTTTAGATGCTTTATCTCGTTTAAACTCAGCTAATCGCTCATTTAAAGAAGGACCTGTAACAGATTCTCGAGCCGAGCGAGTCGTATTAGTACTAAAGCTAGTTGATTTAATTGAGGTTTTCTTGGATGAACCATGAGTACCTTGTTGCGTTGTAGACGCTTCATCGTAATGATTCTCGGAACCTAAAACTGTTTGAGTTTTATCATTACTTGGATGCACTTCAACATGTTTTTCAGATGTCTCCGTATCATCATATTGAAACAGTCTTCCGCCCTTTTTTCGTAAAGGGGCCTCAGGATGCTGATTCTCAATCGGTCTATTTTTAAAAATATCTCGATAGAAATCATCATCATACAACAAATCCTCAGGTGAAGGTTCTACAGGCTTTTTCTCTATAGAGATACCATATTCACGCTCCATATCCTCCCAAGTCTGACCTGAACTTTCATGGTCCTCATACTCTTCAGGCTCTTCAGTATTCTTGCTTTTTATAATAGAAAAAGCAATGTACGCGATGATAGCTAGAACAAATATAGGATTATTCGAAAAGATGGATAGCACGGAAGACAAAATAGAGTCCATAGCTACTCCTATTCACTATCTGCTAAGTTTTCACGCATTTTAGTGTCTGCAATAATATTGTTCATATTGTAGTAATCCATAACGCCAAGATTACCGTTTCTGAAAGCTTCTGCCAATGCTTTAGGAACTTCAGCTTGTGCTTCCACAACCTTAGCTTGCATGTCTTGTGTTTTCGCACGCATTTCTTGTTCTGTAGCAACAGCCATGGCACGGCGTTCTTCCGCACGAGCTTGAGCAATTTTCTTATCCGCTTCAGCTTGGTCTGTTTGCAATTGAGCCCCGATATTACGTCCTACGTCTACGTCAGCAATATCAATGGACAAGATTTCGAATGCAGTACCCGCATCAAGACCTTTACCCAAAACAGTACGAGAGATGTGATCTGGATTTTCTAGTACATCTGTATGCTCTTCAGAGGAACCTACAGTTGTTACAATACCTTCACCAACACGGGCGATAATAGTAGCTTCACCAGCACCACCAACGAGGCGGTCAATGTTAGCACGTACAGTTACACGAGCACGAACCTTGAGTTCGATACCGTTTTTCGCTACTGCAGAGATAATTGGTGTTTCAATCACTTTAGGATTAACGGACATTTGTACTGCTTCCAATACATCGCGACCTGCAAGGTCGATAGCTGCAGAACGTTCAAATGTCAAAGGAATAGATGCGCGCTCAGCGGCGATCAACGCATCTACGACGCGGTCAACGTCACCACCTGCAAGGTAATGCGCTTCTAGCTGATTTACGTTTACATCAAGGCCTGCTTTATTAGCTTTAATCAAAGGCATTACGATTTGGGATGGATTTACACGACGCAAGCGCATACCTACGAGTGTAAAGATACCAACATTAACGCCCGCTGCAAGAGCAGATACCCAAAGGCCTAATGGCACAACATACAAGAACACCATAATCCCAATCAGTAGAATGGGAATCAAAACTAAAATACCTACATCCATAATAACCTCCATTATATACGACGATGTGGTGAAAGCTTAATCGCGCTTTCTAACAATATTGCGGCCCCCTACAACACGAAGCACCACAATCGGTGAACCGGCATCGATGAAGTCCCCTTCGGTTACAACATCTACCAAATTACCATCAATTTTAGCAATACCTGCAGGGCGCAGTGTAGTATGAGCTACGCCTTCTTTACCAGCTAAATCCTCTAATACATCAGTAGATACATAGCCAGCCTTGGTCGTAGATCGTTGCCCTAAGGTAAACAATTTGCCTATCCAAGTCTTTTCAAAGTGATTAAAGAACACGATGATAAGGACAATTAGTAAGGCTGTTAATCCTAGAACTGCATACAGCGCTATCGTTCCTTCTCCAAGAGCTACAAAAACGCCCCAAAGAAATGCACAATAACCGATGAGCCCCAAAATACCGCCCGGTACAACGAGTTCTACCGCCATCAGGGAAATCCCTATAGCCATCCAAATTAAAAACTCCATAGGCCCTCCTCTCTATAATTAATTTTATACAACTTATATACTCATTATACAATATTAAAAATAATTTATAAAGATAATTACTAATAATAAGTAAACTAAAAACGACTACTTTCACAGAGATACATCTGATCTAGTAGTCGTTTATTATAAGGAGTAAAAAACAAATTGGGCTTATAAACACACAGGTTTATATCATAGCCTCTCTAGCAACTTGAATTATACTTCTGTTTTTTTCAATTGATCATTACCAACGCCTGTTTTTTGAAGGATTAATAAGATAATACTCATTGCCATGCCTACTACAGTAGCAAGACCCATGCCTTTCAATACAACAGGACCTACCGCAAGTTCTGCACCGCTAAGACCTACAACAAGGATAACAGATGTTAAGATCATATTAACAGGGTTTGTATAATCTACCTTGCGTTCTACAAGCATGCGCAAACCGGATGCTGCAATGATACCGAATAAAAGAATGGATACACCACCCATAACTGGAACTGGAATAGCATGAATAAGAGCTGCTACTTTACCTACAAAGGAGATAATCATCGCAAGAACTGCAGCACCACCAATTACCCATACGCTAAAGCAACGAGTAATAGCGAGGACACCGATATTTTCACCGTATGTCGTATTTGGTGTAGCACCAAAGAAACCAGAAAGGATGTTCGCAAGGCCATCACCTAGCAAGGAGCGTTGTAAACCTGGTTCTTTCATCAAGTCTTTTGATACAATGTTGCTTGTTACAACTAAATGACCTACGTGCTCAGCAAATACTACAAAGAGTGCTGGCATAATCATAATAATGGCATTGATATCAAATACAGGCATGCCATAGAACTGTGGTAAAGAGAACCAAGGAGCAGCCTCTACACCAGAGAAATCAACAACGCCCATGAAAGCAGACAAGATATAGCCGGAAACAACGCCAATCAAAACAGGGATTACAGCTAAGAAGCCACGGAACACAACAGTACCAAGCAAGGTAACAACTAAGGAAAACATAGAGATAAAAATAGCTTGGCTGTGGCTCATGCCTAAATCTTGATTACCAATAAGGCCAGACATACTCATCGCTACTGGCGCTAATTCCAAACCGATAATAGCTACGATAGCCCCCATCGCTGCTGGAGGGAATAACTTATCGATCCAACGAGTACCAATATAACGAACGAGAATAGATAAAATCACAAAGGATAGACCAAATACAACGAAGGCCCCCTTTGCGGCCTCATAACCGAGACCTGCAGATAATACGCCCGCTACAGGAGCAATGAAAGCAAAGCTAGATCCGAGATATGCAGGGATTTTACCTTTACAAACAAATAAATACAGTAATGTACCGATACCATTCATAAATAAAGCTGTTGCCGGATCTACTTTTAACAAATATGGTACCAATACAGTAGAACCAAACATAGCAAATAAATGTTGGAAACTAAGTGGCAACATTCGACCCCAGGACGGGCGTTCTTGGATATCAATATAATCCTTCATTTTTTCTCCTCACACACAATACAAGTACGTTACATTAATACAGCACCTCTTAAGAGATGCTATATAAATCCACACTAAATATATTCACCTTATACTACATAAGTTAAATATCAACGTTCAGACCTAGGTCGTCTACGAGTAGGCTTTTTAGTCTCTCTCGGTCTAAATGGACCAGGCATTTCCGTTTTTTGAGGACTCTTCGGAGCAGCCGGTTTGAATCGGCTTTGCGTTTCCTCGCGTAAAGATGGCAAAGCCTCAGCAGTACCAACTTGTTTTACACCTTCTACATTGCGACGACCAACGCTAGCTAACAAGCCTATAGCCATAAAGTTCATCAACAATGAGGAACCACCATAACTAATAAATGGCAAAGGTACCCCTGTTACAGGCATAATGCCACAGACCATGGCAATGTTAAATAATGCTTGTCCACTGATGAGCAAGGTTATCCCCATCGCTAACCATTTGCCAAATTCATCGCGAGATCGATTAGCAATGCGGAATCCAAAGAATGTAAAGGCTGCCACCAAAAGAACTACAAAGACAGCTCCAACAAAGCCCATTTCTTGAGCCCACACGGCAAATGCAAAGTCTGTATGTGCTTCTGGCAAGTAAAAGTACTTAGATGTACCTTGCATAAAGCCTTCCCCAAGAAAACCACCAGAACCTACGGCCAAAAGGCCTTGCACCGTTTGATAGCCCATATCTTGAGCATGAGGCCAAGGGTCGAACCAAGACTGAATCCGTTCCCAACGATACGGTGACATACGAGCTGCAATAAAGCCTATCACGCCAGCTACAGCAAAGGCACCACCAAAGAATCGACCATCAAAACCTGCTAAATAAATTAATATGAAGGAGAACCCAAAGATTAGCACAGTTGTCCCCATATCTGGTTGCAAGATCGTTAACACTGCAAAGATTATAGGCCAAACTAACATTGGCAACATATAACCTACGCGCTCACTCACATAACCTTGTAAGTTTGTGAGTGGATTATTATATCTTGATTTACCCCATTTTCTCATGGTACTCAATTTAGCGGATGTCCATATTATGGCAGCTAACTTGGCAAATTCCGACGGCTGTATCGATACGGGACCGATAACAATCCACCTACGCGCACCATTAATGACAGAGCCCGCCACAAGAACTAACACCATGCCTATTAGGGTTGCAATCATTATGCGTTGCAACATATGTGGCTTTTGTAGTTGCCTATAATCATACCGATATAAAATAACACCTATTGCCATTGAAAGAAATAAGAACCCTATATGTTTTGAAAAGTACCCTAAAAGCCCTGTATTTTCGTAAATAGAGTTAATATAAGTGGCACTAAAGATATTCACACTACCTATAATCGTGATGAGCAATATAGGTAAGAGCATACCTTGTAAATCATTTTTAAAGAGTGAGCCCCACCGACTATCCCCCTTATTCGGTGTTTCCATGTTAAGCCTCCTTTTGTACTTTTGGCTTAATTGCTTCTAAGCGGAAAATAGGTTGACCTTTAGCACTAAACTTTTCTTCATACTCAGTTTTTACATTTGGAAGGTCTGTACTATGTAAATCATAGGTTACATTTTTAAGTTCCCATCCACATTCTTTGAATTCTTCAAGAGAGAACATAAATAAACCTTCATTATCAGTTTTAAAGTGAACCTCACCACCGTCTTTTAAAAGACGAGCATAACGATCGAGGAATGTATGATATGTAAGGCGACGCTTAGCATGTTTTGCCTTAGGCCATGGATCACAGAAGTTGATATAGAAGCGATCTACTTCACCTGGCGCAACAATCTCTTCAATACCAGCGATATCAAAGAGAGATACCTTAGCATTATCTCGTTCTGCTTCAAAGATTTTTTGTGCGGCGTAATAAATTACCCCCATTTGCACTTCAAATCCTACGAAGTTAGCATCTGGATACGCTTCAGACATGCCCGCAATAAAGCGTCCCTTACCTGTACCAAGCTCCATATATAATGGGCGTTCAGGATGTGCAAACAACTCACGCCATTTTCCCTTATACTGCTCTTGACCAGATAAAATAATATGAGAGTCATATTCGTGGATAGCTTCATCAATCCACGGTTTTCTACGAAGGCGCATACTTTCTCCTTACATCTATATTAATTATAAATAATATCTATTATTACAGGTCATATACCTATCTTATTAATTATAGAAAAGGGGGCGTTAAACGTCAATTATATTTCCCTTTTCTACATATGATTTAGCACATAAAAAGACCTACCTCCGAAGAAGTAGGTCTAGATAATATTAGAAAATCAAAGTTTCAAGATTTTCAATTTGATATTTGCTGAGGCCAAGCTCAGATAAACTCTTTTCAGATGCAGCGAATAGATTATTTTTACCTACACGCGTACCTAAAGCTGCGGCAGCGACCAATTCACGGTCCAATTTACCTAGGCGAGAACGATTGCGATTTTGCGGTTTCGGCTTCTTCATACGGAACGTATTATATTGAACCGCTTCTTTAGCGTCCTCAGGCTTCTGCTTTGTTAAAGCAGCCCCATTAGTGCCATTCCCCAATAAAGCACTAAGACCTGTTTGCTTAGGAACCAATTTTTCGTAATCAGCACCAAACTCAGGGCGCTCTTCACGCAATTGATCGAATGTAGCTAAAGCTGCATTCATTTGCTTCAAACCAGCAGCAGAGTAAAGTTGACGAATCGCAATACTCACCTCTTGCGGCGTCAGCGTACCTCGCTCAATAGCAGAGGCGATTGAACTTTTCAACGCACCTTGATCACCGGACGCTGTATAGCGACCAATATCGACCAAATCCTTTTGGCGGGCGTTGAGTTCTTTAGGCGTATATATGTTTATCTCAGATATAGACGGTGCCTGCTTAGAAGGCTGTTCTCCCGCCCCATTAGCCTCAGACATATAGCCACCGGCGACGATGGCCACGGCTAATGTTAAGGTTAATACTTTTTTCAACGTCTTAGAATCTCCCTTTTCATTAATACTTACTTATATAATACTGTGATATTTTTGTACATTAACAACAAACTTGTTCTACTGTAATACATACTGTAGATAATATTATATAATACTTCATCTAATTTTTATAGTCCTATTCGAAAAAAATCTATAATCTTTTAACATTTGTTATATTTTTATAAAATATAACATCAAAATAATGCAGTAGAAATCGGAAATTCACTAGATTTCTACTGCATTTATAGAGAGAATTATTTATTTAATATTTTATCAAACTAAACGGATAAAATTTGTTTGGCATCAGCCACAATTTGTTCTAAAGAAATGCCATTTTCTCTTAACAGTTCAGTTGCATCATAACGATCGTGGAACTCTTTAGCAATACCGTAGTTTTTAACGCGCACATTAGATGGACCATAGAAACTAGCTACACGTTGGCCCCAACCGCCTTCAACTACACCATCTTCCAAGGTAAATACTACAGAATGGTTTACTTTCAACTCTTCTAGTAGTTCTTCGTCTAGGCCAGAAGCAAATTTAGGATTTACTACAGTTGCATTAATGCCTACTTTAGCCAATTCATCAGCTACTTGATTAGCGAGATGATAGAAATTACCTAAGCCTAATAAAGCAATACCTTCGCCACGACGAGTCACTTCAGATTTATTTAAGAGGCTATAATCCGTTGTATCTGCAACACCTGTGCTAGTAAACTCACCAACAGGCACACGAATTGCTACCGGATGCTCATGTTGATGCACGGCATACTCAGTCATGGCCAACAACTCTTCATTATTGGTAGGTGCTAAGTATACTAAATTAGGAATGCTTGTAAGCATAGGTATATCAAAGAATCCCAAATGAGTGACATCGTTCATGCCATATACAGAGGCCTGGTGATTCATAATAACGGCACTATTATTATTGACGCAAAGATCTTGTACTAATTGGTCATAGGTACGTTGTAAAAATGTACTATACACATTAAATACTGGTTTACCGCCATTTTTAGCAATACCCGAACTCATGGCAATAGCATGCTCTTCTGCAATGCCTACGTCAATATATTGTTTGCCAGCCTCTTTGCGCCGTTCGGAATTAAATCCAAGTCCACCTGGTGTACCTGCAATAATAGCTACCACTGTTGGATCTACTTTGATTTGCTCCATCAAGTAGTTCGCAATCGTACCAACATACGTTGGCCCATTATCTCTCGCTTTTAGCTTACCTGTTTCTAAGTCAAATGGCATAGTCCAGTGGAACTTTTCTTTATTTTGCTCTGCAATGGCATAGCCCTTACCTTTTTGAGTAACAATATGTAACACAATTGGATGATCAATGTCTTTCACATCCTTAAACACATCAATTAATGTTTCTAAATCATTTCCCTTTGCTACAAAACGATAGTCTAAACCAATAGCCTTGAAAATATTGTTGGAACTTTCACCATTAGTTTTGCGCAATTCACTAAGACCACGATATAAACCGCCATGATTTTCTGCAATGGATTGGTCATTATCGTTGACGATGATAATCATATTACTATCTAATGTGGCTGCATAATCGAGACCTTCAAAAGCTTCCCCACCGGATAAAGATCCATCGCCAATAATAGCGATAATATTTTCAGAGTCCCCTTTTAAATTACGAGCTGTTGCTAAACCAGATGCTAAAGAGATAGATGTGGAGGTATGACCAATGTTGAAGAAATCGTGCTCACTTTCAGCAGGATCTGTATAACCTGTTACATCGTCATAATGATCATGGTCTAAAAATGCTAAGGCACGACCTGTAACCATTTTATGTACATAAGACTGATGAGATACGTCATAGACAATCTTATCTACAGGAGAGTTAAATACATAGTGCAAGGCCATAATCATTTCCGCTGCGCCCATAGGAGGGCCAACATGACCACCGTGTTCAGATACCTTTGTCATGAGGGCTTGACGAGCTTGTGCAGTTAGATCTGTTAATTCAGCAAGGGATAAGCCTTTTAAATCGGCTGGAGATTTCATATCAATTAAATTCATAAGTTTCCTTCCTATTTGTTTTGTGTTACTAACCGTGCTATACTGTATGTCCAGCATGTAACAAATATAGAACTTAAAGTTAGGTTTAAGTTAAGCAAAAACATAAAATTTAAATCTACCCTTTAATCATATACATAGATTATATACTAAATATATTACTCCTGAAACTAAATCCATTTACAAATTTAATATGAAACCAAAAGGAGCTATCCCAACGGATAGCTCCTCTTTTACATGACATAATAATTGGAGAACTGTTTACATTAATAGCTCTAAATAGGCTTTAGGCCTTATTTATTGGGACTTTCATATATAGTTTTATAACCGCCCTCTGTAACAGCTACGATTTGTTCAATCTCCTCTGTTGAATCCTCTGTGAAAGTAAAACTTTCACTAGCATCAAAGGATGCACTCGTTCCACAAGAGGAACTCAAATCGCGCGGCACCGGTCGGAGTTCTATATTAGTTACCCCTTCAGGGGCTTCACGGTTGAAGCGAATCGCGCCAAAGTGAGAGTAAAATGTTGCAATATATTTCATAATCCCCCATTTCTAATCTACGCATTTGCTCGTTTTGTATTAACTACAGCAATAATAAGTGCCACAATAAAGCCAACAACTACAGCAATTTCACCATTTAGTGTAGGACCAGCACCAGAGGCAGCTAAACCAAAGTTATGAGCGAACGCCGCACCAGCTGCAAGGCCAAGTACTGTAACCGCAGAATCAGAATTACCTTCACCAGTCATAATCAATTGACGCAATGGACAACCACCGAGCAATACGCTACAGAAACCTGCAAGCGCCATACCTAAGAAGTTCCACAATCCATCTGTATGTGCAATCGGTTGGTTTTCAAAGCCAAGATGGAAGTTACCGAAGCTAATATTTACTAAAAATACACCTACAAGCACTGCAAGGTATCCAAAAATAAGAATAGATTTTTTGAACAAGAATAAATCACGGAAGCCACCAACCGTACAAAGTCGGCTAAGTTGAGACAAGCCACCTACTACAAGACCAGCTGCCAAAGAAATGAGCCATGGAGCATGCATAGCGCCAGGACCTTTTTGGCTAAAGAAAATAAATGCTGGTGCTGTTACAACAAGTACGAGCAAACCTACTTGAATAGCAGGCATCATAGCAGATTCTAATTTGCTCAACGCATAGGTGCGTTGTAAAGAATAGCCTTTTTTCAAGAAAATTGTACCGAATCCAATACCACCTGCAAAACCAGCAATACCGAACAAAGCATTTAGGTCACCACCGCCAAGTCGCAAAATCATTCGAATTGGACAGCCAAGGAACATCAAAGCACCAATCATAACAAAAAAGCCAAGAATAAAACGAATAATTGGAGATGAACCACCTTTACTTTGGTGCTCGCCACGAATCATGGACAATACATAAGCCCCTAATATAAGACCGATAATTTCTGGGCGAATGTACTGTACCGGTGCGGCACGATGTAGACCTAGACCACCGACAGTATCGCGAACAAAGCACGCAATACAGAAGCCCATATTACCTGGATTTCCAGCTAATACGAGGAAGCCCGCGATAGCACCAATAATAAGGCCTGCGATAATTAAATTCCGTTTTTCATGAGACCCACTCATAATAAACTCCTTTCAAACTACAAACACAAAAACTCTATGAGTACATGCTCCTATCCTATACCACATGCTACTCATGATATAATAGCCATAAATATACATTGTTATTTACGGAGATTATCTATGGACTATATCTATTTAGACAATGCGAGCACTTCATTTCCCAAAGCACCAACAGTCGCCACCGCTATGTCCGACTATATAACGAACCGGGGTATCAATATCAATCGTGGCTCCTATGCTCTCGCCTACGATGTAGAGGATATTATCTATACAACAAGACAACGACTAAAAACCTTATTCAACGGCCATGATCCATCGCACGTTATCTTTACACAGAATGTGACGATGAGCTTAAATATGGTTATCAAGGGCCTATTAAAAGCAGGGGATCATGTGCTCGTTAGCTCAATGGAGCACAACGCAGTTATGAGACCGCTCACGCAACTACTAGATAAAGGCATTACCTTTGATACTATTCCATGCGACTCCACAGGATCCATCCAAATGGACTCTATTGAGCCATTAATTCGTCCTAACACAGTAGCTATGATTATTAATCACGCATCCAATGTATGTGGCACTATTCAACCGCTCGAATTAATTGGCCCCATCTGCAAGGCTCATAATCTACAATATATAGTAGACGCAGCCCAAACGGCAGGTGTTATTCCTATTGATGTGAAAGCATGTCATATTGATGCCCTCTGCTTTACAGGTCATAAAGGTTTATTGGGACCTCAAGGTATTGGTGGCATTATCTTGACAAAAGAAATGGCTCACACCTTAACCCCTCTTATCGCTGGCGGTACAGGCAGCTTCTCACATTTAGAAACGATGCCTACTCATATGCCCGATGCCTTCGAATCAGGTACTTTGAATCTACCTGGTATCATCGGGCTCAATGAAAGCCTCTCCTATATTGAGTCACAAGGAATGGAAAACATTCATAACCATGAGCTAGCGTTAACACAAGCCTTCCTCGAAGGATTGCAATCAATAGATGGTATTAACATCGTTGGTAAGCAGAATATCCAAGATAGAACTGCCGTTGTATCCATCACAATCGATAGTATGGACCCAGCAAGTATTGCTTACGAACTAGAATCTACTTATCACATCATGACACGTGTTGGTCTCCACTGTGCCCCACGAGCACACCAAACACTAGGAACCTATCCAGAAGGAACTGTGCGATTCTCCTTTGGCTATGCTAACACACTTGAAGATGTAGAGGCTGCATTATCGGCTCTAAACACAATCGTAAAGAACTATAAAGAATAGCTATCACTGTTAAGGCTATATACCTTGAGTATATAGCCTTTTATGCTTCTACGCTTCGCACAAACGACCGATAGCATCAGCTCTACAGCGTTTGCAGTGTGTCATTTGCGGCACATAGTGTCCAATAAATTGACGCATGTTATCGATTTCTTCTGAAGTTGGACCTCGGTGATTTTCAAAGGCCGTATCATGAACGGGAATCATAGCAATACAGTTCATCAAGTCAACACCCCAGGCTTCTGCTTGTTTAGCAATGGCTGGCACATGATCCATATTTACATCAGGCACTACTACGGTATTAATCTTAACAATGATGTTCTTTTCCTTTAGTTTTCTGATACTTTCAGCCTGACGTTCTAATAAAATACGGGCCCCATCGATTCCCTTGTAGATATTACCCTCATAGCGAACCATGGAGTATACATTTTTTGCAATCTCTGGATCAATAGCATTAGTCGTAATCGTTACATGCGTAATTCCTAAGTCAGCGATTTCATCAATATAATCAGGTACGGCTAAGCCATTACTAGATAAACAAAGCATGACATGAGGAAAATCATTTTTTACGAGACGGAAGGTTTCAAGCGTCTTGTCTGCATCACACATAGGGTCCCCAGGACCTGCAATACCCACTACAGAGATATCCTGACGAGCATCAAACACCTTGTGCACAAAGGCAGCCGCCTCTTGTGGCGTATAGACATGCTGTGTCACGCCTGGTCTATTTTCATTCGCACAATCGTACTTGCGATTACAATAATTACATTGAATATTACAATTCGGTGCTACTGGTAAATGTAAACGCCCCCAATTAGCAGAAGCGGCCTTGTTGTAACAAGGATGATTTTGTAGGAAACTTTGTCCTTGAATTTCTTTCATAATTAACCTTTCCGACCAAATCTAATAGCATCTTTATGGCAAACATGTAAGCAATCACCACAATTGGTACAATTCATTTCATTTGGTCGTGTTCCCATTTCACATACGCGCAAGCACGCATCACAGTTATCGCAATCATTTGTTTTAAAAATTCTAAAAATAGAAATTTTGCGTAGCAACTCCATAACGCCCCCAAAAGGACATACAAAGCGGCACCAAGCATTGGCGATAATAAGGGAACCAGCAATAATAGAAACGACTGTTATAGTACGAGCCGCCCAATACCATTCGGAGAACTGCATAGATAAAATGACAGCATTAAAATATTCATCGCTCGTCCGAATTGGAATCATAACGCGGGGATTACCAAATTTAAAATATACTACGAGTCCTAAAATTATAGTTGCTACCATGCCGAGTTGAAGGAAACGCATATAGCTCTTACGATTTCTTAGTGGCCCCATAGATATTTTTCCCAGCATTTGGTTAACCCAACCACTTGGACAGAACCAGCTACAGAAAGCACGCCCAAAGAATACGACCATAATCGGCAAGATAATCCACCACGCATAAAAGTACGTCGTGATGCGACCCCAGCAGGTAATAATGGAACAGCTTTCACAGTTTACGAATGGAACAATATAAGGGCATCGGAATATGCCATAGTATACCCATTTCCCCATAATGAAGAGGAAGATAAACTGTACAATACGACGCCAAAGGGTTAAATTTTTAGGCGCTTGCTTTCCGGATACACCAGAATTACCTTGAGTTCCACAGGTTGCAGATGACGGACAATGATTACACATCTTTTACACCAAACCTTTCTATCAAATCGAGACCTCTCGCACTATGAACGGATGTGAATCCGTGATTTTCTAAGATTTGTTGTCCTTCTTGAGACCGTGTAAATTCAATATAATCGGCAGCCAGCACACGATCTTGTACATATTTCATCGTATTAATAGTGAAAGTAAGCGGTGCAGGTGGCACAAATTGTGCAGGTATAGAGAAGTACTCTATACGATCCTTAAACCGATCATGTGTGGTAAGACGTTTTTCAATGATGGATACATCGGCTTTACCTTCTACGAGATCACACATCATGGAAATTACACAAGCACTTTCAGCCATTAAGTTTTTCATGATACCATCGGTCAAACCAGATAATTTCATGATACCCTTTACAGATGCACTACCTGGAGGCGAAGCGCCTAACGGCAACATAACGCGTACACCAGGCTCGGCCATATCTTTAAGATCGCGAATCCCTGCGGGATTCCCCTTAGGTGTAACGATAACGTAATCCGTAAAACATAATGGTTCAAAAGCAATACTTACGCCTTTTTTACGCATATTCTTCGCTAGATCTAAACCGCGAGCTCCAAAGACTTCTGTGCGACTCTTCTCAGCCAACAAGGATTTACCAATAGCTCCTGCAAAGGCACCAGTATACTGAATATTGTGCCCCGTGTGCATCGTATAAACTTGGTTTAAATCAAGAAAAGCTTCGGACAAGCCGCCACAAGTCCACACTTGTAATGAATCAGACTGTGTTGGCTTATAGGCACCTCGTATAAACGACGGCACTGCTGATGCGGCTGCTAAAGCTAAAGCACCACCAATAAACTGGCGACGGGATATATCCTTTTTCAAAAATCCCATGTACTTACCACCTTTCACTGAACTTTACAGTACTAAGCATATACTCACATTATAGTATAAAAATCATAAGTTTTGATGATAACATGCATAAGTTTGATTAATTCATTTATATAGATTAGTCATGTAAATACTGTTCTTAAAGGTATTATTATAAAATTTTAAGATATTCTTTCCATATCTATATTATTGAATATTTATTGTATATGATGGATATGCTATTTTTTAGGTTTAATGAAGCTAAAATCTCGCTATGCGCTCATTGCATAGTAAACAAGCATAATCAGCTCTATAGACTATATTTAGATGCTTTACAGCACTCATGGCTCTTTAAAATTTAAATTCACTATAAAACAATACCTCCAAAAAAACGCAAAAAGGCGGTACAACCAAATGGTTGTACCGCCTTGATTCATCAATTATTCAGCAGTGAATGGCAATAAAGCAATTGCACGTGCACGTTTGATAGATGTAGTCAATTTGCGTTGATGTTTTGCGCAAGTACCGGAAATACGACGAGGTAAGATTTTGCCGCGTTCAGTCGTGAAACGACGAAGTTTAGCAACATCTTTATAGTCGATTTGATCGATATGGTCTGCACAGAAAACACATACTTTTCTTCTTGGCTTTCTGCCTCTATCTCTTCTCATTGCGAATCCTCCTTTTCGAATTAGTAGGAGTCCCTGACACTAGAACGGGATGTTTTCGTCATCGCCGCCTGTACTGAAACTATCAAAATTGGACCCACCTTCGAAAGAATTAGTATTCATATCAAGGGATTGGCCCACAAAGTTCGCTACTACTTCAGTAACGTACCGTTTTTGACCGTCCTGAGTCTCGTAAGAACGAGTTTGCAAACGACCTTCTACAAAGCAACGACTGCCTTTACGAAGATTGCCTGCCGCTTCACCAAGTTTACCCCATGCAACGCAGTTGATGAAAGCAGTTTGTTCTTTCGTTTCATTTGTTGCAGAGTCAACATAGGTATTTGTTGCAGCTACTGTGAAAGTTGCTACCGCACGACCTGTTTTAGTGTAACGTACTTCAGGATCACGAGCTAAATTACCTAGAATTTGTACAGAGTTCATGTTTTCCTCCAGGCTTTAATTATGCTTCGTGTTTTACAATTAGATGTCTTAGGACTTCATCGTTGATTTTCAATACACGATCGATTTCTTTGATTTCAGCAGGTGCTGCTTCAAAGTTGATCAATACATAGAAACCGTCAGTGAATTTCTTCACAGCGTAAGCAAGACGACGCTTGCCCCAACGATCTACCTTTTCTACTGTGCCGCCTACACGAGCAATTAAAGCTTCTACTTTTTCAATAACAGCGTTAGTTGCTTCTTCTTCAGCTGGTTTCACAATAAACATGACTTCGTATTTGTTCATACAAAATCACCTCCTCTTTCGGACTAATGCCCCTATCGACACATAGGGGTAGGAAGTGCTTACCATCAATAAGCCTTACTATTATAACCTAAAAAAAGAATGAAAGCAAGAGCTCAAATTTAAGTCCTTGCTTTCACCAATATTATATGCGATTATATTTTTCATCTTCAGGAAAAGCGATAATAGCACAAATAATTACAAATATTGCAATTACACCCATCATAGGGTCTGCCGTATCATTTGGTAAAAAGGTAAGTATCAACGATGATACAATACCACTACCATATTGCATAGCACCTAGTAGTGCCGCCTCAGAGCCAGCCATTCTGCCAGCTCTATCTAATGCTAAGGCATTTGTTACAGCCGCAATAATGCCATTCATGGAGAAGAATAAAAAACAACCAATAACAATTAACCACAGTGAGTGGTAGCCCACAATCATTAAGCCCATTACAACAGATACACAAATGGCAGCAAATAATGTGGCATATCGCAACAACCTATCGAGTCGTATAGCACTTACAATACGACGATTAATAGCACTTAGTAACATTACGCCAATAATATTGACAGAAAAGAGATAGCCAAAGTATTCCTTGGGAACTCCATAAACATCAATATATACATAAGGAGAACCCGTTAGGAACGCATAGATAGCAATATAAAAAGAGCTAACACATAGCGTATATTTCATAAAGCCTTTATTACGTAATAAAATCCAATAATTATTATAGGTATGTCCTATCGACTTTTTACTACGTTTCTCTAACGGATGTGTTTCTGGAATGACTAATACGGCAATGAGCATCAGAATACCGATGGCAACCAATAACCAGAATATGGCATGCCATGTATACCATACAAGTAAATGCCCTGCCAACATCGGCCCTGCTATAGGTGCTATGGCCATAACAATAGCTAAGGTAGATAGCATTTTAGCAGCTTCAGTCCGACCATATAAGTCGCGAATCATAGCCCGTGATAACATAGGTCCTACGCAGGCACCAAACGCTTGAAACACACGCCATGCCAATAATTCCATCATGGATGAGCTCAAGGCACAGCCTACAGAGCCAATGATAAATAAAACTACCCCCATAATAAGTGGCTTCTTACGTCCAATTTTATCGCTAACGGCGCCCCAGAAAAGTTGGGCCAACGCAAAACCTATTAAGAAACCAGTCAACGTTAGCTCCGCATCACCATTAAGATCTCGCCCCATCTCAGGCATGGCAGGTAAATAAATATCCGTCGACAATGACGTAAACGCCATCAATGCACTTAATATAGAAGTAAAAAGCCATCCTTTATTGCTAATCATCAGCATAAAGACACCACTTTCATGTAAAATCACACTATAATATGTATTTATTTAAATTATATCAAAAACAATGTTAATGCTATATAGTTTTGATATTTTTTCAACAAAAAAGCGTAGTAAAATACTACGCCCAAAGTAGAGTAAAGACAAAAGCCTAACGCAACAGAGTATTCAAAATACTCGCACGCTAGGCAATCCTCTTAAAACTGTTTATAAGATGAGCCTAACGCTACCACACGTTGATGACTCTCCTTTTTCTTTATTATATAACATAAACAGAATTTCTTCGAAAATTTATATGATAAATGGTTCATTGTCATTAACAATATAAACATTTCTTTTAGGCACTAGTTGCTCTAATCTCTCAGGATTATCAGTATGAACCGGAATAATAGCGTCGGGATTAACTAGTTCTATAAACTTAGTCAAATCATCTTTAGACACATGGCCACTGGCATGACATATATAGGTTGGGTAGGTCTCTAACAAAGTTTTCAATACTAGGTTGTCCTCAATATATCCTGTCCACATGGAATATATGATACGTACATCATCTTTAGGAAACTCTTTAATGTGAGAAATAAAATTTTCTGTTCCTCTTACTAAGGATACAAATCCATGATCCATATAATATTTAGGATACGGTCCTTTATTAAGAACTAGTGGGCTATCATGTCTACGATACAAAGAACTTTCATAATATACATTATTTATGACAGTATCTAATATTCTTTTCTGATAAGCATCACAAATTAAACCTTTATCAGTTGGCATATTCTGCCAAATCCCCATAATACGATCAATATTCGTAGATGAACACATAACAAATACATATTTTCCATCTTGAATATATGAAGAAATATCTTCTAATACGGCAGCTTCAGATATACTCCCATGTACGTCTCTAGACAATGAAGTCCCCTCTGTAATTAATACATCAACTTCACCTATATATGTATTAACTAATTTTTGTAATACGTGATGGCGCAACCCATGCATCCGGAAATCACCTGTATATAAGACACGTTTACCTTCTGCTTCAATGACAAACATATAACTATCAGCAGCACTATGGTCGATAACAAGAGGTCTAATACGTATATCACCAATTGTAAAAGCCTCTCCTCCACGAAATATATTTGCACCTAATAATCTTAAGTATAAGTTTTTATCTTGATATTCAGTAGCTATCATAGCCACTTCTTTACTCAACTCTCCCATATATAATGGGATTTCTGGAAGTACAGAGGTTAGTTGTCCTAAGTGATCCATATGATAATGAGAAATCACAATACCGTCACAATCCGGCATCCCTTTTGTAACGCCGTCTATATCTAAATTTATAGGTATGTACTTTTCATCTAAACTTAATTCGTTACCAAAGTCCAATATAATACGAGTAGATGCTGTACTAATTTCTATGGCACTACCACCAATTTGATGAGTGCCACGATGGATAATTATATTCATACTTAACCTTTACGAGGAATAGTTAGTAATGTCTCTGCTCGATATAATCGATCTAATTTTCTAGACCAACCTTTTATATTAGTTGGATAAGAAGATTTACTATCTGTATCAACACGTAATACAACAAATCGAATTTGTTTTAAATGAGGCTCTTGTGCCAAGATTTCTTCACATAAAGTTTGTAACCCCTTACGTTTACTAGAATCAATCAATTCTTTACACTCTTTAAACTGTTGTGACACAACAGTTTTGGATGGATACCTAGGATTATTAGGTTCATTTGGATCAATACGAAGCATCAAATTAGTTTCTGCTCCACCGTCATCTTTGGTACAAGATTTTTCATCAAATAAAACGACTAACTCTGCTTCATTCGTATGTTCATACCTAGGTAATTTTTTTAATTTCTTTATACCATCATGTCCAACAGCAGAATTAATCTGTTTTATATCTAGCAGCTTATAATATGTATAAGCCTCTAAAACACATCGTAGTAAAGTTTCCTCACTACCAGATGGACGATATTTTAATTCAATAACAGAATAACATTTATCATCAGTGTTATAACCTAATAAATCTATTTTCCCATAAGAATCATTTCGTGTCTCTTTTAATGGTGTTTGGTAATCAAAAATATAGCCTAATCCAGCAACTTCACGTTGATAAAACAATAACTTCGCTAATATTTCCTCTTTTCGATTAGTAATTTTTAGGGCATCCACGTTTTCATCTCTATTCGGATGATTTATCTTAAAATGTTCTGGTCTTACGGGTATTAAATTTAACCAATCTTTTATAAAACTATCATTCACAAGGGATTCGGCAATAACTTCACTATATAGGTCTTTAGAGCCGTTTACATACCCCTTGTAATTTACAATAGCCGACTTATAAAAATTGGCTGCAAATTTTGTTTTTCCCTTTTCATCAGAAGGAGTTATGCCATAGGTTGTTTTAAACTCTTCAAACTTATCAACGCGCTTAATCCGATCAAAAATTTTCTTAATAGACATCTTACAAGCTACCATAATAATATCCCTCCAAAAAATAATTTACGCCCCTAAATACAGCCAATAATTTAGCTCTCATTACATACAAACAATCAAGATATTTACTTATAAACTCATTATATCAACAGCTATTTTATGAGTAAACAATGAAGAGATTAAATCAATGCTAATAATCGCTTTATCTATATATACTTTAATATAATTAACGAGTAATAAATTCCCCATAATACGCTCTTTTATAGTGATAAACTAAAACAATATTTATATAAATTAGAAATTCTATAGAAAATCCTTGCGTCATTATTCTATATAATTTACTATATATAGAGAAATCTAATTATAAAAAGGAGTCATCATGGCTAATATTAATGAAAACTATTTAAACCTACAAGGTTCTTATTTATTTGCTAATATCGCTAAAAAGGTTGCAGATTATCAAGCAGCTCATCCAGATGCAGATATCATTCGTCTTGGTATCGGCGATGTTACATTACCACTTGTTCCAGCAATTATCGACGCTATGAGCAAAGCGGTTCAAGAAATGGGCAAAGCTGAAACATTCCGCGGTTACGGCCCTGAACAAGGTTATGATTTTCTTCGTCAAGCAATCATTGATGGCGACTACAAACCATTAGGTGTAGACATTGCGATTGACGAGGTATTTGTATCCGACGGTGCCAAATCTGATGTGGGTAATATCCAAGAATTATTCAGCGAAGACAACATCATTGCTATTACTGATCCAGTGTACCCTGTATACTTAGACTCTAACGTTATGGGTGGTCGTACTGGCGAAGCGGTAGATGGCATTTTCCAAAAGGTTGTCTACCTTCCTACTTACGCTGAAAACAACTTCTCTCCAGAATTCCCTTCTGAAAGAGTAGATATCGTATATCTTTGCTCCCCTAACAATCCAACAGGTACTGTTTTGAGCCGTGCTCGTTTAGCAGAATGGATTAAATGGTGTAAAGATAATGATGCGATTTTGATGTTCGACTCCGCTTACGAAGCTTTCATCAGCACAGAAGACACTGTAAAATCCATCTACGAAATCGAAGGCGCTCGCGAAGTAGCTATCGAATTCCGTTCCTTCTCCAAAACTGCTGGTTTCACAGGTACACGTTGTGCTTATGCTGTAGTGCCTAAAGAAGTAACCGGCAAAACTAAATCCGGTGACCGCCAACCACTAAACCCTTTGTGGAACCGTCGCCAATGCACTAAATTCAACGGTGTGCCTTACATCATTCAACGCGGTGCTGAAGCAGTATACACTAAAGAAGGCCGTGAACAAACTCGTGCTAACATTGCATACTACAAAGAAAATGCTCGCATTATCAAAGAAGGTCTTGAATCCATCGGCCTTACTGTATATGGTGGCGTAGATGCTCCATACATTTGGTTAAAAACACCTGGTAACATGACTAGTTGGGAATTATTCGACCTTTTACTCGAACAAGTTCAAATCGTATCTACACCAGGTTCTGGCTTTGGTCCTCACGGTGAAGGTTACCTTCGTCTAACAGCTTTCGGTAGCCGCGAAAATACAATTCGTGCCGTTGACAGAATCAAAACATTGAAATTCTAAATTAAAATTCTAATAGGATATCCCGAATATCGAGTTTATCCACTATAGGAATTAATATCTACAAAAACAAACGGCCGATTGTGCTCCTATAATAAGAGTGCAATCGGTCGTTTATATCTCTCATCATTTGATTCTATAGAAAAATATTAAATCCCCTAATTTTGTGCTATAATAGTTATATTAATTATTAAACTTCTCGATTTATATAGGAGGCTAATATGAGCAAAATTCGTATTGGTATCGTTGGCTACGGCAACTTAGGTCGTGGCGTTGAAGCATCCGTAAAATTACAACCTGATATGGAGCTTGTTGGTGTATTCTCTCGCCGTAAAGGTTTAGAAACAGTTTCTGGTGTTCCTACATATACTATGGAAGATCTACCAAACTTCAAAGGTAAAATCGATGTTATGGTTCTTTGCGGTGGTTCTGCAACAGACCTTATCGAACAAACTCCAATGGTAACTAAATACTTCAACTGTATCGATTCCTTCGATACACATGCGCGTATTCCTGAGCATTTTGCTAATGTAGACAAAGTAGCTAAAGAAGCTAAAACTGCTACATTGATTTCTTGCGGTTGGGACCCAGGTATGTTCTCTTTACAACGTGTATATGCTGAAAGCATCTTGCCTCAAGGTAAATCTTATACATTCTGGGGCCGTGGCGTTTCCCAAGGTCACTCCGATGCTATCCGTCGTATCGATGGCGTTCTTGACGCTCGTCAATATACTGTTCCTAAAGAACAATACCTTGAAGCAATCCGCAATGGTGAAACTCCAGACGTTGATGGCTACAAAGGTCATCTTCGTGAGTGCTATGTAGTAGCTGCTCCTGATGCGGACAAAGCTAAAATTGAAAACGAAATCAAAACTATGGAAAACTACTTCGTAGGTTATGAAACTGTAGTAAACTTCATATCTCAAGAAGAACTTGATCGCAACCACAAAGGCATTCCACATGGTGGCTTCGTTCTTCGTTCTGGTGAAAGCACAGAAGGCACTCGTCACGTTGTCGAATATTCCTTGAAACTTGATTCTAACCCTGAATTCACAGGCTCTGCATTAGTTGCTTACGCACGTGGTATCTACCGCCTTGCTAAACACGGCGGCACAGGTTGCTACACTGTATTCGACATTCCACCAGCTTGGATTTCCACTCATTCTGCTGAAGAATTACGAGCTCACTCTCTATAAGATATATAACAAAAAACCCACACTAGTGTGTGGGTTTTTGTCTTCTTATATGGTATACTATTACAAGAAGCGAGGCATAGATGTTTAGTAGCGTCAGCCTTGTTTCTATAGGTAAAAATTTGAAGAAACGGCTTGATTCTACTGGGTCAGGCCCTTTTTCATTCTATCGGTAGAAAGCTAGGTGTACTATTTTGTAAATGTATTTAGTGACACTACTAATCACCTATGTGACTAATGGTGTCACTTTTTTAGTACAAATTTATAGCATCTATATGATATAATATTTATTTGATAGAGTTTCTACAGAAGCTTTCCTAAAGAACGAAATCAATTAGTTAATAAAAGGTGGTACCATGAGCACAAATTTAGAAGTAGGCATCGTAGGCCTTCCAAATGTTGGTAAAAGTACATTATTCAACGCCATTACAAAAGCAGGCGCTGAAGCTGCCAACTATCCATTCTGTACAATCGAACCAAACGTAGGTGTCGTTGATGTTCCAGACAATCGTTTAGCTGTATTGGCTGAAATGTTCGGTTCCAAACGCATCCTTCCTGCTGCTATGCGCTTCGTAGATATTGCAGGTCTCGTAGAAGGCGCATCCAAAGGCGAAGGTTTAGGCAATAAATTCCTTAGTCACATCCGTCAAGTAGACGCCATTGCTCAAGTTATCCGTTGCTTCGAGGACCCTAATATTACTCATGTTGCAGGTTCTATCGATCCAATCCGCGACATCGAAATCATCAATACTGAACTTTGCCTTGCTGACCTTGAGTCCGTAGAAAAACGCAAACAACGTATCGAAAAAATCGCTAAATCTGGCGACAAAGACGCTCGTGCTGAATTACCATTACTAGAACGCATCATCGAAGGTCTAGGTGAAGCAAAACCAGTTCGTGCACAAGGTCTCGAAGAAGAAGAATTAGAAATGATCAAAGAGTTGACATTGCTTACAGCAAAACCATCTCTTTATGTAGCCAATATTTCTGAAGACGAAGTATCTGATTACTCCGGTAATGAATATGTAAAACGCGTAGAGGAATATGCAAAAAACGAAGGCGCTGGCATCGTTGTTGTTTCTGCCCGCATCGAATCTGAAATTGCTGAATTATCTGAAGAGGAAGCCGCTGCATTCCTAGAAGATCTTGGCCTTGAAGAATCTGGCTTAACTAAACTTATCAAAGCAAGTTATGCACTCTTAGGTCTTATCAACTACTTCACAGCTGGTGAAATGGAAGCTCGTGCATGGACAATTGTAGACGGCACAAAAGCGCCTCAAGCAGCTGGTAAAATCCACTCCGATATCGAAAAAGGCTTTATTCGTGCTGAAATCGTATCCTTCGATGACTTACAAGCTTGCGGTAGCCAAAATGCGGCTAAAGAAAAAGGACTTGTACGCCTAGAAGGCAAAGAATATGTTATGAAAGACGGCGACGTAACACACTTCCGCTTCAACGTATAATACAAATTAATAACAATAAAAACCAGTAAATCGAACGATTTACTGGTTTTTTTAATGCTACAAAATAGCTTTTATTTAATTTTATTTGTCATCATTGCCCAATGCATTTTTAAGGCCACTAATCGCACCTTCTACAGCATCTTTAGCATCATCTGCAGTTTTTTTGATATCTTCAGCTACAGTATTAGCAGTATCTTTTACTTTTGCCACTGTATTTTCAATAATCCCTTCTGCTTCTAATTGTTTATCACCAGTTAATTTACCAGCATTCTCTTTCAATGCACCTTTAGCTTGGTTCAATTTATCTTCTAATGCCATAATAGTGACTCCTTTCATGTAAATCACGTTTAACTATATTAAAACTACTTTTAAAAGTTGATTACTATCCCCTTTTTCCGAAGAAAAATGAGACTACAGCAATAACAATTACTGCACCTAATACAGATGGAATTAAGGACATCCCTGCTAAGCTAGGACCCCATGTACCAAATAGGGACTGACCTATGGACGAGCCAATTAAACCAGCTACAACTTTAGCAATAACGCCCATTGCACCGCCTTTGTTAGTGATGGCACCCGCTAGGAACCCGATAAAACCACCAACTATAATTGACCATAACATACAATCACTCCTTCCTATTCAATCAAAACATTCATAAATCCTATTAAATAATACAGCATTTATAAATATTTTAGAATTCTTGTATATTTATAATATAGCATTCAACTCTAAAGATTAAATGAAGAATTTCGATTTAGTTCTACCTATAACGATCTATTCAACTACTGTTACAATTTCATCTAAAGTACGACGTGTTTTATTGCGATGAGGTTCTTCGTCTCGGTAGCCGAAGGCTGCCATTACAGCAATGCCAAAGTGTTTAGTATCGAAAAAGCCAAGTTCATCACCTAAGAGTGCTGTCATGTCATCTTGATTGAAGCCTTCTAATGGACAAGAATCTAAGCCTTCATAAGCGGCCATTGTCATCATGTTCGCCATAACGATATACGTTTGTTTAGATGCCCAGTCAAAAGCAGCCCGTTCAGATTCAAAAGTTTTATAGTCACTTGTAGTAAATTGAGCATATTTTTCGCGATATGCTGCATCTATTTCTGCAGGTAATTGCTTAACCGTTTCTTGGATATAACGTACATAAGGAGAGTCAAACTCTAAGTCTACTTTTTTACGTGTTAAGAATACCACCAAATGACTTGCTTCGAGGCCCGCATGAATGCCCCAGCCATGAGCTTTCATTTTTTCTCGAATTTCTGGATTTTGAATAACTAGCAATTCAAAAGGCTCAAATCCAAGGGATGTAGGTGCCAAACGAGCTGCTGTTAAAATAGCATTCCAATCTTCTTCAGAAATCTTCTTCGTACTATCAAACTTTTTACATGCATAACGATATGTCATAGCATATTCTAAATCTTTGCGATCCAATTTAGGGGCTGTTAATTTTACATTTTCTATTTCATACTTGCTCATATAAACCTCCATAATGATAAAAAATATCATATATCTATAGTACCATAGTCAGCCTTTAAATTATATAAGAATCAAAACTTTACTAAAAAAGAAAGAAAAAGCCTAGACATCTGTAGTGACCCCAAAAAGTCTAACTTTTTGGGGTCACTACAGATGTCTAGGCTTCATATGGTACAGCTAGCTCACCTTTTTCGTACCAAAAGAGGCCAGATGTACTAATCTTATGTTCTTTTAAAATAGTCTGAACCTGCTCTACAATACTTGGATCTATTTGCACAGATAACCCACACATATCGTAAAGCTCAGGAGGTGTAGCCATCAATTGATGAGGCACCTCTAATTCTGTTAATACCTTGTCTGCTTTATCGCCAAAATAATAGGACGTAAAAACGACTAGTAATTTTTTATTTTCCAATGCGCCACACCTGTTTTAAGTTTATCTCATAAAGTCAGGGACAATTATAGTTTAATAATATTATCGCCTAAAATAGAATCTGTAATAGCATACATATTTGTAATGCTGCCTACGCCAAGCTCTTCTTTTACCCCATAGAAATCAAGACAAATACCACATGCTGCAATCTCAACACCAAGATCAGCTAATTTTTTAATATTTTCTAAATGAACCGAATCATTTACAACCATCTTAACACTGCTGTTGATGAAATAGATCTTAGATGGTTTCACATCGGCTTCAAGCATACACACCCAGAACGTTTTCATTAGATTGCGACCTAACTCTTCACTACCTTCACCAAGATAGTCCTTTGTCATCAAGATGACACGGTTACCATAGCTCATTGGTTCACAAATTTCAGCTACTGGATTTGCATTAGGGGTCATAGTGAGGTAGAAATCCTTACCATCTTGTCGAATGTCCACGCCATAACCGCGAGACTTACCGAATTTTTCTACATTATCACGACTAACCTCATTATCTACGATAGTAATAATAACAGCACTCGGATTCGCATCACTTACCTTCTTAGTTTCAATAACAGGCTTTGGACACAAGCTACCACGTACATCTACAGTTAATTCATTTGTATTGCTCATCATACACCTCTATATTATATACATTAAATATTTTGTAAAAGTATTACCTATCAGCTATCAGCTATCAGCTATCAGCTATCAGCTATCAGCTATCAGCTATCAGCTATCAGCTATCAGCTATCAGCTAATGATATTGTAATTAAATATCGCTTGCCAATGGTAAAAACGTATTTTTTATAAATCTATTCTGTAACACGTACCGCTAGCCCACTGAAACTTTCAACAGTACCTACTATAGCAGCACAGTCTATATCAGCCTTATGTAACGTCTCTACGAGTTTTTCACCTTCATTAGCAGGAACAGAGAACAGCAAACCACCCGAGGTTTGTGGATCAAAGAGAATATCCGTCCATACAGGGTCTAAAGATTCATCTACTTGTACGTCAGTTATAGCCTTGCGGTTACCATAAGACGCAGCTGGTACTAATCCCATTTGAGCCGCTTCGATGACATCATCAAAGAGAGGAATGTCGTAAGCCTTAATGTGTATTGTCACATCAGAGGCACTAGCCATTTCTACAGAGTGCCCCATAAGGCTAAAACCAGTCACATCAGTACAAGCATGCACAGTAAAGTTGTGAGCTACCTCTGCACCGACTCTATTTAAAGTACTCATACTAGTGATAGCTTGCTCTGTACCTACAGGGAATAAATCGGCTTTCAGCGCATTGTTCATGACACCTGTTCCAATACGTTTTGTTAGTACTAATACATCCCCTACTTGGGCCCCTTTGTTTTTCCAAATACAATTGGGATTCACTTGCCCAGTCACAGACATGCCAAAGATAGGTTCTTTATTTTCTATACTATGACCACCTACGATAGCCGCACCAGATTCGGCAACCATTGAGCCCGCGCCGTTTAATACGTCTGTTAAGATGCCTTGCTCCACAAGAGGTACTGGGAAGCCTACGATGTTCATAGCAGTCAATGGAGTTCCACCCATAGCATACACATCACTCAAAGCATTAGCAGCTGCAATTTTACCAAATAAAATAGGATCATTAACCATGGGCGTAAAGAAATCTAATGTTTGCACTAATGCCAGTGTATCTGAAAGTTTATATACCCCTGCATCATCAGAACCGGTCATATCGGCTAAGACTTGGTCATTTGTAACAGGTGTCACTGCTTTCAAAACACGATTTAATATATGAGGACCAATCTTACACGCACAGCCCCCATTTGTCACATAGTCGGTAAGTCGTACCATAGGACCTCCTTACTCATTCTCTGGCAATCGAGATACGATTTTCTTGACAGCCTTTTCAAATTTAGGGCGCGGCATCAGCAGTTGATGACCACAGCCGTTACATACGATGAGAAAATCCGTGCCAATACGTTTCACTTCCCACTCGTCACTACCGCAAGGATGTGATTTTTTCATCTTCACCACATCGCCTACGTAATATCTAACAAATGCCATAGCGCCTCCTTTAACATCAGTCAGTATTTATATACTTATTATACATAAAATACAAAGTTCTATAAACATATCATAATTCTATAGTTTATATAATAGTTTATATAGTAGTTTTTGTAGTTATTTTATAGGTAGTTATTAGTACATTTAACGAAAAGATTATTAATTACTAATCAATAATGATTTTTCATTTAGTTATCATTCTCAATATCAAAATGACAGTTTTTTACAAATCCCATACTATCCATGCTTTAAAAAACCGCATTCTTACTGCATTGATAATATTTATCATTTAGAAAATTTTCGAAATAAATTTTACAAAAACACTTGCATTTCTCATTTAGTATGTTACAATATAGTCAACAATGATTATTCGTTAAGTATACGGATAGCACATTGTATATAAAACTGTTAAGACGGCAAGTGCCGAAAAAACAAAAATCAGTAAGTACTATTTTAAGAGTTAGGCAAGTGTCTATTTAATCTAAGAATAAGTTTTCTTACTAAGGCGAAGTCGCCCACGAAAATTGTAGAATAAGTATTCTATTATTTGAATTCACAACCAAGTGGTTATGAATATATAAGTTAAGTAACAAATTTTGAAATTATCGTAAGTACAAAGGAGTATTAAAATGGCAGAATTAAAAGGTTCTAACACTGAAAAAAATCTTCAAGCAGCATTCGCTGGCGAATCCCAAGCATTCCAAAAATATACTTTCTACGCAGCAGCAGCTCGTAAAGCTGGCATGAACGAAATCGCTGATTATTTCGAAGAAACAGCTCACAACGAATCCGCACATGCTAAATTGTGGTTCAAAGCTCTTCATGGTGGCGACGTATCTTCCGATATTGAAGCTAACCTTCGTGATGCAGCAGCTGGCGAAAACTACGAACACACTACAATGTACAAAGAATTCGCTGACGAAGCAGAAAAAGAAGGCTTTGCTAAAATCGCTTTCCAAATGCGCGAAGTTGGTAAAATCGAAGCTCGTCATGAAGCTCGTTACCTTGCATTAGCAGCTCAAGTATCTGGTAACAAAGTATTCACTAACGACGAACCAGTTGCTTGGATCTGCGCTAACTGCGGTTATGTACACGTTGGTGAAGAAGCTCCTAAAGTTTGCCCAGTATGTGCTCACCCACAAGCTTTCTTCCACCGTTTCGTTGAATCCATCTAATCTGTAAGTACGACACTAACTAAACTAACAACCTGTAAGTACAGATTTAAATTAAACATACCTGTAAGTACAATATAATCTTACAGTAAGTACTAACAACTTCCTTAACAAAAAGACGATGACTTAGGTCATCGTCTTTTTTGTGTTCTATTCGCTATTAAGGTTGTATTTTGGTTGTGTTTTGTAAGAGCAACTATTTAGTACTATCTACTAAATGCTTAAACTGTTGTACCGCCTCATAAGGGTTATCTGCATGAGCAATAGCAGATATGATGGCAACACCACAGGCTCCTGCTTCCAGTATAGGCTTCGCATTGTCTAAAGTAATTCCCCCAATACCAACACATGGTAAGGTCAAGCCTTCTGCCTGTAGTTCAGCGACACGCTTCGGTCCACATGGCTCTTGTGCATCAGGTTTACTACTTGTAGCGTACATAGGACCTACACCTACACAGTCAGCGTAGATTACATCTGTCTTATGTAGTTCCTCCACAGAGTGAATAGAAATACCAACCACCTTATGGCCTACAAGATCACGAACTGCTTCTAGGCTCATATCCTCTTGTCCTACGTGAATGCCATCAGCATTAACAGCTACTGCTAAATCTACATCATCGTTGATAATATACAGCACATTGTACTTAGCACAGATTTGTTTTAACTGTTGAGCTAACTCTAGTTTCTGTTGCCCCACTAAGGTACCTGCGCCCTTTTCTCTAAATTGGAAACAAGTCACACCGCCTCGACAAGCCTCTTCTACGACAGATAGCAAGCGATTTTCATTAAGACCTACATCTTGAGTGCCACCAATGAAATATACTTGTAACTGGTCTGGTACAACTACAGGGCGTATACGATTTTCAGACATAAGCACCGCATCATCCAGTGTATATAAACTATCCATAAAGGCTACACTAAAGCTACCAGGTTTTACGCCACTTACCTGCACCGCACTTTCACCAGCCAAACCATAGTAAGCCAATGCATAAGCGAGAAATTCACCGATAGATAGTCTGTTTTTACATGGATAATACGCACTGAAGAAAGCCGCCAATACAGCCCCTAATAGACAGCCCGTGCCCGTTACAGCCGTCATAATAGGGTGCCCGTGTGGAACGGCAAATACTCGAGTTCCATCAGAAACATAATCCTCTTCGCCAGTAGCTACAACAGGGCAGTGGATAAGGCGCGCTAGACGATAGGCAATAACAGCACTATCCTCAACCTGCCCTCCATCTACACCTTTACCTGTAGTGGAAGTATCTACCTGATTATTAGGGCTTAAAGCATCGTAGATAGCTTTAATTTCGCTTTGATTACCTCGTAATAGAGAGATGTTGCCAGTCTTAATCAAATCTAACACCACAGATAGACGATACGCCCCCGCATGACACCCCACTGGATCTAAAACGATAGGAACCTCATGTTTCTTTGCTAGTTCTATGGCATCTTTGTAGTAACTAACCTTGTCTGGCGTAAGAGTGCCAATATTGATGAGTAGCGCCGATGCATGGACGATAAGGTCTTTCAAATCTTCACTACACTCACTCATCACCGGTGATGCGCCAATGGCGAGCAAACCATTGGCCGTAAAGGTCCTCACCACATCATTGGTAATACAAATAACGAGAGGGTTTCTCTGGCGCAAGATTTCTAATATATTGAGTTCAGGCCAAATTTGACCATTCATGTATGGATTTTCATAGGTCATATCACTATCTCCTCTCGTCATTTTTCAAGAGCTCATCCATCGTTTCAGGTCCATTAGATAACAGGCCATACGCCATATGATTAACGGGACCACAGCCATTTCCCAGCCCAGGATTATGCTTAATAGCAAGGGCAATATAGTCCTTGGCAATACCAATGGCATCCATTACATCGCGGCCCTTTGCAAGCTCCGCCGTAATCACTGCAGAGAAGGTACAGCCCGTACCATGCGTATGCATCGTATCATATTTAGGGCTTGTCCAAGTACGGACGCTGCCATCTTTAGTGAAAGCATAATCCGTTGCATCTTCGCCGATGTGACCGCCTTTAATGATAACTACTTGAGGTCCTAAGTCCTGTAAGATACGATTGGCCGCAGTTGTTATATCCCTTTCACACGTAATAGACATATCCGCTAAGACCTCAGCTTCATTGCGGTTTGGTGTAATCACTGTAGCCGTCGGAATAAGTTTGGATTTTAAGAAATTTACTGCCTCATCTGATACAAGTCGGTCACCGCTAGTAGCAATCATAACGGGATCCATTACATAGGGAATTGGTTTACTCACATAAGGATAGATAAGGTCCATCATTTCAGGCAATGCAATCATGCCCGTCTTAACGGCTTGTGGTTCAATATCGGAATACACATCGTGTAATTGTCGGTCAATACTCTCTAGCGATAAATGCTCTACATGATGTACGCCCGTCGTATTCTGAGCCACCACAGAGGTCACAACAGCCATGCCGTATACATGACGACTTTGGAAGGACTTCAAATCGGCCATAATACCAGCACCACCGCTAGGGTCGGTACCAGCAATTGTCAATGCAGTATGTAGTTTCATTATGCCTCCTTATGTAATAAATGACGACGAGATAAGATTTGTAATACTATGAAACCAATGCAAGCACCTGCCACAGAGCTCATGGAGAAGGATGTAATCAAGGTTAACAATGCCAAAGGTTTACCTAATAGGAAATGGGCTATTGGATAACTCACGAGAGCACCAATAAGGCCTGTACCAATAATTTCACCAAGAGCTGCTGCCCATAGAGCATTATATTTTTTATACAAATACGCAGATAACCAAGCACCGATCATACTGCCAGGAAAGGCTAGCGGAGAACCTAGTGACAATACATTCCGTAAACAAGATGTACTAAAGGCAGCACCTACTGAAAATCTTGCCCCCACTACAACGGCTAAAATAACATTAATCATATGTTGAAACGGAAAAATGCGAGCTGGTCCAACAGGAATTGATGTAGTAGATAGCACTACGCCTAAGGCCACACATATGCTAGCAATAATCAGTTTTTTCATAATACCTCCAAACATATAAAAACAAGACCACTCCAAATGGAATGGTCTCGTAATAGTTTAGTATTATGTTGCACTCCACTTTCCTACGCCAGTATTATCTGGATCAGGTCTAGGGTTTTGAATGGTCAATCTCAGCAAAAGCACCCCTAGTGGCAATATATTTTTATACTCTAGTTATAACATTATTATACAATCCATGCAACAAAATAATTGACGGTTCTCTTATAGACGCATATAATGAAGCCATAACGGGGTGCTCACAGGAGTGGGCTGAGAGTAAGCTAAAGCTTTAACCCATAACCTGATTTGGATAATGCCAACGTAGGGAACATAGAGGATTAATAGCCGAGTTCCTTTTGGGGGACTTGGCTTTTTCTATGACTTCCTGGCAAGGAGGACGTATGAAAAACACATACATTACACAACCACAGTTCGCCATGATATGGTTTGGTGCCGCTCTATCTATAGCGGAAATTATGACAGGAACCTATCTGGCCCCCTTAGGGCTCACCCAAGGTCTATATGCCATTATACTAGGGCATATTATCGGCGGTGTATTGCTCTTTGGAGCAGGCCTTATTGGCGGACGTTTACGGCAAGGCAGTATGAATACTACCGCCTTCAGCTTTGGCCCACTAGGCGCTAAAGGCTTTGCCGTTTTAAATATGCTTCAACTCATCGGCTGGACTAGCATCATGATCTACGATGCCATGCTAGCCTTACAAGAGCTAGTACCCCTATCTCCTATAATTTGGACGATAGCTATCGGAGCACTTGTCATCTTATGGCTTTTCATCGGCCTCCACAATACGGGCTATATTCAAGCTATCGTTTCTGTGCTATTGCTAGGCCTCACCCTCTACATGGGCGCTCACATGATATCCCAGTGGCCTAGTGAAGGTACCCTTCTAAGTAGCGGAAACATGAGTTTCATCGCTGCTCTTGAATTATCTATTGCCATGCCACTATCTTGGCTACCTCTTATCAGTGATTATACTCGTGAAAGCAAAAATCCTGTCTCCGCATCACTTACAAGTGCTATAGTCTACACTGTAACAAGTATCGTTATGTACACCTTAGGTCTTAGTGCCGCTATCTTTGGCGGTGGCGACTCCATCATTACGATCATGATGAATGCAGGACTTGGCCTTGCGGGCCTCATCGTTATCATCTTCTCTACCGTTACTACAACCTTTATGGACGCTTACTCTGCAGGCGTATCTAGTACGACTATCTATAACGGTGCATCTAGTAAAGGTATCGCCGTCATCGTTACTATTGTGGGCACTATTGCAGCTATTCTATACCCAATGGATGATATTACAGACTTCCTATACCTCATCGGCTCTGTATTTGCACCGATGATTGCCATCTTATTGGCTGACTACTTTATCAATCGCCAACAAGTGCAAACATTATCCGCTTATCTCGTACGAGGTCTTATTTGGGCCGTATCTGTTGGTTTATACCACTATATGTTACATAGTGAAAGCACAATAGGTGCTACATTACCAACCTTTACAATGGCATTTGTCGTTACAGCTATCGTTGGATTTATAAGTAAAACAGCACACACATCGGCAGAAATTAAACAGTAACAACAAAAACCTAATGTACGTATACTAAATCAATAATAAAGATTATAGTAATATCGTAATAGAGTAATAGAGCAATAGCATAATAGCAAAAACACCTTCACAAACAGTCATCATAATGAGTTCCTATTCACGTTGAATAGGATAATTATATGATAACGTTTATGAAGGTGTTTTATATTTTTATTAGACTACCCCTCATTTAGGAATGGTAATAATTCCATTTTCGCAGGTCCAGTGTCTATCTCCTACGCGTTCTGCTTCGCTTTCATCATGGGTAACCCATACGCAGGGTACATCCCATTCACGTATGATAGAAACGAGATCTTCTCGAACTTGTTTTCTCAAGTTCCAATCTAATGCAGATAAAGGCTCATCGAGGAGCAAGATAGTCGGTTTAGAGTAAAGAGCACGCCCAAGTGCAACCCGTTGTTGCTCACCACCAGATAAGCTACCCGCCTTAGTTTTTCGGTATTTCTCTAAGCCTAATCGCTGTAATAGCGTATCACACATATCAGGTGTACCGCGTTTACTGTAAGTAATATTATTTTCTACAGACAAGTGAGGAAATACGATATTACCTTGTGGCATATACCCTACTTGACGGTCTTGCGCAGGTACCCAGATTTTTTTATCTCGATCAACCCACGTTGTATCATCACATTGAATACTGCCAGTTGTGGGTTTTACTAGGCCCGCGATGCATTTGATAAACGTACTTTTACCACTGCCGGACTGACCAGTCAGCACAGTAATGCCAGACGGCAGCGCACCATTGGCTTTCACAGTCACAGAAGGTCTAGCTACAGTAAAGGAAAATGTAATCATAGAACCTCCTAATTATTATCTGTATGGCGGAACAAGGAGCCTTTTGTAATGAGGTGAATCCCGCTCAGTAACGCCAATGTAAGAACACAAATATAAATAACGAGCTCAAAGGCATCCATGTACTGCCCTGCCTCTACATAGGAGTAGATAGCTAACGGCATAGTACGTGTTACCTTAGGAATATTACCGGCAATCAAGATGGTAGCACCAAACTCGCCCATAGCACGGCAGAACGCTAAAATACTACCAGTTACAATACCTTTCCATGCGAGCGGTACAGATATGGTAAAGAAAATGCGTAACTCTGAAGCACCTAATGTTCGAGCTACGTCCTCCATATTATGATCTACGGACTGTAATGCAGAGCGCACTGTTTGATAAAACAGTGGAAATGCAATAACAGAAGAGGCTATAACGGCACCGGAAGCAGCAAAGACTACGCTCATGCCATGAGCTTCAAGCCAAGCCCCAAAGGCATAACCCGGCGTAAATACCATAAGCAGCGCAAAACCAACGACTACAGGAGGTAGTACTAGAGGCAATGTAATAAGGGCATCAAGAATAGCAATGCCGCCCCATTTACAGCGATTCATCCAGTAGCAAACGGCTAAGCCACTTAGGATAACAATAACGAGGGCAATGCTCGCCACCCATAATGATAACCAAAATGGACTCATGCTATCCCCCCTTTCTATTTAATAATGCTGACATCATATATTTCCAGCTAGGACTAACAACAATAGTAATATATATATTGTATCATAAGAAAACGCTAGCCTCGAAAGCTAGCGTTTAACTCTTATTTAGAAGTAGAAAAACCGTATTTCTCTAACACTTTTTGGCCTTCTGGGCTCATTACATATTGGTAGAAATCTTTTGCCAATGCATTGTCATATTTTTTGATGATACCGATTGGATAGATAACTGGATCATGAGAGTCTGCAGGTGTTACTGCGGAAATTTGAACGGCATCACCTGCTGCAATGGCATCAGTTTTGTAAATGAAGCCTGCATCACCAGCACCTTGACTAACAGAAGCCGTTACGGCTTTTACATCTTTTGCGTATACTACATTAGGCTCTACTTGTTCCCAAACGCCTAATTTTGTTAATACTTGTTTACCATAGTTCCCAGCTGGCACTGTTTCAGGGTTACCCAATACAATGCGTTTCACACTAGCAATTTGGCCTAATTCAACTTTAGGTTGACCTTTTGGAACTACGAGAACGAGTTCATTTGTAACGAATGGTTTTACATCACTGACAAGATCTTTTTCTTGTAACATTTTCATATTTTTTTCGTCAGCAGAGATAAATAAGCTAGCTGGTGCACCTTGTTCAATTTGTTGCCGCAATGTGCCAGAACCAGCAAAGTTAATAGTAATTTGATCATCTGCTAAATGATGGCTTTTCTTGTAAGCATCAGCCAGTTCTGTAAGAGCCCCTTTAAGACTAGCGGCTGCTTGTATAGTAATCTTTTCGGATGTACTCGGTTTAGCAGATTCAGCTTGTTTACTTGCATCATTACCACAGCCTACCAGAAAGGCAAGCATGAAAACGCTCATTAATACTAATAAAATTCGTTTCATAATTCCTCCTATGCACCCCTCTAACATCCACACTGTGAAAGCTATGGTCAAACCTAGAGACACCTCAACTAACAAAAAACTAAATATACAATATATTCACATTATACTATAAATCTACAATCTTGGTCGTATGTAAAACTCACATTTTGCATAGGTATTTCTGATGATTATGATTAGTAATCATAATAGATAAATTTTCAACCCTAAAAGAATACATACTATGGTATGATAATACTATAGAGGCTAAGAAAGTCCTGAACAGATTTTGAAATGTATCCACTAATCATTCATATAATATTAACTGTATAGCAACTGTATAGTAACTGTATATTTACTCTATACGGTTATACAATACGTTAAAACTATGCCCTATTTTAATAAGAAACTCCAGGTGAGATAATGAATTTACTCGTATTAATAGGCCATATCTTTATGAATTCCATGATTCCTATTTTAATACTTATAGGGGTTGGATTTATATTAGATAGAAAATTTAAACTCGATCTGTATACGCTGAGTAAGCTGAACTTCTACATATTATTACCTACGTTTATATTTAGAGCTATGTATGAAGCAAAACTTAACTCAGGTACGTTAGAAATTGTATTTGTTGCATTCTGTGTACTCATACTAAACTCCATACTAGCAGATGTAGTTGGTCGAATGCAGGGGTATGACGTAGCCAAGATTGCTACCTTAAAAAACTGCGTTATGTTTAACAATGTAGGGAATATGGGCGTCGCCCTTGCTATATTTGTATTTACAAACGTACCCTATATTATTGATGGAGCCACACCCTATGCAAACTTAGGTCTTGTCAGTGTCGTATCCATCATGATTATTCAAACCATCAGCAGTAATACATATGGTTTCTACCAAGCTGGTGCAGGCAGACTCAGCCCACGAGATGCACTAAAGGTAGTATTCCACATGCCAATGGTATATGCCATTCCACTAGCTCTACTCTGTCAGTTTCTGCCTTTTGATTTACACGGTCTCTTCTTCTTTGCACCGCTTAATATCTTCGCCAATGCTTTCGTCGGTGTTGCTATGATTGCCTTAGGTGTACAGATTAATAGAACGCCGTTAAACTTCTTTAAGCTTGATGTTATGCTTGCTTCAACCTTACGTCTTGTTGTAAGTCCACTCATAGCCGCTGCTATAACTATACTGTTCATCAAGTTCTATGGTCCTATGCACCCAATAGCAGCGCAAACTATTATCATAACCTATAGCGTACCAACAGCTATTAATATGTCTCTCATTGCCATTGAAATGAAGAATAATCCTGAATATGCTACGCAAATCGTAATGGGCACCACAATTCTATCGGCAGTAACTATGCCGCTATTTATTACAATCGCCTATTACCTTTTCCCATTATATTGATACTAGTATACCTATACAAAAAGGAGCCCTTTTAAAGGGCTCCTTTTTGTACACTTTAAACAATTATCATGTTACTTACTGATGAGATACGTGTTCCATACCCATTCTTACTAGACCTTCCACATGATCATCGTTTAAAGAGTAGTATGCAGTTTTCCCTTCCTTACGATAGGTCACAAGGCGTGCTTGACGCAATACACGCAATTGGTGGGAAATGGCAGATTGACCCATTCCCATAGTTTCTGCGATGTGATTTACACACATTTCGTTTTCTAATAATAATTCTACTATTTTAAGGCGTGTAGGGTCACCTAAGATTTTAAACAGCTCTGCTAACTTTAGCAATGATTCTTGTTTGTCGCTCATATAGTCCCCCTCAATTTCATTCATATTCATGCTTATAATCTGTATTTCTTATGTATAACTAATCGATGTTGCTTAAATTAGATTTCTCATATATAGAGCATATATATAAATATTATATCATTTTTATTATATTAAAAAAGAGACTTTGTAAAAACAAAGTCTCTTTTTGTATCATATCAAAACAGGATATGAATTATTTAATGATTAATACAGGGCAAGTGGAGTGACTAGTTACATAGCTACTTACGCTACCCATGAATAAGCCTTTCAATGGACCAAGGCCACGGCTACCCATTACGATAAGATCAGCATTGTATTTTTTAGCTACTGCCAACAATGCAGGACCAGGGGAGCCAACTTCGAATACGCTTTTAACTTTTACACCTGTAGGAATTTCTTTCACTACATCATTAAGAATTTCTTTACCAGTTTCTTCCATATCTTCCGCAATTTGTTCAGATACGTAGCCACCGGAAATTGGTGTTTGATCGAAATTGGAAATAGCAGACACAATGTTTGCAACGTGAACAACAATCAATTCAGCATGGTTGCGGTCCGCTACAGCGAGAGCATGTTCCAACGCACGTTTAGCATTTTCAGAACCATCAGTAGGTACGACAATAGTTTTGTAGGTAACCATAATAACCCCTCCTATTTCTAATCCCTCAAAGGGGATATGATCAAAGATCGTTTAGCCTATATTATTATATTCTAGACCATCAAGGAAAACTCCTCTTTTTCTAGAGGATTTCTTTTATTATAGCACAACTTATACAGAATTATACAAATAAAAGAATATTATGTGTATATTATAACACTTGCGAAGATTGGTTCGTATTCAATGTAGTAGTCAACTTGAATCCATCGAGCACATCGATAAGCTCTGGTGTGCTAAGGCTAGTGCCTGCTGGGCCAATCATACGAGCCACAGCCACATTGCCTTCATTACCTAAGATAATAGTAGCTGCGAAGGATACCGGTGCCGCTGCGGATGTATCAGCTGTATTAGGATTCTTCATATGACCTGCCAAATAGAACATAACATTACCATCGATAATATGCGTTTCATATCTATTGATAGTTGCCTTATTCACTTCAACTAATTGTTTAAGATAGTAATCACCTAGCATTTGTTTGCCCATCATCGTAGGCATGCCTGTGCTAACTGCTTGTACTGGAATTGTAAAGGATTCAATATCAAGGCGTATATTATGCTTAGTGAAAGCAATTTTCCCCTTTTCATTAAGACGGGTAAATCCTTTTGGATAATTAAATTTGATGCCTTCAGCTACACTAATGTCACTAGTGCCAGAGATAAATTGTTTAACACCTTTAATCGTACTAGAACCAGTTTTATTTAATAATTCAAAGGACGGAATCGTATGTTCCATCAAGCCTTGTTCCATAAACTCCCCTTGAATAGGAGCATAAGTACTAGCTAAATTATAGCGATGCGTTGGGTCCTTATCCATGATGAATTCCGCTTCAAATACGGATTGAACGGGCTCTGTAGATGTCATTTCAGCATACGATTTTGGTGTCGTCTTATCCCAACGCGCTGATATAGCCCCTTTCTTGTTAAAGAAGCCACCAACAATATCATTATTTTCAAAGGCATTACTATGTTGACGCCAAATGCTCAAGTATTCTTCATCAGACATACCCTTGATTGGCACACCATACCAAGTCGTATTCCATTCCTTTTGAGACACCCCATCTTGCGGTGTATTATTGCGCTTTGTGAAAGACACAGTATAGGAATCATCTTGTGTAGGACCTGCTAAGTTGAAAGAATAGCCTTGAATATGCTCACTTTCACTGCGCACATCCATATCCAGTTTAACACCATCTGCTACACGCCAAGGAAGCGTAAAGGTATAGCCGTTTTTATAATCCTTAACCACTGTATTCATCGTAGTAGCATAGGACTTATATTGTTCTGGCAAAATAGATGCAGAGTCTTTTTGGGAATCTACAATAGCTAATGGAGTTTCAGGTCTTCCCTGCAAACCTTCCGCCATAATAGAGGTCGTGCCCATAGCCATTACAGCTAATGTGGCAGCAATAAAACGTAACTTCATAAGACCTCCTATAACATATTCTCCAAGAACGCTTTCGTTCTATCGTTCTGTGGATTATTGAAAATTTGCTCTGGTGTACCTTCCTCTTGGATGACACCGTCGGCCATGAAGATGACACGGTCAGATACTTCACGAGCAAAGTTCATTTCATGAGTTACGATAATCATCGTCATGTGATCATCAGCCAATTGTTTAATAGTCTTTAGAACCTCACCAGTTAATTCTGGGTCAAGAGCGGATGTTGGTTCATCAAAGAGCATGATTTCTGGATTCATTGCCAATGCACGAGCGATGGCCACACGTTGTTGTTGACCACCAGATAAACGGGATGGATACATATCGCGCTTTTCCCATAGGCCAACTTTATTGAGTAATCGCTCTGCAATCGGTAAAATCTCATCATCTTTCATGCCTTTTACCATGCGCGGCGCTATCATAATATTATCGAGCACTGTCATATGAGGGAATAAATTGAACGATTGGAATACCATGCCCATGCGTAATAGCAAGTCATGTTGTGTTTCTTGGCTTGCATAGTTTACAGTGCCATTAGCATCTGTACTAGCAAGAACAGTGCCATCTACAGTAATTGAACCACCGTCGATAGTCTCTAATTGACCTAAACAGCGCAAGAATGTAGATTTACCAGACCCAGAAGGACCGATAATAGAAACGATTTCCCCTCTATTCATTTTGAGCGATACATCGCGCAATACAGTTTGATTGTTAAAGCGTTTTTCAATACGCTCCATATTTACAAATGTCATAAGTACCTCTTAAATCGTCGCATCCTTTTATCTAAACATACTAATCATTAAGTATCAGTCCGCTATATGAACAATAATTGGATGTAAAATACGACAAGCAACTACAGAATAGATTAATCTTCGTATACAGCAAATCTTCTTTCTAAGTAGTTGAAGATATTTGTCAAAATAAAGGTAAAGATCAAGTAGAACAAAGCTGCCACCAAGAAGGCAGAGATGTCAAAGTCACGTTGTACGATAGATTTTGTAATACGCAAGATATCGTTCATAGCCAATACGTATACGAGAGAAGTATCTTTCAACAAGTTAATTGTCTCATTCGCAAGTGGCGGTAATACGCGTTTAAACATTTGTGGCAAGATGATCTTACGCATCGTTTGGGCATAAGTAAAACCAAGAACCTTTGCCCCTTCGTACTGACCACGAGAGATGGATTGAATACCACCGCGGAAAATTTCACATAAATACGCTGCATAGTTTAATACGAATGTAAGCACCGCTGCTGTAGCATCATCCATTTGGACAGCACCATCTGTAATGATAGGTAATGCATAATAGACGAATAAAATTTGAAGCATTAGTGGTGTGCCGCGCATCAAATATACGAAGGCTTCAACGATTTTGTCGAGCACTGTAAATTTAGATAAACGTACCAAAGCAAGTAGAATACCACCAGGAATGGATAGGATCCATACAATACAGAATAGCGATACGGTTACCTTTAAACCATCAGCAATGGTTGGGATAATCTGCAATAAATAATCTAACATGGAATACTCCTTCAAAACACGACTAGAGAAGAGGCTTCTGGCCTCTTCTCTAGTGTACATTTCGTTCTTTAATTATCTGTTGTACAAACTGACCATAGTACTATTAGTATATCACGAATTGTACTATTTAGCATCGCTCTTATCTAGGTCTGCGCTAGAGCCCAACCATTTTTCAACGATTTTATCAGCAGTACCATCTTTTTTCATTTCAGCTAAGATACCATTGATTTTATCACGTAATGCAGTGTCATCTTTACGGAAGCCAACAGCGAAGTTATCAACACCGTAATCAGTACCTTCTACGATTTTGTATTTACCAGGTTCTTTTGTCATGAGGTAACGAGCGATAACACCATCTGCGATAACTGCATCAACACGTCCAATACCAAGATCCATAAAAGCACTTACGAAATCAGCATAAGATTTAGTTTCTTTCACAGTTTTACCGCTTGGATCGTTTTGCAATGCAGATTCACCAGTACTTGCTTGTTGAACACCTACTACTTTGCCTGCAAGATCTGCTTTAGATTTAATGGATTCATCTTCATTACGAACAACGATGTATTGTTTATCCTTCATATATGTGTTGGAGAACAAGATATTTTTCTCACGTTCAGGAGAAACTGTTAGACCATTCCATAAAGCGTCGATTTTTTTAGATTTCAACTCAGCTTCTTTACTGGACCAGTCGATAGCTTTGAATTCCACATCCATGCCAGCGCGTTTAGCTGCTTCTTTAGCCATATCGATATCAAGACCTACGATTTCGCCTTTATCATCTTTAAAGCCCATTGGAGGGAAGCTATCATCTAAGCCGATAACGATTTTTTTAGGTAATTCTTTATTAGCCGTTTTAGTATCACTACCACAACCCGTTACAAATACCATCATAGATACTGCTGCAAGGCCAACGGCCATCATTTTTTTCCAATTCATAACTATCCTCCACGGTGTATTACACCTTTAACTACTTGCTAATATATGCTGTACAGAACTCATATCTGTACCCGATGATTGTATTATACTTTAGTTCGTTAAAGTTGTAAATAGATAATTTGATGAATTTTAGAATTTTTTAGTTCTCTTATGGTTCATGCAGGATTATAGTACTAAATGCTTTGTATATACGCACACATTATGTATCTAAATGCTTGTGAATCGCTTCAATCATGGCCATTTTGTCTTTATACCCTACCTGTGCGAGATCTAATGGTATTACATAAATCCCACCATGACCATTCATGGCTTGCAACTCACGCCAACCTTCAGTAAATCCAATTATATGCTCATAATCGACAAAGACAAAATATTCATCGCCATGAAAGAGGCTGTGAAAGTATTCTTTCACAGAAAAAGGCCTTCGCTTTAACACGAGGCCCTTTTCACAGATAAATGCTTGACTTTCACCTAATCTATGAAGGGTCCACAATATTAGGAGTAACAACAGGTAATACCATATACGCTCAGCCCAATCGGAGGGCATATATTTTACAATTAAGGCGCAAACCAATAGACCGATGATACGACCGGCCCACTGAATTCCACGATGTATTTCTAAGCTCTGTTGTACGGTACCTGATGAAAAGCGTTCCATCGCCTCTTGTTTCGTCATGGCTTACCTCACAAATTGAAAGTCTACTATATGATTTTATTTACGACACAAGCCCATAGCTTGCTCTACTTTACGATACATTTGACTTGCTTTAGCATGAGCCTTAGCAGCACCTTCATCGAGAATAACATCGAGTTCAGGGCTTGTAATCAATTCATTATAACGTTGTTGAATTGGCTCAAGAGTTGCCACCAATAGATCTGCGATATCGGATTTGAACACGCCATAACCTTTACCAGCATACATTTCTTCGATAGCTTCATAGCTGTCTTTTGTGATAGCACGGTAAATGCCCATCAAGTTAGAAATGCCAGGTTTGTTTTCTTTATCATAACGCACCGCGTTATCAGAGTCAGTTTGAGCGCGTTTCAATTTTTTCACGATCAAGTCTGGTGCATCCAAAAGACGAATTGTAGCATTTTGGTTATCATCAGATTTACTCATTTTCTTAGTTGGCTCTTGCAAGCTCATAACGCGAGCACCACCTTCGCCTACCTTGATATCAGGTACTACGAAAGTTTCGCCAAATCTACGGTTAAAACGCTCTGCCAAATTACGAGTCAACTCAAGATGTTGTTTTTGGTCCTCACCTACTGGAACATAGTTAGTACCATATAACAAAATATCTGCCGCCATCAATGGTGGATACGTAAGCAACGCTGTAGGGATAGAGTCACCTTGCTTTTGAGACTTATCTTTGTACTGTGTCATACGCTCTAATTCGCCAACATAGCTGATAGATTGCATAACCCAACCGAGTTTAACGTGCTCAGGTACTTCGGATTGCACAAATAATGTTACCTTTTTAGGATCGAGGCCAACAGCGAGGTATAACGCAGCCAAATTACGAGTATTTTGGAATAACTCTTTTGGATCTTGCGGTACAGTGATTGCATGTTGGTTAACGATGCAATAATAACATTCATCAGTATCTTGATAGTCTAAGAAATTACGTAAAGCCCCCAAATAGTTGCCAAGTGTTAATTCTCCACTTGGTTGGATGCCGGAAAATATAACTGCCATAATAGTCTCCCTATATTGAAATAAACCAACAGTGCCGAAGCACTGTTGGTTATATATATTATTCTACGGTTACAGATTTAGCCAAGTTACGTGGTTTATCTACATCTGCGCCGCGTGTAATCGCTGCGTAGTACGCCAATAATTGCAATGGTACAACCGCAAGGATTGGAGCGATGAATTTATTTGCACGAGGCACATAGATTGTATGGTCTACGTGTTTAGATAATTCTTCGTCACCTTTCATGCCAATACCGATTACAACAGCTTCACGCGCTTTTACTTCACGGATGTTGCTAATCATCTTATCATACACATCTTCTTGTGTAGCCAATGCGATAACAGGTACGCCTTCTTCAATAAGAGCCAATGTACCATGTTTCAACTCGCCACCAGCATATGCTTCAGCATGGATGTAAGAAATTTCTTTCAATTTCAAAGCACCTTCCATCGCTACTGCGTAGTCGATAGCACGACCCAAGAAGAACGCATCAGATTTGAAGCCATAATGTTTTGCAAAGGCTTTCATATCTTCGTCTACTTCAAAGATTTCATGAATCAATGTAGGCAAGCTTTTAACACCGCAAAGGATTTCTCCGCCTAAAGCCGGATCCATTTTACCATTTAATTGACCAAGATATACAGCAAACAACAAGCCTGCTACTAATTGAGTAGTATACGCTTTTGTAGACGCTACAGAGATTTCAGGACCTGCCCATGTGTACACAGTGTTATCTGCTTCACGGGAAATACTGGAACCTACTACGTTTGTAATTGCCAAGGATTTAGCGCCATGACGTTTAGCCTCTTTCAAAGCAGCCAATGTATCAGATGTTTCACCAGATTGACTGATAACGATACATAATGTTTTATCATCAGTCAACGGATTGCTATAACGATACTCAGATGCAATTTCCACACTTACAGGAATGCGCGCCAAGTTTTCAATATATTGTTTTGTTACAAGACCTGCATGGTATGCTGTACCACATGCAACGATGAGAATTTTATTGAAAGCTGCTACATCGTCAGCAGTCCAATTCAACTCATCAAAGATTACTGTTTTACCATCTTCGGAGATATGTGTACCGAATGTATCGCGTACAGCTTTAGGTTGGTCATGAATTTCTTTCAACATGAAATGTTCATAACCACCTTTTTCAGCAGCCTCTGCATTCCAACTTACGTGGAATACTTCTTTATCGATAGCATTACCTTCACGGTCAAATACGGATACATTATCACGAGTTACGATAGCTAATTCACCATCGCTCAAGATATATGTATCACGTGTGTAGTTAATGATCGCTGGAATATCCGATGCTACAAAGTTTTCGCCTTTGCCAAGACCGATAACCAATGGATTTTCTTTTTTAGTACAAATGATTTTGTCTGGCTCATCAGCACAGATGATTTCAAGGGCATACGCACCGTCAACACGAGCGAGCATGCGGCGTACAGTACTTACGAAATCGCCATCGTACATATCCTCTAATAAATGAGCTACTACTTCTGTATCAGTTTCAGATTTAAAATGGTACCCTTTTTCGATGAGCTCTTCTTTTAAAGGCATGTAGTTTTCAATAATACCGTTGTGAACAACAGCAAATTTACCATCTTCAGATGCATGAGGATGGGCATTCATATCGGATGGACGACCATGAGTAGCCCAACGAGTATGACCAATACCTACAGTTCCTTCATTAGGATCTGCTTTTACAATAGCCTCAAGATTAGCTAGACGGCCAACCTTTTTTTGAATTTTGATTGCATTTTCAGCACCAATAATAGCGATGCCTGCAGAGTCATAACCACGGTATTCTAATTTCGCCATACCGTCCAATAAGAAATCAGATGCTTGATTAAAGCCAATGTATCCTACGATACCGCACATAAATATATCCTCCTATAACTGGGGGCATTCTAGCCCCAGCCAACAACTAAGGCTAATTAATGTTCTAGATTAATGTTCTAGATTAAAGTTCTAGATTAATGTTCTAGATTAAAGTTCTAGATTAATATTTCAATTATGTATTAATTATTACTTTAATACAATTCATTCAGATACACTTTGTCTCCATTGTTACCAATGGGCTTTTTAGTATCTGTTACGACATGAATCTGCCGGAAGAGCATCCGCTGATTATTCGATCACTCTTCACCTCGTCTACCCTAACGACTGCCTTCGCGGGTACTTGCGCTATTCGCTTTTACGAATTGTGAAACTCCTTTCTATAAGATACGGCAGATCTTTAAAGTATACATCGTATACCAATCTATATTATACGTGATAATGAATGGTGAAAGCAAGACATCCTTATCGACATATCTAAACATCATGATTAATATTTCTTTATAAATCCCATGTATCATTCATACTATTTTCACAGATAATTACTATACTTCTTACAATCTTAATTTTACACAATTCGATTTTATCGCGCAATAAATATTTGGAGGTTATTATATATGACACATTCACGTAATTATAGAACTTTAAAACGTCTCATCGTGCCTGCTTTAGCGGGCGGTGCCCTTGCAGCACTAGCCTTTGCCCCTACATTTGGGGCAGAACCAGTACAAGCTAATAGTCCCGCCCAAAGCATATCAGCGCCTAAAGGCGATGCACCTAAAGCTGATATGCCTAAAACCGATGTACCTAAGGCTGATGTGCCTAGACCTGATGATGTAAAGACAGGCGAAATTAATGAACCAACGCCTCATAAGGAAGCTAATCCTAGTACTTTCACAGGGACCTCTGTTATTAGTGAAAGCAAAACATTCGAACACCAACGATTTGATAATACTACAAGCGACCAAAATTCTTTCATCGGCAAAAACAAAGCGTCAATCACCATTAATAGTAGTGTATTTGATAAAACAGGCAACACCACTAATGATGACAACAGTAATTTCCGCGGACAAAATGCAGTAGTACTCGGCATCGAAGGCAGCCAAACTAGCATTAAAAATAGTAATATCACATCTAATAGCATTGGATCTAATGCAGTATTTGCCACTGGTGAAGGATCTGTTATCAATGTTGAAAACACTAACATTCATACTAAGGGCGATTCTTCTCGTGGTCTAGATGCAACCTATAAAGGCACTGTAAACGGTAAAAACCTAACTATCACTACCGAAGGTGCTCACTCTGCTACCCTTGCTACAGACCGTGGTGAAGGCACTATTACTGCAGAAGCAGCTAAGCTTACAACCTCTGGCACAGGCAGTCCTGTTATCTACTCCACTGGCAATATTACAGCTAACAATGTAAACGGCGTGGCCAACAAGAGTGAAATTGGTGTCGTAGAAGGCAAAAACTCTATTACCCTTACGAACTCTAACGTAACCGGCTATCACGATAATGGATTCATGCTATACCAAAGTTTCTCCGGTGATGCTGAAAGCGGTATTGCTCGTTTAAAGGCGGAAAATAACACACTCACAACTCATGGTACAGGTGCATTCATCTATGTAAACAACACCACTGCTGAAGCGGACCTTACAGGCAACACAATCTTAATGCCAAATACTACGACACTTGTGAAAGTAGCGGCAGACTCCCGCTGGGGCAAAGACGGTGAAAATGGTGGACACCTCACTCTCCGCGCATCTAACCAAGAACTTAGCGGTAACATTGTAGCCGACTCCATCAGCACCATCGCGCTAGACATGGCAAATAGATCTAGCCTCGTTGGCGCTATCAATACCGACAACACAGCTAAAGAAGTAACTGTGAAACTCAGCAAAGACTCCACATGGACACTCACTGGCGATAGCTATGTAAAATCTTTAACTAATGAAGACACAACTGGCGAAAACATTCACTTGAATGGATATAAACTAGTGGTAACTGATAAATAAAACTAAGAAATAAAAGAGGCAACGTCGACGTTGCCTCTTTTATTTCTATGCCGATTCAGAACCATACAAAGCTGCATAAGGTTATATCAAAATTTATCCTGAGAGTTCATGCATGAATTAGTCTATCAAGTAGCAGTCATATATGGGCCATAGTTTTAATTCAACTACAGGCTTGTAGTTTTCATATTTAATCTTATGCTCTAATATATTTAGGCTTTCTAAATCATCTTCCCAACATTGGAGATGCTCTTGTCTCTCTTCTTCACTCGCAAAGTCATCATCTATTTTTACATCTTCAATACATGCTAGTATTTCTGTTCGTTGTTTGTCCACTTCTAGACAGAATTGGTCATGTTGGTTCATAGTCCAAAGGCCAAAATAATAAGGGCCGTAATTTAAGTCACAAGAGCTTTTAGCCTTTTCACACTCTTCTAAGAACAATTTGTACTCTTCTAATACATAATAGGCATTAAAGATATCAAACTCCCAAATTTCATCATCCCGCTGATATGCAGGATCTCCACCAATATTAATTTTCTTCAGATAATCAAGGGATTGGATTTTATTTCCTAAATACACATCACAATAAGCTATACAAAGGAATAATCGCATTCTATTTGGATAGTTTCCAAGTAACTGCAAAAATATGGTCTTTGCTTTTTCATATTCTTTGAGTTCAAATAAACATACTGCATAGCCAAAGTTCATTTCATAATTATCTGATATGCTTATTCCCTTTTCATAAGTCAGTAAGCTTCTCTCCAATTCCTCTACTGAGCCCTTATCTGCATAAGATGAAAAATGATATAAAGCCAGCCCTCGGTAGGTCTCTATATATGGAGAATTTAGCTTTACAGCTGCAGATAGATACCCATATTCTTTTATATTGCCCTCATCATTATAATAAAAAGCCAAATTAGTATAAACTTTAGCTTTTTCAACATCATTCAATTCATCGCTATATTTTTCTAAGAAGTCCTCCAAGATAAGCTGTGAATTTTTCTCTCTCCGTGCTTGTGACTCAGCATATGCAAGCGTACAAGCAGAATCAACACTATTCGGGCACTCATTAAGGAGAGTCTCAGCCTCCCCTTGATTTATATCCTTCATACTACACCTTAACTATTAAACCAATACAATTTAAACTATATAGCTATAATAACATAAATCATGCCCTATGTACGTATTTGCAAAAACACCATCCCATCTCTTAACTATCTAAGAGATGAATTACATCATCTCTGCTATCGGCCTCTCCATCCCCGAAATAACTCTTATGAGTAGAAGTGACTACTCAATAGTGCGGTTCCATTCGGTAATCATCCTATATAAATATAAAATAAATCCCCTCCTATATATGTTCCTGCAGCGACTTTACGTAGGACGGAGCAAAGGAACATATATAGGAGGGGATACTTTTAATATCAAATTGTAGAATGGAACCAAACGGAGTAGTATCAAACTACTCATTAAGAGTTAGTCCGCCAACCCTTGTTCTCTACCGATAATATCAGCAATTTCTTGGCATAATGATTGTAGTTCTTCTTGGTTAGGACCTTCTGCCATTACGCGAATGAGTGGTTCTGTACCAGATGCACGAACTAGAACGCGGCCTTCATCACCAAGTTCACCTTCTGCTGTTACGATGGCAGCTTTAATAATATCATTGTCTTCCCAACCTGTTTTTGTAGCAACACGAACGTTGATAAGAACTTGAGGATACTTAGTCATAATGCCAGCCAACTCAGAAAGTGGTTGATTTTTTTCTTTCATAAGAGCCGCCACTTGAACAGCTGTTAACATGCCATCACCAGTTGTATTGTGATCTAAGAAGATTACGTGACCAGATTGCTCACCACCAACGGAGAGGTCATGTTCACGCATGTATTCCAATACATAACGGTCACCAACAGCAGTAGAAACTGTTTTCATTCCTAGTTCTTCTGCCGCTTTATGGAACCCAATATTACTCATAACAGTACCAACTACAGTATCATCTTTGAGTTTGCCTTCTTCTTTCAATTTAAGAGCACACAATAACATGATTTGGTCACCATCAAGAACTTGACCTTTTTCGTCTACCAATAAGCAACGGTCCGCATCACCATCGTTAGCAATACCGAGGTCTGCATTATGTTGTTGTACAGCCACTTGTAAGCCTTCGATATGTGTAGAACCACAGTGATCATTGATATTCAAGCCATCTGGATTTACATTGATGTTGATTACTTTAGCACCAAGACCAGATAAAATTTCAGGACCTACGCTAGATGCGGCACCGTTCGCACCATCATATACGATAGTCAAACCTTCAAGGGATGTATCAATTGTGTGGCGAACAAAGTGAGCGTAGAAATGAGCTAAATTGCTATTGTACTCAATGGTACCAATGCCATCACCTGTTGGACGTGGCAATTCATTATCTGCACTTTGACGAACATATTGTTCTAATTGATCTTCTACTTCATCTGGCAATTTATAGCCATCGCCATCAAAAAATTTAATACCATTATCTGGATATGGATTGTGAGATGCAGAAATAACAGCACCTGCATCAAAGCCTTGTTGACGTACAAGGTAAGCTACTGCTGGAGTTGGGATAACACCGGCAATTACAACATTACCACCAACAGAGCAAATACCGGATGCTAACGCACTTTCAAGCATGGAGCCAGAAATACGCGTATCACGCCCAATCAAGAATGTGGGATGGTCTTTTTCTTTACCAAAATATGTAGCCGCTGCACGGCCTAAATGATAGGCTAATTCAGGTGTTAAAAATTCATTAACAACACCACGTACACCATCTGTACCAAATAAACGAGCCATAATTATCCTCCTCTAGGGATTGTGAAAATCACAAGTCCTTATATATTCACTGTTGTGTATTATATCACAATATATACACCACACATATATATACTATACAGATATACTATTTTACAGTATCAAAATGAACCTATACTGTAGTTTACTTTACCATACATTCTACTACTAACTAGTTAGGTTTTGCATATTTTGCCATGCATATAATGGCAGTTTCTGCCCCATCAAGGGCTGCACTCATAATACCTCCAGCATAGCCTGCACCTTCCCCCATAGGATAAAATCCACCTACAGTTGGAGAAATACGTTCTTCATTACGCCCCATACGAAGCGGCGCAGAGGTGCGTGTTTCAACACCAGTCATACATACCGAAGGATCATCGAATCCACGAATGCGACGGCCCCAATACGGTAATGCCCGTTCCAACACGGACGTTACGAATGGTGGCAAGCAATCATGTAAATCGCAATTTACTACACCTGGTTCATAGCTATATGTGCTATCTTGTACACCTGTTGCTTGTGAAAGTCCCAAAAACTGACCTACGGTCTGAGCTGGTGCATGGAAGTTAGAGCCCCCTAATTCATAAGCTTTACGTTCCCATTCACGTTGGAATGCTACACCATCCAGAGGATGATTACCAAAGTCATCAGGCCCTACATTAACTACGATAGCACTGTTCGCAACACCGCTATCACGAGCATATAAACTCATGCCATTAACAACAACGCCCCCATTTTCGGACGCTGATGCTACAACTTGACCACCTGGGCACATACAGAAGCTATACGCTGTACGGCCTGTTTCTTTATCGTGGTATACAAGAGAATATTCTGCGGCCCCAAGGCCCAAGCTAGATGGTTCTACACCATATTGAGACTCGTCAATGATAGCCTGATCATGTTCAATACGAACACCGATAGCAAATGGTTTTGCCGTCATTTCTACATTACGTTTATGTAACATTTCATACGTATCACGTGCACTATGCCCTACACCAGATAAGACAACTGTGGTATCAATGCGTTCGTTACCGTTAACTTCAACACCTACGATGCGGTCATTTTCAATAAATAAATCGGTAATCTTAGCACCAAAGCGAACTTCACCACCCCATTCGATGATGCGTTCACGCATAGCTTTTACCATGGTACGCAACTTATCTGTACCTACATGAGGTTTATGTTTATACAAGATTTCTTCTGGAGCGCCGAACTCTACAAAATATTTGGAGATTTCATGCAATCTTGGATGTGTAACGCGGGTTGTCAATTTACCATCTGAAAAGGTACCTGCACCACCCTCACCAAATTGTACGTTAGATTCAGGCTTGAATACACCCTCTTTCCAAAACGTTTCTACATCTTGGCTACGAATATCAACGTCTTGACCTCGTTCAAAAACGATTGGACGATACCCTTCACGAGCTAAATAAAAGGCAGCTAGCATCCCAGCCGGACCAAAGCCCATCACTACAGGACGATGTGCTAAAGGCACATTACCATACACAATAGGTTCTGGATCCTCTGGAGTAAATACAGATACATCCTTTTGTTTACCTAGTTTTTTCATGATTTGAGCTTCCTTATGAACCTCAACAAACAAGGTATACACAAATACAATATTCGGTTTTTTACGAGCATCTACAGCGCGTCGTACAACGTGAATCGTTTCAATAGCGCCTCGCAATTGGGGATATTTCTTTTCTACAATATCCTTTATATCCGACTTGACCGTAACAGCCACGCGGAGATTTATTATTCTAATCATATCTTTCCTTATTTAAGCTATCCTTTTAGGTTAGCAAATTTCTTTCTTATTTGACCTAAATCCTTCAAATTCAACCTACTAGAAATTGGTCATACAACACTATTATACAATATTACGGTAAAAGCTAATACATAATAAACAGAGTAGCCCCATAAAGCATTAAAATAGACCCTAATAGAGTTTAATCTTATCCTCTATTAGGGTCTTATTTTTAATTTAGGTTTTTAGTAATAACAATTTTGGAAATTACTATTACCTCTTTAATCTCATGAACTACGTAGTTTTCTTTTGTATATCTACCTTAACATGTACTGTAGTAACATTACTATTGACACCACTCGGTAATACTAAGTTGTAATTACCTTGAATGCCCTTCGTTGCACCGGTAAGATCAATTGGTTCTGTTTGAATTTCTGAAACAGAGTCAATCATTTCTTCTCGACCAGTCACAGTCAATTGGGTCGGTGTAACGGATATAGACTTAACCTCATACCCATCAGCTATCGTTCCCGCCGTTGGTACTGTAATAGGAACGGCTTTATCTTTACGCAATAAGTTTAGTTCATATTGTGCTTGACCTTGGCTCGGATTGATGTGTACATCTAATACATTACCAGATATATCCCAGGCTTCTAACGTACTAACAGCACTAAAGTTCTTGGTTTGACCAGCAATGTTAACCTTCATAACAACCTTATTTACGGCGTTAACAAGCTGTTTACGTCCAGATACAGTTACCTCTTTCGGTACAATGGTTACTGACTTGAGAGCAACATCGTCAGAGAACTTGCCAATTGGAACAATTTCAACCGGTATTTTCCGTTCTGCATATTCATCTACATTAATCGTTATAGTATCAGGCTTAACCTCAACAAGGCTCATCCCCGCTGGAGAGGTAAATCCAATGGTTACATTATTTTGACCTGGTTTTACACCAGATGCATCAATATATGCACGAAGATTATCTGCCTTTATAGACATAATCATATCTCGAGGGCCCGAAAGGACAATGCGTGCTACATCAGGTGCATCTTCTATAATATAATGTGAATCAAGATTTTGGACTTGAACAGGTACTGTATAGGTTACCTCCATCACAGGGTTCTGATCTCGCATGATAAAGAACCACATGACGATAGCCGCTAGCAATGATAACAACTTAGCTGGCCAATTGCGTTTCAAATGTATCATCATTTTTTTGCCCCCCATTTCCACATACCAGTAATGGTTTGACGAGGGCGTTCCATAAATGTACGCAACGCTTCTTTAATTTGATCTTCCGGTAAATGGCGATAAATATGACCGCCATAGGCGTAGGAAATTGTCCCCGTTTCCTCACTGACTACAACAACGACAGCATCAGTTTGTTCAGACAAACCGATGGCTGCACGGTGACGCGTACCAAGTTCAGTACTCAATGTACGGTCCTCAGTTAGTGGCAACAAACACCCCGCTGCACGAATACGGCCATCTCGGATGATCAGTGCCCCATCATGAAGTGGTGTACTAGGAACGAAAATATTTTTAATTAGTTCACGGCTCAACACAGCATCAATTAAAATACCTGTATCAACGAAGTCATTGAGGCCCACTTCACGTTCAAAAACGATAAGTGCCCCAGTATGCTCACGAGACATAACGCGAGCCGCCGCCATCACTTCATTGATAGCCATATCCATTTCCTCTTCATTGACATTCTGTGCCTTACTGAAAATTCGACCACGGCCCAATTGTTCTAACGCACGACGCAATTCCGGTTGGAATACTACAGGTAATGCGAAAAGAAGAACGGTCATACTTTGTTGCAAAATCCAATTGATAACATATAGATTCAGCAAATGACTCAATAAATTTAGAATTGCTAGCATAACGAGCCCCTTTAAAAGAGCAACGGCCCGTGTATCTTTAAGCAATTTATATAAGTAATAAATACCTACGGCAACGATTAAGATATCAGCAATATCAAGAAGCCTAAAGGTATGTATAAGTGCGTCAATATGCATAAAAATAGCTCCTTATACAAAATAATAAGGTACAACCAACTGCTTGGCTGCACCTTATATTTTAACTCATTTTAGAAGCACTGTAAATTTAATATACTTAGATGTTTTGTGTTTCAATCCACACATCCATCTGTCCGCCACACACCATACCTTCTTTTACAGCTACATCGTCATCTAAAAGAACTTCGATACGACGATGTGCTTCTTTTTTATTCAAGGAATCAACTGCACTGAGACGAATTTCATTTTCTGCTCGGCCACCACCGATAGTGCCAAAGATGGATCCATCAGGGAATACTACCATAGATGTGCCAGCCTTACGTGGTGTAGAACCACGGGTAAATAAAATTGTAGCTACAGCTAGTGTTTCATTTTTACGAGCACTTAAATATTCAATAAACTCACGATTCATGGCTCACTCTACCTTTCCGCAATGAGCCGCCTTTTTTACCACGCACCACTGCCAAATATTCGCTAACGATAGATAATGCAATCTCCTCAGGAGTTTGTGCACCCAAGTCTAGACCAATTGGTGCATATACCATATCTAACTCCTCTTGCGTCCAACCTTGTTCACGCAATACTTCAAATGCATAATGAATACGCTTTTGACTGCCCATAACACCCATATAGGTTGGCAAATAATCACGTAATTGTTCTAAGCATACATTATCATACTCATGAGCACGAGTAACAATGATAAACCCATTATATTCATCAAGAGGTAGATCATTTTTAAAGTTTTCTAATGGTAAGCATTTACGAGTTACACGTTCATCAAAGAATTCAGGAACTACATATTCTGGACGATCATCTACAACAGTAACACGACACCCAATGAATAGTAATAAATCTGTAATAGCACGGCTCACATGACCAGCGCCTAATACAAGAACAGACGGATCATTTTCTACAGGTTGTACGAAACATTCAGCTTCGCCTACCATGCACAAAGAATTAAGCTTTGCTTTATCTACCATAAAGCCTTCAATTGGTGTGCCATACAAAACACTACCATCTTCAGCATAAATTGTCTTATCCCCTTGACGCGGACCAGACAAAACAGTAACCATCAACGTAGTTTCTGTAAGCTGAAGACGGTCTTTCATCACATCATAGATCGTTTCCATCTTGATTCCTTTCATAATCCCATGCAGTGACGGCCTCTAAAACGCCGCCACCAACAGCGAGAGATTTATCTGAAATACTATAACAATGAGATTCTTCACAACGAGCATCTACATCGGCCAATTTAAAATGGTCGGATACGATGAGCCCGCTCTTAAGAATACCTCTAAGAATACCTGTAATTTTTGCCCGCACTGGCTCTTTATCTACATAACCAATGACTTCATTAGCTTGTACAGAATCGCCGATATGGCGCTTAGCTGTAAACAGACCAGCCTTTGATGAGTGAATAACACGTTCATGAGTATAACCACCTACATTACCGGGAATCCCCGTATTAGGCTGCGCTGGACCATCATAGATGCAACGACCTAAGTAATGACCGCGCATGGTTTCAATAACAACATCCACATCATGCCCTGCAGTAAATCCAGGCCCCACACCAATGACGAGATCTGCATCATCACGTTTGGTGCCAAGATTCTTTTTACTTAAAATAGCATCTACAACAATAGCTGGCTTCAATGTATCAAGTAGCTCTTCATATGAACTAGTCACAACGGGAATAACACCTTGTGCCAACGTATCTGCTACTTCACTAAGGGCTACATGACGTGCTACAAAGCGTTCCAAAATCATTTCTCCACGATGTACAGCATTACCATAACATACTTCACGGCGAATCATGGTAGGAATGGCGATTTCGTTAATCACCACAGGATAGCCTGCACGTTTCAATCTATATACAGCGCCAGAAGCGATATCTCCGCCTCCGCGCATAAGTACTAATGGTTTCATAATGCCTCACTTTCACGTTGTTTCAAACGCTCAAAATCATCGGGCGTGTCAATATCATATCCAACATCGTCACGAATCCATAATTTGATAACATGGTCTTTACCACTACCGCGAATGATAGTTTTGCCCCCTTGATCCCCTTGGATATGTTGCAATGATTCAAACCAATGTGAACCAAATAGAACAGGATTTCCCGACTGATAATTCGCCCCATAATGTGGGACGACGATAGTTTTCGAATGAAAGTTATCACTAAATGCACTAATAACCTGATGTACAACATTCCCAGTCAATAGGGGTTGATCCCCTACAGAACAAAGAATGCCGTCTAGCGGTATCGGTGAATTTTCTACCAAGTAACGTACTCCTATCGCTATGGACAGGCCTTGTCCACGATTAGGATGTTCATTCTGAACCACTTCAAACCCATAGCTCGTAACTATAGGTTCTAATCTTTCATGATCATCACCAGTAACCGCTACAAAAGGTAGTTTACAGGATTCAGTAATTCCTACCGAATCATTCCATCCACAATGAAGAGCCCCACAGACCGCATCTAAAACAGTTTTACCACGCCAAGGCAAAAGTTGCTTATTACATCCCATGCGCTTAGATTGACCTCCTACGAGGAGGACAATGCCAATATGCAAAGGACGACGGTCTATGGGGTCTCTCATGGGACTGAAAGCGGTATTAGGTTTTGCTTTCACATAAGTCATGAGTACCTACCGACATTGAATAATGCGACGGATTTCACAACTTGCTTTGTATCCATCAGCTAAGATGATATCGGAAATGTCGCTATCTACAATATGATCAATAAAATCATCAATGATACGATGTTGCACCGTTTCATAACCAGTACAGAACAGAATTTTTTTACCTATACTGTATTGGAATAAACCTTGCTTATGGAGCACAAGATCAGCCAACATGCGTGGCGTTACAATGGCCCCCATATCGCGCTTCACAATATCTTGAACGAGCTCGATATTATGCACGTGCTCATCATCAAGCGGCGCTCCTAACATTTGTAAATTCACAAGACCAATCGTAGTCTTTGTGAGAGATGGGATGACTGGCTCAGTCGTCTTAGGCGCTTTAAGCCATTTTTCCTTTGCCCCATCTGCTTCCACTACAATTTGCCAGTTCGGATGCAATTTTGCTAAACCATCGATAAGATCACAATCTAAGGAGTCTACTTTTGTTCCTGTAATGCCAGAGAACCACGCACCACAATATCCACGCAAAATACGATCAGTACAATATTCATCAGCTTCATTAATATTTCGAGTATAAATCGGTTCATAATGAGCCACTTGAGATTCATAGAGTCGAGTCGTAGTCGTAACTACGATGGGCTGACCTTTCAGCCTTCCATATTCTACTAATTTTGAAAGCACAGTCGTTTTACCGCCTGCCCCAACAAGGGCCACGATTCCCGGCTGAATCAATCGATTCCAATAGGATGTTTGTGATGTCATAAAACCAGGCCTCCTTAGAAAGGAAAAGTAAATAGAAATCTCTATACTTTATATTTCTCGTCCATAGCCATAAATACCTTCTCAGGTGTCATAGGTAGTGTACGAACGTCCGCACCAACTGCATTTTTAATAGCATGTTGAATAGCTGGACTAGCCGTATTAATAACAACTTCACCAATAGATTTGGCACCAAATCCGCCTGTTGGTTCATAAGACTCTACAAAGTCTACATGTAACTCACCGATATCTTGACGGGTTGGAATTTTATAAGTCATAAGGTTATTAGTCTCTAAGCGACCATTATTGGAATAGCGTACATCTTCATACAACGCCATGCCGATAGCTTGTACTACGCCGCCTTCAACTTGAACGCGAGCCAATTTAGGATTGATAACAGTACCGCAGTCGATGCAGGAGTATGTATGAAGCGGAATAACCTTGCCAGTTTGTTTATCTACTTTTACCTCTGCAATGGTTGCCATAAATGGAGGTGGGGATGTATGACTGCCCCATGTAGCGAAACCAGACAATTGTTCTGCATTAACGCCTACCAATAATTTTGGAGCTAATTGATGGATATCCATAGTTTGAGAACCATCTTTTGTTGTAGCTACAACGCCATCAAAGTCGATGTTTTCTACATCTGTATCGAAGAATTGAGCGAACTTAGCAATAATCTTAGTTCGTAATTCTTCAGCAGCCATTTTCGCCGCCGTACCAGTTACATATGTTGTACTAGATGCATAGGAACCTGGGTCAAACGGTACAATATCTGTATCGGATTCAACAACCGTCATATATTCCATAGGACAACCGATTACTTCGCAGGCCATTTGAGTCAATACAGTATTAGCGCCCATGCCCATATCGGAAGAACCAGTATACAATGTGTAGTTACCATCATCACCAAGGCGAATTTCTACAGATGCTACGTCAATATTAGCAACGCCAGAACCTTGCAATGCTAGCGCCATACCAAGGCCGCCACGGTAGCGTTCATCGATATCCCAAGAATGAGGACGTTCATCCCAACGAGCCATTTCTTTTACGCGATTTACAGTATCTTGGAACAAACCAGAATCAAGATATTCATCTGGAGCGTATACTAAGCTTTGTTCACCTTGAGCAATCAAGTTCTTTTGACGCAATTCAGCAGGGTCTATACCCATTTGGTCCGCCAAGTTATTAACTGCACACTCTAAAGGCCATAACGCTTCGGTAGCACCATAACCGCGGAATGCACCGCCTGGTGTATGGTTCATGTATACGCCTTCTGTACCGTAGTGGACAGCTGTCGCTTTATTGTATAAAGGAATGGACTTATGCTCACCAGCTGTAGTAGTAGTGAAACAGTGAGTTGCATGAGCACCTGCATCAGTAATAGAGTCCATATCAATAACCTTGATGATACCATCTTTTGTGGCACCTACACGAATTTGCCATTCACGAGCATGACGTGTAGTAGAGCAAGTTTGCGCTTCAGTGCGATCGTATAAGAGGTAGCAAGGTTTTTTCAATGTCCACGCCACAAAAGCTGTCATAATTTCTGTGCAAGCCGTTTGTTTAGAACCGAAACCACCGCCGATACGAGGTTTGATTACGCGAACCTTTGTAGCTGGAATTCCTAATGCACGCGCAATATGACGGCGTACATGGAATACGATTTGTGTAGAAGATACGATAACTACGCGGCCCAATGCATCAATATAACCAAAACTTTGGAATGGCTCCATCGCTGTTTGACGTGTAGCTTGGTCAAAGTAAGTACCATCTACTACATAATCACATTTTGCAAGTTCAGCTTCAATATCGCCTACTCGTTTATGATAAGATACGCAAATATTGCGTTTGTAATCTTGGCCTACAGGAATATTGTTATGAATATCATCCTCAGGATGAACTACAGTTTCATGGTCGATAGCAGTATGCATATCAAGAACTGGTTTTTGTACTTCGTACTCAACCTTGATAAGCGGCATAGCTTTTAGTGCTGTAGCCTCATCTTTAGCTACTACAAGAGCTACCTCATCGCCAACATACCGAACTACAGGATCCAAGATAAGAGCATCATAAGCAGATGGCTCTGGATAGCTTTGACCAGCCAATGTGAAACGAGTATTAGGCACATCTTCATGTGTAAAGATCGCTTCTACGCCAGGAATCAATTTAGCTTTAGATGTATCGATTGACTTAATTCGCGCCTGTGCATGAGGGCTACGAAGAACCTTAATAACGAGCGCATCTTTTGGAACAAAATCGCCAGTATAAGACGGTTTACCCGTCAAAATACCTTTAGCGTCAACCTTATCATAAGATTTACCAATGTGCTTATTCATTATTTTAGGCCTCCTTCTAAGAATTTACGAACCCCTCGAAGTTGTGATTCATAGCCAGTACAACGGCACAAGTTACCGATGAGGTATTCACGAATCTCATCATCACTAGCCTTTGGATTTTTACGTTTCAAGTTGATAGCACTCATCATCATACCAGTTGTACAGAAGCCGCATTGGTCAGCGCCTTCGCTAGCAATACAAGCCGCTAATAATTCAGCCTCTTCTTGCAAGCCTTCTAATGTAGTGATTTTATGACCAGGCGCACGGAATGTAGGATATGCACAAGACAAGATAATTTCGTCATCTACCCATACAGTGCAAAGGCCACAGTTTGTTGTGTCACAGCCACAACGTACGCTGTAGTAACCAAGATTACGCAATGTATCCAATAACATTTCATCAGTTGGCACATTAACAGTTACATTTTTATTATTAATATTAAGTACGAGTTCCATTATTGTGCCACCTCCTTAGCCAAGCGTTGAACCATAGCTTTTACCATTTCCATACGGTATTCTTTGGACGCATGAGAGTTGGATTGGTAAACTAATTCTTCAGATGCTAATTGACCTGCTTCTTTTGCTGCAGACAATTCTTTTTCTGAAAGCAAAGCACTTGCTTTTTCTGCTAATTGAGGCACACCAGGTCTTGTACCAATGTACACTTCAACGCCTTTGTCATCACGGCGAAGAGCACCTGTCAACACTGGGAAGTCACCACGAGAGATGCGAAGAGCCTCTACAGCTACAGGCACATCTACTTTAGGGATACGAATTTCCACGAGGATATCACGTTCTCTGTATTTCATATAGTCATGTATGGACATGCGACCGCCTTTAAAAGTAACGATGTCTGCATGTACTGCCATTAATGCAGGAATAATGTCGGAGAAGCCAAAGCGGCTTGCTACAGATCCACCCATAGTAGCAGTATTGCGGAATTGAATGCCAAGAATTTCCTTAACACCTTTAACAACAGCACCACTACAGAATTGTTGTAATGGCTCAAAACGTTCCACATCGCCTTGCGTTGCCATAGCACCAATGACAAATTCGTTATCCTCTTCGCGAACATAACGCAAGTCAAGACTAGCCATATCGATCACGGATGGCCATGTACGTCGACCTAAACGCAACCAGCAACCGCCAGCTAGCATTGGGGCAGTTTTGTTTTTTGTGGCTAATTCATAAGCCTCTTCCACCGTCTTCGGTTGTAATACTTTCATAAATGCTAACATAATCTGTCCTCTCAATGGTATACTAATACTAACAGAACTGGATGATAACCACAAAAATACAGATATCACCGAACTACAAACTTAGCAGGAATCTATAGAATTCCTCACGTTTCTTATACTTTTATTTTACCAATTATTCGCCACTAAATCTATGATGAAAGATATAAATTTACAGGAATTTTGCAAAGAATTACATATTTATGAATTTGGGATTGCCCCTTGGCCTCTACCTGAAAATGCAAAAACCATTTTGTACGAAACTAATCCCTGTCCATTTACAGCAGCAGATGTGGAGGAACGACTACTAGGAACAACTGAGTTCACACCTAAAAGTGCTATTGTCTGTCTCTTTCCATACTACGTAGAACATAACGGTCCATCCAATCTATCCCGCTATACATGGGGCACAGATTATCACCTGGTCATTAATGAATATTTAGAAAAACTTATTGAAAAATTACAAAAAATGAATACTTCAGCTCAGTTTTCTATACATTGTGACACCTCTCCCTTGGCAGACCGTTACATGGCATACTTAGCGGGCCTTGGCTTTTATGGCAAAAACAATTGTTTTATCAGTCCTAAATGGGGATCTTATGTTATGATAGGAACAATTTTAACTACCTTAGAATTTGAGCCAAACACACCGCTTGGACAATCTTGCATGGGATGTAATCGTTGTATTACAGCATGCTTAGGTCAATGTTTAGGGCACGACGAATTTAAATATGATACTTGTAAAAGCTACCTAACACAGAAAAAGGGAGATCTTACAAACGAGGAAGAAACCATCATAAGAAAAACGCCACTCGTATTTGGCTGCGATGTATGCCAAGAGGTTTGCCCTCATAATCAGAGTATCCCCGCAACGCCTATACCTGAATTTCAACGGATAGAACCGTACATAGATATTAACGAACTAGAGACCCTAACAAACAAAGAATTCAAAGCTAAGTATGGGCACCGGGCATTCTCGTGGCGTGGAAAGAAAATATTAATGAGAAATCAAGAAATTACGAAGTATAATGATTAATTGATATGCCACTAATAGTCACATACGTAGGAGATTTGGTATTTTTGCAGAATAAAAAGAGACGACCATCCATCGTCTCTTTTTTAATCATTATTTGATTTCGTAGTAATTTAGCTCATCTAAGCTTTTACCAAGAGCAGGCATATAAGTCTCAAGGAACATATCTACCTCTGGCATGTTGAGTGCTTTCAGTTTAGCCAAAATGGAGTCATGTGCTTCTTTAAACTCATCGTTCCCTGCCTTGAGTTCGTTTACACATTTCATATAGGCCGAAATTGTATCTGCCGCCTTAACGATAGGCCACTCAGGATTATCCTCTGCATCTACTATGAAAGGCTTATAAACAGCTTGTAATCGTTCTGGCAAGGTAGATAACATTTTCTCTTGTGCTAATGTTTCAACTTCACCGTACAGTTCACGAAGTTTTGGATCAAAATATTTAATCGGTGTTGGCATGTCACCCGTGAAGATTTCACTCACCTCATGATACATGGCAATAACAGCCACCTTATTAATGTCCACATTACCATCAAAGTATTCATTTTTGAGAGCTGCTAAATTGTGAGCTACCATCGCTACTTCGAGGCTATGTTCTTGAATATTTTCTGTTTCTGTATTACGCATGAGGCTCCATCGATTGATAAAGCGCATGCGTTTTAAAAATGCAAAGAATGAACTCATATATCCCCCATTACATAATAGGTCCTGCATAGCAGGACCTATTTTAATATCATTAATTTAACTATATAACATAAGTTCTACTAGACGCATTCAAGGAATACTCTAATTAAAAATCAATTAAATTACACCCCGTAGTTTAAAACCGTAATCAAGGAATTGTACAGCTTCATCCCAACGGTTATCATCGTTAAGCATAACTACAATCATAGTATGACCATTACGGGTAGCCGATGCAATCAAGCATTCCCCTGCAGCATTCGTAAATCCAGTTTTTAAACCATTAGCACCAGGATATTTATTGCGAATGAAATGGTTTGTAGTGCGAATTGTTTCTGGCGTACGGTTTTGATAAGGTACCTTATAATAATCATTGGCTACTTTATCGCGGAACATTTGGTATTTCATACCATACGCTGCAATCATCGCCAAGTCACGAGCCGTAGAGTGATGGCCCATTTGTGTCAAACCATGAGGATTTAAAAACACACTATTTTTTGCCCCTGCTTTTGCAGCAACGCGATTCATGTCCTTTGCAAAATTCTCTACAGAGCCACTTACATTTTCTGCTACTACAACGGCCGCATCATTACCGCTGGCAACCATCATGCCTTCAAGAACGCCTTCCAAGGTAATTTGATCTCCGACGCGAACCCCCAGATTGGATTCCTCCATACTAGTGGCATAACTACTAATAGTCGCCAGTTCATCAAGTTGTGTACCTTTGAGTTCTAGAGCTGTTAACAATGTAACCATTTTCGTAGTGCTCGCAGGATGCATCCACTTATCAGGATTCTTTGCAAATAGGATTTCTTTTGTATCCGCATCAATGAGAACAACAGCCTCACCTATCGTAGATGGCGGCGCAATATACGCCGCATGAGAAACACTAGTACCGAAAATAATAGCGCCTATACAGGCTATCATCAAAATAAGTCGTTTCCAAACTATACAAGCATTAGTTGTTAAAGATATCATATATCTCACTTTCTGTATCACATATTAACTTTCAGGGTTATCATCAATGGCAACATCCGTTCCACTTGCTTTTTTCTTAGTTCCCTTAATTTCACCAGTAGAGTTATCTACATTTTGAAGATATACAACACGTTGAGGATATGGAATGTCGATACCATATTTATCGAACGCATCTTTTACATCAGACATAATTCCATATTGCACATCTAAGAAGTCTTTCGACTTAACGCGTGCATAGGCAGCAATACGTACAGAGTTATCGCCAAATTCAGAAATACCAATTTCCATATTTTTAGGATTGAGTACACGTTTATCAGCAGCAAAAATATTTTTTAAGATTTTAATTGCTTCATGATGATTATTGTTATAACCAATATCAAAGACGAACGGGATAACCCTTTCATGGGTATAAGCAATATTAGTTATGGCTTGGGAGGTAAGGATAGAGTTTGGTATATACACATTTTTTTGATCTTTAGTAGTGATAATAGTATACATAAATTGAATAGACTTAACACTACCTACAGTATCTCCAACTTGAATAACATGACCTGCTCTAAAAGGCTTAAATATAAGAATTAATAAGCCTGATGCCAAGTTAGATAAGTTGTTTTGTAAGGCCAAACCAATACCTAAACCAAAGGCACCAAAGGCAGCTACAAAGGATGTAGTAGGAACACCAATTTGATTTAAGCAAATCAATATTAGACCTACTAGCAATGCATAATTGATGATCTGCGTAATAAAGCTCATCGCAGCAGAGTCATAAGAGGCCTTAGTCATAATACGGACAGCAAAGGTTTTCACCCATTTAATAGCATAACGACCTACCCAAAATATAATAAGAGCTAATAATATATTGCCCGCTTGAGAAAAGAACCAATCTCGAAATTGAATCAATACATTAGCATCTTTAAACAATATTTCTGATGCAGAATAAAGAATATTGCCCATATTAAACCTCCAATAATATAACTTTATAAATAATTGAGCACATCTATTAATATGGTCATCATAAACATATATGCTATAATTTAATAAATATATTTTACACGATATAGTAAAGTTATTATATCGTTATATTACATATATAACAATCTAAATCTAGGGAGACTTACATGTTCAACAATCCATATGAAGCACCACAAGAGCTTGCAACAGGAGGTCATGTAACGAAAGAATTAAATTCCGTTACAGTACACTTTGACGACATCCATTATGCCTTATCTAGTGGTCAACTCAATGGTGGGTATCACCATACGTTAGCCGTACGAAATCAACAATTAACATACCAAATCGAAACAGAAAAAGATTTACCAGGTGGCTCGGTAGCCAACTATTTAGCACAAGAGTTCGAGCAAATCGATACACCTGTTCATTTTAGTACAGCGCTTCTTACATCTGCTACAATGAACCTTCACGCATACGCCAAGGTCGAGGAACACGATACGATTGTGGAGACTATCGTTACTGCAGGCTATGAAAAAACGGCCCATCGTGCAGGCACAGGCTATTGCTACGAGGAGCGAGATGGTGGTTTCATAGTACCTGGTACCATTAATATTCTTGTCTTTACAAACAAGGCATTAACAGATAGTGCCATGGTGAAAGCCATCATGACAATTACGGAGGCTAAAACCGCAGCCCTCCAAGATTGGGGTGTTGAAAGTGTACGTCTCTATCCATTTATCAACGAAGATATTCCTGAAGCAATTACAAAAAAACGCAAGACTTCTGCTACAGGAACCTCCACAGACGGTATCATTCTCACCATAGATACAAATGGTGATGTGTTAACGGACGCCGGCTCCTTCTCCCTATTTGGAGACACATTGGCTAAGGCCGTTTATGTAGGTATACAACGAGCCTTAGAAAATGCTATTGGCGCCGAATAAAAAAAATACGCATCCTAGGCGAAATAAAAAACCGCACATCCTAGGCGATCGGGATGTGCGGTTCATTGCATATAAAACTGTTACACATAGTATAATACTTGAAAATGAATATCAAATTAAGATTTGAGAGTTTTTCTCAAATCTTTTTTTGTTTTCTAATTAATATTCATAGAAAAACTGTTGTAACTTTTTAAGATTTTTAGTTTTTGTAAGCCCCAGCATCAATAAGATACGAGCTTTTTGTGGACTCAATGTATCACTTACGAGATAGCCTGCTAGTGCATCTTGTGGTACAGCAGATACCATGCCACTCCCTGTACGAGAGGCACGTACAGTTGGGAATGCTGTATTTTGAGTTATTTGACGTACATTTTGAGGAATTGTACCATGACCCAATCCAGTCAAGATGAGCCCATCAGGATTAGTGGCAACTACACTCATTGGCACCATGTCATCCATACCGCCATAGCAAGTCAAAATGACTACACGAGGCAATTCCTTTAAGTCATGTACATCAAAGATGGATTCTTTCGTATGACGACGAGTAGAGGCTTTATAATAATGAGCTACACCATCCTGGACGATACCAAGATGACCTACTAATGGACTGTCAAAGGTAGCCACATTAGTTGTATTCCGTTTAGATACATCACGCGCCCCATCAACATAGCCATTTAGAACAACAAGTACACCTTTACCTACAGATGCAGGTGTTCTTGCCACTTGAATCGCTTGTAATAAATTAATAGGACCATCAGCACTAATTGCCCCAGCAGGTCTCATCGAGCCAGTAATAACGATAGGTTTATCTGTATGAACAGTAAGATTAAGAAAATAAGCTGTCTCCTCCATGCTATCTGTTCCATGAGTAATAACAACACCGCCTATATCCTCTTGATTTACTAATTCTTGTACTAACTTAGATAAATCCAACCAATGCTGGACGGTAATATCAGAACTTTCAATATTACTAAACTGAGTATATGTATATGGACCATATGGTTCTGTGCCTGGTACGGAAGCTAAAATTTCATCGAGGCCTAGTACACCTGCAGTATAACCCGTCAAATCTGTATCGGATGCGCCTTGTCCAGCAATTGTACCACCCGTACCAATCAACGCAATTTTTGTCTCCATATTACCTCCATCATAAAATACATAAGAAATAGTAAATCTTTTGTTAATCACCATTAGCATGAATTAGACTAGCTAAAACAAGTCCTCTCTCAACATTATGGGTGAAAGGACGGCATCAATTCTAATTTATGCTTATTAATACGATTTAAATAATCAATACGTTCTTTCGTTTCAGGATTTTCTATCTCTCCAGTTCTAATATATCGATCTAATACAGCATAGGTAAATCCTAATTTATCCTCATCAGATAGACCGCTGAGTCCATCACTAGGCGTCTTATCTACAAGATATTTTGGAATATCAAGTAATCGACCTATTTGGCGCACCTCTTCTACGACAAGATTGGCAAGAGGACTAAAATCCCCAGCACTATCGCCATATTTTGTAGAATACCCTACATAATCTTCAGATCCATTACATGTATTAGCTACGCGTGCCCCATTTGGCAAATTTTGCCCTACTGCATATAGCGTTGTCATGCGAAGACGCGGCGGTGTATTAATTCCTGCATCCTTAGATATATCAGATCTACCAGTAACTGCTTTATAACCTTCACCTTGAATGATAGCGCTTGTCAAAGCTTCATAGGCAGCTCCAATATTCACTATGATATGTGGAATCCCCAAATGTGCCACTACAGCCTTGGCATCATCGATATCAGACTGAATTCCATTCGGCATAAGAACACCTACTACGCGTTCTGCCCCAAGGGCTTCTTTACATAAAGCAGCTACAATTGTGGAATCCTTACCGCCGGAAATGCCCACTACGGCGCTACAACTAGGCCCATTTTGACTAAAATAATCTCGAATCCATTGAACGAGAGCCTCTTTTGTTGATTCTGGATGGTCTAACATAAGCCCTCCTATTTCTTCCGGAAGATACGATTTAATAAATCCATTTTCATTTGATAGTATCCTGGACTCATATCAAGGTAATGACGATGTGGATTTTCAAAGCGCTGTTCTTCTAACCAAATTTCGCGGTCTAATTGGTCTTTAACGTATTGACGAAGCTCTTCTAGTGTCGGTAATGTTACGATAAGCTTGCCATCTTTAATAATGAGTTGTTTCATCTCTTTAAAGGTGCAATTTTCAAAGTACAATTCACGCCATGGTTGTTCTGGATCGATATAACGATATGGTTCTGTCGTATCTGGCACCTCTTCTAACAATGTTAATAAATCTGCAATGGCACGCCCTTTATCATTGTACACGCGATACACCTTTTTAAAGCCTGGGTTCGTAATCTTTTCAACAGATTCAGAAATCTTGATGCGAGGCTCCCACACACCATTTTTTTCAACACCAGCAATCTTGTATACGGCACCAAATACAGGGTCACTCTTAGATGTAATCAGTCTTTCACCTACACCAAAGATATCAATGGGACCACCCTGTCCCAATAAAGAGGTTATTGTATACTCATCAAGACTATTGGAAGCCATAATTTTGCAATCTTCTAAGCCTGCCTTATCAAGCATACGACGCGCTTTTTTAGCTAAGTACGCAAGGTCACCAGAATCAAGGCGGATACCTTTTAAGCGTTTTCCCATAGGTTCCAATACCTCTTTAGCTACTTTAATAGCATTAGGAACACCAGAGTTTAATACATCATAGGTATCAACAAGGAATACGGCCCCATCTGGATACACTTCAGCGTAAGCTTTGAAAGCTTCGTATTCAGAATCATGATACATAACCCAACTATGAGCCATGGTTCCACTCACAGGAATACCAAATTGTTGGCCCGCTAAAACAGTTGCCGTAGACTGTACCCCACCAATGTAGGCTGCTCTCGCACCATATACAGCGGCATCCACATTATGAGCTCGACGAGCCCCAAAATCGGCTACTACACGCCCATCCGCAGCACGAACGATGCGATTCGCCTTTGTAGCGATAAGGGACTGATGGTTCATCATAGTTAGCACTGCAGTTTCTACGATTTGTGCGTCTATGAGAGGGGCTACGATGGTTATAACTGGTTCATTTGGATAAATAATAGAACCTTCTGGGAATGCATATACATCACCAGTAAAGGAGAAATCTTTAAGATAGTTTAGAAATTCCTCACTAAAGATCCCTTGATTTCGTAAAAAATCGATATCACTTTCATCAAAGTGTAGATTTAAAATGTACTCAACGATTTGTTCAAGACCACCAAAAATGGCAAAGCCACCCTTATCTGGATTGCGTCTAAAGAACACATCAAAAGCGACGCGATCCGTATTTTCATGTTGTGTAAAATAGCCGTGTGCCATGGTCATCTCATAAAAATCCATAAGCATACTAATATTGCGACTGTCGTGTTGCATCGGTTCACCAACCTTCTAAAATCTAATGGATTTAATTAATCGTTAATCGTATATCCTCATTATACATTATTATTCCTATATAGCTAGTACATACATATACTACAATTTTCATTAACTATCCTAATAATCATTCTTGTGATATAACTATATATATACTAACTATTTATATATTCCATATATGTGTCGGTGAAAGTTATCACTGGAATAAATTCTTTTATTAGTATTACAAATTCAGATACTAATAAAAACACTAAGTATTCCGTATAATCAATCAACATATATATCTATTATTTACATGAGAATGAAAGGAACCATTATGGAATCAATCGTTCAAGCAAAACGCGTATTAGAAATATTTAAAGAAATGAGCCAAATTCCTCGTGAATCAGGAAACGAAAAAGGCATCAGCGATTATATCGTAAACTTTGCTAAAAACCTAGGGCTTGAAGTTCATCAAGACGATCAATTTAATGTAGTCATCAAAAAGCCAGCGTCTCCAGGTTATGAAAACCGACCTTCTATCATCTTACAAGGCCATATCGATATGGTTTGTGTACGAGATCATGACTCCAATCATGACTTCTCCAAGGATCCTATTGCAAACATCATCGAAGGTGAATGGATGCACGCAGACCACACTACACTAGGTGCGGACAACGGTATGGGTGGTGCGATGATGCTTGCTATCCTCGAAGATGATAGTCAACAACATGGACCTATGCAATTATTGTTTACCACAAACGAAGAAACTGGCATGGATGGCGCTTTCGCCATTAAAGAAGGCCAAGTAAGTGGCGATTACCTACTCAATCTCGATACAGAGGTAGAGCACGACTTCACTGTTAGCTGTGCTGGCGGTTGCCATGTTCACGTAAACATTCCATTATTGCGCGAAAACAACCAACCTGGTTATGATGCAGGCTTATCTTTTACCGTAACAGGCCTTAAAGGTGGTCACTCCGGTATTGAAATCTCCGAACAACGTGCTAATGCTAACCAAGTACTAACACGTGTACTCTATGATATTCAACAACAATATCCTGTATGCTTAGCATCCTTTGAAGGTGGCGTAAAACATAATGCCATTCCTTCTAAAGCAGTTGCTGTATTATCCGTACGCGCTGAAGATGTAGCGGCCATTAAAACATTAATCGACTACCAAGAAAAGCAATATCTCCATGAATATGGTATCCAAGATCCAGGTCTTAAATTTGTTGTAGAAGATGTCGCTACTCCTGATGTAGTATATGCAGATGACACAACAGAAGCTCTTATTACTTACATCTATCTTGCACAAGATGGTGTTCATTCTGTAAGCAAATCTATCCCAAATCTTGTAGAAACTTCTAACAATATCGCTATCGTACGCGAAAACGAACATACTATTGAAGTACTCATTTCCATCCGTAGCTCCAATAGCAACAGTCTTGAATTCTTGGCTAAGAAAATGATGTTACTTGCGAAAACACTAGGTGTATCTGCAGAGCGTACTGGTGGTTATCCTGCATGGGAATACGATAAAGGCTCCAAGCTTGAAGAACAAGCTATTTCCTTACATAACGAAATGTTTGATACACCAGCTAATGTAAACGCTATTCATGCAGGTCTTGAATGCGGCTTGTTGAAAGGCGTATTACCAAACACACAAATGATTAGCTTTGGCCCTACTATCGTAAGTCCACATACACCAATGGAACGCGTTCATTTACCATCCGTTGAAAATGTGTATGTATACCTCAAAGCATTGTTAGCTAAGTTACAATAAAATTACAATAAATATACTATATTAAATAATGACTATATACTTCATATATAATTTGGTATACTAAAAGTAATCTAATTAGAGATTTATATAACGAATTCTCTTCCCCCCTCCTATGAGGGCTTCAGTCAACTCTTCCCGACTGAGCCTTCTATAGGAGGGATTTTTTTATATTTTTCAAAAAATATAAAATTAATATATATTCAAACAGGAGTATTCATTCATATATAGAAAATCGATAACTTCTACGTTTTCTACAATTAATTATGAATATTAAATACATCTGTTAATATACTCATATAAAGTATATAATCCATATATTTAAAGAGAATTTTAAGAATAATAGAACTCTCATAACTATGCATATACCCTAGGATGTATTTTCTGTGTTATCCTATAGGTGTATACTGTGTTTATCTTACTCAGGAGGCACATATGATTCCTATTATTATCATATCCGGATTTTTAGGTTCGGGAAAAACAACATTTTTACAACATATACTAAAAGAACATAAACCTACAGACAAGGTTTTAATTATAGAAAATGATTTTGGCGAAACTAGTCTTGATGCGGCAAATCTGGCTAAAACAGGTGCTACTATTCGTGAAGTAACGTCTGGTTGTATTTGCTGCAGCTTACAAGGAAATTTCCAACAAGCATTACTCGATATTCTTCAAAATTATGATGTAGATATTATCTATATCGAACCATCTGGGGTCAGTAAATTGAGCGAAATCATCCATACATGTGAAGATGAAGACATTACAAAATCCGCCTATGTTCACGCCTCAATAACAACGGTGGATGCTATGCAAGCGCCTATGTTTATCAAGAACTTTGGTTTATTCTTTAAAGATCAAATCACAAACAGTGACGCTATCTTCTTGAGTCACACCGAAGATGTTCAACAAACAAGCATTACAAAGCGCATGATTCACGAGTTAGCTCCCAACACACCTATTCACGAAGAGTCATGGGATACCATTTCCTTACGAGACTATATTAAACGCCTCTATCACTGTCATGATGACAATTCATTACATGATGACCATCAATTTATGAGTCATACCTTTAAAGACTTGCGTACACTCACTCTATTACAGTGGAAAACGATCTTAGAAGGTATGCCAGACAGTGTGCTCCGCGCAAAAGGTATTGTACCGACCACCGAAGGTCCCCATGAGTTGCAATACGGTACGCATTACTGCTCCCTAGTACCTAGCGAATCCACTGACTACAGCTTAGTCGTTATTGGTACTGATTTTAATGTGCCAATGGTACATAACGAAGTGTGTCAATCATGATACCTGTTTATATCGTTACCGGATTTATCGGTTCTAGTAAAAGTACATTCATAAATGAACACTTACAATACCGTAAAAAACTTGGCGGCACAGCATGTATCAGTGCCGAACAAGGCTCTGTATCACTTATTAAAGATGCTTTACAACTTAGCCCTGATAAACTCAGTGCAATCACGCCTAATCAACCTGACACCTATAGTTCTATAGCAGATGAAATCGCAACCTATATCAACAAGACAAATCCCAAAGAAATATGGATTGAATGGAATGGTATGGTCAGCTTTCACCAACTAGAAACCTTGCTATACAGTGATAAGCTGCATCACATGTTGCAAATTGAAAAGGTATTATACCTTTGTACAGATCAATTCGTCGCATCGATGTTGCCTGGTTTAGGTAATGATGTAACAAGCCAATTATACAGTGCAGATTGCATCATCACAGAGACCGATACACACCATGCCTTATTACGAACCTATAATAGAGAGGCCAAGATTGTAACAGCGCCAACGCCAGAAAAGGTAGAGCAATTATGTCGCAATTCTACGTGGGGCCTCATACCAAATCTATTAGTTATCGGTATTACCGCCTATATACTTTTAGTTACCGCGTTCCGTCATGACATTCCTTACTCCATTCATCAATGCTTTGCCATCATTACAGGGCTCATTGTCGAAGCGATTCCATTCCTTTTATTAGGAACTATTGGGTCAACCGTTATACGCTATTTTGTACCACAGAGCATACTACTAAAACTATTAGGCGATTATTCTTGGAAAAGCTATGGTGCCGCCATGGTTAGTGGCCTAGCCTTACCTGTATGTGACTGTGCTATTATTCCATTATTTAAAGCACTCACAGATAGAGGCGTACCATTATCTGTGGCCCTCCTATTTATGCTCGCCAGCCCAATCATCAATCCTATTACCATTCTCTCCACTTGGTATGCCTTTCCAGATGATCCCATGATTTCTGTATGGCGTATCGTCCTTGGACTTGGCGTAGCTTTATTAGTGGCATTATCGTTCCGCTTCTATCCACCTTCAAAGGCACTAATGAAAGCTAGAAATACTCAGAATCTCAGCTATGAAGAGATTTTAATAGAGTCATCTAAGAGTAAATACATCAACAAAAAAAGATTGTTAATTCATATGGAAAAAGAGTTTTCCCAACTCTTATTCTATTTTTCCATGGCTGCCGGTGTTTTATCAGTAGTTCAAGTATATGGAAAACCTTGGCTCATCAATGCGGGTATCACATTACCTATCGTGTGGGCTATTCCAATCTTGCTAGTATTAGCTTTCTTCTTCTCAATCTGTTCTACATCAGATGCTATTATAGGCAAATCCTTGAGCACCCTATTCCCTATAAGCTCAGTTATGGGCTTCCTCATCTTAGGTCCAATGCTCGATATTAAAAACGTATATATTTTAAAACAATATATGCCAACTTCATTTATACTTCGTCTCGGTATAACCATTGCAGTCATGTCTTATATAGCTGCCTTAGGTTTTCAATTCTTTGTAGGCTAATTTTTAATCATTACAATTTCAGTTCTTAATGAATATAAAAGGAGATGATTCTATGAAATTAGGGCTGAAAGATCGCTTTTCCATCGTGAAAGGCGCTCTCTATCTAATCTTAGGTATCTGCTGTGTATACCTAATTCTGACGGGCCGTTATTTGAACTATATTGCACCTCGATATGAACTACTGCTCGGCATCAGTAGCATAGCGCTTATAGTAGGTGGATTAGCAATTATCATTTGGGCTCCATCCCGCTATTACAAGCACAATTGGCGTTCTATCGTGCCTATTATTATCCCCGTAGTTTTGCTCATTGTTCCCCCTGTCCTAGTTCCTAACACTGGTGTTCACGGCGCAGCACGAGTTAATGATGATACGAACAATTTTGATTTTACAAATGATGCTATAGGTGAGGTTATTACCGTTAATAGTGAAAGCAAAGAGCCTGGCATTTCTAAAGACAAAAAAGAAATCGTACTAAACTCCGATAACTTCTATCAAACCATCGTAAAGGTCGGCTCTAACGTAGACCAATACAAGGACTACACTGTATATATGACAGGCTATGTAAATCGCGATGATAACACGCTAAAATCTAATGAGTTTACCATCTCTCGTATGGCCATGTCTTGTTGCATCGCTGACGTAGCCCCCATTGGCATGACGGCCTATAAACCAGATGGCGATAGTTTAGCTAATGAACAATGGGTTTCTATCGAAGGCAAAGTATCTACACGAGACTTCCACGGTCGTGCGCAACCATATGTAGAAGTAACCAAAATAAAAACAGCAGAACCTATTTTAGGTTATGTATATCCTTAAATAAATATTATTAAATCAATAGTCTTAATAAATCTTAAAGAGATATCATTAAACAGTCTTAAATAGATTTGTAAACAAATAAAACCGAGGCATAACGCCTCGGTTTTAATAAATATATAGTTTTAATAAATATATAGTTTTAATAAATATATAATAGTATTATATAAAGACTATATTATCGATGTAATTCTTTAACAATTCGTTTGCCAAGAGATGCCGCAACGGCACAAAGGAAGATATCTGGACCTACTGGAATCAAGAAGCATGTAATAATAACGGCCTCTACGCCAATTGGTTTACCTAAATACAAGTTCATAATGAAGTATAGATAGATCATACCAAGGCCATATACGATAAATAGGTTCAATATGGATCCTGCTAATAATCGTTTAAAAGATAATGTTTCCATAGACTCTGCAATACGGCCTACTGCATAAGCACCTACCATAAAACCGATCAAATAGCCAAAGGTAGGTTGTAAAATGTAACCGGGACCACCACCAGATGTAAAAATCGGTACTCCAATTAAACCCAAGACAATGTATATGCCAACGCTAGCAGCCCCCAATCGACTGCCCAGTACAATGCCTGCGAGGGTAGTAAATAAGATTTGTAATGTAAATGGACAATTTGGTAATGGTACCCGTATAAAAGCACCTACGGCTATCAATGCGACAAAGAGTGCTGTCATCGTTAACTGACGGGTAGTGATGCGACCTTGTTTCGACACGGTAGAACTCATGGTATACCTCCATTAATAACACATCAACAAACTACTAACTATCTAAATTAAATCACTTGTATTTTTAATTGTCAACTATGTTTGTTGACTTTTAGTTAACTATGTAGTCTAATACTATATATACGGAAATTTCAAGTATTTTATTTTTTTGACTATATATTATAGTTATTATCAATCATTCATAATAACCAAAAGATATACTCATCTTCATACAAAAATCTTCAAATTTCATCTTATATTCATGTAGCAACATTAAATTATACGTAAGTAGATTGAGTAAAATCTACTTTCACAAAACAGTATATAAAAGTACCTTATATTAGGAGGCATTCATTATGAAAAATGTTAAAAAAGTATCAAAGGTATTATGTGCATTTGGCGTTAGTACAGTATTATTAGCAGGCGTAGTTGGCGCAGCTAGCAACCATGCTTACAACAACAATAGCAACTGGAAAGGCGTTGGTAGCGTAGCTCCATCCGCTCAAGCTAACTATTCTGTTGATTACATGGGTGCTGTTACAGTATTCCAACAAAACTTCCCTGGCGCTACTGTAAAATCTATTTCTTACGATGCTAAGCATAACCCTTACTATGAAGTAGAAGGTTACTACAACAATCGTGCAGTAGAACTTAAAGTAGACGAAGCAACTGGCCAAATCGTTGGTAAAGAAGTTAAAGGCTATGCTAAAGCTAACAAAACTATTAATGTTCAAAACATCATTATCCCTGAAGTAGCTGAAACAAAAGCTCTTGAAAAAGTTGGTTCCGACTTCCAAACTATGGAATGGACTGTTGAACGTGAAAACGGCCAAGCTGTATACAAATTCGACATGACAACTGGTGGCGATAAAAAAGCAGAAGTAAAAGTTGATGGCATGAACGGTAAAGTTTTAAGCGCTAAAGTAAAAACTACAAAATACTAAGAAGCTCTTTTCATCTAGTGAACCCCTATCCTAACCCACTAAGATGACACACTACACATATAACACACATACTATACACACAGTATCCTAATGGATACACTCTCTAACACACAAACTAACACACAAACTTAGAGAGCCCTATAACTCATAAAGGGCTCTCCCAAAACCCTATCTCACACAATAGGTAAAGGGTCTGTGCACACACACCACAGACCAAACGTTACACACACTATACTCCCTTTAAAAGACCTTGGATCGTTGAATCCAAGGTCTTTTTTCTATCCTACTCTATCCGCTATCCCCCAGATATGACTATCTATTTACAAAGATCTATCATAACCCAATAAACTAATTTACAATTAACCAGAATATATATTACAACACAAAAAGACCTCCCACGCAGGGAGGTCTCTTGTATAAGTTTTATAGGTCTGATAGTTTGTGTTCTATTTCTTAAGCGAGGTCATACTTAAGAATGTAATTTATGTTCTGAAAGTTTGATCTATAGTATTTCCATATTTGGAGTAGGAAATTATGCTTTATCCAAAGCTTGAGCCAAGTCTTCAATGATATCGTCGATATTTTCAAGGCCAATGGATACACGGATCATATCTGGTGTTACGCCAGCAGATTTTTGTTGTTCTTCGTTAAGTTGTGCATGTGTTGTAGATGCAGGGTGAATAACAAGAGATTTAGCATCTGCTACGTTAGCCAAGTTGGAGAAGATTTCCAAAGAGTCCACAAGTTTAATACCTGCTTCTTTTCCACCTTTTACACCGAATGTGAATACAGCACCAACACCTTTAGGGAAGTATTTATCCGCTAAAGCTTTGTATTTGCTGTCTTCTAATTCTGGATAGCTTACCCATGCCACTTTAGGATGTTTAGTCAAGAAATCTACTACTTTACGAGTATTTTCTACGTGACGTTCTACGCGCAAGGATAATGTTTCAACGCCTTGCAAGATTTGCCAAGATGCAAGTGGTGTAATGGATGCGCCAGTATCACGAAGCAATTGAGCACGAATTTTTACAGTGAATGGAATTGGCAAATCACCATATACTAAACCATTGTAGTGTTCATCGCCTTCGGAGAAGCCAGGGTATTTACCAGAACCTTTATAATCGAATTTACCAGATTCTACTACTACACCAGCCAATGTTGTACCATGACCACCAAGGTATTTAGTAGCAGAATGTACAACTACGTCAGCACCATGTTCTAATGGACGGAACAAGTATGGAGATGCAAATGTGTTATCTACGATCAAGATGATATTATGTTTATGTGCAATATCAGCTACTGCTTGTACATCAACAAGGTTAATACCAGGGTTACCAATGGACTCGATATAAACAGCTTTAGTGTTTTCATCAATAGCTGCTTCGAATTCTTCCAAATTATCTGGATTTACAAATTTAGTATGAATACCCAAACGTGGCAATGTAGCAGTGAACAAGTTATAAGTACCACCGTACAATGTAGAAGCCGCTACGATATTATCACCAGCACTTGCAACGTTCAAAATGGAATATGTAATCGCTGCAGAACCAGATGCTACAGCGATACCACCAGCACCACCTTCAAGTTGAGCTACACGAGCATCCAATACATCTGTAGTAGGATTATTAAGGCGGGTATAAATACCGCCAGGATTAGTCAATGCAAAACGACCTGCTGCTTCTTCTGCGTCTTTAAATACGTAAGATGTAGTTTGGTAAATAGGCACTGCACGAGAACCTGTTGGATCTACCGTTTGACCGGCATGTAATTGTAATGTTTCAAATCTGTATTGTTTGCTCATTATAACAACTCCTTTATATTAACTGTGAATTGAGTTCATTCTTTATACCTAGTATACTACTATGTTTTAAAAATTATGTCTACTATTAATTTATATTGTTAGACATAACTTAAAGCTATATCCAATATATCTATACAAACCAAAGCTCGCTCTTCTGCAAAACTGCAAAGCGAACTCAATTGATAACAAATAAAAATCCCCTAATTACTTTCTTTATATCATCTCACACTAGAGATTTCAGCAGTAATTAGGGGATCTTCTACTAATGATACTTTAGATATAGGCACCTAAGTTCTTATCACGTTCAAATTTCATTTTTTGGATTTGTTCAATAATGTACGGAGTTTCTTGGTAAACATAATAGTTTAACCAGTTTGTAAATAACAATGTACTTACAGAACGCCACCGTACGATAGGACGTTGTTTAGGATCATCATCAGGGAAATAGTTTTCAGGAACTGCGATATCCATGCCTTTTTTGATATCCCGTACGTATTCGCGGTTTAATGTGTCCCAGTCGTATTCAGCATGACCAAAGACAAAGATATGTTTATTATCTAAGCTACGAACGATAGCTGCACCTGTTGCTTCAGATCCTGCCAATAATTCTAAATTGCGGTTTTCCTTAATTTGTTGTAAAGAATTTGTGGTATGACGGGAATGTGGCATCCAGAATTTTTCATCAAAGCCACGCAAGAGCACAGGACGATCATTGTAGATATCATGTTCATATACACCAAATAGCTTTTCATCCATCACGCATTTATTAATGCCGAAATGGTGATATAAACCAGCTTGAGCACCCCAGCAGATATAGAACGTAGAGTATACATGCTCTTCGCTCCAATCCATAATTTCTACTAACTCAGACCAATAGTCTACCTCTTCAAAAGGCATTAGCTCTACAGGAGCACCTGTAATGATCATACCATCAAAGAACCCGTCTTTCACCTCATCGAAGGTACGGTAGAAAGTATCTAAATATTGCTCATCTGTATTTTTAGCCTTACGAGATGCAGTATGTAGTAGTGTCAAATTCACTTGTAATGGACTATTACTAAGAGCACGTAAGATTTGTGTTTCTGTAACTTCTTTAGTAGGCATCAAATTGATTAACAGAATATTCAAAGGTCGGATTTGTTGAGTCTCCGCCCGTTCTGTATCCATCACGAAAATATTCTCTTGAGCTAATTTCGTAATGGCCGGTAAATTTTTTATTACTTTAATAGGCATATTATCACCTCTACACTCTAAACAATTTGATTACCTAATCTAAATAATTTAACTAATTCTGTTAAAACCCTCTAGCCTCGTAGGCACGTCGCCAAGCTTCAAGCCCCTCTTCCAAAGTTTTACGAGGGCACGCTACATTGATGCGCTCAAAGTCTTCCCCATCTACGCCAAACATAGAACCCGTATCGAGCCACAATTTAGCTTCATTAATGATCCATTCATCACGTTCTTTTGGGGTTAATGGCAACTTGGAGCAATCTAGCCACATGAGATACGTCCCTTCTGGACGATATACGTAAATTTTCGGCATATATTTTGCTACATAGTCGATGGTGAATTGAATATTACCTTGAATATATTCTTTTAACTCGTCAAGCCAAGGACCACCCACTTTGTAGGCCCCTTCACAACCAACGATGCCCATCGTATTTAGCTGGCTATAGCCAGCACGGTCGATTTCTTTAATGAAACGACGACGTAAGGAATCATTAGGAATGAAAATATTGCTTACTTGTAAGCCGGCGATGTTGAAAGTCTTGCTCGGTGCAGTACATACAATACAGTGTTCAGCATAGCTTTCACCTAGGTCAGCAAAGACCTTATGAGTATGCCCTTTCCAAACAAAATCAGCGTGGATTTCATCGCTTACGATGAGTACATTATGTTTAATACAAATATCGCCAAGTCGTTTCAACTCGTCCTCAGTCCACACGCGGCCTACCGGATTGTGGGGATTACATAAGAGGAATAATGTTACATTTTCCTCAACGATAGCCCGTTCAATGCCCTCAAAATCAATAGTATACTTCTCTTCGCCTTTGATTAATGGCACATTTATAAGACGACGGTCATTATCATCGATCACCATGCTAAATGGATAATACACCGGTTGATTGATAAGTACCCCTTCACCTTCATGGGTGAAAGCGCGAACAGCCATAGCCAAAGCAAATACGATACCTGGCGTTTTAACGAGCCATTTTTGATCTGGTGTCCAGTTAAAACGTGTACTAAACCAATTTTTCAAAACATCAAAATACTCATCATCGGACTCGGTATAACCAAATACGCCATGATTCACGCGGTCCAATAAGATTTGCTTCAACTCAGGGGGAACCTCAAAGTCCATGTCCGCCACCCAGAACGGTAACACATCTGCTGGTTTACCGCGTTTTACAGCAAAATCGTATTTCAAGGATTTTGTGTGGGTTCTATCTAAAATTTGATCAAAATTATATTGTCCCATAGGAACTCCTTTATTAATTGAAAGCTTGTTCTAAGTCCGCAATCAAATCATCAGTATCTTCAATACCTACAGATAGACGCAATAAGCGACGTGTAATACCTTTACGCTCTGCATCTTCAGGTTTTAAATCTGGATGTGTTTGCGTTACAGGGTAGGTCAACAAGGACTCTGTACCACCAAGACTTTCAGCAAACTGAATAAGCTCAATGCCTTCTAATACTTTTTTGGCAGTTTCTTCGCTATCTACTTCAAAGGATAACATGCCACCGAAGCCAGTCGTTTGAGCTTTATTAATTTCATAGCCTGGATGTTCTGGAAGACCTGGGAACAATACTTTAGTAACCTTAGGTTGTTTTTTGAGCCATTCAGCAAGAGCAATGGCATTCTTTTGGTGTTGCTCCATACGAAGAGCCAATGTTTTAACACCACGAATAACGAGCCAGCTATCCATGGCAGACAAACAAGCGCCTACTGTTTTATAAGTTAAACGCAATTTAGCAGCGAGTTCCTCATCGTTCACAATAGTGAAACCAGAAATTACATCGTGATGACCACCGATGAATTTTGTACCACTATGAACGACAATATCTGCACCCAACGTTAAAGGTTTTTGGAAATATGGACTCAAGAATGTATTGTCGATGATTACTAGTGCATTACGCTCATGGGCCAACGCACAAAGAGCGCGAACATCAGTAATCTCCATCATAGGATTTGTTGGTGTTTCAATATATACAGCCTTTGTATTTGGTTTGAAAGTTGCTTTCACCGCATCAAGATCAGATGTGCCTACATAGGTAAACTCGATGCCATTTTGTTCGTAAATATTTGTGAACATACGGATAGAACCACCGTATAAATCATCGCCCAAAATGATATGGTCTCCTGGGGAGAATAGATGGAATACTGCGTCTACCGCTGCCATACCAGAGGAAAATGCCAATGCATCTTTACCATCTTCAAGGCCTGCAATCAATTGTTCCAAACGGTCCCGTGTTGGATTAGATTCACGCGTATATTGATAACCTGTAGTATCACCCAACTTTGGATGGGAAAATGTACTAGACATATAAATTGCAGGGGAAATTGCACCAGTGCTATCTGGTCTACCGCTGCCATGAACGCATTTTGTATTAAATTTCATTCCATTCAACTCCTCATATTTGTATACAATATGTTAATTATAAAAGTAGACAATGACTAAGGTCAACAAAAATGGGCACTCATACTGCATGAGTGCCCTTAAAAAGTCATATCTATTTTGAATGGCTTGCCATAACTTTAAGTTAAGATAGCCTAATTTTTTGTGCGTTTTGTAATAAGTAGAGCCAAAATAATCCCCAAAGAAGATGTTACCAATTGAGGCCAACTAGATACAAATAACATAGTATTTACAATCTTCGGTGGAAATTGGAATAAAGAAAAGAACAAGGAATAACCACCAAAAAGAACACCAGCTTTTACCAAGGCCGCCACGATGATAAGCAATACCTTCGGTTTATGTTGTAACCAGTGTGCTACGAATACATAGGCTGTCGTGCCAAGGGCAGTAATCAAAATGAACGGCGGCAATGGTAACATACCTTGTAAATGCGCCACCACCGGTGCAATCCAAGCTATAACAAGGCCATTCCTCCAACCATAGCGCCATGTGGCGAGTACAAAGGTAGCAGACGTAATAGAACCGATGAGGAACATGCTCACTTGATTAGGAATAAAGGGGAAAATGAGGCGCAAACTTTGCGCCAATAAGGCTACGGCCAACAATAGACCTGTACCCGTAATAGACTTTGTAGACATAAGAACCTCCTACTATACGATATAGATTTTACAAGAGGTACCTACCTCATATTTCAAATTAAGCCTCTACAAAATATAGACGAGCTCGATCATACACCCAATTATACACATACGTATAACCTAAGATAACCAATGTCATCGTTATATCCGTCATAAAAGCCATCCAAAAGCTCATATGCATCATGTACATAATAATCGGTACAGTAGCAAGCATAAATAGACCTTCAAACAATACGGCATGGATTGTACGGATAATTGGGCCCCGCTCTAATCGATCACCTGGTACTAATTTATCAAAAATCCAGTTAAACACAAAATTCCAAACCATAGCTAGCAAGGAAAAAATAACCATTAATAAAAAAGGCTGTCCCTCATGCGGAACAAACTGCATTACCAAACAACCAATTAAAATACAACCAAGCTCATATAAAATCGACTGCACAATACGCTCAAAAGTAGACATAATAATAAAAATCTCCAGTAAAAACCCCAGATAAGTAACTTACCATCACATCACTATTATATTTGTTTTTTTAGATTTGTCGAGCTTTGTGGAATATTGCCATTTCAGGATAAAAAGAAGCCACATTGTATCTACTAAGCGACTTGTCCTCGGAAGTGAGTATTGCCATTTCAGGATAAAAAGAAGCCGTATTGTATCTACTAAGCGACTTGCCCTCTTGAAGTGAGCTATGCCATTTTAAGATAGAAGAAGCCGCCATATGTCTGTCCAGCGACTTGCTTTTTTAGAAGTGAGCATTGCCATTTTAGGATAAAAAGAAGCCGCATTGTATCTACTAAGCGACTTGCAGCGAATGGAGCGCAAGGAGATACAATGCGGCGGAGCACTTTATCCTAAAAGTGGCATTACGAACTGAATCCATGGAATCCCCACCACGATAAAGATAGCGAGGTAGATAATCCCAAAGATAGCGCCTAATTTCCAGAATTCAGGACCTTTATTATAGCCACTAGCAAACCAGATTGGGCTGTGACCAGTACCATATGGTGTAAGGATACCCATAATCCCCATTGGTACTAAAAGAATCAACATAACTTGCGCTGGGTCAACGCCAGGAATTTGAAGAATTAGAGTAGCAAATAAGCCTACCATAGCCGTTACATAAGCAGTACCAGATGCAAAGAAGTAACGAAGCAAGCAGAATGCTAATAACAAACCAAGAACTGCCATTGTAGGATCTAGAGACACTAAAGAGCCACCTGCAGATTTAGCAAGCCAGTCTAAGAAGCCTACATTTTTAAGGCCAGAAGCCATAGGTACGAGTGTAGCGAACCAAGTCAAAACATTCCATGCTGGTTTGTTAGCAAGGAAGTCTTGCCATGTCATAATCTTAGTGAAAATCATCAAGATAATAACAATTAAAGCTGTTGTAGTTGGGTTTACTTTAAATGTAGAAGCACCAATCCACAATACAAGAGCCAACACGGAAATCAAGGCCATGAAAATTTCACTGCGTGTCATGGAACCTAATTTCTTGTACTCATCCTTTGCCCACGCTGCAATTTCAGGGGAACCTTTCACCTCTGGCTTGCAGAATACATAAGTCAACAACGGAGTGATGATGAACAAAATAAGACCTACTGGCAAGAATGCGAGGAACCATGTGCCCCAGTTTGCCGCCACGATACCAGATTTAGCAGACAATTCAAGAGCCAATGGATTTGGCGCTGCGCCAGTCAAGAAGATGGAGCTAGATACACATGTAGTTGCCAACGCTACCCAGTTCAAATAGGAACCGATTTTACGAGGGTTCTTATCTGGATAAGAGTCAAACATTGGACAAATACTAGATACGATTGGGTAGATCGTACCACCAGAACGAGCCGCATTACTTGGGATGAACGGAGCCAATACAAGATCCGTAATAGCGATGGCATAACCAAGACCTAAAGAGGACTTGCCAAGCTTTGCTACGAGGAACAAGGCAATACGGCGGCCAAGGCCAGAGTTTTCATAACCGATACCAATCATGAAGGCTGCGAAGATCAACCATACGATGGCATTAGAGAAACCGCTAAGGCCCCAACTGATAGCTTGTGCATCAGTAATCGCCTTTGCTACACCAGTTGCTTTATCTACAACAGGTGCAGGACCAACCTTAAACAACATAGACACGGTAACAGCGATGATACCGATGAAAGCTGGTGGCATTGGTTCTAAAATCAACCCTACCACGAGGCCAGCGAAAATACTTACGTAAATCCAAGAATTTGCGCTAAGGCCTTCAGGAGCACCGATGAGCCATACAAGAATAGCTACTACAAGCGGTGCGAATAATTTCCAATTCAACTTCATTAGAAACTCTCCTTACTACTTCAAAACAAAAATTGCAAAAATTGCTTATATAGTATATCAAAAAATTTAATAAGATGATATAAACTCAATCATAATACTTATTAATTGATAATAAACTTTTAGTAATAGCTTTTATAACAATAAAAAGCGATACCAGTTAGAAGTAAAGAATTGAATCTAATTGGTATCGCTATCTATCTATTTTGTAAAAATATTTCAATTGTAATTAGCTTACTAAATTATATTATTCACCTTTTGGAACAAACCATAAGCCATTATTATTTTTTTCCATGTAATCTTTGAATTCTTGAGAGTGGTAAGCTGCCACAATGTCTTTCGCCCATTGTGCATCTTTGTTTTTCTCGTTAACTACAACTTGTAACAACCATTGTGGCAATACATCCTCGTTTGCAAGAGCTGTTTTAGGATCGATTTTTGCATTATAGATAATCGCACCAGTAATGACAATGTAATTGAAATCAGTACGTACAGACGGAATTGTAAGGGATTTCATTTCTGTAAATTTAAGATGTTTAGGATTTTCAATAATATCTGCTTGTGTTACTGTAGCTAAATCTTTATTTGGATCAAGTTTAATCCAACCGATTTTTTGCAATAACGCATAAGCACGAGCCATGTTGGATGCATCATTAGGTACAGCAATAGTATCGCCATCCGCTACTTGATCTAAAGATGTTTTAGAACCACTAAAGATACCTGCTGGTACTGTTGGAATTGGAGTTAAGGCTACAAGATGACCATTTTGTTTTTCGTTGAAGTTTTTCATGTATGCTGTATGTTGTTCAACGTTGAAATCTACTTCACCATCGCTCAACACTTGGTCTGCTTGTACCAAGTCAGACATATCTACGCCCTTAAAGGTATAGCCTTGTTTCTCCAAAATTGGTTTTACACCTTTTTCAAACAATTCAGAGTAAGGGCCTTGAGATTTACTATAGCTTAATTCTTTTTTAGCACCATTATCACTACTGTTTGAGCCGCAGCCTGCGATAAAAGCTACGCTAAATACTAATGCCGCACCGAGGGCAAGAAGTTTTTTTAATTTCATGGTATATTCTCCTATACTTTTATACTTTCACAATCAAGATAACTAAAATCTATTTCATCAAATCAGGAACGACGTGCACGACGTGCAAAGTAGTTACCTATTGTTTGAATAATTTGAACAAAAATAATTAAAATAACAACGGTAAATAGCATCAACGGGAAGTTCAACCGTTCATAACCATAGGTAAGAGCCAAATCACCTACACCACCTGCACCAATGGCACCAGCCATAGCTGTAGCACCGATAAGACCTATTGTACCTGTTGTAATAGATAAAATAAGCGAACCCTTTGCCTCCGGTAAAAGAAAATGCCAAATCACCTCAAAATGAGAGGCCCCCATTGATTGTGCAGCCTCGATAATTCCTTTATTAACCTCTAAAATAGAGTTTTCAAAGAGTCTAGCTAAATAAGGGGCAATAAATATAACAAGCGGTACGATAGCTGCCGTTGTACCCACACGAGTACCTACAATCATCTTTGTTAATGGCAAGATAAACACCATCAAAATAATAAATGGTACGGAACGCACAATATTAACAATTGTATTTGTAATAGTATAGACAATACTATTTTTAACGATACCATTAGGATTTGTTACTACCAGTGTAACTGCGATAATTAGACCTAGTACTGTACCAATGAATAGAGATAGGAACACCATATATAATGTCTGTTCTGCGGCTAATAATAACTGCGATCCTGGAACACCAAGTTCTTGCATAAAGAAATCCATTATAGTGTCACCTCCTGCCATTCAATACCTTGTGTCACAAGATATTCTTTTACCTTGCCCACTTCAAGATCATCACCAATAAACTGAACAATAAAAATACCAAGTACTGTATGTTCTAACTCTGTTACTGTAGCAAATAACACGCTCGTTTCTAAATCAAAGGTTTTATTAATATGATATAAAATATTATCGGTCGTATTATTTCCTAAGAAATGCATCTTAAGAATGGTATAAGGTCGCTTATCGCAGGCCAAGGTATGTTTCACTGTTGATGGAATTTCATCAGGAATTACAGTTCTAACAAATCGTTTCGTTGTTTCATGCTTTGGTTTACTAAATACCTCAAGTACAGAACCACTCTCTATGAGTTTTCCATGTTCCATAACCACAACGCGATTGCAAATTTTTTGAATTACATCAATCTCATGAGTTACGATAACTACTGTTACTCCTAGTTCACGATTAACACGTTCTAGTAATTGTAATATAGATTCTGTTGTATCAGGATCTAGAGCGCTAGTTGCTTCATCACAAAGCAATATGGATGGATCTGTAGCTAATGCACGGGCAATACCAACGCGCTGCTTTTGACCCCCAGATAATTCTCCAGGATATGCATTTGCTTTATCGCCCAAATCAACAAAGTCTAATAAGGTTTTAACTTTTTTATCAATGTCGGATTTTGGCACCTTATTAAGAATTAGTGGGATAGCCACATTATCATACACAGATTTAGCATTCAACAAATTGAACTGTTGAAAAACCATACCGATGCGCTTACGAACCTTTCTAAGCTCATTAAAACTTAAACCATTGATATTTACACCATCTATTTCAACATGACCAGAGGTAGGTACCTCTAAGGCATTAATCATGCGAAGCAGTGTAGATTTACCAGCTCCACTAAAGCCAATAATGCCAAATATATCGCCTTTTTCTATGGTAAAGTTTACATCAGATAATGCAGTAACCTTTTGCTTATTAACGTCAAACTCTTTCGTTACATTTCGTATAGCAATCACTGTACCACCTCTTTCCCTACGCATTAGTAGGAATTAATATTTTTCTAAAACATATCTTTAAGGTATGCTTTAATTGTATACTTAGATTACTACAATTTATAAGGACTGTCAAACACAAAAAAGAACCTCAACACTAAAAAGGTTGAGGTTCTTTTCGTATCTATATACTTTTATTTAAGATTAAGACTAGTCCTTTTTATCAAACCCATCATCTATATCGATTAAAGAGGTATAGTGAGCCTAAAATAACAGGTGCTCCAATATAAAGTCCCATATTTGGTATTTCTCCCAATAAGAACGCTGCCACTATAGCTGCCACGATTGGCGAGATATACATAAAATTGGTTACATCCGAAACTTTTTCAGCATGTTCAAAGGCATAGCTCCAGAATACGAATCCTAATGCACTGGAGAAGAATGCTAGGTATATCATAGCAAACTTCGCAGTAATTGGTGCGGCTTCAATCATTTCAATAGCATGATCTGCAAAAGGTAGTGCCATAATGGCACCTGTAAACATGGACCACATAGCGATAGTAATAGAGTCATAACCTTTCAGACTAAGCCCGCGATTTAGAATATTATAAACCGCAAACAGTATCATACCAATCAACGTCCATATGGCCCCCATTGGAATGGTCAGAGTGGAGTTCCAAAGAATAATAATAGCCACACCTATAAAAGCAGTTATGGTGAAGATCCAACCTATAGGGCGTATTTTATCCTTATAGACTACCAATGCCATCAATGCTGTAGTCATCGGTGTCAAAGCCATAATAATACTAGATGTAGCGGCCGGTATTGTTCGCAATCCTTCATTAAAAACGACTTGGTAAACGAAGTTTCCTGTAGCCCCTAGCAGAATATATATGCCCCACTCACGCCAAGATGTAGGTATATGTAATCCCTTAAATACACCGATAATGAGCATGAGTATAGCACCACCTACAACCCTCGCTACCGAGAGTGTCAATGCATCTACTGATTGCAATGCTACTTTACCAAAAGGAAACGCCGTAGCCCAAACGGCAATGGTGGCAGATGCCCCTAAAATGGCTTTCATACGATTTGTCATTAGCATCTACCTTTCTACGTAATTCCATAATCAATACTATCTAAATCATAATAACGCCCTATAAATATTACCATAATAAGACCCTACAATTCCAAGAAGATACATCATAATATATCGAACACTTTCTATTTATTGATATAAATTTTCATTATTTAAAGATAATATAATAATTAGTTTTCCCAAACTCAAGCCAAAATAAACTCAGTAAACACGTATACTTTCAATATATTTACATAGTATTTTTAATATTATTAAATTACAAATAACATTCATTATTACGAAAATTGCATAGTATGTATTGAAAATATATATCATTTAAAATTTGTTAAATTAGGACAAACATTGTACACTATAGGCATAGAAATCTATAGTTATATCCTTTTATGGAGGTGCAAAATGCAACATACTGCATGGAAAGATTTTAACACAGGTGTGTGGGATAAAGCCGTTGACGTACGCGACTTTATTCAAAGAAACTATATTCCCTATGAAGGGGACGATTCCTTCCTTGCTGGTCCTACAGAAAGAACGACAAAATTATGGGACCAAGTAATGAAGCTTTATGAAGAAGAACGTGAAAAAGGCGGCATGCTTGATGCTGATACTTCCGTGGCCACACACATTACTGCCCATGCGCCAGGATATATCGACAAAGACCTCGAAACAATCGTTGGTTTGCAAACTGATAAACCACTAAAACGCGCTATGTTCCCTTATGGTGGCTTGCGTACAGCAAAATCTGCTATTGAAGAATACGGCTTCAAAATGGATCCGCAAACAGAAGACTTCTTCAGAAAACACCGTAAAACTCATAATGATGGTGTATTTGATGTATATACACCAGAAATGCGTGCTGCTCGTACGGCTCATATCGTAACTGGTTTGCCTGATGCTTACAGCCGTGGCCGTATCATCGGTGACTATCGCCGTATCGCTTTGTATGGTATCGATTACCTCATCGAAGATAAAAAAGAGCAATTCAGCATTACTATGGGTGATATGCTTGAAGACGTAATTCGCGACCGCGAAGAGATTCAAGAACAAATCCGTTCCTTGAAAGAATTAAAAGAAATGGCTGCATCTTATGGTTACGATATTTCTGGACCAGCTAAAGACGTGAAAGAAGCTATGCAATGGATTTACTTCGGCTACCTTGGCGCTATTAAAGAGCAAAACGGTGCTGCTATGTCCATCGGCCGTAACTCTACATTCCTAGATATCTACGCAGAACGTGACCTTCGCAACGGCACATACACAGAAGAGCAAATTCAAGAATTTGTAGACCATTTCATCATGAAATTGCGTATGGTACGCTTCGCACGTATCCACGAATACAACAACTTGTTCACAGGCGATCCTGTTTGGACAACTGAATCCATCGGTGGTATGGGTACTGACGGCCGTACATTGGTTTCCAAAATGTCCTTCCGTTATCTACATACATTAACTAACCTTGGTCCTGCTCCAGAACCAAACCTCACTGTATTATGGTCCCCTCGCATGCCGATCGGCTTCCGCCGCTTCTGTGCAAAACTATCTATTGAAACATCTTCCATCCAATACGAAAACGATGACTTAATGCGTCCTAACTCTGGTGATGACTACGCTATCGCATGCTGTGTATCTCCAATGCGTATTGGTAAAGAAATGCAATTCTTCGGCGCTCGTTCCAACTTAGCAAAATGCTTGCTTTATGCAATCAATGGTGGCGTTGATGAAAAATTGAAGAAACAAATTGGTCCTAAATACCGTCCTATTACTTCCGAATACTTAGAATTCGACGAAGTATGGGAAAAATTCGACGACATGATGGAATGGTTGGCAGGCGTATATGTAAACGCATTGAACATCATTCACTACATGCACGACAAATACGCTTATGAAAAACTAGAAATGGCATTGCATGACCGCAAAGTAACTCGTTGGTTTGCAACTGGTATTGCTGGTTTATCCGTAGTAGCTGACTCCTTGTCTGCTATTAAATATGCTAAGGTAAAACCTATTCGCGACGAAAACGGCATTGCTGTTGATTTCGAAATCGAAGGTGACTTCCCTAAATATGGTAACGATGACGATCGTGTAGATAGCTTGGCAGCAAAAGTTGTTTCCACATTTATGAATAAAATTCGTAAACATCCTACATACCGTCAATCCGTTCCAACTATGAGCTTGTTAACAATTACTTCCAACGTAGTATATGGTACTGCAACAGGTTCTACTCCAGACGGCCGTAAAGCAGGTGAAGCTTTTGCCCCTGGTGCTAATCCAATGCATGGTCGTGATACTCACGGCGCTATTTCTTCGTTGGCATCCGTAGCAAAAATGCCATGGCGTGATAGCTCCGATGGTATTTCCAATACCTTCTCTATCATTCCTGACGCATTAGGTAAATCTGGTGAAACATTTGTGTCCGTCAGCGATTTTGATATCGAGTTAGATCCATCTCAATTACCTAACTCCAATACAAACTTCGCATGTAGTGAACCGAATGTTACTATAAAGGAAGATAATTAACGTCTTCCATAGTATCGGACTGCTTTCACCGGCACCGATACGAGTGTTAGTCTTGGTTGAAAGGAGGCAATACCCATGAGCAACCAACAACAAGTTGATAACTTGGTAGAGTTATTGGATGGCTACTCCCAAAAAGGCGGTCATCATTTGAACGTTAACGTGTTCACTCGTGAAACATTGTTAGACGCTCAAAAACATCCTGAGTTGTATCCTCAATTGACTGTTCGTGTATCTGGTTACGCAGTACACTTCAGCAAATTGACAAAACAACAACAGGACGAAGTTATTTCCCGTACATTCCATCAACAAATCTAATCGAGGTTTCCTATGACAGGACGTATTCATTCGGTTGAAACGATGGGTACGGTTGATGGTCCAGGCATGCGCATGGTGGTTTTTCTCCAAGGATGCCCCATGCGTTGTGCTTATTGCCACAATCCCGACACATGGAATGAAACTAGCGATGATGCTAAGTTCATGACTGTTGAGGAGTTGTGGGACCAGTACGAACGTAACCGCCAATTTTATACTAATGGTGGTATCACCGTCACAGGTGGGGAAGCTCTGATGCAAATCGACTTTGTTACTGAGCTTTTCACATATTTCCGTGAAAGAAACGTCCATACCTGTTTAGATACAAGTGGAATTTGTTTTGATCCCCACCAAGAGGTGGCCTACCGTAAGCTACTCAGTGTCACTAGTCTCGTCATCCTAGACATTAAAGAAATCGATGCTGATAAACATCTGTGGTTAACAGGAAAATCGTTAGAGCCTATTCTCGGCTTTGCTCGATTGACAGCCGACGTAGAGGTTCCCATTTGGGTTCGTCACGTTGTAGTTCCTACGATTACAGATAATGCAGATCATCACTATCGTCTAGGCTTTTTCCTAGGATCCCTGAAAAACTTACAAGCCGTTGATTGCTTACCATATCACGTTATGGGTACTGCTAAATATAAGGAGTTAGGAATTACCTATCGCCTAGAGGGCATACCGGCCGCAACAAAAGATTTAGCGGCTAAAGCGACAAGAACCGTGGTGGAAGGCATCAAGGCCTATCGACGCCATTGGTGGAGTCCCATCAAAACACAACATCAATCATAATCAAGTTTGAGGATAACTACCTCCCTTGATATATATACACATATATATTAAAAACTTGATCTATGATAGCCCTAAACAATAGAGCCGCCCCACACAACCAGGGACGGCTCTTATTGTATTTACTGCATTTATTTAGATACTACGTTAATAGGTTCACCTTTAAAGAATGCTTGTACATTGTCACGAATGATTCCGACCAAGCGTTGACGTGTTTCAAGGCCTTTCCAGCCCATATGAGGTGTGATAATAACATTATCCAGTGTATATAGAGGGCTATCCTCTGCTGGAGGTTCTACCTCTTGTACATCAAGGCCTGCACCTGCAATGCGTTTAGTCGCTAATGCTTCACAAAGGTCTGCTTCATTAATGAGAGGACCACGGCCAGTATTTACGATAACTGCACTAGTTTTCATTTTGCTGATAGCTTCTTTATTAATCATGTACTTAGTTTGATCATTCAATGGGCAATGCAATGTAATATAATCACTATTTTCTAGCAATTCATCAAGACTTACATAACGAACGCCATCTCCATCAGCCTTTGGTGTGCGCGTATGAACCAAGACATTCATACCCAGTGCTTTTGCTACTTTGATCACTTCCATACCAATGTGACCAGCACCAACAACCCCTAATGTTTTACCATTCACTTCTGTGTGGCTCACTTGTAAATATTTTGTGAAATTACTGCGATCACCTTTAGCAAGCATGCCAATTTGTTTCTGCATGGTAGATGCAAAATTGAGGATCATCATAATTACCGTATGTGCTACGCGTTCAGTACTGTACGCTGGGATGTTGCACACAGTGATGCCTCTTTCCTTTGCTGCATTAAGGTCGATATTATTATATCCTGTACCCGCTTCTACGATGAGTTTTACAGTATCTGGGAATTGTGAAAGCAAATCAGCCCCTACGGGTAATTCTTTTGTAACTACAACGCGAGCCCCTTGAATACGTTCTATAAGCTCTTCATTTGTACTATCATCATAAACCTGTACATCACTAGATAATACAGAAAAATCTAATGCATGGTCATAATTCATTTTACTTGCATTGACTACTACTACACGTTCGCTCATGAGAACCTCCTACATAGTTATTAAATTTTATAGAGTATACGTAACGCCCAAATCTTGGGGTTACATACACATATTAGAGAAAACAAATCTACATAAATTATACTATTATTTATATAATTTAAACCATACATATTATAATGCGCTCTATCAATAATGCACCTATCAATTAGTAAACTTTCACATTTATTGTATATAATATATGCAGAAAAGCTATAAAATTCGTAACAAAACCAATATTTCTGTATAAAACTTTCACAAAAGTATTGTGTAATTCCCCAAAAGTTATAAAATAAAAGTAAAGTTATATAGAATTGAGGAATACCATGAGACCTACCTATTTGACCATAAATACAAGTCTCGTTCGCGAGAATTTGCGTAAAATTAAAGATAGTTTACCGGAATGGAGCACATCCACAGCTGTTATCAAGGCCAATGGATATGGGCACGGCAGCGTTATGATGGGCCGTATTGCCGTTGAAGAAGGTTATGAATCCTTAGCCGTTGCCATTCCTGAAGAGTCAGTTCCACTTCGCAACGCAGGGATTATGGTACCAATTTATCTACTTGGCCTCACAAGACCTCAGTCCTTTGAGCTTGTAGCAGATACAAATTCCATTCCAGCTGTATGCGAATCTACCGATTTAGAAGCACTCGACAAGGTAGCAGAAAATCACGATATGATTATTCGCGTTGCAGTCGCCGTTGATACAGGAATGCATCGTATTGGAATCAAGCCTGAAGATGCTGTTGAGTTTATCAAACGCGTTGAGTCCTACGAAAATCTTGAGGTAGATGGTTTCTTCTCTCATATGAGTAACGCCGATGCGGCGGATCAAAGCCACGCTCATGGACAGGCGCAAAAATTCCATAAAATGGTCGATGAAATCCGTGCATTTAGACCTGATGCGGACTATCGCTTCTCTCTTGCCAATAGTGCTGGCTTATTATCCGTAAAAGACAGCTTATTTACCGATGCCCGTCCTGGCATTATTCAATACGGCATTATGCCATCCCTTGATGTGCCAAATCGATTAGGGTTAAAACCGGTTCTCTCCTTCCATAGCGAAGTAGTACATGTACAGCGACTAGAAGCAGGTGAAGGTATCGGTTATGGTTCTACCTATGTAACACCTGAACCAATGACGATTGCTACCATTCCTGTAGGCTATGCAGATGGATATCCTCGTAGCTTATCCAACCGCGGTACAGTCCTCATTCATGGCACACGTTGTCCTGTAGTGGGCCGCATCTGTATGGACCAATTCATGGTGGCCGTTCCAGATACGATTACTGTACAACCAGGTGACAAGGTTGTGCTCCTAGGTTCTCAAGGTCATGAAAGCATCTCTGCACTTGAGATTGCCGCCCTTGCCTCTACAATTCCTTATGAAATCTTTTGTGGTTTCTCAGAACGCGTACCTCGACAATACATATAAAAGGCTAACTATTGTTACTAATAGTAAATGCTCCATATACCAAAAGCGCAGATATACATTGTATCTGCGCTTTTCCAATTTCTACTACGGATTTTTCTTATATGGTACATTTTTATATTGAATGAACATAGAAAAAGCCCGTAATACATGCAGCGGTCTACATGTATTACGGGTTTTTCTGCTCCCCTATACCTAGCGTACTGTAAAGCAGTTACGTTCTTATTGTGAGAGAGAGTATTATATACCAAGTATATAATCTTATGATTGGGAGGGAACCACAATGCATAAGGGGCCCTCTGAACGACAGACGGCATAGGAGAGAGTCAATGTTTGTCTATCCAATCCAGAGGGCTGCGTGTGTGTAATTGTTTATTGTGTGTGTAAGTGTATTGTGTATGTGTGTATAGTATTATGTGTTTAGTGTTCGTGTATTAAAGGGGTTTGCTTTACAGTAGGATAGGCTTAGGATTAGCTTATTTTACGGCCATACCTGTTTTAGCATCCAATGCGATGGATACAGGTTTGTTTTGTGCATCATGGAACTCTACAGTATATATAGGTTTACCATTTTGGTTCACTACAGACCAAGAGTTAATACCAGTTGCTACATTGCCAGTTTGTGCGAAGGCTGCATTGATCGCCACATGTGGAGGTAACACAGTACCAGCATCAATAGCACTAGCTTCCATGGATGCATCATATGCTTTAGGAGTACCTTCAGTTACATTACCAGTTGCCACATCTAGAGTCATGGAATGGGCACCACTAGCATTGAAACCGTCTACTTCATAAATAGCAGTTTTATCGGCAGCTTTAAAGGATACATTAGTAATCTTAGAGTCGCCATATTTATTTTCAAATTGATCGATTAAATAGTTCGCACCAATTACGAAAATACTATTTTGATCGACTACGCCTGCTTGCTTACTTGTTGTGCTAGGTTGTGATTTTCCACTTTTAGAGTTTTTTTTTCCTCTTTAGTAGTTTCTTTTTTGTCAGCTTTTTTATCTGCTTTTACTTCTTTAGTTTCTTTTACAGTTTTATCAGCTTTAACTGCTTTGTCAGCTTTTACTTTAGGCGCTTTATGTGCTTGCGCTTTTTTAGTATTTTTTTCGTCTTTATTAGCTTCTACTTTTTTATCTGCTGCACGTACTACTTTAGCTTCGCTAGGAACTTTTGCTACCGCTGCAGTTTCAATTGTAGGAGTTGCTGCTGCTGGATTAGCTGCTGCTGGAACTACAGTGGCTTGAGCAACTGGAGCTTTTACATCTTGAGTTGCTGTTGGAACTGGTGTAGTATCTTTAGCTGCTGGTGTAGCTGGAGTCACTTCAACTTTAGCTGCTGTAGGTACTACTTTAGCTGTTGTAGGAGCTACTTCTGTTTTAGCTGCTGGAGTCACTTGAATAGTAGGAACTACTTGATGAGTAGCAGGTTCTGCGACAGGAGCTACAGTAGCTGCTACCTCTTGAGTTACAGGAACTGGTGTTGCTTGTTCAGCTGCTGTTACTGCTACAGTAGCACCAAATACGCCAGCTACTGCTAAAGCAATACTGCTTTTTAAAATAGATTTTTTCATAATATCCTCCTTGATAATTCATATATATGCAATCTTACGCATATATATTTTAACCAACTCGGTTTCATCGTTATAGTTCCAAAACATATATCTAGCGTGGACTGTAGATATATAGTCTGGAAACTCCCGATATATTTGAGTTCTGTCTTTTGACTGGACACATATTATCGATAATCTATGAAATAAAAATGTAGAATTCACCGGTCTAGCTTATTTTGGGGTGAGAATAAAATGAATTTATATGTAATTTCAATGAAATTCTATAGTATTCGATTTACAACTAAGTATTCCATGAACTAACTTCAAAAAGCCATTTTTCCCATAAATAAAGGAACAGAAGACACTCATTGTAATTCTCATAATGTAAACAGCCCCTTTCATGAGCAAATGTTCACAAAAAAACTCCTTAAAACTATCCTTTTCTACAAAAAAAGATAATTTTAAGGAGTTTATTCTTATATTTAAAATAATAAACCTTCTACTATTAAGTTATATTTACTAGTTACAGTAATGATTAGTCGTCAAATTTAACAGACAACAACGTACCATTCATAGCATCAATGCGTACATTGACCTCTTTGTCACCTTCTGTACCGAAGCTAACTTTGTATACTATTTTACCTTTATCATAGTGTACAGACCACTCATTAAGGCTTGTCGCTTTGCCTTGTGTTTGAGCATAAGCAAAGTTAACTACCGCTGCTGGCGGTAAGATTTCACGAGGATCAAAGGATTTTTTCTTTAAGGATTTATGGAAGTCACCTTCACGTTTTTCAAAGATTTGATTTGTTGCATAGATATAAGTGAGCTCATATTTGCCACTTTCATCAACACCTTCTACATCATATCTAATTTGACCACCATCCGCATCAAAAGCGATTTCAGTGATAGCTGCATTTGGATGATTTTGAATAAATGCATTCAATAAACCATTTGCACCTACAATCGCTGCATGGTTTCCATCAACAACTGCAATAGTTGGTTCTACTGCTACTAAAGGCGCCGCACTTGCATTTGGCATACCAAACACTGCTGCCAAGGCTAATACAAGACTACCTTTTACGAATAAGGATTTCATAGGCTCCTCCATCTCTCAAACAGGACCTTAGTGTATATATACAATTATACACTAAATCGATACGATTTATTAATCTTTATTTATAATATTAATGCATAGACCACTGCCCTATGATACAATGCACGTAGAATATTTTTTACTACAAGTGAGACCATTATGATTTCAATATATCCTACTATATATCACACATTTCAATGCAAAGCAGATCGATGTGAAAATACATGCTGCCAACTGTGGACCATCGATATTGATGAGACCACTGCTGAACGCTATCATGCCATGACAGGACCTCTTGGTGAAAGCTTACGACAAGCCATCACTGTCGATGACGAAGGTAGCCATTTCGTGTTTTCTAAAGAACAACCTATGTGTCCGTTACTCAATGAAAATGGCCTCTGTAAGGTGGTGCTCGAACTAGGTGAAGAAGGCCTATGCGATACATGTCACATGCATCCGCGATTTTATAAATATATTGAGGACCTCGAGCTATGTGGGGTTGGTTTATCTTGTGAAGCATCGGTAGAACTGCTAGCAGAAGACATACAGTCTAATCAAGTAATCTTTACTATTGAAGACGATAACGGCGAATTTAGTCCTGATGAACGTTTAACTATTCAGAATATATTTGAACTATTAGCCTTTGATATAGATTCAGCACTATTTCAATATATTCCATACCCTGACGCACAGTATTATACAAGCCTATTAGATCTATATGGCACAACAGAGCCTATCGATGAAGAATGGACTGCACAAATTAGTGCATTATCTCATGATATAGATAAACTCACTACCTCTGTTCAAACCTATGTTGCCACTCACAATATGGGGCTATTCAACAAGGTATTCCAATACATCTTATATCGTCAAATCGATATGCTAGCAGATTATTCTTTAGAAGCCATCCTTTCCTATGCTAAAGATGGTGTGGAGTACATACTTATGACAAGTGCCCTCGAAGGCTCTCCACTTAAACAAGTGGCAAGATGGTCCCAACAAATCGAATACGACGAAGATAATGTAGAACTGCTATTACAACATTATGAAGCAACAAAAAACCTCCTAGTATAAACTAGGAGGTTTTTATATAGTTACGCAAACAGTATGCGCATAATCCAGTTATATAAGAGATTTATAATAAATAATACCACATAAACAGCCCCTACTGTAAGAGGCTCTACTTTCATAATACGAGATAAAAGCATAACGGCCACATAGATAACGGCACAAACATAGGCTAGTGCTAAAGGAACTAATAGGATCATCAAAAATGGCGTAATATAAATGCAAATAATAGATACCAAAATTAATGCTAATCCCAGTGCCCCGGTATAGCCTTCCACATAAGCAGTGCCCATTAATACTTGCTTGAAATCAAACTCACGTTCTAAAAGAACGCTCAGTAATTTCCACAGTATAAAGCTACCAACAAACCAATATATACCAAGGCCTAATATCTCTCTCAATATAGAAAATATGCCATATACAGCAGGAATAAAGCCAAATAAAAAACCTCCAAAGGTCATGGCCAAAGGTAACAGAACAATACCTAAAGCAAAGCCTAAAATATGAGTGGCACACCAACCGGCAAGGCCAGCTTTAATACCCTTTTCTAAGGTACCAAACCAGAAGATTTCATCTATTCCCTTCTTCGGTGAACGCACCAGCAGGGATATTTCTCGTAAAAATGTCGTATCCATAACTAACTCCGCTCTCAACTATACTATAAATTTAATTATATCATAAATTCCAAGATTTAAATTATATATAATTAATTTTAATATAAATTAAACGATAAAAAAACCACAAGACTTTCATCTTGCGGTTATACTTGATTTTATGCCTTATATTATTTAACTAATGTATGTACAAAGCGAAGCCATTGAGGCAATACCGATACTGATAGCAATGCTACAACAAACATAACAATATATGTTTTAACAATTCCTAGATTAACATAGCGGCGCATGAGTTGTGCCCCAATAAAAACAGCGTAATACTGACTAAACATGGTAACAAGATAGGCCATATCGCCTACATATTTTGGCATAGATAGATAGAATAATATAAGACCCACTATATGAACCAATACCAATACTACGGTACGGAGTGCATTCGTATAGGCTAAGCCATAAATATAGTTCCGCATTACTCCCTTATAGGTACCTGTGCCTCCTAACAATATAAGTAATCGCCAGATAACGAAAGCTCCTAGGATAATCTGAAAAATTAAAAACGATGCATTCCCGAAGGCACTCACTATATCAAAATGTGTTAATCCTGTCATCCGTTTTATGCCTAATGCGGGCGATATGGCTTTCACTATCAAAGGCAATGCATAAGTTATTACATATAATACAACGGTAGATGTTATGAAATTTAAAATAGCGCGAGCATAAGATCCATTTCTAATAATATTTTGAAAGGATTGTTCACTTAATTTCGTGAATAAATGCAATATATCCTTATACCAAGTCATAATGCTCCTTATCTGTTATCGAGTTAATGTATATAATACTTCACACAACAAAGCCACTAGAATGGCAAGCAACATAATGCTTAGACCTTCATAAGTACTACCATTAATACAAGCCCCTGCAATACGTCCCATGGTCTGTAGTAACAATACAGTACTAAGAATGCATAATACAATCATACAAAAACCAATAATAGCTTGTAGCAGAATTGGTATGGTCGTAAGAATCAACATAATACCTGCCGTAAGAGTGATCATAGCTACTACGAGTTGAGCAAAGGCCATCATATGTAAAACCCCAGTGACTACGCCGCGGATATAGAACTTACGTTTTTGTAGTATCGCATAGCCTATAACAATGCCAGACACGAGGGCCGCTTTTAAAATTACCCACGCAAACCGACCGATATTCCAAAACTCACGCGGTTTACTTAAGTGTTCAAAAAAGACTTGTATCTCATGTTGACCTACGGGAAGCGCAAACATTTGCCACTTCACTAATAGTGATGAGTTGCGTATCAAAGCACGTATAGCATCTAGATATACACTTTCACCGACGATGGTAAATTGATAGCATATGAGCGTCAATACGAGCATCCAAGCAAGCTGTCCATAGGTAACATCATAGTGGTACATTCGTGGATTTTTTTCTTCAATGGGGTTTAATAAGCGATATACGAACTCTACTAAACCTGCCATCATACCTCTCACCACCTTTTACTCAACAAGAATAGCACCATTCCATATAGAATGATGCAGCACACAACACAAGATTACGAATTTCTAACAATAATTTTATTTTTAATTCATACTCTGTTCATTATTATAGCACAAAAGCAAGGTATAATCATACCTTGCTTTCATATTTTTCATGCTATGTAATTATCTAGATGTAGCAAGCATAACCATGCCTACCAATATGCCAATAAAGACCACAGGAATTAAAGATGCCAAAATTCCGATACCAAAAGTCGCAAGTCGTCCCTTTTCAATTTGACGTCCCATAAGTGATAAGCTGACCCACAAAAACCAAATAAAAGTGCCTAGATTAACGATTTGGAAAAAATAATTAAATATGGTTAATCCAAGCGTTGACGATGCCTCATAAAAGCCTAATCCCTTTGCTATGATAATCAACACAATCTCAATGAGTCCTATCATTATTGATAGAAACTGAGTATATGCACTTTGATACCAACAAATCTTTAAAACAGATTCGTAATTAGTATGGGCCCCAAACTTATTAGCTACCTGACTAAAAATAACAGAATAAATTGCTAAAACAAAAAACGTACCTATCAAACCAAGCGTTAAGGACATTACACCTTGACCAGCAAATCGGCCTATAACACTACCCAGTTTCACTATATGAGCACCAAACACATAAGCCAATAGCAACTCTGTAATAGCAGAAAATACTAAAGTTATCGCAACCATGGCTACCGTTGCAGCAAAACCGCGTTGAATTGTACCAAATTCAACAATCTCTGGAATGCCACGTTTAAAAGGCTCTCTAATCAAAGCCCAAAAATCTAAATACCATTTTCGTTCCATATGTTCCCCTCCAAAACATCTAAAGCACATATTTTTATCATTTTACCATAACACACATTTAAAATAAATATAAATTTATTTTAAATCAAAATTTGATATTGAATAGAAAACAAAAAATTGATAGACACCTAAAATGGATCTATCAATATTTCAATTATGTATGTATTTAAACAGACATTGATAATATAATACCACCCACACCAAAGATAAAGGATACTATATAAAAGGAAATACCCGTTATCCAAGGACTCAGGCTAAATTGCTTAGACATTAATTGTGCCATGATAAAGACATTAATGAGTTCTATGGTACTTAATCCGCCCGCCCCACCTCGAATTTGTAAGTTTAATAAGAGATAAATAGGTGCAGCAAAAAGCACAAAAATTAAATGAATCCAACCAGCAATACAAGTATTCAAAAGTAAGTCTGCTACTAGTTGCTTATATGTAACCTGCCCCTTAAAGATCTTGAAAATACCATATAAAATACCAGAAGATGCGAGAACAAATGCTACAATACCAAGTACATATCCAACGATAGGCACTACCTCAATCTCTACGGGGCTTATAATCTCCCAAATAAATGTTTTAAAAAATGGGCTTTTGGAGAAAATTAGCGATAATATATGTAACCCCAAATCAGTTATGATTGCTGATATAACGGCTAATAATAACATATTCTTAATAGTAATCAAATGCATCCATTTCTCTATATATGGGCTAAATAAATTGTTCATACTGTTATAACCTTATAAATCCTCACTTTTAAATAATTGATAGCCCTCAAAATAATAACTATAGTCAAGCCCCTTCATAAATAGTTGCCGATTATTGATATCATCAGTAAGTGCCTCCCCTAATACAGCTTTAATTTCTAAATCATTTATAGGGCTGCGCTCCATAGCAGATAAATATTTTTCCTTATCAATTTGACTCCAATCAATAGTTTTTTGTAGTTCAACACAAAGCATATGATCAAGCCACAAACGCATACTACGTCCATTACCCTCTCTAAAAGGATGAGCCACATTCATTTCTACATACTTCTCTACAATTTCATCAAATGAATTTTGTGGCATGCTTTCAATAGTTTTAACCGCTTCAGATAGATATATAACAGGAACAAAACGAAAGTTCCCTTTAGAAATATTTACAGTACGTAGCTCACCAGCAAAATCATATATATCTTGAAATAATATCTTATGGATGTCTTGTAATGTAGTCCAAGTACCACTAGACATGTTATTAAGTAGGTTCTGCTCAAATAATCTAGTCGCAGATTTTTTACTTATTCGTTCTTCTTCTCTAGCCAAAGTGGGAGAATCAGTAATGCCTAATTTATTAGTGATAACCATATTGGACCTCCTTTTTATTTTATCTCGTAATATATATTATACTATATTCGTTAAACTTTAGTTGAAACTAACATAGCATGCAAATAAAAAAGCAGCCCTTTTAGGGCTGCCTTTCATTCATCTTATTTCAAAGATGCTGCAATTTTAGTAAGGTTTTCATCCATACGTTCTAAGTATGTTTTATTATCTTCGTTACTTTCGATTGTGTAAATAGTTTCTACCTTAGCACCAACTTCGCTTGCCAAAGTCTTGGATACTTCTGGGCTAGCCATTTCTTCTGCGAAGATAGTAGTGATATTGTTTTCTTTACAATACTTGATGAGTTCTGCCAATTGCGCTGCATTTGGTTCGCCTTCAGCAAATACATCTTCTACACTGTTTTGTTCCAAACCAAAGTCACGACATAGGTACGCAAATGCTGCATGACCGGTAACAAAGTTTTTATGAGGCGCTTGTGCAAATTGACCTTCATATTTCTTAATCATTTCATCAAGTTTAGCTACGTAGTCATTGTAATTCTTTTCGTAGTAATCCTTATTAGCTGGGTCAGCTTTTACAAAAGCATCTTTAATATTTTTCACTTCGATTTTTGCATTTTTTAAAGATAACCATGCATGAGGATCTTCTGCGCCATGTTCCTTAATTTCTTCAGGATCAGTATTTTTGATAGCTTCTACACCCTCTGTAGCAACAACAGTGATGAGCTTGCTATTTTTAGCCGCATCAATCGCTTGTTGTGCCCAAGGTTCCATACCGAAACCGTTGTACACGAATACTTGAGCTGTTGCCAATTGTTTCATATTTTCAGGTTTCAACTCGAAATCATGTGGCTCTACGCCATCTGGAATGATAGTAGATACCTCTACCTTGTCACCACCAATAGCCTTTGCAAATTCAGCCATTGCATTAAAACTTGTTACCACTTGGATCTTCTTACTTGCTTGTTCCTTCGGTGCATCATTACCACAGCCTGCAAATAGAGCGGCCATCATAATGCCTATCATTAACAAAACCAGTTTCTTGACCATCGTAGTCCTCCTTTGTGTAATCCTGATCGCTATGCATTCATAGAATACTAACCATTCTATAGTTGCAGTTGCGACTCAGTTGCATTTGTAATATAGTTATAGTATAAACTTACTCAAGATTTTGTCAATTAGAAAAGTGGTTTTTATATGTTATCTATTGAACATCTTTATTTTTCCTATCAAGGTCAGCCACCTTATGTGTTGAATGACCTTAACTTACATATTCACAGTGGTGATTATATATCCATCGTTGGGGACAATGGGTCTGGTAAAAGTACCCTTCTACGTCTCATCTTAGGGTTCCTGAAACCTGTGAAAGGCTCTATCAAGCGAGATACAAACAACATTCGCTACGTATCTCAAAAGAATGATTTCTCTCATGCAGGCTTCCCTATTACGGTAAAAGAAATACTTGATTCCTACCGTAAGCTATTAAAAATTAAAGATAAACATGAAGTAGATCGTGTCTTAGAACTCACCAATATGACGGAGTTCAAAGACCGTCTAATCAGTAAATTATCTGGAGGGCAAGCACAGCGTGTGTCCATCGCTCGCGCCCTCATCGGTAGTCCTGACCTCATCATCCTTGATGAACCATCTACTGGTATCGACCGTAAAAGCCAAGAAGGCATTTACACACTCCTTTGCGAATTAAATCAGGTTCATCACATTACGATTATCTCGGTGGAACATAACCTTGAAATGGCCTTAGCCAATTCAACTAATATTTACCATATCGCAAATGGTCAAGGTCATCTTTGCTCCCCTGAACAATACGCTTGTGAAATTATGCACAGCACAGGACGCAACCCTATGGATCACGAAAGCTGTGCTTGCTTCACAGATGTAACAACTCAGGCTCAGGCTCAGGCTCAGGCTCAGGCTCAGGCTCAGGCTCAGGCTCAGGCAAATGATACTATAATTGAGGAGGTGCGCCATGTTTAGTTATGATTTTATGCAAAACGCCTTCTTTGTAGCCATCTGCATTTCCCTCTTATGTCCCTGTATCGGTATCTTTATGGTACTACGCCGTTCTAGTATGATTGGTGATACCATGAGCCATGCCTCACTAGCAGGTATTACATTAGGCTTATTAACAAATACGAATCCTATCTTAGGAGCATTCATCTTTACCGCTATCTGCGGTGCCCTTATAGAGTTCTTGCGGAAATACTTCTCTCACCATCTCGATTTGATTCTTACTATTATTTTATCTCTTAGCATCGGTACAGCTATTACTCTTATTAGTTCAGGTAAATTAAAAGCTAATGCCAATGTATTCTTCTTTGGCAGTATCTTAACTGTGAACGCTACGGATATGATTAGTATTGCAGTGCTAACAGTTTTATCTGTTCTTACATTGTATTTCTTGTACAATTCACTCCTTTACATCGCTTATGATGAAGAGGCGGCCCGCGTAGCAGGCGTTAAAGTAGACTTTATTAACTATATTTTTGCTATCTTGATGGCTGCTGCCGTATCTATTTCTATTAAGATTGTCGGTGTCCTCGTATTAAGTGCTATGATTGCCTTACCGGTAGCATCGGCATTGCAGTTGGAAAAAGGATTTAGAACAACATTACTCTGTTCTATTGGATTTAGTTTACTAGCCATGGTTATTGGCCTATTTGGATCCTACTATCTCAATGTAGCACCAGGTGGTTTTGTGTCTCTTACATCGGTGGCAATTCTCCTAGTAGTATTAATCATTAAAAACATCCGTACAATCCTACGTCGTATGCAATTTAGTAGATAAACCCCAATAATAATCAATATGTACCTAGATATTCAATTAGCACTATTAGTTACCTATATAAGTGTATAGCATATTAGTATGAAAACAGAATCGAAAGAGCGTTATGAATACAACAAGTTGGCCTGAAGGCATAAAAAAAACCAAACAGCGCGAAGCAATTTGGTCCGTATTAACAACTACAGATAAACCTATTACGGCTATGGAAATCGCAGAGCGATTAGGCGATGGTAGCACTACATGGATGTCTACTATTTACCGCACTCTTGAGCTGTTAGAAGCAAAGGAAATCGTTACCCGTACAACACTCATGGGTAGCGATATGGCATATTATGAAATTACACCGCATACACACCGCCACTATGCAGTGTGTACAAAATGTGGAGCCATGATACCGCTGCACACATGCCCTGTTGTAGAAATGCCACAGGAATTAATTGATGCAGGCTTTACGGTGACGGAGCATCATTTGGAAATTGCCGGAACATGTAAGGATTGTAAGAATAAAGGTTAATAAAAACTCTCTAAATAAATCAAACAAAAAGGACGTAACTTTTGAAAGTTACGTCCTTTTCTTATTTGAATACGTTTGAATTAGTCTTATTTAACTTTTACCAACTACAGCATCAATGGAGCTACTACAAAGCCAAGGGCTACTGCGATAGCGATGGCAAGCACGCCTGGGATGAAGAACGGATGGTTAAATACGAGTTTACCGATTCGTGTAGAGCCGGTGTCATCCATTTGTACAGCCCCCAAAAGTGTTGGGTATGTAGGCAATACGAAGAGTGCAGATACAGCTGCGAAGGATGCGATAATAATATATACGGATCCTGGGTTCTCTGGTGTAATACCGAGAGCTAAAATTACAGCTGGTACCAACGCTTGTGTAGTTGCCGCTTGGCTGTACAACAATGTACTTGCAAAGAAGAATGCTACGGCTAACAAGAACGGATATGCCGTTACCATGCTAGAAGCAAGAGCTTTGATTTCAGGGATATGACCTTTTACGAAAGTATCACCTAACCATGCCACGCCCAATACGCAGACACATGCGGATAAACCGGATTTAAATGTGCTTGTATTAACAAGTTGTGCTGTATCAATCTTACAGAAGAATGTAATAGCAGCCGCAATAATCATCATGAATCCAACGATGGCATCATTTCGACCGAAGATAACTGGTTTAATAAGACCAATGTTCTTAGAGATGGCAGTTGCATAGAATACGATACAAATAATACCAATCAAGAAAATCAATACAGAAGTTTTCGCACCTGGTTTCAAGTGGAAATCAGCATTTTTTTCACGAGGTGGTGCCACGTGACCTGCTGCCAAACGTTCTTGGTATACTGGATCAGAAGACAAATCATTATTCGCAAATGTAGACATAATAAAGGCAGTAATCATAACTGCTACGAATGTTGTAGAAATACAAATAGCGAGTAATGTTGGATAGTTTACACCAAATGGTTCAAGGAAACCACTCATAGCAACAACTGCTGCAGATACTGGGCTCGCTGTAATAGCGATTTGACTCGCTACAACGGCGATGGATAATGGTACAGATGGCTTAATGTTTTCACTTTTTGCCACCTCTACGATTACCGGAATCATAGAAAATGCTGTATGACCAGTACCAGCCAACAGAGTTAAGAAATACGTTACTGTTGGTGCTAAATAGTTGATGTGTTTAGGGTTTTTGCGCAAAATATTTTCCGCAATACGCACCAAATAATCAAGACCGCCGGCTAGCTGTAAGGCACAGATGGCAGCGATAGCAGACATGATGATGAGAATTACATCCCACGGAATCTGTCCAGGGAACATACCCATACCAAGGCTTAACAATACTACCCCAAGGCCGCCAGCGTAACCGATGCCCATACCACCGAGGCGAACACCAAGGAAGATGGCACCAAATAAAATAATAACTTGCATAATTACATAAATGTCCATACGATGACCTCCTTTATACATATATAGTATCATAGATATGCAGAAATATCATCGAATTTTCACAATGTATAGTCTATAGTTTAAAGACATAACTAAAACATCATAATAGATAAACATAAAAAGCTATATATGTCGACAGCCTACATCGTCTGTAGAATCGTGACATATATAGCTTTTATTATTACACCAAACCTTTATAAAATGCTTGATCCTAAATTTTTACAAAATAATTGGCCGTAAATCTTCGAGAATCCCCTCTTCTTCGGTAGCTCGTTGGATACTTTCACCAACGATGCGAACCATATCCTCTAATTGTTCCACAGTAGACGCCAATGGAGGCATGAGAATTACTACATCGCCGATAGGACGGCAAATAAGGCCTTGTTCACGAGCAAGAATAGCCACCTTAGCCCCTACCGCATCATTTGGACGATACGCTTCATGAGCGGCCACATCTTTTTCAAGTTCAATACCTACGATGAGGCCTCGTTGACGAACCTCTTTCACATGTTTTAATTTTTCAATAGGTTTTAATGCATTGGTGAAAGCCTCGATTTTTTTAGGCAATCCTTCGATGACCTTCTCTTCGCGGAAAACTTTCAACGAAGCCAATGCGACCGCACAAGCTAATGCATTACCTGTGTAGGAGTGACCATGATAGAATGTTTTCTTTTCTTCAAAGGTGCCAAGGAATGCATCAAATACGCGTTGTGTAGTCAATGTGGCAGCAAGAGCCATATAACCACCAGTAATACCTTTTGATAAGGTCATAAAGTCTGGAGCCACATCTTCGTGTTCACAGGCAAAGAATTTACCAGTACGCCCAAAGCCTGTTGCCACTTCATCGACAATGAGAAATACGTCATGTTTCGCAGTCAATTCACGAACCCGTTTCAAATAGCCGTGAGGCATGACGAGCATGCCTGCTGCAGCTTGAACCAATGGTTCCATAACAAGAGCTGTGATTTCATCACCCTCTTCATTAAGGATGCGTTCTAATTCAGCCAAAGACTCATCGAAGGCTTTATCTCGATCCGCTACGTCGCGATATACACCAGGGCTTGGCAAGGTCAACGGTTTGAATAGTAGATTATGGAATACTTGGTGGAATAATTGAATACCGCCTACAGATACAGTACCTAATGTATCCCCATGGTAGCCTGCATTAAGGGCGATAAATTTAGTCTTTTTCGTTTGTCCCACTAGTTGGCGGTATTGGTAGGCCATCTTAATAGCAACTTCAATAGCCGTACTACCATCATCAGACAAAAATACTTTATTTAAACCTTCTGGGGCGAGCTCTACTAATTCTTTACACAATTGTGCAGATGGTGGGCTTACAAGACCGAGCAATGTGCTATGAGCAATTTTATCCACTTGTTCTTTCAATGCCTGGTTTAATACAGGATGATTATGACCATGAATGTTAACCCATAAGGAGGAGACGCCGTCATAATACTTTTTGCCGTTCTCATCGATGAGATATACCCCCTCACCACGTTCGATTACGACTGGTTCTTGTGCCAACCAATCTTGCATTTGTGTAAATGGATGCCATACAAACTCATGATCCCATTGTGCTGCTTGTGAAAGCTGTTTCTCTGCCATTTTGTCACCTCATACGTACAATTTTACAAACTATAATTCTCTATCCCTATAAAGTTCTACTACTATAACAATCTATTAATATTAATATTAATGATTAGGCTAGATTAAATTACAATATCTAACTACTATATGCCTAGTACGGTATTCCACACCTTCTTAGAGTCCACAAAGGACCGAGCCCAACCAATCTGAACCTTTTGGATATTCGGACCTTGGTATGGCGGTACAACAGCCACCACAGGAATACCTGTATATCGTTCCATGTCTTCCACATTTGTTTTCAACAAGAACGGATCCACTGCAGTCGTATCATTGACAATGATGGCTTTCACCTCAATACCCTGCATCTTCGCGTATTCACAAGTTAAAATAGCGCGGTTAATGGAGCCCAACCGTCCATCAGCTACAACGATGGCTGGTAATTTAATATCTTTCATTAAATCCGTGAATGTTTTATCGCCGTAAAGAGGTGTGGTAATACCACCAGCACCTTCTACAAAGGTTAGATCATAGCGATTAACAACATCTAATGTATGAGTTACTACACCAACATAATCGATTTCTATACCAGCTAATTCTGCTGCAAGACGAGGAGAAAAATCTCCAGCAATAGCATATGGATTAACCTCGTGACGGCGCGACTCAGGAATGCCAGCGGAACGCATCAAATATGTAGCATCCTTGCTCTCAAGATCCACATTATAATTATCCTCATCCATCGTTACACATTCAGGAAAAGGTACTGCGCTGGAGGACACGGGTTTAACCATACCAACCGCAAAGCCATCATCTACAGCCATGGCCCCTAATAAGCCCGTTACAAACGTCTTGCCTACATCTGTATCTGTACCAATTATAGAAATACCTAACTGCTTCATACACGTCTCCTCTCAGCGATACTTAACGCCGCATAGGTTAACCAATTTATGTGAGTAAGTTTACAATCTAATTACAATATACAGCTAAAAGGAATATATAGTCAACCTATTATTACCGTTTAAGTTTACGATGTTGTGACTCTATGGGGCCCGAATACATCGCTACATTTTAGCTAAAAAGCTGTGCCCCTAACCTCCGTGCTCCAAAGCGAGCTAAGTCACACTTCGCTTAGGGACACAGCTTTTTATAACTTTATCGCCGTATTAGTCCCATAGAGTCATATGTGTTACCCTTGAATACGATAATAATAGGTTGGCTATATATGGAGAAAAGAGAAAAAGAGTGATGACTAACCGATTAGCGACTTAGCTTGCTTTGGAGCGTAAAGGTTAGTCATCACTCTTTTTTACCTAAATGTAGTTATATAAAGGGGTCCCATTAATTTCTCCCCCCTCTCGATACAGCGAAATTACGCTAACTCGTTAATGGATATTTAGATTTGATGGGACTAATTCATAGGTACAGTTAGAAAAAGGACGAGAACTAACCGATTAGCGACTTAGCTCGCTTTGGAGCGTAGAGGTTAGTTCTCGTCCTTTTTCACTTAAATGTACAAATCAACTTGGGACCCATCAAATCTAGGTTTATATTTCGAGGTAGCGGAATTCGCCTGTATCAGGATCCATCATGCCACCATAGAATCCCATTCCTTTTGGGAATAGTGGGTGGTGACGCAAGAAGTTAACTGTGTAGATTACATTGTCTTCAGAGATGTGGAAACGATCCATCCAGTCAATAAGTCCTGGTTCGATCATGCGAATTGCATCTTCACTGATACCTTTTTCTTTCATGGACTCCATAAATGTTGTAGCAGAGAAGTCAATCATACCGCAGTTTTCATGACCGATGACTAATACATCTTCAATTTCCATACCATACGTAGCTACTAGCAAGCTTTGTACGATATTATCGATAGGTTGCGTTACACTATTACCAGCTGTTTTAATAACGATAATTTCACCACGGTTAAAACCTAATGCATCTTCTAGCATGCAGACTAAACGCGTATCCATACATGTAACAATACCTAGTTTTTTAGTAGGATGGCTTGTTAATCCTGCTTTTGGTAATTCTGGGTGGTTTTTCACATACTCTTTATTGGTTTCAATTATTTTTTTAATATCAATCATAAGGTACCTCTTTTATATTTCTATCTTTAAAATAGATGCTATTCATTATATACAATATATTCACTACAAAACAAGTGATTTTTATCACTCATAAATATTAGTTATGGTCAATAACTTTCACAAGAATCCGATAATTCTCATATTAATTCTATATTTATAATTAATATTCATTTATTACACTTTTCAACCTTATACATTCACAAAAATAAATATACCGTATTTTTCTTATATTACTAGTAGATTTTAATTCCCCTAATGTGGTACTATTAAAACCATAGAAAAAAACGCCACATGATACCAAATATGACGTGAACTGTATGTACAGTAAGGAGGTTTTTATAATGGGTATTAATCAAAAAACACTGCCAGGCATTTTGCTCTGTGCGGTCCTCGCTATTCCTTGTTGGCTATTAGGTCTTGAATTTCATCTAATCGGTAGTCCAATCTTTGCTATTATCCTAGGTATAATTATTGGCTCTGTATTCACATCTTGGAAGCGCGAAAAAACTGGCGCCGGCATTGGATTTACATCCAAGAAGATTTTACAATGGGCTGTTATTTTATTGGGCTTTGGCTTAAATATTACGCAAATATTACATGTAGGTTGGATTTCATTACCTGTCATTATTTCAACCATCGCTACATCTTTAATCGTGTCCTATATTATTTATCGCCTTACTCATATGGACTCTAATACAGCCGTACTTATCGGCGTAGGTTCATCCATTTGTGGTGGTTCTGCTATCGCTGCAGCTGCACCAGTTATCAAAGCTGAAGATCAAGACATTGCACAGGCTATCTCTGTTGTATTCTTCTTCAACGTCGTAGCTGCCTTTGTATTCCCGCCATTTGGTGATGCCATTGGCCTTTCTAATATGGGCTTTGGTCTATTTGCCGGTACTGCAGTAAACGATACATCCTCTGTAACAGCTACTGCTGCTGTATGGGATAGCATGAAAGGAACTGGTACACAAGTTCTAGAATATGCAACAATCGTTAAATTAACACGTACCCTTGCAATTATTCCGATTTGTTTAGGCCTTGCTAGTTACCAAGTATATAAAGCAAAACAAAATGCGGCTCAAACTGATGGTGGTAGTGTTAGTATCGCTAAAATTTTCCCTAAATTTGTTCTCTACTTTGTAATTTGTTCTTTAATTACTACTGCATTATCCTATGCAAATATAGATATTCAATTCTTAAGCGTGTTCAAAACTATTTCCAAATACTTTATCACCATGGCTATGGTTGCTATCGGTCTTAACACAAACATCGTAAAATTGATTAAATCTGGTGGCTCTGCTCTTGCCTTAGGTGCTTGCTGCTGGATTGCCATTACGGCTGTCAGCCTTGTAACACAACATATGATTGGTTTATGGTAAAAAATATACACGCCTATTTTAATATGATATAATTGTATATAGTTAGAATAGTAATAACCCCTCCAGCAATGGAGGGGTTTCGTGCTACTATTCACCTTATTAGTACTTTATCATACCATAGTTAGGAGGGTTAACATGTACTTCTTACAAGGACTTCTTGTCGGTCTCGCAACATTTGCCCCTGTTGGCATGCAAAACCTCTTTATTATTAATACAGCGTTAGTCCAGCCAGTACGTCGTATTATACTAACGCTCATCATCTTAGCACTCTTTGACATGAGTCTCAGTGCTGCCGCCTTCTATGGTATCGGTGCAGTACTTGAGATGTGGCCTATCACCAAATTGATTATCCTCATTTTGGGCGGTCTTCTCATCGTATACATGGGCGGCAATATATTTAGAACTGAGCCAGATATACGCAATGTAAATACGCATATTCCTATCAAAAAAATTATTATGTCTGCTATCGCTGTATCTTGGGGCAACCCACAAGCCATCCTTGATGCGACAATGATGCTAGGTGCCTTTCAAGCCAATATTCCAAAAGAAGGCATATACTATTTCTTTGCTGGTTTCCTCACCATGACCCCCATGTGGTTTGGCGCTCTAGCCACAACGATGCACCTACTCGCCAAGAAAATCAAAATCACCCATATGGCGTGGATTAATCGCTTCTGTGGTGCAGTTCTCGTCATTTATGGCATAAAATTATTCATCGATGGTATTACAATGCTCTTAGAATATTTTAATTAAAACAAATTTAATAACCCAATCTATAGATATAAAAGCCGTTAGCATATGCTAACGGCTTTTATATTGTAATTGTTTATTTGTTATATGACGATTAAATTTATTTTACATAATTCGTCTTTGATACGTTAAAACTCTGCTAAAACTTGTTTAAACATTTCTCTAAAGGCTTCTACATAGGTGTTACTTTGATTTTGTTGCGATACAAAGTAGTAATTGCGCTCCATCGATTTACCATGGTTAGTCAATACCTTGCGCTCAATACCTGGCATGGAGTCGGTTAAATATTTAAAACGATCAAGCAGCAATAGTCCTTGTTGACCTGCTACTAAATAGCGAGCCTCCTCTAATGTACGAGCATATGCAAAGGCACCAGCATAACCAATGGCCTTACGATAATGTTCTTCCTCAGCTAGCGTATACTTACCGCGACATACTAAGATAAGTGGTAAATCATCAATAGTTTTAATTTCGACGCTACCTTCCTTTGTATAGCCTTGAGGCACCTCAATTAAGGTGATTGCCTTATCAATCAAATGACTTTCATAATCATCAGATAAAATCTGCCACTGATCATTAAATATTACATCCACACGACGATCATCTAACATGCCATATAGTTCCTCATGGCTGCCACTATACATGCGGATATCTAGGTTTTTATAGCGTTTAGCCATGCGAATGACCGTTTGCTGCATAGCCATCCCACTATATCGATTTAAATAGCCAATTCGTAAACTAACACGTGCATCTGTACCAATTCGGGTTGTTTCTACCTTAATATCGTGAAAGCGTTCTAGTAATTTTTTACCAGATCGATATAAATATTGCCCCGCTGGTGTTAGGTGAAAGCTTCGTTTTTCTCGTACCATCAGCTCCACACCTAAACTTATTTCAAGGGCTTTAATTTGTTGTGAAATAGCAGATTGAGACACATACTGCTCTGTCGCAGCTTGAGTAAAACTATTATTATCAACTACACACACAAAATACTCTAATTGTTTCAACAACATAACGATACACTCTCATCTCTCTTATAATTAGTAGCCTTACTCTATCTACTAGCCCACTACACAACATACACCAACCCCTCTCATTGGTATTTGCTACTCACATAATATTTTCTCTACAACTACAACTACAACTACAACTACAACTACAACTACAACTACAACTACAACTACAACTACAACTATTATATTTCATTGAAAGTAGATTCACTATTATGAACCGCTTTCACGAGACATAACTAAATTACGATATACAAACCAGGACGCCACAAAGAATATTGTCGCCGTAGACCAGAACACAGCACCATATCCAAAGGCACGCGCAATAACACCACTAATAACAGGGCCTAATACATTACCCATCATTGCTACGCTAGATACGGCGCCAAAGACAATACCTCGTCGCTCAATAGGGACGGCCTTGGATATCAGCGTATTTGCAATTGGCGTAATAAAGCCCATAAAGAATCCCGCTATAGCACGGAATACGCCAAGTCCCCATATACTAGGCATTAAGTATTGCAAAATAAATAAAGATCCCACCGCCCATGTAGCAGTAAAGATAATACGAGGCATGGTCAATCGTTGTGTTACCTTACCGATTGAAATGGATGCTAAAGCACTAAACAAACCAGCCCCAAAGATAATAATCCCTACAATGGTAGCCACAAATTCATCATTCACGGCCATATAGTGTTTGATATAAAGCGGTAAGATGGGACCAATACCAGTAATACCAAAGTTACATAAAAACTGCATCGCCACTAATAGACGAACTCGAGGTATCATCAAAAATGATTTAATCAAAGAAATCTGTGATTCTTGAGCGTCTACCTTATGCTTAAACTGTAAGTTAGGCATTAAGAAATAAATACCTAATAAGCAAATGCCAGTCAATCCGGAAAATATAAAGAATGGCGCTCTATAACCTAATAAATCAGCCGCTAAGCCACCCATAAGAGGACCAAAGACAAGGCCCATCACCATAGATGCTTGATACAGCCCCATCGCCCATGGCACCTTTTCCTCAGGCGTTATAAGGACGATAATAGCCAAACCGATTGGTACATAACCGCCTACAACACCTTGCAATAGCCTTAGGACTAATAACTGTGCTGGGGTTTGGGTGAACGCACAGGCCCCCACTGTAACCATCAAGGTAAATAAGATAAACATCATTACCTTACGAGGTCCCAGTTGATTTGCCTTACGCGACCAATACGGTGCACTGAGTGCTACCATACAAGGCGTTACCCCTGATACAATACCGGCCCACATAGCAGCTTCACCTGGATTATGTAGACCTAACTCTATAAGGAATAACGGTAGAAATGATAGTACCCCTATAATTGTTATTCCCCCACCGATCTGTATAATACAGATTAAATAGATAATTCGTTTCCAAGAAGAATCCATAGTGACCTTCTTTCTTATCAGTATATACTTACACAAAACAATAGAATATACTCATAATATTATTGTATCGTAAACTACAAAAAAAGACCATCTCTTCCACATATAAAGGGTAGAGATGGTCTCTTTTTAGTTCTATGATTATACGACTTTTATAAGAATAAAAGTACGTATACATCATTTATTTTTGTTTGAACATCCAATAGATGTAGTAAATAACAAGTGCATACGTCACTACATCAAACACAGGCAAGAATGGTACCATTTTAGACAAACGTCCAAAACCATGAACATGAATATTTGCTGCAATGATAGCAATAAGGTTCAAACGATGAATCCAGATTGCTTTTTTACGAGATACAGAGTTTGCCATATTGCCTACCCAAGGCGTTAAGTACAATACGGCAAAGATAAGAGCAATAAACATGGCTCCAAGGGAGATATAACCGCCCCAGAATCCTAAGAAGGACTTCAATGCTTTCAAGAAGTATACATACCAATGTGCACATACAAGAACAACACTAACGATACCTACGATGCGATGAACTTCAAACATTTCTTTTGGATTATATCGTTTGATAAACCATTTTGGTCTTGTTGCAATATATGTTAATACAAGCCATGCAACATAAGGAATAAGACCTAAGTGAACCTTCCAGTTACCAAATGATCTACCGCTTGTTACATAACCATATTCTACCATTCCCATAAATATTAGGGATAAAACCGCAATCCATATTAAAATATGGTATTTACTCTTAAACTGTTTTTTTACTACTTCTGCCATATAAACCTCACTATTTCTTATACAAACTACCAGTATATATCTAGTTGGCCTAATGTAGCATGCTAACAATTTCAATCCACATAGCATTCTACTTAGAACTTAGAACTTAAAACTAATTAGTTATTAAATCCAGATCCATCCTAAAATTAGAACTAGAATTTGAAGCTAAGGTCTGCACGGTAGTAATCATTTACACGGTTACCATCTTGTGTTTTCGCATGGAAGCCATAGTATGCATTAATACCAATATTTTTCTCTGGTGCGTAAGATGCACCTAATTGCCATGCTTTATAACCTTCATACCGTGTTTTCTTCAATAAATCATTAGATTCATATTTTTGCGTTTTAAATACAGGTGCATTTTTAGCTTGATCATAGTAATCTAAGCGGATATCCCAAGAATTCTTCTTGTTAATTTTATAGTCGCCCCATTTAACGCCTACGTTCCAAATATCGGAATCACTCAAGCCAGATGCTTTTACCCACTCGCCATCAATACCGAATTTACCAACATTATATTTAGCATTAAAGCCATATACATTATCGAATTCGTTATTTTTCTTGCCATTACCCATACGTACATTTGTTGTACCTACATGAGCAAACATACCGCCAAAGCTAAAGCGATCATTAACAGCTACATGGGCATTAATAAGACCTACATCACCATTATCAGCTTTACTAGTCTTAGCAAAACGGCCTGCTGTCATATAACCATAAGCACCATTTAATGTAACTTTATCACCTAGCTTAGCTGTAGCACCTACACCATCAAAGTTGGAGCTATAAATAAGACCGCCACCAAATTTTTGAGTGTAACGACCGGCGTCTACTACAACGTTTTTACCGAACTTGTGCTCTACATATGCCAAGTCCCAGTTAGCTTGCGCTTCTTTAGAGCTATCACCTAGTTCAATAGAGCCTGTTGTAATACGAGCTTTTACAGATGTATTTTTATTAACCTTTGCATCTAGGCCTAAACGTACACGGGCTGTAATTTTATCTTCGTAATCATAACCATCGATACCCTCTTTACCGATGTAGTTGATACGAGCATCACCAGTAACCTTTACATTGCCTACGCGGTCTTCCAATTTAGCTACACGCACACCAAGTGTATTCAATTCATTGGAAAACTCGTCGGCCAAGCGATTCAACATAGCTTGTTGTTCTGCATTAGCACGGTCTTGATTAGCCATGCCTTTTGCAATCATTTGAGCCATTTCGTAACGAGTAATGTTATTTTGACCTTTGAAAGTACCATCTGGATAACCATTGATAATACCAGCTGTAGCCAATTGATCTACAGCTTGGTAAGCCCAGCTATCGGACGGAACATCGGAGAAAGGATTAACAGCAAAGGCTGTAGCCACACCTAATACAGCTGTCACTGCAAAAGCACTAGTCATTTTACGTTTCAACATAATAAACCTCACACACTAAAAATAAGAAAATATAAAATAAGTAGATAATGAATATACAAAGTTAATTATCATTATCATATACAACATTAAAATAATAACAACTTTCATTAACGAAGTAAAGAGAGAATGTATATCAATCTCACAATTATATATGCCTTTAATTAATAATACGCCCTATTAAATTTCTTAAATCATAAAAATATAACGAAAAAATCCCTTCTGTATAAAACAGAAGGGATTGATATGTATCTTATTATTTCTTTTTAAACATCAAGTAGATACAGTAGATAACAAGACCGTACGTGATAATATCAAATACTTGTACGAATGGCACCATTTTGGAAATGCGATTAAAACCATGAATATGGATATCTGCAGCTACTAATGCAACCAAGTTGAAACGATGCAACCAAATACCAATATTACGGCTAGATGCAGTTACTTTTCTAAGTTTTGGCGTTAAGAATGCAAGGCCAGAGATTGTACCAATACCGAAGGCAGTAAGCGCTACATAGCCACCCCACCAGCCGAGGACAGAGTTAGCAGCTTTACCAAAATAGAAATATAAATGGAATGCAATAACAGCTACAGATGCAATACCTAATGCACGGTGAACCTTGAACATTTCACCTAAATTATAACGGCTTGTAAACCATTTAGGGCGCGTTGCTAAGTAAGTCATAACAATCCATGTACACCAAGGCACAAGACCTGTGTATACTTTATAGTTACCAAAGGCACGACCACCTACGATATAGCCCCACTCTAGTAAACCAATCATAATTAAAGAAAATACACCGATCCATATAAAGATATGGTAAATACTCTTGTATTGTTTTGTTTCAACTTGATTCATCTAAAACCTCTCTAAAATAATACCTATGGATACATAATCTATCTAAGATATTTTATCATTTAAATCGATATTTGTAGATTACTTTTATTAGATAAATAATATTCATTATAAGAATAATTCTAATTTAGACTTTTATTCTAACTATGTAAACAACTGCAAAGTATTTCGGTATAAATAGATTACTCAATCAGAAACAATGTTATGTTATCTAAACTACTTTATCCAAAATTAGCAAATAAAAGCCCCTTGTAGTAGTGAGCATCAGCTTTCACTATTACAAGGGGCTACGATTAATTTGTCATATCATGAAGGACATACAAATCAATCATCATCCTAATTATTTTTCGTCTCGTTTACGATATACAATGAACGGACGTGTTAAGTAGTTGAGTGGAACACTCAAGCAGTGTACCAAACGGCTGAATGGGAAGATAATAGCTACCACCATCCACGCTAACATATGGAATTTAAACATGAATGGTACGCCTTCCATCAAGGATGGATCAGGCATAAAGGATAGTAAGCTACGGAACCAAGGACCGATAGATACGCGGTAATCAAAGAAACCAGATGCATTAAGCAATGTACCAGCCATACCACTGAAAATGGCTAATGTTAAGAACAAGTATAACCATTTATCAAGGCCAGATGTGTTAACTTTCATAGCAGGTACAGTAAAGCGACGTTTCATCAAAAGCAAGAAGCCTACGATGAAGATAATACCAGCTACAGCACCCATGTATAACGCACCTTCATGGTACATATGGTCATTAATACCGATTGCAGCAGTCCAAGTTTTAGGGATTAACACACCTACTACGTGACCACCGATAACGCAAAGCAAGCCAAAGTGGAACAATGGATTGGCAATGCGCAATTGTTTTTTCTCTAAAAATTCACTCGATTTTGTAGTCCAGTTTCTTTCAAAATAGAAGAAACGAACCAAAGTACCTACGATTAAGAAGGTGAAAGCGATGTAAGGCAAAGCGCCCCAAAGGAATAGATTCATCGTGCACCGTCCTCCAATCCATTTGCAACAGACAAGATAATATCAAACAAGAATGCATAAGGCAATTTAGCCTCAATGAAGCGTTCTCTAATGTATTCCAATTTTGGCTTACAATAGTCGTAAATTTCTTTTGCTTTTTCATCATCGATAACGGCACATAATTCAAGAAGTGCTGGAACATAGTCTGGCATTTCTTTTGGCAAATCATAGTCGTTTTCTAGGAAGAAAGCTTTAAATTTAACGAGTTCTTCTGCTTGTTCCCCAGTACCTTGTAATTCATAAGTCGACAAATACATTGTTGTATTTTGACTAAAATCAAAGGTACGAACATATTGGTCTTCAAATTCTTTTTTATTGGATTCCTCTACATAGTCGAAGAATTCTAATAAACCTTGGCGAAGTTGAGGATGCCCAACAGATTGGGCGTCCTCTCTCCATTCAGGTAGTTCGTTATACCATTGTTCATCAGGATAGCGTAGAAGAAATGACGCAATAAGAGCGATTTTCTGAGCATCCTTCATTATTGACATCCCCCTGTAGGGCAAGCAAAGCCGCGATTATGTTGCATTTCAAGGCGACCTTCGCGAGATACTTTTACATCAGATGGAATAACAAAGCGATCATTGTATTTGGACAATGCCAACAATTTGTACATACCGTACATTTGATCCTCTGTTAAATCAACTTTATGTTCAATAGGACCGTCACCTGTTTCACGACGGCGCATGTATTCACGCATGTCGAGAACACGTTGCAATGTACGAGCTAAGATTTCTGTATTACCTGCTGTAAACAAGTTAGCAAGGTATTGTACAGGTACGCGCATTTCATGTGCATCTGGCAAGTATACATCAGATGTTACACGTTGCAAGATTGGGCTGAGTGGTGGCACATACCAAACCATTGGCAATGTGCGGTACTCAGGATGCAATGGCAATGCCACGCCCCACTCTTTTACAAGTTTGTATACAGGAGATTTTTGAGCTGCTTTAATCCATGCTTCGGAGATACCTTCTGCACGAGCCGCTTTGATAACCTCTGGATCATGAGGGTCCAAAATCAAATCTAATGTATTTTCATAAATGTCTTGTTCATTTTTTGTAGCCGCCATTTCTTCAACTTTGTCCATGTCGTAGAATACAACGCCAACATAGCGCATACGACCTACACAAGTTTCAGCACATATTTGAGGCAAACCATTTTCTAAACGTGGGTAACAGAATACGCATTTTTCAGCTTTATTAGTTTCCCAGTTATAGAAGATTTTTTTGTATGGACAAGATGGAACACAATGTCTCCAACCGCGGCATACATCTTGAGATACGAGAACTACACCATCTTCGTCGCGTTTATAAATCGCGCCGGATGGACATGCAGCTACACACGCAGGGTTCAAGCAGTGGTTACAAAGACGAGGCAAATAACGCATGAATACTTCTTCGTAGTCAAATACGATATCTTGGCCCATCTTAGTTAAGTTCACATCAGAGCGAGCATGTTGACCACCAGCTAAATCGTCATCCCAGTTAGGGCCCCAAGTAACTTCCATTTTTTGTTTCGTTACAAGAGAACGAGGACGAGCAACTGGTTGGTTATTTTTACGACCACCATGAATCAATGTTTCATAGTCGTAAGTCCAAGGTTCGAAATAATCTTTCAACTCTGGTTGTTCAGGATGGAAGAATAATTTCATCAAACGATTTGTTTTAGAACCTGTAGAAAGAGCTAATTTACCGGAGTTATCTAGCGTCCAGCCGCCCTTCCATTTTTCTTGGTCTTCCCAATTACGTGGATAGCCTACACCTGGGCGAGTTTCCACGTTATTAAAGTACATATATTCCGCGCCTTCGCGGTTCGTCCATGTATTTTTACAAGTGATAGAGCATGTATGACAGCCTAAACACTTATCCAAATTTAGGACCATGGATACTTGAGCTTTAATCTTCAAGCCAATCCACCTCCTTCAACTTACGAGCCACAATTGTCATATCACGTTGGTTACCAGTTGGGCCATAGTAGTTAAAGCCATAGCTCAATTGACCATAACCGCCAATCATGTGTGTCGGTTTCATGTGAATATGAGTTGGTGCGTTGTGTGTACCACCGCGACGGTCTTTCTTAACTTGCGTACCAGGAACGTTGATGTGACGATCTTGGGAGTGATGCATATAGGAAATGCCACGAGGAATACGTGGAGATACAACTGCACGAGCTGCCACAACACCATTTTTATTGAAAGCTTCTACCCAGTCATTATCTTTAACGCCAATTTCTGCTGCATCGTCTTCGTTGAGCCAAATAGTTTGACCACCACGGAACAATGTCAACATTTGTTGGCTATCGAAGTACATACTATGTGTAGACCACTTATTATGTGGTGTTAAGTATTTCAATGTAATTTCTGGAATACCTTCTTGTTTGTAGTCACCTTGTACTGGTTTGTAGGACAATACAGGTTTGTACAACGCCATAGCTTCACCGTAATCGCGCATCATTTCATGATCACAATAGAAGGATTGACGACCTGTTACGGTACGGAATGGTACTTTATCTTCTGTAGAAGTTGTGAATGGGGAATAACGACGGTTTTTATCGTTTTTACCAGTACTTGTTACAGAGCTAATAATGAAGCGTGGTTGACGAACCATGTCATCAAAGGTAATTTTTTCTTGTTCACGACCTTTTGCGTTCTTTTCAAGACCAGAAAGACCAGTTTTTTCTTCCATTGCCTTCCAAGAACGAACAGCCAATTTACCATTTGTACAAGAGGACAATGTCAATACAGCATTACAAGCTTCTTTACATTCGTAAATGCTTGGACGGCCATGAGAAATGAATTCTGGATTATCGATTCTACCATTTTGTGCGTACAATGTTTGATATTCATCAGATACATCCCAAGCCAAGCCATGAGCACCCATTTTATTTTCGATGTTAGGTCCTAAAGCAATGAATTTTTCAAAGATTTGGCTATAGTCGCGTTTTACATGAACGAGGTTAGGCATTGTTTTACCAGGAATTGGTTCACATTCGCCTTTGCTCCAGTCGAGAACCTTACCTTCTGGTTGAGCCACTTCACCTGGGCTGTCATGACCAAGAGGCAATGCTACGATATCTTCGTATTCTGTGAAGCCAGACTCTTTTGCTACGCGAGATACTGTTTCTGCAAGGGTACGGAATGTATCCCAGTCAGATTTAGTTTCCCATGCGCAATCAACAGCAGCTTGGAATACATGTACATATGGATGCATATCTGTAGAAGACAAGTCTTCTTTTTCATACCATGTAGCTGCAGGGAATACGATATCAGAGTACAAGCCTGTAGAAGCCATACGGAAGTCGATGTCGATTAAGAGGTCAAGTTTACCTGCCCCATCAGCTTCACGCCATTTAATTTCTTCTGGACGTGTAGGTGCATCGTCATCTTCTAATACCGCATTTTTAGTACCTAATAGATGTTTCAAGAAGTATTCATGGCCTTTAGAAGAGGAACCGATAAGGTTCGCACGCCATACAAACAAGTTGCGTGGGTGGTTTTCTTTAGCCGCAGGATCTTCTACGCAGAATTGTAAATCTTTATTTTTCAACGCTTGCGCCACATATTGGTTAATTTCTGCTTCTGTACCAGCACCAGCTGCACGAGCATCATTAATCAATTCTTGGCTGCCTTTATTGAAAGTAGGGTAAGATGGCAACCAACCTAAACGAGCTGCCAATACGTTGTAATCGCCAGGGTGACGATAACGAGGCTTAGCTAATTTAGATACGCGGTCTGCCAAGTCGATGCAATCAGAACGGTATTGTTCTGTAGCAAAGTAGAACCAAGATGTACCATTTTGCAAACGAGGAGCTTTACTCCAGTCGTTAGCTGTCATGATACCGCCCCAGCCTTCAATAGGACGAAGTTTTTCTTGACCTACGTAGTGAGCCCAGCCACCACCGTTAACACCTTCTGTACCGCAGAACATGATAAGGTTCAAGATTGTACGGTAAATCACGTCAGCATGGTACCAGTGGTTGATACCACCGCCCATGATAATCATGGAACGACCTTTAGTTTTTTCTGCATTATCTGCAAATTCACGAGCCGTAGCAATAGCGATGTCTGCTTTTACGCCAGTGATTTTTTCTTGCCATGTAGGTGTGTAAGGAGTGTCATCAGTATAAGATTTAGCCACTTCACCACCGATACCACGGTCGATACCATAGTTAGCAAGAATAAGGTCATATACGGTAGTTACTTTTACAGGACCATCAACAGTTTGTACTGTAATCGTTGGAATAGCACGTTCGATAACGCCTTCATGCTCTTCATCGCCAAAGTATGGCAACTTAACAACAGTCACATCTTCACGTTGATCAAACACGGATAAGCGAGGGTCGATTTTAGCCCCTGTATCGCGGTTTTCAAGGCGTAAGTTCCATTTTTGTGGATTTGTGTGACGGTCGCCCATTGTACCATTTGGAACAACGATTTCATTTGTTGTTTCATCAATTAATACAGTTTGGAAATCAGCACCGTCTTCTTTGCTTCCTAAATCCTTAGCATTTAAGAAACGGCCTGGTTGTACAGTGCCGTTGATTTCTTCAACGCGTACAAGGAATGGCATATCTGTGAACTCTTTAGCATACTCTTTGAAGTATGGAGTCTCTTTATCGATGTAGTATTCTTTTAAGATTACGTGACCCATTGCCATAGCAAGAGCCGCATCAGTACCGGCTTTTACATTGAGCCAAGCATCGGAAGAAGTTGTAGATTCCGCATAGTCAGGGGATACGGATACTACTTTAGTACCTTTGTAACGAACCTCTGTTAAGAAGTGAGCGTCTGGTGTACGAGTCAATGGTACGTTAGAACCCCAAGTCATGATGTAACCAGCATTGTACCAGTCACCAGATTCAGGAGTATCTGTTTGTTCACCCCAAACTTGAGGGCTAGAAGGTGGTAAATCGGCATACCAGTCATAGAAAGACAATGGTGAACCACCCATTAAGTTAAGGAAACGAGCACCTGCTGCATAGGACAACATGGACATCGCTGGAATTACAGAGAAGCCTGCGTTGCGGTCAGGGCCGTATGTTTTTGCAGTATATAATAAGGATGCAGCAGTAATTTCTGTCGCTTCATCCCATGTGGAGCGCACAAAGCCACCCATACCACGGGCAGATTTGTATTTTTTTGCTTTTTCTGGATCTTCTACGATAGATTTCCAAGCTTCGATTGGGTTCTTAGCATTCTTTTTCGCTTCTCTCCAAAGCTCAGCCAATTCACCGCGCACATATGGATATTTTACGCGCAATGGGCTATAGAGATACCAAGAGAATGTTGCACCACGAGGGCACCCGCGTGGTTCGTAATCCGGCATATCATCTGGTGTTTCAGGGTAATCAGTAGCCTGATTTTCCCACGCTACAACACCATTCTTAACGTAGATATTCCAGCTACAAGAACCAGTACAGTTTACGCCATGCGTTGTGCGGACAACTTTATCGTAAGACCAACGGTCACGATAAAAATTTTCCCACTCGCGACCGCCATCTTCAGTTATTTGATGGCCGCTTGGAGATACGTTCTTCTTGCGAAGAAACTTAAACTTTTGAGACAACAAGCTCATCTCGTGTCCTCCTTCAAAACTACAAAAAAATCCTTTGTGCTAGCTGAGCTAACACAAAGGAGAAAATACTGTTATTCGATATTACTAATATTAGGGTCTATATTATCAACCTCTAAATCAAGCAATCCGATTAAAGCATCAAAATCACAGATTACTAGATGGTGTTTGTCATAGGCTACATAGCCCAACTTACGCAACTCACTTAGCATGCGATTTAAACTTTCTCTTGATGTGGCAGCAAATTCAGCCAACTCTTGATTTGTTAGGGCGATATCGATAAAGATACCATCCTCGCGCTCTACACCATAACTATTGGCTAAGCGCAACAAGGTAGAATAAAATGCTCCCTTCTTGCCATATAGTAGCAAGTCTCGGTATTTTGCCTGTTGACGACGCATATGTAATGTGTAGATTTTCATCATCGCAATAGCCAATGAATGATCTTTTGCAATAGCTGGCTCTAACACATCATAGCGAATGGAATAAACAGAGCAATCCTCCCGAGCGATGGCGTTGAACACATAAGTTCTTGTGTTCTCCTCATACAACGGAACCTCACCAATTACATTATTCGGACCTACTAGACGCAACGCAAAAATGTGCCCACTAGATTCGAACTTCTTAATGCTCATTCTACCTTTTAACACTACGTAAAAGTGTTCTGCCTTGTCCCCCTCGTGGAAGAGAAAATCACCTTTTTTAAGATGGAGTTCCTCGCCCGACAAAGCAAGTAATTGGTTAATTAAATTTTCATCCATACCTTCACCACTCCATTGTACTTTTAAAATAAAATCCATTAGTTATACTAATCTATTTATAGTAAAAGCACATGTATTATATACTTTTTTGTATATATAAGATTATTATAACTTATTAATTTCAGAATATGTGTGTTTTATGTCACATTCACAAAAAATTTTACAATATATAATATATTTGTGATATAAGACATTGCAATTTTAGTTGATACAATAATTATAACTCAGTTCTCTAAGTAATTCGAATACTTTCTATAGAAATTCTATAGATTGCAATATTCATATACATTGACTGATAATTGTATCTTCCATGTCTTCATTGCATGTATAGTTTTTCAGTAAGGAGAAGTTCAAAATGAGCGAACTAAAAATGCCTCAAGTAGGGGCAAGCCGTAGCGAAATTGTGGCTAATTGGCAACCAGAAAATCCAGAATTTTGGGAAAAGTTTGGTAAAAAAATTGCTAAACAAAACTTGGTTATATCCACAATTGCATTAACCCTTTCATTCTGTGTATGGTATTTATGGGCAACCATTGCAGCACAACTAAATGGCGCTGGCTTTAACTTTACAACAGATCAATTATTTACATTAGCCGCATTACCAGGTCTTGTAGGTGCTACATTACGTTTCGTATATACCTACATGCCAGCCTTAATCGGTGGTAAGAACTGGACATTTATTTCCACACTTATTTTATTAGTTCCTGTTGTATGGCTTGGCTTTGCCGTTCAAGATACAACAACTTCTTATACGACATTCATGATTTTAACAGCCCTTATCGGTTTAGCAGGCGCCAACTTCTCGTCCTCCATGGCGTACATTGGCAACTTCTTCCCTAAATCTGAAAAAGGTACAGCCCTTGGTATCAACGGCGGCGTTGGTAACCTTGGTATCTCCGTAATCTACTTCTTAGCTCCATTCGCTATGGGTTCCGCTGCATTAGGTAGCGTATTTGGTGTAACACCAGCTATTATTAAAGGCAACGCCGTATATCTTGCCAATGCAGCTTTCATGTGGGTCGTACCACTCGTTGTTATCCTTGCACTTATGACACGTTTCATGGATAACTTGCCATTAGAAAAACCAAACCCTAAAAACCTTGTACAAATCTTTGGTAACAAACACACTTGGGCACTTACTTTGTTATATACATGTTCCTTCGGTGCTTTCTCTGGTTATGCGGCAGCACTTGGCTTATTAGTAGGTAAAGAATTCCCTGAAGTTCCATTTGCTTCTATCGCATTTGTTGGTCCTCTTGTAGCAGGTGCCCTTCGTCCTGTAGGCGGTTGGTTATCCGACAAAATTAACAGCGGTACAAAAGTTACCTTTGTAAGCCTTCTCGGTCTATGTGCAACAACAGCACTAATTGCAGTTGGCGTAGATATGCACAACTTCCCATTCTTCTTTGCTATGTCCGTGTTGACATTCGTATGCTGTGGCTTCGCAACTGGTGCTACATTCCGTATGATTCCTCACGTATTCGGCAATCCATTGCTTTCCTCTTTAATTACAGGTTTCGTTGCTGCCGTAGCTGCATACGGTGCCTTCATTACACCTAAAATCTTCGGCTTTGTATATTCCACATTCGGCAATATTCACCCAGCCTTTGCTGTATTGTTAGCCTTCAACATCGTAACTGTAGCAGTATGCTACTGGTTCTATGTGCGTAAAAGCGCAAATATGAACGTATAATTTTCTGGAAACAGAAAATTTACGTTCACTGGACGGTACAACAAAATATAATTCACTTTTCTTAACTAAGTGATAAAAGAAACCCCGCATCTCTCCTCCATACGTATCAGGTCTGCGGCCTAGGGCCTTGACCTCGTAAGTCGGATCGATGCGGGGTTCTCTTTTATGAAAATATAGTTATGGATAAGCTACTCAAACATAGTGAATTATATTTTACGCAGTATAAGTACAGTGCGTACAGTAAATTTTCTATTCAAAATTATAGCCTTCATTTCGAGGGAGAAAAAAGGGACTGCTAGGCAGTCCCTTCTTTTTTATCCAAAGATTTCTTCTAGTAGTGCATCGTCGATGATGGTACCGACGTAGAAGTCGCTGAAGATGCCGTATTTTGCACTAGCTACTTCAAAGCGCATGTCGTATACGATTTTTTTGAATTGGATGTCATCATTACTGAAAATTGTAATGCCCCATTCCCAGTCGTCTAAACCAACGCCACCTGTGGTGAATTCAGATAGAACGTCTAAATATGTCTTACCAAGTTCACCGTGAGATTTCATTAACATACCGCGTTCTTGTGGTGGTAGCATGTACCAGTTATCATTACCTTCGCGTTTTTTAGACATATTGTAGAAACAGATGTATTTGTCGCGAGGTACATGAGGGTAAAGTTTTTGGTTAACTTCTTCTGTATCGAGTTTAGCTTTAACGTAAGCACTTACTTCTGTTACAGATGTATAAGAATATGTTTGAACTAATACGCTTGCAATCGCAAGACGACGGAATTTGCGTTCTACTTGTGCCAAGTATTCAAGGGATGGACCAAGGATCCATAGAATCAAATCCCCTTTTGCGCCATTGCAATCATAGAATGCATAGCTACCTTCTTTAGCTTGATGTTTAGCTTCAAGATCTGCTAAAAATGCTTTTAATTCGTTGCGCGCTGCTGCTTTTTCATCAGCTGTAAAACAGTTCCATGCGCTAAAATCCATGGCAAATACCATGTGTTGGCTATGCCAACCTTCTACTGTAGGGATTGCTTTTCCCATTGTGATCACTCCTATCTATAGTGATTATATTAAAATGATATATCTTTTACTTTAAGAATCGAAAAGACTCCATATACTATTATAGCATATGGAGTCTTTTCTTATAATTATTTATTAATATTAATTTTCAATATGGAATATCAATATACAGCTAATAGTAAACTGTAATAAACGGGCACACATTAGTATTGCTTTTTCGTTTAAATCAATATTTATATTTTACTAATTTTTACTAGTTTTTATTAGTTTTCATTGTCCTCTACAATAGCCTGCACTAATTCTTTTGCTTGTTTTACACCGTCTGGAATACCAATACCATCAAATGGCGTACCGATGAGGTGTAAATTAGGATAGTTTTCAGCTACATGTTCACGGACAGCCTTAATACCTGCACGATGCCCTACATTATATTGCGGCATACAGTGAATAAGACGATTGATACGCACCCATTCAGGCTTAGCAGAGAAACACATAATGTTTTGAATTTCTTCCACTGCTAATTCTGAAAGTTCCTTATCATTGAGATGCTCTACTACATCATTGCCAGGTTTTCCAATAAAGACGCGCAATACGATTTTATCGTCAGGCGTTGTTTGAGGCCATTTTTGATTAAGAATAGTACACGCTGTAAGAGGCGTATCTGTGTTGCGTGTAATCAAGAGGCCCGAACCTTTTAAGTCACCATCAAAGGTAGCTTTATCAAAGGCCATAATAGCAATAGCACAGCTCGACTGTTCCATGGAGCGCAAGAAATCAAAGCCTTCATCATCTTTAAACCATTGATTATACGTCGCCGGCGGTGTAGATATAATCACATGATCCGCCATAGCAGGAGCTTTATCAAGAAGTACCTCTGTAGCTGAATCTGTAGCTAAATCTGTAGTAGAATTGCTAGTTTCAATCCTGTTATCAGCGTTAATAGAATCAGTTTTAATGGAATTGGAATTGGATTTGAAATTAGAATTAAAATTAGCACTAGCATTAGCTTCACAGCCACAAGCATCATTTCCAGACTTCACCACATCGATAGCATACATACCTTCAACATAGCGAATATTAGAAACTAGTGTCCCTGTATGCAAGTGCACATTGCTAGGCATAGCCTCAACAATAGCGGTAATCACGCTTTCAAGACCACCTGTTAACTGGCGGAACATACCAGATTGAGCAGCAGTCCCCTTACGACTCGCCATATCCGCTTGAACCTTACTAGTTTGTCGGTGTGGACCAGTATTTGTGGCATGGCCAGAACTGTTTGAACTATTATTCATAGATGCAGTTTGACTAGACTTTGCTTCATGACTTTCGAATTGACGGTCTGTCATAGTCCCTTTACCAGCACGCGGTACGTCGCCTTCAGCTACGGCGCCTTTAGCCGCTTTAGTAACCCCCGCTTTAGAGTGACCCATCTTAGCAGCCATCATGCCTTTTACCATATTCCCATATTTTTGTTCTACTTGAATAAAATGAGGGAATGTAGATAACAAGCTAATTTTATAAATGTCGCCACCATAGATACCCGCCAATAAAGGCTCGATGAGCTTATCCATCATTTCTTGACCTAAATGGTATTGAAAGAAATGACCAATGGATACATCTCCATTTTTATCTAGCTGGTATGGCTTTTTAAAGTAATCTAAACCAGCGCGCAATTTGCCAGGCCAAGAAATAAGCGTTGCTTTCACAAAAGGCATCATTTCCGTAGGGATGCCCATGATAGAGCCCCCGGGAATAGGATGAATAGAACCTTTGTCATATACAAAGGCTTGCCCTGTTTCATTCGATACAAGGGTGTCCCCTAAGCCGAGATCATAGACGAGATCCGTCATTTCCGTTTTACGGCCTAAGTAAGAATCAGGTCCGAGCTCTACCACGAAGTCATCGACGCGTTGTGTTTGTATTTTCCCACCAAATCGTGGTGCTTGTTCATAAAGAGTGATGGTCCAGTCCGGCTTTGCATGGCCTAAATAATAAGCCGCTGTCAATCCGGTTAAGCCACCGCCCACTATTGTTACATTCACGAATGAATCCTTTCTATTATTGCACTCGCCATCGCTTGCAAGAATGTTTCATCACAATTCGGCATTTCTGCACGCATATATACAGCGCCGCCAGCATCAACGAGTTCTTTACACTCTACATCATTATCGTACAATACCTCTACATGATTACTTACAAAGCCAAATGGTACAAAGGCTATATGTATCGCACCACTACGTAGAGCTTGATTGATTGCTTCCGCTACGGTTGGCCCTAACCATTGTCCGTGAGGGGCTGCGCTCTGCCAAGCTACAGACCACTGTTCTAAATCGCAACGTTGAGCGATTTCTTTTGCACTTTCCTCTAAGGCCAAAGCATAAGAGTCTGCATTATGACTATTAATAAGAGGTATGCTATGAGCACTAAAAATGACAAATACATCTTTAGTGTCATTGATGCAGTCTGAAACTGCTTTTACCCAATACTCGATAAAGGAAGGTTGATCCCACCAAGCACGAATAACATCAAAGGTTACACCTTGAAGGTCACCAATTGCAGCCTGCACTTGCTTCTCATAAGCACCAGTGCCAAGAGACGTAAAGAATGGAGCCGTTACGATAGCGATAATATGCTCTACACCTTGTTTGACTAATGCATCTACCGCATCAGCAATAGACGGCTTCAAATGAAGATATCCAATGGCCGATGGTATGGATGGCAACAAAGTAAGCAGTCTATTATATTGACGTTCTGCCATCGTTTGTAATTCTACGTTGGACCACTGACCAATGACATCATAACGATGGGTAAGATTTGCAACTTCAGCATCGGTCGGCACGCGACCATGACGAATACTCGTCATGTATGGCACTAAATCATCCTTACTTGAAGGGCTACCATAGGATAAGAATAATAATCCTTTTTTCTCGATGTTCACTAGCTTACCCCTCTTGTGCCCATAATTCACGACTGCGTTCATGTACATAGTCTGTGAGCCAATGGAGCTTTTTAGGATCCGCCTCTGGGAATACGCCATGACCTAAGTTAAAGATATGACGCCCATAACGAACACCATCAAGTAAGATACGATCCACTTCGTGAGCTAATGTTTTTTCATCAGCGAATAAGTAGGCTGGATCGAGATTACCTTGTACCGTTTGTGTTACGCCTCGTTCATTAGCCATAACGATGGAACTACGCCAATCAAGAGCGATTACATCCAATGGTAAATGAGACCAAATAGATACGAGATGATCTGTACCAACACCATTCATAGCCATAGGCAAGTGAGGGTATCGCTCCTTTACAGTCTTAATAATGCGTTCCATATGAGGATAAATACCTTGTTTATATTGGTCCGCATTCACTGCACCAACCCAAGAGTCGAAGATTTGTAATGCATTCGCACCGGCTTCGGCTTGCATAGACAAATATTCAATGGACATATCTGCTAACTTTGTCATCAATGCATTCCACACATCTGGTGCACCGATGAGCATGCCACGAGTTTTGTTGTAATTCTTTGTAGGACCGCCTTCGATGAGGTAAGACGCAATCGTAAATGGTGCGCCACAGAACCCAATGAGCGGTACGTCGAGCATACCGGATGTTAATAACCTAATCGTTTTCCCAATATAATCTACCTTTGTAGGGTCAAAGGTATCTAATGTATCTACATCAGCCATGGAGCGAATCGGTGTATTAAACACAGGGCCCACACCAGCCTTGAGCTCTACATTTACATTCATCCCTGCCATGGGGCTCATAATATCCTTGTAAAGGATGGCTGCATCTACGCCGTATTCTTTTACAGGTAGCTCTGTAACACGAGCACACAACTCAGGCTCTTTTGTAATTTCAAAGAGCGTATATTTTTCTTTAATTTTGCGGTATTCCGCTTGGCTACGACCAGCTTGGCGCATATACCACACAGGTGTTACACCAGGGTTCTTACCTTGGATCATATCTAAATATGCTGTATTCAAGTACTCAACCCCTTTCTTTCTAATCAATACTAACACACTATGATAACTAAAACAGTTACTTTAGTTACATCATTTGTAACGTTATCATTACTATTCACTGTGAAAGCTATATACCTTCACAGGGGTTACATTTAATTGCGACTTAATCTATGGCAATCAATACCTGTAACGGATTGAGCCATATCAAATACAGAGCGTTGGCATGTAAACAACCAGATTTGTTGGTTCTTGCCTATTTCTGCTAATAGTTCTAACGCACTACGTTGACGGTTTTCATCAAAGCGCACGAGAATATCGTCTAGGATAATTGGCAAGGATTCAACTTGGTAAGAGAATACCTTAGCTAATGCTAGGCGCAATGCCAAGTATACTTGGTCGGCTAAGCCACTAGACCAGAACTTAAGTTCTAAGCGTTCTCCATTACCATTAACCAGTGCTACCCCTTCGTTGATGCCGAGGATATCAAAGGTGTAGATACCACCAGTCAAACGTTCTATATAAGAAGATGCCAATTCAAGCATGTGAGGCTGTTTTTCTTGCTCGTAAGATTGTTGCGCTTTATCCATGCAGTGGCTCATCAACACTTGGGTAGCCCAATCTTCGAGAGCAGATTCCAGTTCATTTTGTAACGCTTCACGCTCTTGAAGCATTTGGTGTTGCTCTTGGTCAGAACCTAGGGCACGCATAGATTCTACAATTTGCCCACGACGTTCATACAAGATAGCCAACTTATCTTCAATGGAAGCTATTTCTCGTTCAGAATGAGCTAACTCATCTAACCAATTATCCTTATTGCCTTCACGCAAGCGGCGATAGAATAAATCTTTATTCTCCGCATCAGGAGCTAATAAATCTAACTGTACCTGACTTTGCTTGTAAATGGTTTGCCATTGCTTGTATTGGTCTTCATCGATAAGATGTTGACGATACTCGTTAGAGCTTTCCATACCAGCCTTGTGCAATAGCTCTTGTTGACGAAGTAGCAATTCTTTTTCTTTGCGGTGCCAATTATCGTATTCATTGCGGAAGCTTTTACGTTGTGCTTCCTTTTGTTCCCATACAATTTTATTTTGTTGGAAGTTTTTATATTGGTTATAAATACGTTTTAACTCTGTAGGAGATACAGGCGCCTCAACACCAAGGTTATACCACAAGGTCATGGCTTGGTCTTCGATAACACGTAAGCCTTCTTTATGTTCTGCTAAGCGCTTTTCATAACCTTCAATAGTACGTAACTGTTCATGGTACTGATCGTACTCTTGTTTGAGTCCAAAGAAATCATCTTCGTTAAGGCTCTTCGCCGCACCTTGAGGCAACCAATTCTGCCAAGCTGCAAGGGCTTCATCATAAATAGCTTGCAACGTATGACCTTCTTGAATCCAACGATCAAGATGCGCTGCACCCTCTATGGATGGAATTGGGCTCACTACAGGTGTTGCGGCTTTCACAAGTGCCTCTAACTGATGTTCTACATCAGATTTACGAGATGACAAGATTTGTAACTCATAATTCAGTTTAGATACATCAGAATTGCCGTTATGACGTCTCCATGTAGCATACCAGAACAATGCCATAGATAGGATTAATAGTATAAAGCCGCCAATCGTATAGAGTACAGACTCTAATACTAATAAGCCTGCTAATACGAGTAAAACGCCAATCACTGCAGATACGCCACTAATGCGTTGTAACCACTTTGGCAAATTGCTCGGTTGTGCATCAGGACCATAGCTATCCCGTTTTTCTGTAACCCGATCTATATCCATCAAGATAAGCTCTAGTTCACGTTCGAGATGCTCTTTTTTCGCCAAATCCTCTTCGCTGTAATTTGGCAAGGATGCTCCGTCGAGATTGGCTGTTGGCAAATCATCAGAGGCCTCAGCAGGCTTGCGATCTTGCCAATGTAATAATTGATCTTTAGCAGTGCGCAAGCGACTTGCTAAGCGCTCTCCTTCAAACCAATTCACATCATCAGCCATCGGCTCATCATCACGCCACGCAGAATGCATAGAACGAGAAAACTCTAATTGTTCTCGTACCTTAAAGATATACGCATCCCCTTCTTCACACTCACGGCGCAATTGTTCCCACTTGGCGCCTTGTTGGATAAGGTCTTCAATATCTTGACCATACGTACCAAATGGACTATCCGGGCTAAAGTTAGCTGGCATCAAGGCCGCTTCCTTTTCCTGCCACAACTGCATATTATCTCGAGCTCGTTTGATTTCCTCATCGATGCGAAGGAACTCATCACGACTCAAGGCAAGCTCACTATTGTACTGTTGCATATGCATACGCGCTTCTTCGCTACGGCGATACGTATCCCATGCGCGCAATACGACGTCTATACCATCGCGGTATTCCTTCCACTCTTGCAACTGACCTTGTAATTCTGCCTCAGTCTGTTCCGTACTGTGAAAGGCTTTTTGCAATTCTACATATTGCGTTTCATGTTCGGCTAAATGGCTTAATTTTTGACGATTTTCTTTAAGCTCATCCATCAACACATTGATGCGGCGTTTACCATTGGAGGAAGCTACTAATAGATCAGTAGCGCCTTTTTCCACATCTTTTACGACCGAGCCTAAATGCTCGCCCCCTTCAGCACCGAAGAAACGAGACCGAACCTCTACCTCTTGTAGAACATCGAGACCTTGTAAGTCATCAAGGGTCAATGCAAAAATTCGATTATATGTTTTTTTATCAATACCATGCCACCAGTGTTGAGCTGGCTCCTCATGAATGGCTGGATTCCCAGGACTGTAAAAGTCTAGTTGTTTACCCTTACGACCAATGTAGTAGCTTTCACCATTACGCTCTACTTCAAGGGAACCCGTCATAGGTCCATAAGCCTTATGAGTACCGCCGAATAAAAGGGTGCGCATCCCTTCAAGCAAAGAGGTTTTGCCACTTTCATTAGGGCCATACATGAGCTGAACACCATGATTTCCCGTAATGAAAGACCAGTTGCGATACGGGCCAAATTCATCAAATCGTATGTGTTTAATGTTCATCGTTAGCCCCCATCAATACAGTAACACCTTCAATTTCACAGCGCTTCAAGGCGCGAAGCAATAATTCATCACTCAACAAATCGGCATATACACCTAAGCGTTTAAACTCAGGTCGTTCTGCCAAAATTTGACGTACCGTCTGTACCGCATTGCCATCAACCATATCGTCATAGGCGCGTAAATAATCCCCTACTACATCGGATAACAATCTACGTTCAGCCAAATTAATGCTAGGTCGCGTATTACAGATCATGCGGTACGGCATGACAAATATAGACTTGCTTTTCTCTTCACTTTGGGACTCTTGCAACCATAATTTGCGCACACCTTCTTGTGTACATAAACGATGCAATGGACCTGTACCTACGAGAACGATGGAAAGCAAGATATTTTTCTTATGTTGCTTACGGAGATTCTCTTTTTTATGGCGTAAAATTTCTAAGAATTCTGCTTCCGTTTTCATGCCTGCAATATCAATTTTGATTTCTTCAAAACGGATTGCACTTGTTTCAATGAAACGAGGTTCACAATGACCATTATGAGATACAGAGACGAGATAACACCCCTTAGGGCCTATTTCCTTGCGGTGTAAACCTTGGGGATTACCGGAATAGACAACAAGAGGTTCCTCGCTAAGAACTTGAGATTTGTGAATATGTCCTAACGCCCAATAATCCATAGCTGCCTCTGCAAGATCAGTTAAACTGCACGGGCCGGTCACATTATGGTTTTCAGAGCCTGCACTAGAACCGACTGTGCCGTGCATGACAGCCAGAGAAAATTCATCTCGTTCAAAGGCACGGTATTGGCGCGCATAATTGTCGCTTTCATTACCATGGCCACAGCTAATGCCGTAAACGCCACCAATTTCTATATTGTTAACAATTAATGGAAAACGTTGTACTTGTTCACTAGAGAATACATGCACATTATCAGGCATCTGCAATTGCGCCTTCCAACTTTCAGCAGGGTCATGATTACCTTGCACCATATATACTGCAATGCGATGTTCCGCCAAACGATACATGGCGCGCACAAAGCGTACTTGAGCCTCTAGATTATGGTCTTCGCTATTATAAATATCACCAGCTATGACAACAGCATGAACATGCTCATCAATAGCCGTGTCAATAATTGTATCAAAGGCTACATAGGTAGCTTCGCTCACGGCACGATCAACGGCGCGGCTAATACCTGTAGCATATTGAAAGGGTGCCCCTAAATGCAGGTCACCACAGTGTATAAATCGAAATGGCTGCATCTATATCCACTCCTTGTATTAGTACTTTTATTATAGTTATATATAGTAATTACAATATTTTATTATACTACAAAACCGTAAAGATTACTTAAAAATAACTATCAATCAATCTATCAAAATAGATACTAAAATATGGTATCTCCAATTAGATTCAAACTATACGCCTTACCTGTATTAAAAATGGTCTAAAACCTACTGCGACATTTTTGTTAACTTAAAAATACATTAAGTTGACAATTTATACACGAACGTTTACAATCAAATTGTCAATATTTTATGTTTTTATTAAGTTAACAATTCTTGGAGGCTATTATGGCTTTGCCTACAGATCAACAATCAACCCAAGTGGGTACATACGAAAAAATACTTACTATTGCCAACCGCATTATGAACGGCGGCGAAATCACTAAGGAAGAAGCAATCGAGCTGATTCATACTTCAGATGATGATACTATGATTTTACTTGCTATGGCCGATAAAATTCGCCAGCATTTCAATGACAACTCTGTGGATGTATGCGCCATTGTAAATGCACGATCTGGTAAATGCCCTGAAAACTGTAAATTCTGTGCTCAATCTGCACATCATGATACAGGTGTTCAAGAATATCCATTCATGGATGATGAAAGTATCCTTGATGCAGCTCGCAAAGCTAAAGAAGCAGGCGCTATTCGTTTTTCTATCGTAACGAGTGGTCGTAATACTAATAACCCAAACGAATTTAACCAAATCATTCGCGTATTAGACCGTATTAAAAACGAAGTAGGTCTCGAAATTTGCTGTTCTCTTGGTTTGTTAACTTATGAACAAGCTCTCAAATTAAAAGAAGTGGGTGTAACTCGATACCACTCCAATATCGAAACAGCGCCTAGTCACTTCCCAGATATTTGTACAACCCATTCCTACGAAGATAAAATGTCTACTATCGATAATGCTCAAAAAGCAGGCATTCGTGTTTGCTCTGGCGGTATTATTGGTCTAAACGAAACATTAGAACAACGCGTAGAGATGGCATTCGAGCTTAAACGCTTGCATATTGACTCTGTACCAATCAACATTTTGAATCCTGTTAAAGGTACACCATTTGAAAGTAATAAAGCATTACGTCCTCTAGATATTTTACGTACCTTCGCTGTGTTCCGTTTCATCTTGCCAAACGCATTGATTCGTACAGCTGGCGGTCGTGAAGTAAATCTTCGTGACTTACAAGCTTATGCTTTAAAAGGTGGCCTTAACGGCATCATGGTTGGTGGATACTTAACAACTGGTGGTCGTTCTCCACAAGATGATCTCCAAATGATTCAAGACTTGGAATTAGAGCGCAACGCTGCCCAAGTTTAAATTTCTGTATATACCATTCTCATTTGAGGATGTTGTATATAAAAAATATTCCTAAGATTTATAAATTTTTTACACATATAAAAAAAGAACCATCTAGTTTGCTGTGCTAGATGGTTCTTTTATTGCCATAATAAATTATAAATGGCTTGACCATTTGTATTGCCTTCAATAGGTTCTGGGTTTTCATTATACTCTACATTTTCATAAGGTGTACCGTCCGCCATGTACGCATCTACCTTTAACGTTTCCATGGTGCGATTATATCTACTTATATACACTTTATATCGCAATTCGTCGCCACCCAGTTCATTGACCCGCAGCCACAAAAGCGCATCATAGTCACTTTTTTGAACACTGTCATTGTCAATAAATAATTGGTTTCCTGACGCATCTGGTCCAACATAATACCAGTCCGTTGCGTTAGCGGTCCCCCCTATACTGAGTAGCCACAAAAGGGACAATATGGTTAATATTTTCCTCATATGACTGCTCCTCTCATGCCTTAGAGCTGTATACTTTATAAAACTCTAATAGCCATTAAACCTTTATAAAATATACAACTTCTCCTTTATATATAATACCAAAATTGCCCCATATTTATCAACAATAATTAAACTTAATTATTATCTTTTTTAGAATTTCAAGAAATTAAAAGAAATTTCTTAAAAAATTTCATTTTCAACTCATTTTTTGTTCTTATAATGACAATGTCAAATGATAAATAGAGGTAACAATTCCCTGGTTACCATACGTGTATTTATCTCCCGACAAGTAATACTAACCCCAAACCTACTACTTGTTTAAATACATGGTTCATTTGATATTAATACTAACACTCCCCTTACATGAAAAAAGGACTCCAGTTGGAGTCCTTTTTTCGTTGTATAAAACTTTAATAAATCTCAAAATATAAGCGTGTATAAATTCTATCTACTTTGTAATCCACGATAAACTAGTTCAAAAATAATTTTCTGAGCTTCTAACCACTCATCGCTCTGAGACCACTTATATTGTTTATTAACAGCATATAGACCGTGTACTAAAAATATAAAAATAGATACCCCCACATCAAATGAAATCCCAAGTGCTTCTGCCATAACTAGCCCTTGTCGATCTTTTTCACGTCCTATAATGCGTTGTAATACATATTCTGAAATTTGTTCATCTAAAAATAAAGGTAAATACTTTTTATGTCGTATAATACGCTGACATAACGGCAGTCTATCAAAAATAGAATTGTATGCTTCTCTCAACGCAACAGAATTAGAAGCAGCTGATAAGGTGTTAGCTATAGTTTGTAAATTATTGTTATCTACCATTCCCGGCTTTGAATAAGCGATTGCATCATCCACTAAATCATCAACAATTTCCATGATATTACTATAGTGTAAATAAAAAGTAGAACGAGTTATACCCGAAGCTTTACACAACGATGTTACTGTTACAGTCTCAAAAGAATTGTTTGCTAAACAACTAAGCAAGCCTTCTTTTAACAACATACGTGTCATTTCTTTTCGAGTTATCATATAACCTCCAATATAGACACTTTTATACAATGTGTCTATTAATAAACATAGTGTTAATTATTGTTGAGACTAGTATAACAAAACAAGGTACACTAGTTCTAGAGATTACAAATAATAATCTATTCAATTAAATCGACAATAATTTAATTAAGGAGATAACTATGACACAATATACTCACATTCGCAATGCCACAGGAAAATTAACAATAAAAAATACAACATTCCTTATTGATCCATTTTTAGCACCAAAAGATACTTATCCTGGCTTTGAAGGAACATTTAACTATCAACAAAGAATGCCTATGGTTGATTTACCTCTATCTATGGACCAACTATTAAGCGATGTAGACGCAGTAGTTGTTACACATACCCATCTTGATCATTGGGACGATAGCGCAGTTCAAGCTATTCCAAAATCACTTCCTATTTTTGTACAAAATTCAGCGGATCAAAAACTCATCAGCTCTCAAGGTTTTAATGATGTGCGCATCATTTTTGAAAGTGTGGACTTTAACGGCATTACATTAACAAAAACAGGTGGCTCTCACGGCACAATAGAAATGTATGCAAACCCTAATCTAGCAGCATTAGCCGGCGATGCAATGGGCGTAATTTTCGAAACATTAAATGAACCAACTGTGTACCTTGTAGGTGATACGATTTGGACAAGCGATGTGGAAAAAGCACTTCATCATTTCGACCCTAACGTTATTATTATGAACACTGGATATGCTCAAGTTTTAGGCTTTGAAGATAGTATTATTATGGGTACAAAAGATATTGGCCGCATGGTGGTACGCAAACCAGAGGCTAAAATCATTGCGGTTCACATGGATACAGTTAATCATACGGCAACAAGTCGTAAGGATGTGCGCAAATTTATCAAAGGCAACAACATTGAAAGCCATGTAGCAGTGCCTGAAGATGGTGAAACCATCACACTTTAGTAGGTCTAAAACAATTAGTACATTATACTACGGCTAATACAAGACTAGTAAAAAATCTATCCACAAACAATAAAAAACACCCTCTTAATTCTAATAGTCATAATAACTATAAGATCTATAGAGGGTGTTTTTGTACTTAACTACAAATTATAATCTATCAAAAGATAAACTATTTTACTTCAGCCCAACCTAAAGCAGCACGTTTAGCATCGATATCTGCTAAGATTTTTTCAGCTACTTTAGCAGGATCAGTATTTACATACATAACAGAACCTAAGATATCTTTAGTGTCTTCTTTAAGCCATTTTGTAACAGCATCAGAACCTTGTGTAGGTGGCTCAACGCAGTGGTAAGAGTTAATACCCATCAAGCGGAAGCCAAGGGATGCATCGATACCTTTTTCATTGGACCATTCAGGGCTAGACATTGCAAATGGCATTTGTGGTAAGTTAAGTCCTAATTCACCAGCGATACCAGCAAAAATACCGGAGGAACGTGCATTATCTACACATTCGCCAACATGCCATACTGGTGGTTGATCATCGCCTAAGAACTCTTGCAATGCAGGGCTACATTTTTTGTTAGCATCTGTATTACAGTAACCAAGTTTCATCAATGGGAAGGATGCACAACCATTTGTTAAGATGATACAACCATTTTTGATAAGTGTATCAACGATATCTACAGTAGCTTTTTCGTAGATAACGCGAGGGTTGGAACAACCTACTACGTTAACGATACCACGAACTTTACCAGATTTTAAAGCCTCTGCCAATGGTTTGAAGGAACCATAATGTTTAACAGTGGATTCTGGGGAGAAGCCCACTTCTGCAGTAATTTCGTATGGCGGAATGTATACAGGCATGCCTTTACGCAATTCATGAGCTTCAAGGGCACGATCCAAAATTTTGCGAGCCAATTCTTTTGTTTCAGACAAGTTAGTGTGATGATGATCGTAACCGATGTGTTCTGCACCTGGTAAACGAGCTGCATCAGATGTAGTGATAACTTTTGTGTTGAAGCAACGTGCTACGTCCATGATAGCAGGGTAAACGTCTTGAACGTCAGCTACCCAGCAATCAAGCGCGCCTGTACCAAGTACAAGTTCAGCACCGATAGCATTACACAATGGAATAACATTTTCATAACGATACATGCTGGACAAACCAGAGCAGCAGATACCGTAGAATTGGATACCTTTAGCACCGATAGCTTTCGCTTTTTCTAAGTACTCTTCGGACGCACCAATCTTACAAATTTGAGAAACCAATGTTGGTAAGTGACCATGAACAGCGATATTTACATAACCTTTTTTCAAGGCACCAATGTTAACTTTAGAAGTACGACGACCACCAAGACCGAACAATGCGTCTGTTGCGATGTCGGCAGCTACTACGCCTGTGAATGTGAACGCAAGACCACAACGTAAGAATTGTTTCATGTTGCTTTCCCAATCGCCATCTGTACCTACGCATGTACGATGATATGCATCAAATGCTTCATTGTACGCGGAAATAGGCAAGATATCTAAGTTTTTCCAAACTTCGCGACGTTCAGTAGGAGCTAATGCAGTAATTGTTTTATATTCACCTGGCAATGCACGGCTCAAGTCTTCGAGCAATACATCAGCTAAATCATTAGCTACCTCTTTCAAGGAACGACCTTCTTCAGGGATGTTGAAAGCCTTACATACAGTACGGATTTTTTCTTCCCCTAAAATTGGAATATCCAATTGATCATTAGCAGCAGCTTTCAAAGAAATCAAAATTTCACGAGCATGCGCGCCATGTTGAGTCAAACCACCAGCTGCAGCACGTGTCATATTACGAGCTACGATAAGGTCCGCATCGGCACCGCAGACGCCACGAGGACTCTTAGGTGTAATTTTACATGGACCCATGAAGCAGATGCGGCAACATACGCCTGCAATACCGAAAGTACATTGTGGTTGTTGTTTATCGAAACGATCAAATACTGTATCACAACCGATTTGTTCCATGCGAAGAATCATTTCGCGTACAGCTGGATCTGGTGTTTGTTCGATAACATCTTGTTTTGTAGGCCATGTTTTACGGTATTCCGCAACGGCTTTCATGTAGTCATTTACACCATGTTCATGCGGTACTCCTGGTTCATGAGTGTGTGGCACCCATTTATCCGTTGGTAGCGCTTTGCCATGACTATGGTCGTGACCATGTTCATGATCGTGGTCATGATGATCATGGTCGTGATCGTGATGGTGACCGCCACAATGGCAGTGGTCATGGTCATGATGATGGTCATGATCATGATGGTGATGATGTTCACCATGGCTATGGTCATGGGTATTTTTATTTTCCACATCTTTACTCATAATAAACCTCCTAGGGGCCTACGTAGGCCAGCTGACAATAATAAGAAAACATATTCTACATTTATTTCAAGTTAATTCCACCATAATGATGGACTTTAAATCCTATCTCCAAAATATGTTTTAAACTACTATAAGTATATTTTCTGAAAGGATATTTGTCAATTAAATTTTGAGAAATTTTTGACCCATTTATGCTTATAAAACATTATAATAACTACATTTATCAAATTCGATACTTTCAGATTTCTTTCATAAAACGAAAGAGATTAATTCCTAAAAATTATAGGAATTAATCTCTTTTATTTATATGACACATTATCTATATATTTATGTATCCAACTTATTATTCGATAATAGTATTAAATTCGCCAATATTCTATCTGTATAATTTATAAGAATTGTTGCATGATCTGAGCCACTTCAGGCAAATGGAATCGCTTTGCTCTATCTGATCTTGCTACAAGAACTAATTGACGGAAACATAGTTTTGATGCTAAAGGATAGAATTTAACTTTATCATCATCGCCCTTACTATTTAATGTGCTTGGCAAGAATGTAATACCATAGTCATCTTCTACTAAAGAACGGCAGGTATCTAAGTTTTCAGAACCAATAACAGCTTTTGGCACAAAGGATTCAGCCTGACATAGACGATTTACCAAAGTTCGTAACTTAAGGCCTTCTCTTATGAGAATAAAAGGGAAAGACCCAAATGGTGCTATCTCATGTATTCCATTCGGTGTCATGAGCGAGTCAGCAATAGCTATAGCTTTTTTATTCTCTACACTAACAGCTAATAAAATTTGCTCATCTAACACAGGATAACTTTCAAGAGCTTGAGAGTAAATTGGTGTTGGAAATAAACCTACATCAACTAATCCATCACAAATTTGTTGCTCCAAAAAATGGGACTCCCCTTCTACTACATGAAATTCCCAGGATGGCTCAATTTGTTGAAAGCTCTTCAATGTTTTACCTAACATATGGTGACCATAGAATTGAGATAATCCAATACGCACATGATAAGCCGCGTCAGACCCTTGATTAATGATAGACTGCGTTAAAGCCTCTACCTTTCCTACTAAAGGCATACCCTCTTTAGCAATTTGTAAGGCTGCAGCGGTTGGTACAACCTTTGTCCGATCTCGAGCAAATAAAGGCACCCCTAACTCAGCCTCAATGCGACGAATACTTTGACTCAATGCAGGTTGAGAGATATATAGTTTTTTAGACGCCTTTGAAAATGATGCCATCTCAACGATGGTACTTATATATTTAATATCCTTTATATCCATAAAAACACCTTATAACAAAACATTATTGATTTATCATAAGTATATATTACCACAAAAGAAAGAACCCTCCACAAGGAGGGCTCTTTCTTTAAAGTTTTAAATAATCTTAAGACAGAAATTAAACTGACTCAATATATTACATTAGAGTTTTTAATACATCCAATACTTCTTGTGGCAATTCGTTTTTATGACCAATAAGTTTTTCTACATAGTCATAGCGGAACTCGAAAGCTTTGTGTAATTGGTGATGGTATTCACGCACTTGGAATGGTGGTTCAAAACCAGGAACCTCAACATAAGAGAGGTTTTCATATTTATAGAATGGTTTGAAGTCCAATGTACCTTCTACCAAACGTTCCAATAAATCAAGAGTTACTTCTTTAGGAATTTTATTTTCCAAGAAGAAACCTGTATTCATAATGTAGCATTGTACGCCACATTCAGAGAACAATTTTTTGTAGCTTTCATAGTCACAAACCAATGGATATGTGCGGAATGGATTTGCATAAGGCTCAATAACAAGTGCGTTCGGATCAACGTGAGCATCGAGTTTTTCAGCAGTAGAACGACGTGTAGCAAGAGTTGCGCCCATTGTAGATGCCAAAACAGGGTCATTAATTTTAAGGATTGGTGGCAAAGTTTTATCTTTCATAAGCCATACAATGGCATTAACTGGTTGATCTACGTAGTTTACACGATTATCTGTCCAGAATTGAGATTTAATAGCGCGACCATTATTATTACGCACATCTTCTGCCAACACAACCTTACGGCCATCCTCATCCATAGTTACGCCAACATTTTGTAGAGTCAACAAGAATTCATTAGCAGGATGTTCCACAGGATAGTCTTGCATTTTGTCGAAATATGTAGGTTCAAGAGCAATAGAACTCAAGTCATTAGTATTGATGATATACGCATCGTCATGCAAGATAGAAATATCATAACGACCATCGTGTTTTTCATGAGTCAATGTAGATTTACCGGAACCGGACAAGCCAAATACACCGATTGTGTAGCTTTTACCATTATCAAGGTTGTAACGTTTCATACCACCATGGCAAGCAACATAGCCGAGGCGATTTGCCAAGGACCATGCCAATGTAAGGGTACCTTTTTTATGCTCACCAAAGTAGCGCATACCAAGAATCATAGCACAGTTATGAGCTGGGTCAAAAATAGCAAGCCCACCTGGATGACCTGGCACTACATAGTCAGGATCAGAATAGATATAAATATCGCCTTCTGGAATTTCTACACTATCATTGTAGAATTCTTTTACAGCAGCATCAAAGAACTTGAAGTTCATGATCCAAGAATACAAAATAGATGCGTGATCTTTTGGAATCATCAAATGCGCACGAGCGGTGAATTTTTTATCTAAACCAACAATAGCTTGAGCAGCAATCCACTCTTTATCGCGGCTATCATACACAGCATCACGTGCAATATTAGCAAGTTCCACTTCGTCAATGCCTTCATCGCCAATAATGCGACGAGCTTTTGCATAGCGACCTGTAGTTTTACCATCGTTTGTAACTAGTACCTTTGCATCAGCTGGCAAACCTTGCTCGCATGGTTTATATACAGGCATATCGAGGACGATAACGCCAGGTTCTTCAGTGGCAAATTGATACGCTTGTGCCACAGATGTAATAGGCGTTACATTGTTTCCATAAAATGCAGTTTCAATAGTACTGCGCATCTTAGAAAATAATGGGTTTGTTTTAATTTCACTTTGCTTCCAAACGCGTCTTGTCGACATAGTATCCAGATCCTCACCTTTAATATATACGTAATTTCTCTTGTAAAAGTAGTTTAAGATAAGAAAATACTGCCTCGGCAAATACTTTCATTATGTTTTATTGTACCCTTTTCAGACAAATTTGTATACATAAAACAGATGAATTATAGGAAATTAATGTATGTTTATTTTGAATTAGTGCAACACATCTTTAACAACAAAAATTGATAACTAATCATTCCATAACGATGCAACCAAGGTAAATAACATATGATTCAATATTCATAGACACTGCACAATACTAATAACAAAATAAAATGAGGCAAGGTCCTAAGACCTCACCTCTTTCATATTTAAAAGCTCAATTATTTCTTATTTTTATTAATGAATGCATCAATTTTACCAATCAAATCATTTACATCAAAATCACCGCGTTCCGCAATCATCTTGATGGTAGCCACCTTAGCCATTACTTTTACCATAGGTGTTTTCAATTTTTCAAATTTAGGATTTAAAGAAATTAAATAATCTACCACCTCAGGACTTTGTTTAATCAAATTAGAAAGAGTTGTTTTTGCATCGATATGGAATCGACCATTTGCATCAGCTGTTAACGGTTCTTCCTCTACCTCTTCGGCAGCCTCTTGAGCCAATGATTTTTCTTTGCTACTATCGCCTACAAAGTCAGTTTTATCCCAAGTCAACAATGTACGGGATCCTTCTAATTCACGGATATGCGTGCAATCTTGCATCATTTCTAGTACACCACGGAATTTACCATTTTCATCGCGTACCGCCGTGTAGATAACATAGATAAACAAGCCCGGCTTATTGATCCAGAATTCTGCTTGGCTTTGTTCACCAGAACGGAATTTCTCTACGATTTCTTCTACTATGTGAACAGACTTCGCTGGATGACAGTTCTTAACCTCACGGCCAATAACGTTAGCACTGCGAGGGAAAATGCGATGTGGTGTGTCGCTGTAGAACTTAACAAGTTCATTTTCATCTACATAGGATAAATCCACAGGAAGATGACGGAATAACAAATTGATTTGTTCCAATGTCAATTTGCCAGTGGCTACATCTAGAACAGCATCCTTATTTACAGCTGCACCGCCTACAGGACCAACATATTTGGATAATAGACCTGCTAAATCGTTTAGGAACTCATTAGATACACCGTTTTGACCGGAGTTATTTGCATTTAGTTGCGCCGCAGAATCATTGATGCCCGGCACTACATATAAACCTGGCGGATCAATGATAGCATAACCAATTTCATGATCATTCTTGCTCATACGAACAAACTCTTCATCGCTTAACAATTTATAAGATGTGGGCAATAGTACTTCTAACTCTTTGGAGTTCAAATCGCGTAACTTCTCTAACGTTTCTGGTACAGATGCTAAGAATTCTTCGTATTTATCCTCCCGTAGCAATGCATAGGATACAGAGATAGCATCGCGTACGCCGTCATCAAAGGTCCACATAATACGTGTTGGGCGGTCAAAACCATGATCTTCTAGCATTGGATACAGTTGATTTTGCTTACGAGACAGATGCGTTCTCCATTGCGCTAAAGAATCAAAGATACCTAGCCACGGGTTCTTGATAAACTGCTCTTGCTTCAATAGTTCATCTGCTTCAAGAGCCACCTTTTCAACAGCATTGATTTCTTCTAAGTACACCCACAACGGATGATTTTCAGGATACTCATTTTCTGCGCGAACTAATACGCCATCAAACAAGTTCAATAGTTCATCCATCTTGTCTAAGATTTCTTCATCTTTGTAAACACCTTTTAAGCTTTGCTCTGCATAAGCAAACTCATCAGGCGTACAAGTACCTAGTTTTTCTTTCAAAATGCGATTGCCCTCTTCTAAGGACAATTTGCCGTCTAAATAATCTTCTTTAACGGACACAATAATTCTGTAACGTTCATTGTTAATATCTAGCTTTTGTTTTAATGGATTCATATCTATATACCTCCAAGGGTTAATTGATGATTATAAATCCATTATATCATTTTGAAAATTATTTTCAGTAGCTATAGATACAGTTTTATTATTTTGTAAAAGTTTCTCAACTAGATTTGCTTAATTGTGGTTAACATCTAATTAAAAGTAATTTACACAAATAGTGCATCATCTTAAGATTTCACACAAAAAAGCACCCATACCATTGTAACGGCCCCAAAGAGTCTAACTTTTTGAGGTCACTACACATGTACGGGTGCTTTTTATTAGTTATTAAAATCAATATATTCTGTTTTAGAAGATGCCACTGGATTACCATTGGAATCAGTAGCAGGGTTAAATCGCCATGTAGAGATCTTTTCTACAAGTGCTTCGTCAAGAGCAGTGATTCCACTGGACTTTACGACTTCTATATCTCCTACAGAGCCATCTTCATTAATGGTAAAACGCACATCAGCACTATGAGCTGCGCCACCATAACCAGCAATATTAATTTGATCTAAGGATGGTGTAGATATCGCTACAGGAAGTTGGAATGGAGCCGCCAACACAGAGGCTACCATACTAGTTACAAACAATGCGCTTAACACAGTACAACGCAACACTTTATTCATCATATTCTCCTTATTTAGCTGTTACAGCTTGTTTAGGTAGAGTAATTGTCATCCCAATAATAGATTCATGAGCTTTTTGATCCACCCCAATAGCAGGTGTGAATTTCCACTGCATGATTGCTTTTTTTACGGCTTCATCAACTGGAGCATAACCAGAGGAACGTTCTACAAATACATTTTTAACATTCCCTTTTTTATCAATCAAGAAGCGTACACGCATATTAGGTGCGACCGTAGCTGTTTGAGGAATCTCAGGCAACTCAGGTTTTACAATTTCCACTTCTCGTGGAGATTCTAAGAACTTAGCCGCATCAGCCGTATAATTACCTAATACGCCAAAAGATGCAACAAGTAAAGCCGCCGCAGTGAATCTGAATAATTTATTCATAATAAGCCTCCTTATTAACTCGTATCTATGCATAATATCATACTAAATAAAGATGAATATTTAAAGAACATTTTCTTGTTGATAATTTTTCTCATTTATGATATATTGAACACAAGATAACTGTTCGGACTTACATATCAGGTAGATATGACAAAAACTACACAAAGGAGGTTCATCATGAGACGTAGAAAGCGTATTCAAATGAAGGTCATGATGGTACTTGGTATCGTTGCCCTCGTTGGGCCTAACCATCTACAAGCTCTCATCCACTAATGGATCGTGACCCTAGCAGACGAACGTATAACTGCCAATAGCCGCTACGTTAGTAGCGGCTATTTTTCTGTTTAAATCGGGGTAGTAAATCACCTTTTCAAAGCATTTTATCTGTTACTTATGTATTCTTAATTATTTATATTGGTTTTTCTACATTGTCATTACATCATTTTTGTATTAACAAGATAACTAAAGTTTTTAAATTCACTAACTATAAAAAGGAGGTTTATTATGAAGTTCAACCGAGTCGTATTAGTCGTTATATCATTAGCACTTATGTTACTAGCCCTTGCAGGCTGTGGTAAGGATGCAGCACAGGACAGTCAAAAGAAATTAAACGTCGTCGCCACAACGACAATGTTAACGGATTTAGTAAAAGAAATTGGCGGTGACCATGTATCTGTACAAGGTCTCATGGGTCCTGGCGTAGACCCTCACCTCTACCAAGCGAGCGCCGGCGATGTAACAACTATGTCTAAGGCAGATGTTGTGGTGTACAACGGCATCCACTTAGAAGGTAAAATGGGTTCTATTTTTGACAATTTAACAAAACAAAATAAAGCTACTATCCGCGTATCTGACGCTATTGATCCAGCCACTCTACTCGACTTTGACGAAGAAGATGGTGTAAAAACTAAAGACCCTCACATTTGGTTCGATGTAGCTAACTGGAAACTAGCAGCCAAAGCTGTTTATGAAGGTCTTGCGAAAGCAGATCCAGCACATAAAGAAGATTTCAAAAAACGATATGATGCGTACCTTACTAAATTAGATGAAACAGATGCATATATCAAAGCACAAGCAGAATCTATTCCTAAAGAATCCCGCGTTCTAGTAACAGCCCACGATGCATTCCAATACTTTGCTCGCGCTTATGGCTTTGAAGTAAAAGGTTTGCAAGGTGTAAGTACTGCTACAGAGGCAGGCACACAAGATGTAAATGAACTTGTGCAATACATCGTAGATCATAAAATTAAAGCTATCTTCGTAGAATCTTCTGTACCACACAAAACAATTGAAGCCGTTCAAGAAGCAGCTAAGGCTAAAGGCTGGAATGTTGCCATCGGTGGCGAATTATACTCTGACTCCCTCGGCTCAGAAGGCACTGAAGGTGGCACATATATTGGCATGGTAAAAGCTAATATCGATACAATTGTTAAAGCACTTAAATAAAGGAGGTCTCCATGGAATGGGCCGTTGAAGTTGAAGATATGACCGTAGCCTATACGACAAAACCCGTATTATGGGACGTAGATATGAAGGTACCCATCGGTTCTTTAGCGGCCATCGTCGGCCCTAATGGAGCTGGTAAATCTACATTATTAAAGGCCATGTTAGGCCTATTAACAGTTATCTCAGGTAGTGTTAAGTTTTATATCGACCACCACTTAGCGATGGACAAAAAGGATTACAAGAAAATCGCCTATGTCCCTCAAAGCGGTAGCGTAGACTGGGACTTTCCTACTACCGTATTAGACGTTGTCCTTATGGGTCGTTATGGTCATCTAGGTTGGTTCAAACGACCAAGTAAAAAGGATAAGGAGCTGGCCCTCTCCATGATTGAAAAAATGGGCATGAGCGACTATGTAAATAGGCAAATCCGTCAGCTTTCAGGGGGCCAACAACAGCGTGTATTCCTCGCGAGAGCCCTCGTACAAGAGGCAGATATTTACCTCATGGACGAGCCTTTCAAGGGCGTCGATAAAAGAACGGAGCACGCTATTATTTCACTTTTACAAGAAATGAAAGCGCGGGGCAAAACGGTTATCGTCGTTCACCACGATTTAAATACGGTGCCTCAGTATTTCGACTGGGTAACGATGGTCAATAAGCAAACTGTTGCCTATGGCCCCGTGTCAGATACCTTTACAGACGAAGCCATTGAACGCACCTACGGTAAGGGGAGGATTGTATGACCATACTCCAATCCTACACGACGCAAATGGTATTGCTCGGCACAGCACTCTTGGGCCTTGCCAGTGGTATTGCAGGCACCTTTGCAGTACTACGCAAGGAAAGCCTCATCGGTGACGGCCTCTCCCACGCGGCACTGCCCGGTGTAGTCATCGCGTTCTTGCTGACCGGCATAAAAGACATTGAAGTACTGATTATAGGTGCTGCTCTGTCCTCTATTACTGCGGCGTGGCTCATTACCATCGCAGTAGAAAACAGTAAAATCAAATTCGATGGCGCTCTAGCTACTATACTATCTGCTTTCTTTGGTCTTGGTATGGTTCTACTCACCTACCTTCAAAGTCTAAACAATGCAGGTCAGGCGGGACTTTCAAAATTTATATTTGGACAGGCCGCCACCATATTAGCTCGCGATGTGTACATCACATCGGCGGCAGCGCTCATCATTATCGTTTTAACAGCTTTATTTTGGAAAGAGCTAAAACTCATCTCTTTCGACGTAGAATATGCTAAAACATTACAAATTCCCGTCACCTTTACACTCATTTTATATCGTTCCCTATTGATCATGACCATCATCATCGGCATTCAATCAGTAGGTGCTATCTTAATCAGTTCTCTCCTCATTGCACCGGCCGTAGGGGCCCGTCAGTGGACAAACAAGCTAGGTACCATGTGTATACTAGCAGGATGTTTCGGCATGGTATCTGCCATGGGTGGTACCCTTTGGAGTACAACAGTACAAAAACTGCCTACAGGACCTGCAATCATCGTCATTCTGTCAGTTATCGTACTGTTGAGCCTCATTTTTGCACCTAATAGAGGCATTTTATGGCAATATCGTAAAAACAAACAATCAAAACAAGCTTTACTATCTGAAACCGCAAAAATAAGTCCCGCCGATTTGCAACAAAAGATATATAGAGCAGACAGTGGACAGCCTCATATAGGAGGTGCCCCATGACAGTACATACAGAGATTTTACTCATCGCCATCGCAGTATCCATCGCGTGCGCTATCCCTGGTGTATTCCTCGTGCTGCGCCGCATGTCCATGATGGCCGACGCCATTACGCACACCGTATTCCTTGGCATCGTGCTCGCATTCTTTGTAACGGAAGACTTAAACTCTCCCTTGCTTTTAGTAGGGGCCACCTTAGTCGGCGTAGGAACGGTATGGCTTACAGAGATGGTTCATAACACGGGCCTCGTCAACGAAGACGCGTCCATTGGTATCATCTTTCCGCTCCTCTTCTCCATTGCCATCATCCTCGTCAGTCTCTATAGCGGCAACGCACACCTTGACGTAGATACAGCACTTCTAGGGGAAATCGCGTTCGCTCCATTCGACAGATGGATTGTAAACGGTACCGACTTAGGTCCTGTATCACTATGGATTTCCCTTGGGGTAGCGGTCATCAACCTCGTATTAGTTATGCTCTTCTACAAGGAATTGCAGCTCTCTACCTTCGATCCACTATTAGCAGGGCTTTTCGGCTTCATGCCCGCCCTCATCCACTACGTGCTGATGACCATGGTATCCCTTACCGTTGTGGCCTCCTTCCAAGCGGTAGGTGCCATCCTCGTTATTGGCCTCATGATCGGACCTGCGGTTATCGCTTATTTATGGACGGACTCTGTGAAAGCCATGCTCACTAGCAGTATCATCATCGGCATTATCTGTGCCGTCATCGGTACGGAAGTTGCTTTCACCCTAGACGTATCCATTGCAGGCGCCATCGCAACGACGATCGGTATCGCTTTATTAATTGCCGTTATTTGCACGCCAAAGACAGGCTATATCGCAACCTATCTTCGCCAACGCCACTTGCGTCGTCACTATCGAGAAACGATGATGCTCTGCCACATCTATACTCATATGAATACACCTGTGGCGGCCATTGAAAACGGTATCGGTACCATTCACGAACACTTGAACTGGAAGCCAGACTATACACACCAAGCCGCATCACACCTTAAGAAACAAGGCTTGTTGTATGTAACAAATGGGTACTATATGCTGACCGATAAAGGCGTGGCACAAGTGAAAGAAATCATTTAATTAACGTTAATCAGACACCTCTAAAATACATACTTTTCCAACAAAAAGGAGCTGAAATCAATTAAGATTCAGCTCCTTTTAGTCTAAAATGCAATCCGCATTTGGTACCATTTAGCACCACCATGATCAGACTCTGATTCACCTTCATTTACAAAACCAAACTTGGCGTAATAGTGAATCTTTTCTTCCTTACAAGTTAGAATAACACCTTTACGTTTTTCCACTCTGGCCAATTCTATGAAAGCCTCTATCAACTGACCACCTACACCGCGATTGCGGTATTCTGGCATTGTATTTAGACCAAATATCATCTGCCATGCACCGTTAGGGTTATGCAGTGAAGCATCACCAAACATCTCATCCGTTAAGACTTCATCATCCGTTACAAATCCATCGATAAAACCAATTGGTGTATCACCGTCGAAGGCAATTAAAAATTGACCTGCATAATGGTCTAATCGTTCCTTAAAAGCCTCACGAGGTGCCGCCTCAGCAGGAGGAAAACAAGTTGCTTCTATATGTGTCACTAAATCTAAATCAGCGGTTGTCGCTTTTCGTATTAATATATCCATAACTTTCTCCATCGTATCTACATATCGGTTTTAGTATATACCGTTTATAAAACAAAGGCTACACATTCAATGAGTGATGTGTAGCCTTATGTTAATAATACCACAAATTATTTTCCATATAGATTATCTAGCAATTATTTTTTCGTATATTTAGGCACATTACGATATTGCATTGGTAAAGAATTCTCTTTCACCTTAAACCCATGCTTCTCGTAAAATGGTGCATTCTTGCTATCTCCAATCATAACATTAATGTACAAGTAAGACTTGTAAGCATCTTTCACCATTTCTAGCAAATGACCTGCAATACCTTGGCCATGATAATCAGGATGAACTAGCACATAGTTAATGAAACATACTAGCTCGCTGTCATCCATGACGCGGATAAGGCCCACTAAACGGTCGCCATCCCAAGCACTAATCACACGAGAGGAATTCATGAGCGCCTTGTGTAATCGATCAGGATATTTACCTACCACCCAACGAACAGACAGAAATAAATCTGCTACTTGCTGGGATGTAAAATTTCGCTCCTCAGTATATGTAATCTCCATAAAAGCTCCTCCAATGAATCCCAAGATAGCTCTATCAATCGAGTTCCTTACTCATATAGATAACATCGTCCATAGGATTATGATAGTACGGTTCGCATTCAACAAAGCCATGCTTCTTATACAAATGTATCGCTGCTTGCAACGGCTCAATTGTATCTAGCACCATTTCTTTATATCCAGAGGCCTTAGCATGGTCCATGATACTTTCAATCAGACGATTCCCGAGAGCATGACCACGCCCTGCGGGACGTACATAGAGGCGTTTCATTTCACAACGGGTATCGCTATGCTGATAATACGCCACCATGCCGAGCACGACATCATTATCATCAATAGCAACCAATAATTCACCATTTGGTGCCGTATATTTTTCTGCTATATCTGCTAATTCCTTATCTAAATTCTGAAAGGACAAATCGCGACCAAGCCACTGCGTATACTCAGTAATCAACTCTTTTACTTGATCTAAATACGGTTTGCCATCAATAATTTTAATCATATAAACTCCAACGGATATAATACTCTACAATTATTTTTCCCCATGTGGCTTATGTTGAAAGATTTCTTTTACAAGCCCTTCTCCAACAATAGCACTGCCTTCTAGGATAAGAAACTTCGTACCTTCTTGTAGTGCAGAATAATCTATATCTTCGTTTACTGGCAACGCATTTGCACGTATTGATTTATCAAAGATAACATCTTCACCATCAATAAAGTTTACACTTAACAGCTGATCAGAGCCCTTTATAACAAGTTGAGGACAATACTTTCCATTATTTAAATTTGGTGGACTCGTCATCTTCTTGTTAAAGAAGGTAATAGTGCAACTAATAGTAAAATCTAAATTGCTCATTTCCAGCCTCATTCAACTACATATACCATATCACCTTTAAAGTATATATTCATTATACAGTGAACGGGATTCCCTTCGGTCCATAACCAACCTTGCAGCACAGCTCGTCCCCAGTTATAGGTCTCCGTAATGACCTCAAATTCACTTTCACTATATTCCTGCTGATACTGAGGTAACTCAATTCTTTTACCTGTGAAGGTATCTAATATTGTACTATTAAAGACGAGAATTTCTAAATCATCCATATCGCACGTCTCAAACACAACTTGAGCCTTATGAGTTTGTTCAACACCATTCTCATAAGAGAAAATGTACTCAAAAGTAAGAATCAAATTATCATCTTCATATTCTATTTTCTGCACCCTTGCATCGTGGAGCGAATATTTTGGATACTCGCCAAAAGATCTTGTGGTTTTCATAGGACCTCTATTTTCAAACAACTATTTAACCAAAATCTATAACTTAAAATCAGTATACCAATTTTTTTGTATAACATAAAAGGGGCTGTAACAAAACAGCCCTCAATCATAAATTTTTAAATACCTAAAGTAAAAACATCTTTATAAAATGCTATCATCTCTTTTGCATATTTCGCGGCCCAAGGAATGCCCAATCTTTTATAATAGTCAGCTACTATCTCTTGATGATTCTTCAAGAGATCGAACTCAATTATATACAAAGCAATACTCGTTTTAGAATATTTTCCTATTTCAATTGTAGTTGATACATCCTCCTCAGATATTTCCTCTCCTTTTGGAAATTCTCCATCAGGATACTCCTCAATAGTATCGTCGCTATATTGCAAAAACTTCTTACTCCAAAGGATAATATCTTTTCGATACTCTTCTATCATTTGCTCGTAAAACTGCACCATCTCTTTTTCTGAAAGCACCTTACAATTAAAGCCTTCGAGTAAGAATTGTCTCTGTCTTAATCGATTTTTTAGCTCTTCTACTTCAACACTTTGTACGTCTTGATTAAAGTTGTCGACACCTAGCTCTTTTATAATATCTAAATATATGTCACTATCTAAAAATTCTTTCAAAGTCTCCATACCCTTATTTCCTTAATAATATTGTCAGTTTCCATTATTCAAATCCAGTGGAGGCTTTTTATTTTTATTGAAAAGTAACTCTACCACAAATAATAAAATCTAAATTGCTCATTTTGCTCATTAAAAATATAAAATTATTACTTCCAACAAACTATCAAGTTTATTATAAAGGCTAAAAATAACCCCAAATATTATTTGTGGGATTCTATATATTCCATAATAAAATCCCTAAACTTATGAAGTTCAGCTCCCTTAATATAATAACCTAGATTAGTCATTATAGACGTTGTAGACCAAATTGCTTGATTAGTTGTTGGTATTTCTCTTACAATTACTTCGCCTTCAGCTCTATATACAGGGCCAGAATATAAAATACCAATTAATATTATTCTTTTCGCACCCAAATAAGTATTTCCATCTCTATCAGAATATCCATTTTCATTTAATATAAAAATCGGTGAACCTGATGAACCTGGAAAACATGCCATATCAACTAATCCTATCCCTTCTTCATTAAAGTCTAACGCAGGATGAGATGCAGTATATCCACTCCTAAATATTGGAAAATTATTTTTTTCATCCCAAAGACCAATAGGATATCCCACCATAACAACTTCTTCAAGAGCACTCAGTGTTTCCAGATTTTCTTCAGATGCAACAAGAGTATTATCAATTGGTATTGTAAATACCTCTTTCTGACCAGTAACATTCTTAATATATTCAAATAGAGGATTAATAAAGCAAAAACATAAATCCTTAGATGAATGAAAAATCCAATCTGCTTGATACTTTACCTTATAATTTTCACATAAATTACCATCTTCTCCTTTTAAGTGTAAATAAAATGTCATAATTTCATCTGGATTATTATTTACAACATGTTTATTAGTAACAAGAACTTGACAGATATTCTCATCATCAATATTATAAGTATAAAAAAATCCAGTTCCAGAAGATCCATCTTCAGCCTCTAATCTTACAGTACTAAACATTAAACATTCAGAAATTGTTTTCGGCTGCATAAAATTTCTCCTTATCTCTATAAAATCTAAATTTACCAACTACTATCATAAAAGCCTCCCATCAAAATGATGGGAGGCTTTTATGCACTCTTTAAATTCACTAACTCCCCTTCAAACCTATTCTTTTACCTTTCAGTTAAAGTTAGTATTACTCAAAAGTTTAGTTAATGAATTTAGAATCAATATTTCTTATTATTCCCACTCAATTGTAGCAGGTGGTTTAGATGTAATATCGTACACGATACGATTGATGTGTTGTACTTCGTTTACGATACGACGGGAGATTGTGTCCAATACGTCGTAAGGGATGCGCGCCCAGTCAGCAGTCATGAAGTCTGTTGTTGTTACGCCACGCAATGCCAATGTGTAATCGTATGTACGGAAGTCACCCATAACGCCTACAGTACGTGTAGATGTTAATACTGCAAAGTATTGGTTAATGTCGCGATCAAGACCAGCTTTTGCAATTTCGTCACGGAAGATGTAGTCCGCATCACGCAAGATGTCGAGTTTGTCTTTCGTGATTTCGCCCATTACGCGAATAGCAAGACCAGGACCTGGGAATGGTTGACGCCATACGAGGTAGTCAGCCAAACCTAATTCAGAACCAAGTTCACGCACTTCGTCTTTGAAGAGGTTGCGCAATGGTTCGATAAGGCCTTTGAAGTCTACAACTGCAGGCAAGCCGCCTACGTTGTGGTGAGATTTGATAACTTCTGCTTCACCAGTACCGGACTCAATAACGTCAGGGTAGATTGTACCTTGCGCCAAGAAGTCAACGGAGCCGATTTTACGACCTTCGTCTTCGAATACGCGGATGAATTCTTCGCCGATAGCTTTACGTTTTGCTTCTGGATCTTCAAGACCAGCCAATTTATCTAAGAAACGTTTTTCTGCATCGACGCGGATGAAATGCATGCCGGAATCTTTGAAAGCTGCTTCAACTTCGTCGCCTTCGTTTTTACGCATCAAACCATGGTCAACAAAGATACAAGTCAATTGGTCGCCAACAGCTTTAGAAATAAGAGCTGCTGCAACGGAGCTGTCTACACCGCCAGACAATGCTAACAATACTTTACCATCGCCTACAGTGTTACGAATTTCTTCAATAGCAGTTTTAGCATAGTTTGCCATTGTCCATGTGCCTGTGAAACCACATACTTCGTACAAGAAGTTGTGAAGCATTTCTTTACCATGTTCAGTGTGCAATACTTCTGCATGGTATTGCATAGCGTATAATTTGCGTTCTTTATTTTGCATAGATGCAACAGGGCAGTCTTTTGTATGCGCAATGATTTCGAACCCTTCAGGAACTTTTGCTACATAGTCAACGTGGGACATCCACACAACTTGGTCTTCGTCCAAGCCTTTGAACAATGGAGATGTAGTGTCCACTTTAGTAGGTGTTTTACCAAACTCACGATTGTCAGCAGATTTAACTTCGCCACCCAATGTATGCGCCATAAACTGCATACCATAGCACATGCCAAGAACTGGAATACCAAGTTCAAAAATCTCTTTTTCGATTTTTGGAGAGTTTTCTTCATACACGCTGTTAGGACCACCTGTGAAGATGATACCTTGCGGTTTTAATTCTTTAATTTTGTCCAGCGCTTTGTTGTATGGATATACTTCGCAGTATACGTGATTTTCACGAACACGGCGTGCGATCAATTGATTATATTGACCACCAAAGTCAACAACAATAACAAATTCCTTGTTTTCCATGCCTTCCTCCATATGCATCTATTTGTGAAAGTATATTCACTATTTTTTAATACCCTTACATTTCTGTACTGGCGGTGCGTTTTCTCGAGCAAAACGCTAAATTTCATTACATTTCATTATACCATACGAAGTATATGGACTCCATATATTCCGTATGAAATTTATGATTAATATTTTAATGTTCGGATTTTAGTTTATATATCAGTTTTATGAGTTTCACCTTTAGACATCTTTACTGCGCCTACAGGACAGATGGAGTAACAATCGCCACATCCGATACAACCTTTACCTATATTAAACTGAGTCTCCCCTTGGGTAATGCATTGAACAGGACAATCTACTGCACACGCACCACACTTAACACAAGTATCATCGATAATAAACTTTAGATTTCCCATTCTACATCACCTCCTATGTCTAACAATGCTATGTCAATATTGCTACATCAATGATATATATGTTTTTTCCAGATACTACCAGTTAAAAGTATTTATTTTTAACTGGTGGTATCTCAAATACAGATATATTTAACCATATCAAAAATAATGTGATTTATTTTTAACTGGTAGTATCTCAAATATAGACATATCTAGTCGAAGCGAAATTAAAGCAATTTATTTTTATTTAGCTCATCATTATGTGCTATGGCCGAGTAGATTGCTTTGGCCACGCCATGATGGTTATTATCCGTCGTCACATAGCGCGCTGCTTCTTTAATATTTGGCTTCCCATTGCCCATAGCTACGCTAGCACCTGCAAAACGTAGCATGGATAGGTCGTTCTCACTATCCCCTAATGTCATGACTTCATCAGGACTAAATTTCCAGTGATTTGCCAGTGCTTCTACAGCGGTCCCCTTTGTGGTATGTGGTAATACGAATTCGAGATTACCTTCACTAGAGAGCAGTACATCGTAAAAGCGTTCACGACCTGTACCATCATGAGACATACCTTGATATTCATCGCGCAAGTCTTGTAAGATACGCTGACGCATTGGTTCATCACCGTAGAATATTTGTATTTTCTCAGGTCCGTCCTCTAAAGATTCCATATGAGCTAGCAGGTCACATACCATGGTTCGCGTTGCTAAGATAAAAGGACGAATATTAGGTCTAAAGAAGAAATTAGACTGTTCTACTTCACATTCGGACATAGTCGCTTTTGCCACTTCATCGCTTTCAGCAAGAGCATAGTGATCATGGGTTTCACCAGGCAGATGTCCCCAAAGACCTTCCTCATCTGCACAAGCACATAAACGTTCCGGTGTAATACAGCGAGATGGCGGATACATACCAAAGATTTTATCTTTCACATAAGCTTCTACATAAACACCATAGGTTAAAAGTTTGCGCAACAAATAGAGTGCTTGTTCTTTATCAAAAGTTACATGGAACAAACTACGGTTTTCTTCCTTGTCCATTACATAGGCCCCATTGGTACACATGAAATAGCGTAAACATGGTAGTTTCTCGATGACATCATTCATCTCATTCCAAGCACGACCAGAAGCGATGGCTACGCGAATGCCACTTTCACGAGCAGCACGAATAGCCTCAATAGCCTCATCAGGAATTGCTTTTGCATCGTTAACTAATGTGCCATCAACATCAGAGGCTATAAATTTAATAGGCTTATCACCCTTAAGACCTATGTAGTTTTTAATTTGTAATGTTTCAGTTGAGGACATGAAGCCTCCTTTAATACAGTAGTATATAAATAGATAAAGAATTAAATAGATATACAGTTATCTAGATAAATAGTTGTGTATATAAATAGTTGTATATATAAATAATTAAACAGATAGAAATGTATTTCTACTCAGCAAGATATTTCAGTAGGATATTAAAGTTTATAAGGTGTAAAATATAAACTAAAAGAACAGTATAAACTAAAAGAACAGTATAAACTAAAAGAACAGTTAGATTGAAATCAAAATATAGATTGGAGGCGAGATAATATGCGTATAATAATCGATCGAGATGCTGTTTGTGCAGCCGATGATGTTAGTTGGCATCGTGAAGAATTTACCGTACCAGATGATATGTCCATAGCCGGTTTATTTGAATTTCTTGAGTTTAAATACATCCCTGTCATCGCCGGAAACGACGTGGTATGGGCGCTCTACCACCACGATGTTGAGGTAGGAACCTATTTCACAAAGATTCAGAGTTTTATCAATGGCAACATGCTATTATCGTCCATTATTAGTAATTCTGAAAGAGACAATACATTCTATCTAAGATATTACAGCTCGCCCCATCGATATAGAAAGCACTGTATTAGCATTGACCCCTTATCTAAATGCTAGTTGGTTAGATTACATACAAATAAAACTATTTAGATGCATTAAATTCAGCTACAATCTCTTCTAATACTGCTGGGTTTTCTACCAAACTTAATAATGTACGACCAATAATATTGGCTCCATCAAGGATTGTTTGTTCAATGGTTGGTTCTAGCATAGCGGCTGCGAATTCTTTAGAGTGGCATACTTTATCGTCCCCAGCAAGTCGTAATTTAGGGTGGAACGCCGCACATTGATAGCTCACATTACCGATGTCTGAACTGCCCCCAATATCCGCTGGGCCCGGTTTAAAATCTATGCCCATATCAGTCATTACGTCTTCAATAAGTAATGTACCTCTTTGGTTTTGATTCATATCATCATAGGGATTACCGTAAAATTCTATGTCGACTGTTGTTCCAGTACAAAGGGCTGCTCCTTCAAAAATTTTCTTAATCTGTTCAGATAGACCATTCAAATAGTCCCGTTCGGTATGACGTACGGTTACTTCTAACTCGCCAAACTCAGGGATGACATTAGAAGCAGTACCACCGGCAATAATCCATGTGCCGATGCGCGTTTCAGGTCGCACTTGTTGGCGCATCATATCCATCGCGTGAATAGCAAGTTGTACGCCATTTACCGCATTAATGCCGTTCCAAGGCTCACCTGCTGCATGGGCTGGTTTACCATGATAGCGTGCACGGAAACAGTCTAGTGCCAAGAATTGTGAATTAGGTCGTGTTTCTTCACCATCGAGGTGAACCATGATAGCTAAATCATAGTCTTTAAATACGCCTGCATTACACATATCCACCTTACAACCTGTAGCTTCTTCATCTGGTGTTCCGATAATATCAATGTCCATATTGAAAGCAACGCCGTCTTGTTGCATTTTGCGGAGCGTTAATGCGGCGAGTACACTCATGGAACCGCTCGCACAGTGACCACATGCATGACCTACTTCAGGCAACGCATCATATTCACAGAGGATAGCCAAACGGCCTTTAGGGTTATCTACTTTTACAGGAGATGCCTTAAACGCTGTTGGTAGATTACAAAATTCATAAGTTACATCCATACCATATTTTTCGAGAACAGCACCAATCGTTTTTACGGTCTCAAATTCATGACTAGAAAGCTCAGGATTCTTAGCTAATGTATAGTTAATAGCAAACGCATCAGGTGCAAAGCTTTTACAAAGATCTGAAAAGGTATTTGTAAGGGACATATTACCTCCATGTATATATCCAAATTATTGTAAAGAATTTTAGTACTCTACAATAAAGAATAGAAAACTCATTTACTATTAATTATACAATGTTATTGCCTATTATTGTAAAATTCCGTACAATATAAACAGAATTTGATAAACCATGTATATGGATGTTTGAGGAGGTTTCTATGTTTAAGTTCAAAAAGTTGACAGCCATCGCCCTCGTAGCGGTAGCAGCAATGGGTTTATTGGCTGGTTGTGGCAATGACAAACCAAAAATGACACAACAAGAAGGTGTATTGCGTGTAGGTTCTGAAACTACATTCCCACCATTCGAATTTACTGAAGGCGACAAATACGTTGGTTTCGACGTTGATTTGTCCGAAGCAATTGCTAAAAAATTAGGTTTAAAAATGGAATTCAAATCCATGGGCTTCGATGCTTTGATTCCAGCAGTTCAATCTGGCGATATCGACATGATCGCAGCAGGTATCAATGCTACACCTGAACGTGAAAAAGCATTGGACTTCTCCGATGTATACTTCGACCAAGGTGGTTTCATCACAGTTGTTCGTAAAGACAACACAACAATCCATAACATGGATGAATTAGCAGGTCATACTGTAGGTGCTCAAATCGGTACTATCCCTGTTGAAATGGCTCAAAAAATCCCTAATACAACAGTAAAACAAATTGATTCCAATGCTAATATCTTCATGGAATTGAAAGCTGGTACAATCGACGGTGCTATCATCGATAACGCAGTGGCTATGTACTACCTTAAACAAGGTGCTGACAAAGACCTTAAACTCGTAGGCGAACCTACTAAAGCTGAAGGTACAGTTCTTGGCATGAAAAAAGGCAACAAAGCTTTACAAGAAGCTGTTAATAAAGCTCTTAAAGAACTTAAAGAAGACGGCACTTACCAAAAAATCTACGACAAATGGTTCGGCGATTACAACAAAAAATAATATCTATCTCTATGAACTAGGATAAATATGACCCCTCTGAAAGACTTCAGAGGGGTTTTTTCCTCTTTTGCGGTCTCTTACGTTCGTTATATAATAAATATGTATTCTATAGTAAATGTAATTAATATAAAGGAGGCCTTATGGCACAGTACTTTACGGAACGCCTAGAAAAGGTCTTCCACATGATTTTCACATCATATAATCAAGAGATGGCTCAAGAAGGCTTACGCCAATTAGAGCTCATCGTAAACAATCAGCAAAGCCCTGAGCAAACGAAGCATCAAGCCTTGCGCAACGATATGACTACCTCTTTAGAAAACGAAATCGACACTAAAGAGGACGTACTAAAAATTGCCAATGATCCAGAGGCTCGCGAAATAGCCGATGCGTATGCTTTGTTAGCTCGCATCTACGCAGGGCCACGCTTTACATGGGAAGAATCAAACTTCCCAGAAAATAACATGCGCACTTATCAATGCTTGCATGATAGCATTCGCCGTTGTAGTCCTATTGGTACCTTACAAGCATTGCGTATCAACGGAACGATTACACCTACTGTTGAAAAGGATATGTTAATATCCTTTGACGATGCGTTTCGTATCGTTTACGACTACGCTGAACAAGGCGATGCCTTTTGCCAATACATTATAGGTAATGTCTTTTTCTGGCGCGATAATGATCGCATTAGCTTAGCCCGTGATATGATTACACCGCCCCGCCTAAGCTGGGCAAAACGGATTCAACAAAGCTTACAAAAAGGTTCTATACAAGAACGTATTGGAGCCTTACAAGGCACTGTTTCAGACGAAACATTACAGGAAAATGCTACTAAACTCGCCAAGGAATGGTTTAACAAAGCACTTGATAACGGGCTTGCTATGTTCCAAGGTAATTTACGCAACATTTATATCGACGAAGGCGATTTTAACAATGCGCGCCGTGTAGCGTTAACCGCCTCTGAGCTAGGTAATCCAACCATGATGCTCTACACCGGTCTAGACTGTCATGAGCACGGAAAATTTGAGGACGCATTCACATGGTTTACGAAAGGTGCCGCCTTAGGTCAAGCTGAAAGTACCGCCGAATTAGCAGATTATTACTATCATTTCTATGATACTAAAGAGCTACGCAGAGTCATCCCTTATGATCCTGTTAAAGCAATTGGACTGTACCGACGTGCAGCTACTAAATATTTTAGTGATGCAGGCTATGCAGCATTACAAGCTGCCTTTGGCTATATATTCCACATCGGTCACCTACCACTCGACTGGGGACTCATTGCGGACTTAACACACATGGCAGCCACAAAAGAGCGATTTATGTTTTCCTTGCCATACATCGGTTACATGCGCATCCATGGCTTAGGGGTAACCAAGAATATACGCTTTGGTGTTCAATCCTTAACACGTGTACTAGAGGAAGAAAAGCGAGCATTAGAAGAGGAAGATCGCGTTCTCTTTTACGATATTACACGAGCTTTAACGCGCGTTGCCTTAGGCTATGCCTATGAAAAAGGCTATGTCACAGGCAAACCTGATTTAGATGCCGCTGTAGCCTATTACGAAGAGTCTCATCAATATATACTATCTCACAAGGCAGGCCTTGATGAAGAGCTGAAGGATATCCCTATCGATAATGAAGCAGAAGAGCGCTTAGCGGCCTTCGAAGAAATAGATGGCCATTGGCACTATAAAGAGGGCTTTACAGAGTCTACCTCAACAGTACGGCCTGGTCACACTGAATGGCCTCAAAATGCAGCTCGCTTATCTGTAAACATGGATGACTTCTTATGGGATACTACCTTATATGATTGGCAAACCATTGAGCACGCCTTAACATCACAAGACGAAATGAAGCTAAGCTTTTACAATCATTTCCTATCCGTTCCAGATAAGCTACGCAACATTTTTAAGCTAGATGTAAAGCGTATGCTACGTGATATGTACCAAGTCAGACTCCATGGTTATGACCCATCAGAAGGTCAAGAGACCATTTACCGAGCACTGCTCAAGAAAGAGAATGCCATTCAGCTATTAAAAGACCTCTACGATACGCACCAATTGCCTATATTAGGAGACAACTGGTCCATCGAAACGAACGAGGAAAAGCCGACTTGGCATTATGTACTCGATGTAGATCAACAAGCATTCCTACTTGAAGAATACGACGATGCTAACGCCATGATACAAACTGCACTACAAGGCTTAAAAGACAAAAAATACGAACAAATTAATGTCCGTACTCATGACTTTATTGGCCCATCCTATTTCATTTTCAGAGGCAATCACGCAAATCCATTTAGAGTTCAACTCTATCTAAAAGAATCCGTACGCCACTCTATCGACAAAGATGGAAACCCTCTAGATACGCCAGGTAATACCTATCTATTTGAACAACATTTAGGTAACGAAGTATCATTAAACTACTGGATTCAAAAAACGATTAATACCTTGGAAATACCTGAGCTAGATAACTGGAAAAAACTCAGCGTGCCTAAGGGGTTACAATAATAAACAAATATACAAAAAGGAGCTAGTACACAGTGTACTAGCTCCTTTGTTATAAACGAAAATAAGCTATATTTAGTCTAAAATTACAGATTATAAACCAACATCGACAAACTGCTGTTCATAAGTATTTTCCACAGTTTCTTGTACAACCATGTCGCTACGATGTACCTTATCAAGCATCTTGGAACGAGCCGTTGTAATCGCGCTTTCACTATGTTTACCACCACGCCAAGCAAACTTGGAGGTACCGATGGTATATTTCAAGGTCGCATAAGGACCACTCAAATGATGAGATGCTGTTTGGTAACCCGCATCAAGGGTAAGATGCGGTGTGATATGGAATTCTGCACCCACTTTAAAACCTTTTATGGCATCACGTTTTTTTAATTTATAATAGCCTACTTTTACAGCCTCTCTACCACGCCAATTATAATAGTCTGCATAGACACGAGCCCAACGAGTATTTTTGAAAGTTCGTGAGTATCCTACATCAAATCCACTGGCAGCAACCTTTTCTGATAGCATCCAATGATTTTCATAAGCAGCCACACCATAATTATAAAGACTTTGATCAGGATCCATACCATATGGATATAATCCTGCAGGATCACCCATAACTACACTACGCCCATGGAGACCTATATATTTTCTATCATCAGTCCCTAGATTTCGGTACAGATTAGCATGAAATTCATTAAGGCCTGCCACATATTCTACACCGCCACTAACACGCTTATAGCCACCTTTAAACACATGGTCATAGAATGCATTCACACCAACATAAGCATGTTCACCTTTACTAAGGCGACGATAACCAATACCAATATTAGCATTCATTCCTAATGATTCTTTCGTATCTGTTTGTTTATCGTGTCTTATAAACGTCCCTGCAGGTCTGGCTGGCTCCAAATAACCATCTAATTTATAAGATGAAATCTTTTCTCCACTACGTCCAATACGACCTTGTACAAAGACAACGCTTTTAGCGTTTTCATCATAATGGGTTATAGGTTGCAAGGTCTCAATATACAATTTATTGATTTCAGTAGATTTTGAATTTTTCGAGGTTACAGTATGTAGATCAGTTCTCAGTGGTGAACCAACAGCATGGTCCTGTGTATGCGTCTCTTTCGAATCTTTCATACCAACCCCAACAACCACATCTGTGCGATCCATCCAATTAGAACGAACAGCTTCATGTTTAGCCTCATTCACTTCTGTAGTAGAATCTGCAATACCTTGTCCATGCCCATTGGCTGCCATTCCTGTAATAGTGAAAGCACATCCTATAGATCCTAAAACTAACGCCTTAATGATTACGTTTTTTCTCATGCCTTACACGCTCCCCTCGTTTTACATAAGAAATAAAACCACACAAACTGTACGCCCTTCACGTTCATTTCATGGTTCATTCATTTTAATTATAGGTATACTATTTTCCATAGTCAATATAAAGCCCTATAGTTAAACGATAGTTAAAGATTCTCTAAATCATTATGTTACAAATTGATTTCTATTTTCAGACAAAAGAAAAAGACCACCTGCAAGCCAGGTGGTCTTTTTTCTGGGGAATGAAATTGTTATTTGAATAAAGGCAAGATTGCGTTTGCTAAACCAGTAAGCGCAGCCAAGATTGCTTTAACGATAGTTGCTACCATTGCTGTTCCTCCTTCTCATATAAGCACAATAACTAAACTAACTATAAATATCTTAAACCAGTATATTAAATTTAATATGAAATGAGTAAAAATTTACACATTAATTTTTCATGAGGAAAATAACAATCTAACAATTATTATAGATAGTTTTATGAGAAAGATAGCATACAACGAATTCATAAATTTCTATAAATTTTTAACAATTTGTAAAACAATGTAACTATTATACGTAAAGCACATCATACTATAATCACATCAGAACCAACTCTCAAAAAAATACCTCGAAATAAAACAAAACCCTTCTCTATCCAAATTTAGTTCAACATAAACTAACAAGGTTAGAGAAGGGTTTCTTTTTTTACATACACAATACATTATTCGTATTATGTATGTTTATATGTGTGATTATAGAGATTCAACAATCTCTGCACAACGTTGGCAAAGTGTAGGATGTTTGCTGTCTTGACCTACTGTACCGCGGTGGATCCAGCAGCGTTCACATTTTTCAAGTTCAGATGGAGCAACTACTGTCGCTACGCCTGTTTCTTCGTCTTTTACAGCCTCTGCTGGTGCAGCGCCATTTACAATGTGAGCTTCAGATACAATAACGAGTGCAGCTAAGTCTTCTTCACCAAGAGCGTTCAATGCGTCAAATGCAGCGCCTTCAGCGTATACTGTAACGGATGCATCCAATGGGTGACCAATTGTTTTGTTTTGACGAGCAAGTTCCAATGCTTTTTGTACGGATGTACGCAAGTCTAACAATTGGTTCCATTTATCAGCCAATTCTTGGTTGAAGTGTTCAGGATGACCTTCTGGCCAATCTTGAAGCATAGCGGATTCAGGCATGCCATCTTCTTTAGGCATGTATTTCCAAACTTCTTCAGCTGTGAAGGAAAGTACTGGAGATACCATAGCTACCAATGTTTTCAAGACTTCATACATTACTGTTTGAGCAGAACGACGATATACGTTATCTTTGGTTTCAGCATACATAGTAACTTTCATTACATCAAGGTAGATGGAGCTCAAGTCTACTGTACAGAAGTTATGAATTGCATGATACAACATGTGGAATTCATAGTTTTCGTACGCATCAGTAACCTTTTGTCGTACTTCTTCTAAGCGCAACAATGCCCATTTGTCGAATTCGGACATATCTGCATAATCCACTTTGTCAGTATTTGGATTGAAGTCATCCAAATTACCAAGCAAGAAGCGGAATGTGTTACGGATCTTACGATATACTTCGGATAATTGTTTTACGATGTCTTTGGACAAACGTACGTCTGCTTGGTAATCCGCAGAGGATACCCACAAACGCATAACGTCAGCGCCGTATACGTCGATAATGTCGCTAGGTGCCACTGTATTACCTACAGATTTAGACATTTTGCGACCTTCGCCGTCCACAACGAAGCCGTGAGTCAATACGGAATTATATGGTGCTTTACCAGTTGTTGCTACTGCAGTCAACAAAGAAGAGTTGAACCAACCGCGATGTTGGTCAGAACCTTCAAGGTACATTGCACATGGTACATCTAGGCCGTTAACTTCAAGTACGCCAGACCAAGAGGAACCAGAGTCAAACCATACGTCCATGATGTCTGTTTCTTTTTTGAACTCATCATGACCGCAATGAGGACATTTGAAACCTTCTGGTAACAATTCTTTAGCACTGTGTGCCCACCAAGCATCAGAGCCTTCTACGGCTACTTTTTCTTGTAATGCTTTGATCGTATCATCATTGATGATGTGCTCGCCGCAGCTTTCACAATAGTAAATAGGAATTGGTACGCCCCAAATACGTTGACGAGAAATTACCCAGTCACCGCGGTCGCGAACCATATTAAAGATACGATCATGGCCCCATTTAGGAATCCATTGTACTTGATTGTCGATTGCATCAAGTGCTTGTTGACGATATCCATCTACAGAGGAGAACCATTGTTCTGTAGCACGGTAGATGACAGGATTTTTACAACGCCAGCAGTGAGCGTATTGGTGACGCAAGCTAGATTTGTGAAGCAATGCATTGTTGTGCGCCAAGATTTTGATAACAGGCACCTCTGCATCGTGAATTTCTACGCCAGCCAATGGGAATTCAGTATCGCCATAACGGTTGTCGTCCACTTGTTTCGTGTAGTTACCAGTTTCGTTAACAAGGGATACGATAGGAAGCTCAACTTTACCTTCTTTGTTGTAACGTTGAACGATGTTAAAGTCGTCTTCACCGTGTGCAGGCGCTGTATGTACGCAACCAGTACCTGCTTCAAGTGTAACGTGGTCACCGCATAATACAGTGGATTTACGTTCTACGAATGGATGTTTGAATTCAGCCAATTCCAAATCTGCGCCAGAGAAACGATTTACGATTTCGTAGTCTTCAATGCCGATGTCTTTCATAGCCGCATCAACGAGTTCAGTAGCCATCAAGTAGTATTCGTCGCCTACTTTTACCCAGCCATATTCAAGTTCAGGGTTAACGGAGATTGCAACGTTGGCAGGCATTGTCCAAGGAGTAGTTGTCCAGATAACAGCAAATGCTTGTTTTGGATCTACGCCAGCTGGCAATGTTACCTTTTTCTCGGATACGTAAGGGAATTTTACGTAGATGGAGAAAGATTTTTTCTCAGCGTATTCGATTTCTGCCTCTGCCAATGCAGTTTCGCAGTGAGTACACCAGTATACAGTTTTAAGACCTTTATAGATGTGGCCACGTTTTGCCATTTCGCCGAAGATACCAAGTTGTTTTACTTCGAACTCAGGACGTAATGTCAAATAAGGGCGATCCCATTCACCCAATACACCAAAGCGAATAAAGTCTTGCTTTTGAGTTTCTACGCATTCTAATGCATATTCCTTACATTTGTTGCGCAAGTCCAATGGCGCCATTTCATGACGGTTAAGGCCAGTGTTTTTAATAACCGCATGCTCGATTGGCAAACCGTGCGTATCCCAACCAGGGATGTAGCGAGTATAATGACCAGTCATAGTCTTGTATTTCATGATGATATCCTTCAACGTTTTGTTGAGGGCATGACCGATATGCAATTTACCGTTCGCATATGGAGGGCCATCATGCAAGATGAATGGTTTTGCGTCTTTACGCAATTCCAAACGTTTTTGATAAATTTTGTGATCTTCCCAGAACTTTAAGATTTCTGGTTCGCGCTTAGGCAAATTGCCGCGCATTGGGAATTCTGTTTCAGGCAAATGTAACGTCTTACCGTAATCCATGATGTGCTCCTTTTACATAAAAAAATCGCCCGTCCCCGAAGGGACGGACGTAATATCCGTGGTACCACCCTACTGACCTTCTGTGAAAGCTAGAATATTCCGAGCATACGGAATAACTAGGCTTCATTTTGTGAAAGCCACTTAAACATATAACGGTGTTCACCGGCAGGGTTCCTGCTTGCTCCAAAGTGATCCGCAAATCTCTAGATTTCCAAACCTTTCAGCCCATGAGTTTGGTCTCTACTAAATCCGTCTGAGACGTGCCGTCTTTTTCAACGCAATATTCATATAATAGATAATTATAGGGCTCATGAGGGGGTATTGTCAAATAATTTTCCATATAAAAACCAGTCCTCTACTCTATATAGGGAACTGGTTTTTACATATATATTATTTTACATCACACTTGTCGTTAGCAATCGGTCTACCAAGAACCACAGCACAAAGATTGCACATAGTAATCCTGCTGTAAGGCCTGTAGTAGGTGTAGCATCAATCAAACCAATTTCATGAGCCATTTGTTTTGTTAAGATCACTTGCCCTGTAGGAGAGCCAAAGCGATTTGAGTGGCTTTCACCAGGAAGCACCATTAACACTAGTAATATAATTGTACCAATGACAGGAACGAGTCCCACAAAGACAAGTCCGCCAGAGCGGCCTTGATCATGCAGGCGCCGCACCGCAACAGCTACGCCAGGAATGACCATAACGACGGACATAAGTACAAGAATGACTAGCCCGAAGCCAACGCCTACTGCACTAGAGAGCGGACTAATATAGCTCAAAAAAGCACAGGTAAATAAAATGGCTACAAACAGCAGTTGGTACATCAAAAAGAAGTTCCAATATTCGCTACGACTAGCGCGTCCTTCAAAGTCAGCATATTTGTAAATCAAACATTGTTTAAAGTTTTCAATCAATCCCAAGTTATATTTATCTAACGAAATAGGTGCTTTACGAATACGTCCACAGTTTGGACAGTATCGTTCATTTTTTAACACCTCATGCCCACAATAGGGACAAGATCTCATACTAAACTCCTTCCATTCACAGCAGGAAACAGTGAAGCTCATAAATTCCTGTTGTTCTTAACTCATATAGTAACTTAGATATGTTGTAACGTAACCATATCTATTTTTTTAAATTCATCTTGATTTCATTTTACTACAAAGTGTTATATTGTCTATAAAGGAGTTGTTAAACTTTTATAAAATAAAATAATAAGTATGCTATTTGATACAGGTTAATACTATATGTAGCCATTGGCATTAATACCATACCATAATATATCACCGATAGTATCACCAAAGACGATGGATTGAAGAACGAAGATGGTAATGCCCATAACCCAGTCTTGTTTTCGAGATGGAGTTGCTTCAAGCCCCGTAGATTCACTTATATTCCTAGTAATAGGTATATAGGCAGTTCTTTCACCGTAACCATTCTCGCCTTCATCGCCTCGTTTCAATTCATAGTTCAAGAATATAAAGAAGCCTATAATGGGAATAAAGGAGATGAGTTGAGTCCAGCCACTGCGACCAATATCATGCATACGTCGCGTTGTGATGGCGATATTAGGAATCACGAAAAATAAAGTGACTAACAACGTAATCGTATCAATAATAGACTCGAAGTTATAAAGACCAATACCTTTACAAAGAATGGCTACAACCCCTAGTGTTCCTTGAACCATCATCATTCCAGCCATAAATCGCCAGTATTCACTACGGCTCGCACGACCTTTAAAGTTGGCGTAGTTTTTGATGCCTAGCACGAAGGCATCAGTATAGTTTAAATCATATACATTTACAGATGCCATACTAGTCCTCCTCAAACTCTTCAAAACCAACGATTTTCCAACCGTTACCCACATTATATAAACGTACTAACATAGATGGTCTTTTATCTACAAAGTCCACTCTATATCCGATATAATCCACTGTTACATCATCATCAACATCTTGAGACACATAGTCTAATTGTATAGATTCCACAGCAGAACGTTGTTCCTTCGCCTTAGCTTGTTGCCAAAGATCAAAGGTGCCATATCGTTCCATTTCACGACTACTCAATTCTCGATACGCACTATGATAATCCCCATTCGCAAGTGCTTGGTAATACTCTTTCACAACTAGATAACCTTCTGTTGTAGCAGAATCACTACGTAGTAAACGGTTTGCTTTTTTGGTAAAAGCACCTTGTCCTAAATTACCAAAGGCTGTTTCTTCTACCATATAATTATGACCCATCATAGAGGTCCCTACACTACTAGCAATCCAACCTAAAACAAGGATAGCCACGATGAATACACCCGAAATTGATTTCTTTTCCTTTATACTTGGTTCTGCAGATATCTGTTCATTAATTACGTTTACTTCTTGTGTTGGAGCCGACCTCTTGCATAATAGGTACAGCAAAATCAACCATCCTAAAATAGGAATAAAGATGAGAATCATCAATGTTGGATCATTATTAGAATCTCGCAACCGTCTTGCAACTAGCATAATAGTCGGCAATGTTAACACTACTGTCAATGCAGTCAATACGCCGCCCCCTAAGGATATAGCATATAAAAATCCATAAGGAATGAAGGTAGCAAGACCTGTTATGAATATAACTAGACCGTATACAAAGGTCATAGCGCTTATGGTAAGCCAAAAATCGGCTGTCGTTGTTCGTCCTTTACCATTTGCATAGTTTTCTACTAGCTCGCGATAGAGGATTTCATATACTCTCTGTTTCATAAAACTCCTACTATATTAAGATATTATACAAACTTAGCTATAACTATTATACTATGCTTTACCAAGGCTTACATTTCATTTTTTCTTCATTAATTTTACCTATACTAATAATATATTTTTTACAACTAAAATTCGTGCAATTAAGTTTGTATAGGAGATAATACTTATGAACGCTAAATTGACTAAAGTAGTAGCTATGGCCAGCTTGGCAGCATTCTTAACAGTCGGTATTGGTGCCAATGTAGCGCAAGCTAAAGATTACCACTTCAAAATCGGTGAAAACCATCGCATGGAAAAGAACGATGATGGTACTGTAGATAGCAGTGCTCATCCATGGTTCAAACCGGACCAAAAGAAATATAAAAAACACAGAGTATCTGAACGTGAAAAACATGATAAAAATGCCACTGCTAAACGCAGCGAACAACATCAACGTTCCGAATCTACAAATGGCTAATCATTCCCCTTTCATAACTGGTTATCCAGTCATATAACACATAACTAAACTAACTAACCTAAAAAGGACGTTATACCACATGTATAACGTCCTTTTTAGTATGTATTGTATTATCTATTTTATTATGCGTTAGCTTTTTGTACCGCTTGTTTCATGGATTGTACGTAGTCAAATAACGCTTGGTCAGCATGTTCACCGTGTTCTGCAACGATTTTAACGATAGCAGAGCCAACGATAGCACCGTCAGATACGCGAGCCATTGCTTCCGCTTGTTCTGGCTTAGAAATACCGAAACCAACAGCTACAGGAATATCTGTATATTTGCGAATCGTCTCAACGATGGATTTAATATCTGTCTTGATTTCGCTACGCATGCCTGTAACACCGAGGGAGGATACGCAGTACACAAAGCCTTCTGCATCTTTTGCGATCATTTCGATGCGGTTTTCAGATGTTGGAGCGATCAAGGATACCACTTCAACGCCGTGTTTATTAGCTACACTAGCGAGTTCACCTTTTTCTTCAAATGGCATATCAGGCACAATAACGCCAGAAATGCCAACCTCTTCGCAGAGGGTAAAGAATTTTTCACGACCGAATACATAAATAGGATTCAAGTAGGTCATGAATACGAGTGGTACTGTCACTGCATCTTCGCCAGTACGTAAACGACGCACCATATCAAAGATATCGTGAATTTTTACACCTGTAGATAGAGCCCGCGTGCTTGCCTCTTGGATAACTGGACCTTCCGCTGTTGGATCAGAGAACGGAATACCAATTTCTACCATGTCGGCACCGGCTTTCACCATGATACGAATATAACGTTCTGTATTTTCAATACCGTGGTCGCCAGCACTAATGAACGGGATGAATGCCTTGCCCTTTGTGAAAGCGTCTTTAATTTTACTCATGAAGATCGACCCCTCTGTATTTCGCCATAGCCGCTACGTCTTTGTCGCCACGACCAGATAAACAAATAATAATAATATCGTCCTTGCTCATAGTAGGAGCGATTTTACGCGCATGCGCCACTGCGTGAGCACTCTCGATAGCTGGAATAATGCCTTCTAATCGAGACAAATATTCGAAAGCATCTACTGCTTCATCGTCCGTTACAGGCACGTATTCTGCACGGCCACTATCGTGCAAGTACGCATGTTCAGGTCCGATGCCAGGGTAATCAAGGCCTGCGGAGATAGAATATACTGGTGCAATTTGGCCGTCTTCGTCTTGGCAGAAATAGGATTTCATGCCATGGAAGATACCAACAGAACCTTTTGCGATTGTTGCTGCATGTTCCTCTGTATCAACACCACGACCTGCCGCTTCACAACCGATGAGGCGAACCCCTTCATCAGGAATGAAGTGATAGAACATGCCCATCGCATTGGAGCCACCGCCTACGCAAGCCATAACCGCTGTTGGCAATTTGCCTTCTGCTTCAAGGATTTGCTCACGCGCTTCACGGCTAATGATAGATTGGAAATCACGAACGATCATCGGGAATGGATGCGCGCCCATAACAGAACCCAATACATAGTGTGTATCAGACATGCGGTTTGTCCATTCGCGCATCGCTTCAGAAACAGCATCTTTTAATGTACTTGTACCAGTTGTTACAGGATGTACCTTAGCGCCCAATAATTCCATGCGATATACGTTAAGTGCTTGACGTTCACAGTCCTCTGCACCCATGTATACTTCACATTCCATGCCCATCAACGCAGCGATAGTAGCTGTTGCCACGCCATGTTGACCTGCACCAGTTTCAGCAATAACGCGCGTTTTACCCATACGTTTTGCCAATAACATTTGACCAATTACGTTGTTCAACTTGTGGGAACCAGTATGGTTCAAATCTTCCCGTTTTAAATAGATTTTAGCGCCCCCAAGGTCCTTTGTCATGCGTTCTGCATAGTATAAAAGGGATGGACGGCCTGTATATTTTTTATGTAAATCCTCAAGTTCGCGTACGAAATCAGGATCATCTTTGTACTTGTTATACGCCTCTTCCAATTCGATGACTGCATTCATCAATGTTTCTGGCATAAATTGGCCACCAAAGGAACCAAAATAACCATGTCTTTGTTCACTCATATAACTTACCTTTCTATCTATCATTCCTGCTAATGTGCCATGTTATGACAGGGCTATTGTTCTTACGATGTGGGTGAAAGCTTTAATCTTTTCATTGTCTTTCACGCCTTCTGTTTCAATGCCGCTGCTAATATCGATGCCATAAGGGCGAACCGTACGAATCGCACGGGCCACATTGGTACTATCGATGCCGCCTGCGAGCATAAATGGTCGTTCAAACTCATCTAACGAGGACCAGTCGAATACTTCGCCTGTACCGCCCCGCTCTTCTTTGTGGTATGCATCAAATAAAAGCATATCCGCACTACTATCAATCCATTTTTCTGCATCTGCCGCACTACGGACTTGAACAGCTTTCCAAACCTCTACATTAGACTGTTCTTTTAGTGTTTGGATGAAAGACTCATCTTCATCGCCATGAAGTTGAATCACATCGAGTTTGACTTCCTCAGCAATCTTAAGTAGGTTTTCTACTGTTTCGTTGACGAATACACCTACTGTTTTAATCTTCTCAAAATTAGAGTTTCCTTGGACAAATTCCTCATTGTCCTGACTGTCTTGTGCTGTACCAGTATTCATTGGTGCTGTAGCTTCACCATATATTTTTTCGTATTGCTTATGGAGCTCGTCCACTAATGTCTTAGCTTGCTCTACAGTGACTTGTCGTTTGCTCGGTGCAAATACAAGACCCATATAGTCAGGCTTTGCATCGACTATAGCAGGAATTGTTTCTACCTTAGAGATACCACACATCTTAATTTTTGGTGTGTAGTAGGTTGGACCATAGAGATATGCCAATTTCTCAACCTTATTAGGGGAACGCATAAAGGTTTCTCCCATCAAGGCGACACCGATATTATTATCCCGCAACACTTGTATATCCTCTGGCGTTTCAAGGCCGCTTTCAGATACGAAAATTACATCATCTTCTACGAGATTGCGTAAGCGTACGCTGTTTTGTACGTCCACCGTGAAGTCTTTCAAATTGCGGTTGTTAACGCCAATGATACGGGCACCACAATCGATAGCCATTTGCACCTCATGCTCGTCATGAGCCTCTACTAAGGAAGACAAACCAAGAGAATCGGCTAACTCACGGAATCTTGTTAACGTAGGCACATCTAAACATGCACAAATCAAGAGAATCGCGCTAGCGCCCCACACCTTCGCTTGGTAAATTTGGTATTCATCGATAATGAAGTCCTTGCGAAGTACAGGGATTTTTACAGTGCTTGCAATTTCTTGGAGATATTTTTTATCACCTTTGAAGAAATCTGGCTCAGTCAATACAGAGATAGCCGCAGCGCCTGCTACTTCATATTCTTTAGCGATGTCTAAATAGGGAAAGTGCTCAGCAATGATGCCCTTAGACGGAGACGCCTTCTTTACTTCGCAAATGAAGTTAAAGTCTTGCTGACGAAGGGCTGCTTCAAAAGGAAATCCTGTATCAGATGGTAACGCCAAAGCCACTGCTTTTACAGCCTCAGGCGTTTCCACCTGTTTTTCTTGGGCTACTCGAATTTTGGTAGCCTCTACAATTCTATCTAAAATCAATGGTTATACCTCTTGTGTTGCTTTCACAAACTGTTCCATTGTGGCAAGAGCCTTGCCAGAGTCAATCATGTTTTTCGCCTCTTCAATGCCCTCTGCTAATGTAATGCCATCTTTTGCAAGGTAAATCGCCATGCCTGCATTAAGAACAACGGCAGTGCGTTTGCCACCTTGCTCACCACCGAGAACGCGACGAGTAATCTTAGCGTTTACCGTAGCATCGCCACCTTCGAGCTCAGTTTTATCAGCGTATTCGAAACCATATTCCTTAGGATCTAATTCGTAGCTTGTGAAAGTACCATTATTAATTTCGCATACGTACGTTTTATTGGTAGCCGTAATTTCATCAAGGCCATCGAAGCCGTGTACCACAGCACCGCGTTTCACGCCGAGGTTAGCCAATACGCGAGCCAATGGTTCTACTAAAGATTTATCGTACACGCCCATTAATTCTACAGTAGCACCTGCAGGGTTTGCCAACGGTCCAAGGATGTTGAATACCGTACGAACGCCCAATGCCTTACGTACAGGACCTGCATATTTCATAGCTTGGTGATATACAGGAGCAAACATGAAGCACATATTTGCTTTATTGAGAACCGCCTCGTTTTGTTCACCATTAAGCTCTAATTTAGCGCCTAAGGCTTCGATTAAATCAGCAGCGCCACATTTACTGGATACACTGCGGTTACCATGTTTTGCTACAGGAATACCTGCTGCAGAAATGATAAAACCAGACGTAGTAGAAATGTTGAATGTATTCGCTTCATCACCGCCAGTACCTACGATTTCTACAACAGTACCTTCATGAGGCACAGAACCAGCCTTCTCGCGCATAACCTCAGCAAAAGCCGTAACCTCATCTACAGTAGGGCCTTTTGCTGCAAGAGCACACAAGAAACCTGCCATAGGCACCTCGGGTACGTCACCGCTCATAATCTTGTTCATTGTATCTTTAGCAAGGTCGTAGGATAAATCTTGACCGTGCGTTACTGCATATAATGCGTCTTTAATCATTTATATCTCCTTACTTGTTGTTCATTTTTATTGTATTCAATGCGATGGTAGGGCATATATTTGCATTCATATTACATGTGATTCACGTGGACCTATGCCCTCCACTGGCCGGGTCTGACTTCGGCCTACGGCCTTCGCAGGGCCAAAGTCGGGCCTAGAACCCCGTGAACTCACATAAACACTATGACATTTAATCATTTATATGCCCTACCCACATTCATAACCAATATAAAAATGAACAACAATTCAATATATATTAAATGATCCTGCGCATTATATGGAGTAATGCACTGGTCATTTCTTTATAGGGAATGGGAATGGTGGCGCTATGCACCACTTCTTCTTAGATTAGGGGTCCTGATTCGCATATTTCTTTAGAAAATATGGCTATTGTTCGATCTATGTATTATAGAGGGGCTATTAAGTAGGTATTACCAAGGTTGAGTTGGCAGGAAATAAGGTCTTAAGGAACGACTTGGCGGCCCCACGTAGTGGGGCGGTAGCCACTCGGAGTTCCGAGAGACCTTATTTCTGCCCCATCGTTCTAGGCCTTATAAATAGCCCCTCGATACATAAATTGGGGTGTAGGTTATTTTTCTAAGAAATTGCGAATCATTTGTTCCCCGTTCGGTGTCATGATGGATTCCGGATGGAATTGCACGCCGTAGATTGGGTAGTCTTTGTGTTCTACGCTCATTACTTCGCCGTCGTCGGTAATGGATGTAACGATGAGTTCGCTTGGCATGGTTTCGTCAATAATTGCCAAGGAGTGGTAGCGTGCTACTTCGAATTGTTCAGGTACATCTTTAAGGATTTTGGATGGGTGTACTTGTTTGGCTACGCTTTGTTTGCCGTGCATAACTTGTTTTGCGTAAGATACGGTGCCGCCGAATACTTCGCCGATGGCTTGGTGACCGAGGCATACGCCAAGGATTGGGAATTCACCTTTGCATTCGCGCAATAGGTCTTCGTATACGCCCGCATCAGCCGGTCTGCCAGGTCCTGGTGAAAGTATCACATAGTCTGGTTTCAAAGCGCGGATTTCTTCAACTGTTAATTCATCGCTGCGGATGACTTTAATATCTGGATCGATAGAGCCTACTAATTGGTATAAATTAAAGGAGAAGCTATCGTAATTATCTATAAGGAGTACCATTATTCTACCTCCTGTGCATCTGTAATTGCGGAAATCATGGATTGGCCTTTGATTAAGGTTTCGTTGTATTCACTGGCAGGCACGCTATCGCGAACGATACCAGCACCAGCTCGAACATAGACCTTGCCGCCTTTATTCATGGCCATGCGGATGCCGATACATACGTCCATGTTACCGGAGAAATCGATGTAACCTACGGCACCACCGTATACGCCGCGTGGGCTTTTTTCAAGTTCGTGTAAAATCTCGATAGCACGAATCTTAGGAGCCCCAGACAATGTACCTGCTGGCAATGTAGCACCGATGGCATCGAGGGCATCTTTTCCATCTTGAATATCACCGCTTACAGTAGATGTAATATGGATTACATGAGAGAAGCGTTGTAACATGTGTAACGCTTCAACTTTTACAGAGCCGAATTTAGCAATCTTACCTAAATCATTACGACCAAGGTCAACGAGCATGTTATGTTCAGCCAACTCTTTTTCGTCATTAATGAGTTTTTCCTCAATAGCGAGGTCTTCTGCTTCGTTTTTACCGCGGCGCATAGTGCCTGCAATTGGGAAGGTGTACATTTTACCATCTGTTAGTTTTACCAATGTTTCTGGAGAGGCACCTGTAAGCTCTACATCACCACCAGATAAGTAGAACATATATGGAGATGGGTTCAATGTACGCAATACGCGGTATGCATTTAACAAGCTACCATCAAACTCAGCTTCGCGGCGATTAGATACAACACATTGGAAGATATCCCCTTCCTTGATATAATGTTGTGTTTTTTTAACAACTGCTTCAAACTCATCCTTTGTAAACTCAGAGGTAAACTCAGTTTTAAGAATGCCTTTTGGAATATTAGCCTCTTTGCCGTTTACTACGAGATCAGCTAATGCTTTCAACTCAAGCTCAGCCTTGTTGTAGTTCCGTTCTAAATCGTTTGTACTGATGTTAGCAATCAAATAGATTTTATTTTTATAGTGGTCAAAAGCGATTACTTTATCAAAGAGCATAAGGTCTACATCGTTGACCATAGCAGAGTCATCATCTGGCGTTGGGAAATCGAGAGTTGGCTCGATGTAGCGAATGTATTCACAAGCAAAGTAGCCTACAAAGCCACCTGTAAAGGTTGGTAACTCTTCCAAACGAGGGCTTTTATATTGGCTCAAAATATTGCGAATTTCTGCAGCTGGGTCAGAGCATTCAAAAGTACGTGTTGTACCGTCTTTGATAGTCATTGTATGGTTTTTGCAGAAGAGCTCAATCTTAGGATCGTAGCCCAAGAAGGAGTAACGGCCCCAATGATTACTATTATCCGCACTTTCAAGCAAGTACGTATGACTGCTCACTTGTTTTAATGCTTTCAACACACTAATCGGTGTGCGTACGTCGGATAAAATTTCCATATATACAGGCACGATATCGTAGCCTGGTGCGATAGCTTTCACACTGTCAAGACTAGGGAAAATCATGAGAACCTCCATCTGGCGATGCCAATAAAAAAACTCGCCCATGACAATATAACGTCAAGGACGAGTCTATAGTTCTATTCTTATACAATTATTAGAAAATACTTGTATTATGCTATAAATCGCGGTACCACCTTGTTTGAATGCAACGCATTCCCCTTTCGCAGGATACTAACATATCCCTCACGACTAACGCTCGTGTGACGTCGCACCATACTAGGAATGAAAGTTCATTCTGTTCCATGCGCCCTCGGTGGTCCATTTAATAAGCTGCATACTACGGGTTCTCAGCTAATCCCGCTCTCTGTGAGTGCATTTCCTATTTTTATCTCCACCTCATCGGTTTCTTTTAGGCGAGTATAAAATTATAATCTGATTATAATGTTTCTATAGAATGAAAGTCAAGGAGAATCTTAACTTTCAATATGCCAAGATCTTTTAAACAAAAGATGATAGCTAACAAAAATATTAATATACGGAACGAAAAGACCAATAATCCATAACCCACTTAATAGGGAATCATGAAGTCTACGTATGCCTAATGTAATCATTGCTATAGCTGGCCATATCAGGATATACATAAATCCCCAACGTGGTATATAAAGAGGTATACCAAGCTGAACAATTAACGATACTACGGCTATAACCATATTCATAATGATATCCATGAAAAGACGAGTTCCTATGAGACCAACCCAAAAAGCTGATACGGAAGCTCTTCCTTTAATATCAAATGACTTAGCAAATAAAACATCCCATATACAGCTACAAATATAGTCAAATTTACTATTATTTGTAGCTTTAGTAATCGTGGAACTTCGAGTATAGGCAATAATATAGTTATTATATCTATCTCGTCCTTCATCTAAACCATACTTATTAGAATCTGGCACACTAAGTGGCAACGCAAAGCAAGCCAAGATAAAATACTGCCAGAAAAATCCGTCCCAATGAAAGCCTGCATTTATAAAGGTTTCGGATATAGATTCCAAACTAAAACTCATACCCCAATATACCCACAAACTTAGGTATGCTATGGGTACTAAAATCATATACCACCAGGATGAACCACTGTCATTCAATCTACGTTTAAGTAAAAAAATAGTTACTACTATATGTATAATCTGCAAACATCCAAAATAAATATATGACAAATATGTACTGCCTTGAAACAAACCATCTTGAATAAATCCTATCAATACCACAAATAGAAGGTACGCTAAAAATTTACTTCCTATTAAACCAAGTACAGCCCATAAAAATGCCAATCGGCCTATACGTTGATTCACTCGCTGCATTTCTATATTTTGTTTAAATAGTGAAAGTTCATTATCTAACCACATTAAAATAAATCTCTCTTCTCTCTCATACCGAAGGATATCTACAAATTAAAGCTATGTAAACATAATCAATACAAAAACATATAGATAAACAATAATAATATAAAGCTCAAAAATACTATCACAATAAGACTATTCTTGTAGTCTTTAGATACTTTCTTTTGAGCAATCTGTAGTATTCGACTTACAACAAAAGAAATGCCAGCAATCATCATAAATCTAAACGAAATTTCCGTTAAACCTTCAATACAATAATAAGTAAATGCAACAATAATCAATAAAGAACTACATATACAGACCCATTTATATAAATTGGGAAATAGCATAAATTCTCTCCTAGCTGCTTCACGCTCAGAAAGTTGCTTGCCCATAACATACTTATAATACCCTCTACAATTAAGAATCAACATAACTAAGGCTGCAATCATCATATCAAAATTAACATTTCTCATATTCATCCCTTTTATTGTTATATCACACCCAGTTTTCTATCTATTCTAATATAAATAATTAAAATTGAATATATTATTCCTTAAGCAATGGATAATTTATATTGTTTTCCCCTAAACACTAATAGTATACTGAAATTACATATGTTATCAGCTTCTACTGATTATTATGCGAAGGAGAGAGAATGAGTTTTTATTTTACTGATCAAATACAGCAGTCTTTCAATAAAATATTCCATCAATGTAATAAAGATATCGCTTGGGAGGGCAAGGCTGAGCTTGAGACCCTTGTGAAATTAGACGAGGAAGGCCAAACGATTCCTGGTATTGGCGATGTGTACGCTATTTTGGCGCGCGTCTATTCTGGCCCTCAGTTCACGTGGATTGAGGCAGGCTTTCCTGAGGATGACTCAAAGGCATATAGTTATTTACATACGGCTATTCGCAAAGGCAGTGCCATCGCTATTTTACAAGCTATGCGTACCTCTGGTGCCCTTACACCAACCATTGAAAAAGAGTTGCCTATGACGAAGGACGAAGCATTCCAGCGCGTTTATGAGGGTGCCCAAAAGGGTTGTTCTTACTGTGCCTACGCCATTGCCAATGTATATCAATGGGGGGATTATCACATCTTACCATCGGCTAAAAAGGTGGCTAATGAAGGTGAACCATCTGGCTTTGCCCGTTTTTTAAAGGGCTTATTTGTACAAGCAGATCAACGTAGATTGGCCAATAAAGTAACTGCTATTGCTCAGCAATGGTTGCGTAAATCTGCCGAGGCAGGCCTTGTTATTGCATACCGCAACTTGCGCATTACCTATGTAGAACAAGGCAATAAGAAAATGGAAGAACAAGTCATTTTTGAAGCTGCTAAAGCAGGTTTGCCACTCATGATGTATTTAGCAGGTGATATTTGTAAATCACGTGGGGAGCATGAACGAGCGCTTGAATATTTTGAGCGCGGCGCCGCCATGAATAATGGTATGTGTTTGCGTGAAGCTGCCGAGTACTATGCAAAACCACGTGAGTCTAACAAAAGAATCCCTCAGGATATTCAAAAGGCCCTCAGATATTACGAGCGCGCTGCTATAAGCCCAGATTATTTAGACTTTGACGACCACGCTTATGTTACCATGCAAGCCATCATTATTCGCACCTTGAACATCGATGGTCAGTCCCAAGACTGGTCGCGCATTGCTCACTTATTGCAACAACCAGCTATTTACACTCTCGATGCTATCTGGCCATATCTCGCTTATGTATTTACTTTCAAAAAAGGTAATAGCCCTGCCATAAGAACCGCCATAGAGTGCGTTAATCAGGCTAGCAAATGTCACGATAGATACGGTAGTTATGACTATGCTGACCATCTATGGCAACTGGCAGCCGGCTATTGCTACGAAATTGGTGCCATTACAAAAGAACCTGATTTAGACCAAGCCGTTACGTTCTACGAGCATGCTCGTGAAAGCATCAGACGTATTAACACAAGAAATGATAATTGGTTAAGTACTGGTGAGCCGCTGGTAATTCCTGACGAAGCGTCTGAGCGATTAGAAGCCTTTGAACTCGTTAATGGACACTATCAGTACAAAGAAGGCATAAAGCAATCTTCTACAACGTGTAATCCTATGCCACCTGCATGGCCTCAAAACTCTGTTGATGTATTAGAAATCTTCGAGGACTCTACTACTGGTTGGCGCACCAATAAATACGACTGGAATTTCATTCAACGGGAATGGGATACACAAAAATATCTCAGCTTTATCATCTACGATAATCGTCAATCCATAGAAAACGTCATTTACGATGTGTACAGTATCGTTATGTTCCACAATGAAGATAAAAACTCTTGTACAATCTATCTATACGGCTACCTTGAGGCTACTGATGAACGAGATGAAAAGTCGGAGCCTACAGTATATGAAATCAGATACTTTAAAGAAATGTCCATTCCTGAGGGCCTCGCTTTAATTAAAGAGTTCTATGATCATGCTACATTGCCTATTATTGATGAAAGTTGGGAGAAACAGTACAAAAATACTACGCCTCCACGGGAATATGTATTAACTTGCGACAACGATATCTTCTACCTCAATCAATATGAACTTTCCAATCAAATGATTAAGGATGCCTTAGAAGGCGTAGCCAATGGCAAGTATGATATCATGGCGGTTCGCCCATCTAACCTCGACGATCCAGGTATTAGCTACTTCATCGAGCGTGGAAAAGGTAAAAACTTACACATTAGCCTCTATATCACTATAGAAGACGACACAGAGGACGACATCGTATATGGCTTTGAACGAGAATCTTGCAACTTAACCTCCATCAACTACTGGATTCAGGAATCTATAACTAGCAATAAGCTTCCTGACTTAAGCGATTGGGATGAAATTAAAAAGAAATAAGGGTATTATTTTATTAAGAACGTACTAAAACTAAGAAAGGAGGGATACGTTGGAAACGTGGAAACGAACGGTGTACATCAGTTTAGTCTGTGTATTTTGTACAGCCTTTGGTGTAAGCCAGTTAGCTCCAATTCTGCCTTTATACTTTCATGATTTAGGCGTGCAAACTCCAGAAGCTATGTCCTTATGGTCTGGGTTAGCCACTGGCGCAACCTATATAATCGTTTGCTTAGCAGCACCATTTTGGGGGCGTGTGGCGGACAAAAAAGGTCGCAAAATTACATTAATACGATCTAGCTTTGGCATGGCATTATGTAATATATTAATTGCTTTTCAAACTACACCCGAAGGGGTTGTTTTAATCCGGCTCGTCCAAGGTCTAGTAAGTGGCTTTTACTCGGCATCAATTACATTAATAGCTTCAGAATCACCTATTGAACGAACTGGTTGGGCTTTAGGTTTACTAGCTTCTGCCAACCTTGCTGGTTCACTAATAGGGCCTTTATTAGGTGGATATATTGCAGATACAGTAGGCATTCGTAATGACTTCATCATCGTCGGTGCGCTCATGGGTTTAGCTGGTGTGCTGGCTACTATATTCATCCATGAAAATTATGTACCACAACCGAATCCTGAAAAACTTTCCCTCCGTAAGTTGAAAGAGCAAATACCGGAATTTAATAGTATTGTCGCATTATGTGTAGCGTCCTTTATCTATGCAATATGCATCATGTCCTTACAACCTGTTATCTCTGTATATATTAAGGGAATCGTTCCTAGTGATACAGAAAATCTAGCATTTATTGCAGGCGCTGTATTCTCCGCTATGGGTATTGCTCAACTTATGAGTAGTTCTCCACTTGGTAAATTAGTCGACAAGATCGGGCCACGTAAAGTATTAGTAGTATCTCTTATTTATGTAGGGATTCTAAATATTCCTCAAGCCTATGTTTCTGATGTATATCAACTTGCAATAATCAGGTTCCTACAAGGTTTTGGTTTAGGTGGCATGTTGCCTGCCTTAAACACTTACCTCTCGTCAAAAACGCCTCGAGAATTTACAGGCCAAGTATTTTCCTATAATCAATCTTGTTTGTTTTTTGGTTATTTCTTAGGGTCTGTTGGCGGTGCTAGCCTTATGGCATGGCTAGGCTTTACTACCCTATTCTGGGTTAGCGGTGGCTTATTTATTATTTCCGCTCTCTGGATTGGCTTCAAACTTAAATAATATAAAGATATATAAAAAGAACCCTATCATGATTTTGATCACAATAGGGTTCTTTTCTTGTGAATTTTAAATTTAAGGTCGTTGAGCAGATGCGCTTTATAGCATTACAACTGCACAACTACTTTCATCTAATTATAATTATAATAACAATAGCATAATCACTACTGTAGCAATAATACATGGTACCGCATTACGTTTTGCCATTTCCATAGGGTTAATACCTGCAAGACCGGCAATGATGATACCTGCACCTGCTACTGGACTCATGCTACGGCCGATGCCAGCACCCAATTGGGCCATGGAGCCGAGTTGCATAATGCCATAGCCAAAGTCTGCCGCATGCGGTGTAACAGCTCCGTTAAATGCAAGGGCTGCTGCATTACCAGAACCAGAGATAACAGCTAATAAGAATGGACCAAAGGCTGCACCAATTTGAGCGATTTGTTGAGAGTTCTTCATGCCATCAATGAGTGCACTTGTAAGGCCGATATATTGCATACCAGCTGTAAAGGCTGCAGCAGCAGCCATAAGACCTACTACATCACACATGCCATCGCCAGTACCGCGGAAGAATTTCTTAACTGCTTCCGTTACATTCGGACGTACGGCAATAATACCGATAGCTGTACCAATGAGCATAGATACAGGAACAGAAATTTCAGGAATCACTGCTACTTGTTTACTACCGAGTACGAGTAATACAAGCGGAATAATTGGGATGATAGCATATAAATAATTTACTTTAAATTCTTTACCTTCTTCTTCGTTAGCATCTTTCAATACATATCCTGTATGCTCTTTCTTAACGATAGCTACGATATTGAGCAAAATAGCTGCTACGACAATGCCAATAATAGCTTGCATAGAGAAGCTCGCAATAACGGTCATTACGTCTTCACCGGCGAGTTGTGCTACTTGTGGGTTAAACATAAGACCTGGGCTCAATGCACTTCCCCATGTACCTAGGAAAATAGCAGAGCCTGCCATTGCTGGATGCACACCGGAGCGAATAAGTGCAGGAATTAATAGAGCACCTACTGCAGCTGCACAGCCTGCCGCTGTAGGTAACGCAATGTTAATCAAGAACGTAATAATAACAGCACCAGGAATGATGATTTTAGTCATTTTTTTTAGGCCTGCAGAGATGAAATATACCATGTGCTCTGTACATTTTGTATACTCCATAACATAACTAAAACCAAGCACTGTACAAATGGTTGGTACAAGCCCTGGATTTGTAAGCTCTTTTACAAAGGCTGTCGTACCAGCACTAAACTGCCCACCAATAAAGCACATTAACAAGCCCGATAATAACAACACGAGCCGTGTTTCAAACTGTTTAATAATGGCGATAAACGTCGCCACTACGATAACAATACCAGCAATAACCATAATCTCTCCAATCCATGTATTCCCTACCAATAGCAAGTATTCTTTGCCATTCTATTACGGAATACACCCTTCTAACCACGTAAAAAATGATATCTTAGCTAGTTAACACAGATCTAACTAAATTATATCTACATCAAATATTCTATAGTACTCAATCTAGTTAAGTTTAGTACTTTCTAAGCTAAGCTTTCTTAGCACAGTATCTAATATCTTAGCTCCCGTAACGATGTCATCCATATCTGCAAATTCAGCCGGATTATGGCTGATACCTTCGCGGCATGGAATAAAAATCATCCCTGTAGGAACTACATCAGCCCAATGCATGGCATCATGACCAGCACCGCTTGGCATAGTCATATGGTCTACGCCTACAGACTTAACAGCCTCTTCAATTTCGCGAATCATCACAGGATGCATCGCCACCGGATGATCTTGTGCAACAAGCTCAATCGTATAGGATAAGCCTCGTTTCTCTGCAATAACATCAATAAATTCCTTAATGAGGGTAACTACAGAATCTCGGGCCACCTTAGAAATACTGCGAATATCTACGCCCAGTTTAACAGCCCCAGGAATAACGTTCATCGCTCCTGGCACAACCTCTACTACACCGACTGTACCCACTACTGGAGGCTCTTCTTGCATGGATGCAATCTCCTCTATACCGAGGATAATTTTTGAAGCCCCACAGAGCGCATCATGACGCAAGTTCATTGGTGTGGCTCCACTATGATCCGCATTGCCACGGATGGTTACATAGAACCGCTCTGGTGCGGCAATCCCTGTTACAATGCCGATGGGTTTAGCTTCGTGCTCTAACACTTTACCTTGTTCAATATGAATTTCTGTGAAAGACTTTACAGGTCGCTTATATTCCATATGCTCAATAGCATCTGGATTTAAATTACGCTCTTTTAATGCGTCATACAAGGAAATGCCTTGTTTATCTACTAAGCGATGTAAATCTTGCAATGTCAATTCACCGCGCATAGCTTTACTACCCAATGTGGCTGCTCCAAAGCGGCTAGACTCTTCACACATAAAGTCTACTACTGCAATAGTATGGTCATGTTCAAAACCATCATCAGTCATACTGCGAACCGCTTCGATAGCAGATAATACACCCACAACACCATCATAATTGCCTCCATTAGGTACGCTGTCCGTATGAGAACCAACCATGACAACCGGTAAATCAGGATTCTTACCTACCTTATAGCCTAGCACATTTCCAAAATCGTCTATCTCTACAGTTAGACCCGCATCAGTCATACAATCAATAATATATTGGCGACCTTCCCAATCAGAATCGGTGAAAGCTAGACGATTAATACCTTCACCAGGTGCAGTCAACTGTGCCATAGAATCAAAGTCCTTAGCTAAACGCTCTCGTTGAATCATATAACTCCCCACAATCTAATACTCATATTACATCTAACTTATAGCCCACTATACATATTTCTATGCATAACTATATAGTTATACATCTATATAGTTATGCATCTATAGTTTGGATATATACATCGCAATATCTCAATCAATATAGCCTATTTTAAATAGTGAGTAGCAATTGTACCTAACGCAATAATGCCATTTAGCATGTCTTCTTCATCAATATCGAATAATGGATTATGATGAGGTGCTTTAATAGCTGAGCCCAATACCATATAGGTTGCTCGACCACCACGATCAATAACACGATTTAAGAAATACGCACAGTCTTCACTACCGCCACCGCTATAATCGAACGGTACTTCTTTGAAAATACCTAATGGTTCAATGATAGATTGTACTTCGCGAGCTAAATCATCGCTAATACGGCCTGCAGGAGTTTCACCTTGTTTTGTAATTTCAAAGGTACAATCATGCATTTCTGCAGCACCTTTAATAATGGTCTTAGTGCGTTCAATCATATAATCATTAATCTCTGTAGTAGCACCACGAGTTTCTAATTTAAGTGTTGCTACATCAGGAGTAACATTGCGACCTGTACCACTTTCAAAAACGCCTACATTCATGCGAGATGCACCCCCACTATGGCGAGCAATGGCTTGTAAGTTAATAACAGCTGTACAGCCTGCAAGCATGGCATTTTGAGCCTTTTCTGGAGAACCACCTGCATGGGAAGAATAGCCATGGAATACAGCATCAAGTTTTGTAGTCGCTAAAAAGCCATGATCACTACAAGCAAAGCAATTAGATAACTGTTCATTAAATCCGATATGCATACCGAACATCAAGTCAACATCATCTACTACGCCAGCCTCTACCATCGCTTTAGCACCACGCACGCCTTCTTCTGCTGGTTGGAAGATAAGTTTAATAGTACCCTTCAAGCCATCCTTATGTGTAGCAATATATTCGGCAAGACCAAGGCCCATTGTCATATGTGTATCATGACCACACGCATGCATAGCCTTCTCATGGCGAGAACGGAAACCAGCCTTAGCAGGAATATGGTTAGATGCTTTAGATTCGATTACATCATTGGAATCCATATCTGCACGGAACGCTACTACAGGACCATCATCACTAAACTTCATAGTTGCCACAATAGCTGTTTTACCATAGCCCATCTTCTCTACTAGTTCAGGATCAGCACCTTCATCCATAGCACGAGCCATGGCTGCTTTCATAACATCCTCGCTCGGCAAGCCCATACGAGAATCTAAATCAAGCACTTCTGCACCGAGTGCCACATCATAACCCAAGGCAATTAGCTTTTCAGCTACTTTAGCGGCAGAACGATATTCGAGCCAAGCTGGCTCTGGATACATATGAAAATCTCGACGCATAGAGATAAAATCATCGCGGCGTTGTTGTACGAAATCTTTTACAGACATACTTACCTCCTAAAATACAATAGATACCTATATTTCAACTATATTAAGAGCTACACAAATAGCTAATTAAATAGTCAACCAATAAGATTATGTATACAGAATTATAAATTTCTATATACATCAATAATAATTCTTGTATCTATTATAACTTATATTGATATTTTTAGAAATAAAAGAGCATACATACGCAGATCACACAATTTCCTCTTTATTTAATTTTTTTAGTACTTCTCGTTTAATTTGACGTTGTCGATCCCAGGCGATAATGAATACGGTTGCAATGATGCAAATCATGCCAAAAATACCGACCAGCGTAAAATGATTCCCTAGCAATACCCATCCAAAGATCGCTGCTGAGATTGGTTCTAATGATGAAAGTATAGAGCCTTGTATAGCACCAATGAGTCTAACCCCTTCCATATAAGCATTAAAGGATACGACTGTACCAAGTATGATGATGGCGAATAATCCTAACCAGGTCATGCCATCCCAGAGGGCTTCCGATTCTACTTGTTGAAACATAGCTAAAGATAAAATACCACAAATAAACATGGCAAAGCCCACAATGGATGTGGTGCCATATTTCTTTAATAGCTCAATAGGTTGCAATGTATATACACAGATACTGGATGCCGATACAAGCCCCCAAAATAAAGCAAGCACGTTAAAGTTCGAAATATCTAGCCCTTCTTGCATGACGATACAGAGTGTTCCCACCAAGGCTAATACAATACAGAAAAGCTCTGGTACAGATGGCTTTTTAAAGTATCTCAAAAATAAATAGATAATGATCAGCGTAGGCGCAACATATTGAAGGACCGTAGCAATACCGACGCCTGAAATGGCAATAGCCTTGAAGTATGAGTACTGAGCTAAAGCAATACCTAAAATACCAAATACTAATAATTTCCCTATATCCTTTGGTTCTTTAAAGATAGAGAAAATACGCTTACCATCCCTTATATAGGCAAGGCCTATCGACAATATACCTGCTATGAGCAAACGCGCTTCTAGTAGCCACTCCACATTGATATGCTTTGCATTTTCAAGGAATTGTACAGATGTGCCTGAAAGCCCCCAAAACAAGGCTCCCAGAATGGCTAGGCTCATACCTTTCCATTGTTTTTCCTCCATACAACCTCCTCTAACAACTACTTTCACATTATGTACAATCATAACAAAGAGGCCTCTAAACCGCAATATCCAGCAAAGAGACCTCAAACTATGTACGTTTTTCTAGAGCAATTATAATAACAGTAGCAATGATCATAGCCATCCCAATTAGCCCTAATGCACTAAATTGGTTGCCTAACAAAGCCCATCCAAAGAAAGCTGCTGAAATCGGTTCAATAGATGATAAGATGGATCCTGGAACGGCGCCAATGCGTTTAACCCCTTCCAAGTAAGCATTAAAGGATACGATGGTCCCAAGAAAGACAACATTGAAACAACCAATAATAGTCCATACATCCCACATCGCATACGAATTAGGTTGATGGAACAATATGGCGGCAACAATACCACTGAGAAGCATACCAAATCCTACAATCGGCAAGGTTCCATATTTATATAGTAAATCTACAGGAGAAACACTATATACAGCGACCCCTACAGCAGATAGAAGTCCCCATACGAGCACTGCCAATGGGAATCGCTCCATAGAAAAGCCATCATTCCCCATCAAACAAACCGTACCTACCAAGGCCAGTATAACGGAAATAATTTCCCCTTTAGAGGGCCTTTTACCATAACGAGTTAGCATATAAATAATAATCATTGATGGCGCCAAGTATTGGAGTACCGTCGCAATACCAGCCCCTGCTAAAGCAATAGATTTAAAGTATGTATATTGGCATAAAGCCATGCCAAATACGCCAAAAACGATAAGGCCTGCTGTATCTTTTAAACTACGAAAGACATGGAAGATAGAATTACCATATTTAAACCATGCATAGATAACAGTCAACAGTCCTGCTGTAATTAATCGCATGGTGACTAGCCATTCCAAGTTCATATCCCTAAAGTTACTTAAGAACTGTACTGAAGCACCTGATACGCCCCATAAAACAGCACCTAATAGGGTTAGTAAGACACCTATAATTTCATATCGCTTCATAGGATTACTCGCCTAAGAGATCCACATGTACTTTTACAACAACCTTGCGGATTTTAATAGGCTTATCATTAACAGCTAATAGTGGTCTATGGATATCAGATGGGAAGAATACTGTATAGTACCCTTCTGGGCAATGGATTTGTCCTTCATCGACAGCTTCGTTTGGGTAGAAATAACAATCACGATCTGGATGAGACTCCACAGGCTTTACGAGGCCTTTATCTACAAAAAAGCCCATATTTTCTTCGCCGCATACCATGAATTGAATATCTACATAATTGCGGTGAGACTCAGGTTTTGTAGTTTCAAATAATTTTGTTTCTACATCGTCTACATTGGCGTACATCATGTCCCCTTCAATGGCATGACGGCCGCCTGACAATGCTTTCAAATCTGTATTTTTTAGGAAATCCAAAGCTCGTACGATAGCTTTAGGATACCCCATTTTTGTATAATCTGCAGTAATGCTAGAAAAAAACATATACGATCCTTTCCCGATATATGGAAATAACACCCGATACATAAGCAATTATATTATCTTAATGTTAGCACATATATACATAAAGGACTAGCAATTCTATTATTTCCACTGCTATTTCCACTGCATCTATATATACCAGTGATTAGGTTCCAATATTCTCCGTTATCGATTAAGCTCTATCCTAATCTATTTCAAATATAGTAAAAGCCCTCCATACGCTACATATATGGAGGGCTCGTGTAAAATACTATTCAAATTTATGACTTACGTCAATTGTTATGCTATTAAGTTGTTACGATATGCAATTATCTATTCAGTTGTAGTGATTCTAACTGTATTTGATACAGTACGTGGACATGGTCTTACTTTATTCTTGAGTCTTACGAGCAGCGATAATTTCTTCCGCTTGCTTATGTGGAACCTCTTCATAAGTATAGAACTGACGGTTAAATACGCCTTGTCCTTGAGTGATAGAGCGCAATGCAGTTACATAGTCGGCCATTTCAGCCAATGGTACTTGTGCTTTAACAACAGAAATACCTGTTCTTTCACTTTGTTCCATGCCTAATACACGACCTCGACGGCTATTCAAATCACCCATGATGTCGCCCATGAAAGCATCTGGTGCAAACACGTTAACTTCATAGATTGGTTCTAATAGGACTGGTTTCGCCTTAGGAATTACATCCTTGATAGCCTGTGACGTAGCTACTTTAAATGCTAACTCTGAGGAGTCTACGCTATGGTAAGATCCATCCAAGAGTGTCACTTGCACGCCAATCATAGGATATCCCGCAATTAAGCCTTTATCTAGGGTTTCTTTGGCACCCTTTTCCACTGCTGGTATGTATTGTTTAGGTACAGCACCACCAAAGATTTTGTCTACGAACGCAAATTCCGTACCATCATATAATGGGTCCACTTGAATCTTAACGTGACCATATTGACCATGACCGCCACTTTGTTTTTTATATTTAGACTCGGTTTCAGCAGAGCCTTTGATAGTTTCGCGGTATGGAATATATGGAGTCACAAGTTTAGCTTGTACGCCATATTTACGATCCATTTTGTTGAGGATATGCTCGAGATGAACCTCGCCCATACAATCGATTTGTAGTTGACGGGCCTCAGCATTTTTCACTACTACACAAGTAGGATCTTCTTCTGCCACTTTTAGAACAGCACTAGCTAATTTTTCCTCCTCACCTTTTTTCACAGGTTCTAATGCTACTGTGTATAGAGGTTGAGGGAAACGGATAGCATCGTATGTCACTTTAAAGTCAGGAGCAGTTAATGTATCGCCAGTCTTAGCATTTGCCAATTTCGGTATCACTACGATATCGCCAGCTTTAGCGGCAGATACAGGGATTTGTTGCTTCCCAATAAGGGTAACCATCTTGCCCCATTTTTCTTCTACGCCTTGATTTACATCAAAGAGGCGATCGCCTTCTTTTAGTTCACCAGAGAAGATACGTACAAAGCTTTGTTTGCCTGCGAATGGGTCTAACAATGTTTTAAATACGAATGCAGTTAAAGGTTTATCTACATGTACTACACATTGTTCGCCGGTTCCAGCATCAGTTGCGGTCATCACTTTTTTAGTTGCATCCGGCATGTAACGGATCATACGATCCAATACTTGATCTAGGCCAATACGAGATGTGGCACTGCCACACATGATTGGGCACACACGGCCACTAATCATCCCTTCACGCAAGCCTTGGCGAATTTCCTCTAAGGATAATTCTTCGCCTTCTAAATATTTTTCCAACAATTCATCGCTACCTTCAGCCGCGGCTTCTACGGTCATTTCCCGAATTTCTTGAGCCTTTTCGATAAGGTGAGCTGGTACAGCAATCTCTGTTGGTTGGCCGTCCTTGTAAGTAAACGCAGTCATCTTTGCTACGTCTACGACGCCTTCAAAGTTGGCGCCTTCACCGATAGGAATCTGCAATGGCATAATGCCTTTGCCAAATAATTCCCGCATTCTTTCAATAGTACCGAAGAAATCGGCACCATCCACATCCATTTTATTGATAAATGCCATGCGTGGCATTTGTAATTCCACTGCATAATCCCATGCGCGAACTGTGTCAGTTTCTACACCAGATGTGGCGGATAGTACCATCAACATACCATCGCACGCACGCAAAGCGGCACGAACTTCACCATGGAATTCATTATAGCCTGGAGTATCTACGAAGTTAACCTTATGGTCATGCCATTCACATGGAGCCATGCCCAATTGGATAGTTACGTTACGTTTAATTTCTTCAGGTTCAAAGTCCATAATATGTTTATTGTCTTGGCCTTTACCTACGAAATCAACCGCACCAGAGGTTAACAACAAAGATTCGACAAGAGCTGTTTTACCCGCACCATCGTGGGAAACAACAGCAACATTTCTAATTTTATCACTACTGTACTCTTTCATCGGAATCGCCTCCTTAATGGCAAATTACGGCTTTTGCTATTACATTTCGACACCCAAATAGAAAAGTCCTCTTTTTTCGAAAAAATTTATCAAAAAAAGAGGACTCTTTATTAATATTAATTTATATATGAGTATTATCTACCCACTAAAGAGGCACAGCCGCTAAGAAGCGCCATGAAAAGTGCCCAAATTATAGCGAAGATTATGGACGTTAAGATGCACGCAATGAATACTTTCATCTTCGAAAGCATTACTTGTGTTGCCATAAGTTCTAAGGATACCCAAATAGATATAACCAATAAGGCTATTGTTCCCACAAAATAGATAACACCAGCAAAGGCCCTACTATCGAATGCAAGTCCTAACATGCCCATTAAAACCAAGATTATCGTATAACCAATACTAAATAATAGTACCCCATACCCTTGTAGATACCAACTAACTTTCATAATCGCCTGTACATTGTCGGTACCACCCATCTTAGTGATAACCCAGTTGTATACATAGGAACCAATGGCCACCATCACAAAGGACCAGCCGATACTGATAAGCCATGCAAAGATGAACATAAAACTGGCACCGATACCGATTAAATAGGTTAAACCAGTAAATTCATTATGAGGGAGAAATGGAATTAACATAGTCCCAAATAAAGCCAATATAATATATGGAATAGCCCACAAGAATACAGTGCCCCAGAATCCTTTATTCAATGTCCCCGATTGTACAACTTGATCAATACCGCCTTTAAAAGGACTAGCAAACAACCGCCAAAAATCAGAATACCATTTCGTCTCCATAATACACCTCATGTAATGGGGCCCCATCTATATATAGGTAAAACTACCCCAAAACTTATAATAGGATCAATGAATTAAATACACAGAGAAAACTAAAACTCTCCCGTACGCTTGCCGTAGTGTTTGGAGTCACCATTTTGCTTCCAGCCAACGGTATCACCGATGGACATTACGCGGCGCGTTAAGCAGTCTTTACATTTATCTGCATTATCATCTACACAAGGTTTGTTATCATATAACAAATACTTGGCCCGATGTTCAGGGATTGTAATAATAGGCATCAAAATATTGGCACCTGCAGCAAGGCCTTTTTCACGGCCAAGTTTATACAAAGCTTGTAATGCTGTTGTAGCCGCAATATTTACGTCTTTTAAGAATAAACGTGTTAACGCAATCATCTTGAGACCCAATTGAATACGGCGCAATTTACCAGCTTCGTCATCAATTCCCATCGCTAAAGCCTCTTGGCCTAGCGGCGTATCGTGATGTACTACATAAGGCCCCATACCGATCATGTCAATATCCATGTCGCGATAGAACAAGATATCATTCACGAGATCTTCTTCCGTTTGACCAGGCAAACCAATCATGACACCTGTACCTACTTGGAAGCCTACGCGGCGCAAACGACGTAAGCATTCAACGCGCGTTTCAAAGGAGTGCAATTCATCTTGAGGATGAATTTTATGGTACAGTTCTTTATTTGTTGTTTCAATGCGCAATAAATAACGACTAGCACCGGCTTCACGCATGCGGCGATACGCCTCTTCGCTTTGTTCCCCTACGCACATCGTAATGCCCAGGGAACCATCGCCGATGGCTTTAATATCGCGAATAAGATCTACCACATAATCGACAAATATATCATCACTGCGTTCACCAGATTGAAGTGTAATAGAACCATATTCATGGTCATAGGCCCACTGCGCCATCTTGATGATGTCTTCACGATTCATATCAAAGCGTTCCGTCTTATCATTTTCACGACGGATACCGCAGTAATTACAATTCTTAATGCATCGGTTCGAGAACTCGATGAGGCCACGATAGTACGCTACAGGCTGTACATATTTTGCCTTTACTTCATAAGCCTTTTTATATATTAACTGCAACTGTTCTTCATCAGTTACAGACATGAGAAATCTTAGCTCATCCTCGGTTAGCCATTCATCGCCAACGAGGTCTTTTCCGAGAATGTCTTGCACTTGCAAACAATCACTTCCTTTCATAACGAACCGTCATCGATTCGCTTGGTATAGTAATGGAATCTATGTCAGTGACACAGGTAAACCCATTCACTTCGCGCGGCAAATCACACACATGTTGCACTTGTGCTGTTAAACATTCGTGAGCCATCACACCGCGACTCATTTTGGAGGACGTACTCATCTGTTTAAACGCATCGCCTCGTAATTCCCAAAATTCAACGGTTACCACCTTCTGATGGTTCACCATTTTGGCATATTCTTTAGATGCTAGGTTTAGGATCCAATCTTCCTTGTGAAAGTATGCATCCACAGTTTCCCGCCATATGTCGTATAGATTAATACCTACCTTATCAACCATATCAAGCCGATAATCGCGCACGCCCATCGTAGGCTCTACGACACCGTACAACGCAGACATCACAACAAGGTGGCTTTCACCAAAGGCCTTAGCCTCATTAGACAAGTTCTGCCAGTCTAAATATTTGAAAGCAATACCATCGTAGCTTTCACAAGCAATACCTACTGGCTGGGACTCAAAATCTTGATAAAAATCAAAGAGCGCCTGTGCCTTATCATCCTTGAGTTTCAAAGCCTTACCAAGGGCCGCCACATCTAGGGACTGCACATGTTTTACAATGTCTTGCGTAATGTGCGGTTGAAATTGACCGTCCTGAACTGCAGTATGTACTGCCTCATCATTGCCAACAGTAGTAATCGTTTTTGTCTTACTAGGAGAGAGGACGATTTTCATGGGATAATTCCGCCTTGATAGTTTCCTCTGTCAAATTGTCGATCAACTCAGGATTCCACAACATAAGAGGCACAGCCACTACATGACTAGCTTTCATTTCTTTACATAAATTAATGCATTCTTTAAGGTAATCAGAATCTTCATCTACAAGATCGCATACAATAACAACGTGACGACCTTTTAAATTTACACCTTCGTAGTCGATGCTGCCAGCAGATACTGTAAGCATGCCAGTTTCTAGACGACCTTCGCTCATGTCGTTCAAGCGAGACATTAGAACGTGTTCGAGCATAGTAGATACAGGTGTTACCACGCGACCAATGCCGATAAGAGCCTCAGGTTGGGCGTGAACAATAACTGTTTTCTTGCGTTTATCAGTTCTAAAATCAACGAGAGCTTTTTCTAAAGCGCCAAAGAACACGAATAATTGCCAAGGATCAAAAGAACCTGTTTGGAACATGTCGATAACAGAGCCATCCTCATCCATATTTAGGCGCGTTAATAATTCCTCTGCAATGTCGTTTACTACAACACTGAAATCAGATTGCATTGCATCTTGTACTTTTACTTCCTCTGCCATTAGGTCCTCCTAATTTCTATCTATTACACTGGTGAGGGAATGTTCCCTACAGGATTTATACTATCTTTAATTGTAACATATTTTATAGCCCACATGGGTATTCATAGATACACTTTTTACATAACAACTATACCAGTTATATGACAAAGTAATTCTAATAAAACAATGTTACATGATTAATATAATTTTATCATTTTTAAACACCTATTATACAAAAAAAGACCGCTAACACGGTCTTTTCCTATTACCCTACAATGAGTAGGTAAATATTCATTACAGTAACAACAATACCAATACCCCATAATAGTACATTCGTATATTTATGGTTCGCATATTGCCCCATCACCTTACGGCTACTCGTCATATAGAGCTGCAAGAAAATTGTAATAGGTAGTTGCAAACTCAAGAACATTTGAGAGATTAGCAATGCTTGGAATGAATCAGTAACAAATACAATCAACAACAATGCCGGAATGTATGTTAAAGCCAAGCCTAATCGAGTATGGAAGTCTTTCATATCGTAAGACTCACCAAACATGCCTGCAAATATACTCGCTCCAGCCATACCTGCTGTAGCAGAAGAGGCAAAGCCCGCAAAGAGCAATGCGATAGCAAAGATAGTACCTGCTGCAGGGCCAATGAGAGGTCGTAACAACTCCTCCGCCTGTTCAAGCTCTGTTACTTCAATGCCGTGAGTAAAGAACACTGCCGCCGCCAGTAAAATCATGGCGGAATTAATCATCCACCCAATCCCCATAGAGAATAAGGTGTCCAGGAATTCATAACGCAATTGGCGCTTCATTATAGAAGGATCTTGCGTGTTGAATTGCCGACTTTGGATGATTTCTGAGTGTAAGAACAAATTGTGAGGCATAATAACAGCCCCTAAGATACTCAAAATAACGAGCATCGATTCATTCGGAATCTTAGGATTTACCCAACCAATGCCTGCTGCCGCCCAGTCTACATTGACCATATTGACCTCAATGAGGTAGGCCAATGCAATAAGGGATACAAAACCGGCAATAATCCGCTCCAGTTTTCGATAGGAGTTTGTAATGAGCATAACAGTACATATAACGGCCGTTAATACACTACCTATCAGAAGCGGAATGCCAAAGAGCATTTTCAATGCAATAGCAGCGCCGATAAATTCAGCCAATGCCGTCGCCGCAGCTGCAATGCCCGCTGTACTCAACACAAATCGAGATACATAGGGAGGCAAGAATTCATAAGCACATTCGGATAAGCATTGGCCCCGTACAATGCCTAAATGAGCCACATTATGCTGCAATAGAATGAGCATAATTGTAGATAGTGTTACTACCCATAAAAGTTCGTAACCATAACTAGCACCGGCAGCTAGATTAGCCGCCCAATTGCCAGGGTCGATAAACCCTACAGTTACGATAATGCCAGGCCCTATAAATTTAAAGGCCTCGCTCACCTGGTGCTTACCATTTTGGTGAACAGTAAACAACTGTTTCTTTAAGAAATCAATCATTATAACTCCTTATTAAGGGTTATAGAGTAAAGGTCATCTCCGTTTGCATGCGAGCATCGGTTTTAGATTTTGTATCCTTACCACCGGTATAACGGATGCGCACATTATTATTTACTTTAACACGAGAATCATCAATTTTGAATTTCTTCATTTTTTCTTTGATTTGTTCATCTGTTAAAGCGCGCTCTTCTGGTTTTGCCACTTCATCATTAGCGCTATCTAAAGCCTCTTGTTGAGATTTAGATACTTGGTATGTTTTACCAGATTTCTTAGCTTTTTCAGCACGTTTTTCGTCTAATTTTTGACGGCGCTCTTGCGTAACCTTCTTATCACGAGCAATACGATAGTCCATTACATCACGCATATTTTCTTGATAAATGCGCAATGCATATTGACGATCGTTTTCGTTCATTTGCTCCCGTTTTGTTACCACCTCATCGATAAGAGGCATAAGCTCATCCTTTGTATAGCTTGTATTGCCATCAAAGACAAAACCATGTGTATCTGTAATAGCACCGTGTTTAATTAACGTTTGTAATGCCGTATACGTCCAATCACTTGGCGTAATTACACCTGCACTCACATGATGTTGTGCTTTACTAGAGCTACTAACAGTTTCTACATCAGCACTAACACCATCCACCATAGGACGTGCACTTGGAATAGCAATGCTTTCAGCATGAACAAAGCCAACAGAGGCAACAAGACATAATGTGCCAATACCGATAGCGCGACGAAGTAAATTCATGTGACGTGTATATTTTATATTCATAAGAGTCTCCTTAAAATTACATTTTATACAATCTATTATATGAAACCCCTTGTCATACGTCAACTCTATAACCTTACACGCCTGTATACATCAATATTTACAAGACCTTAAACTCATTTAAGTCCTTACACATTAAGGTCCATACCTAGTAAATATTACAATAAACAAAAAGACCTCACATCGCGTGATGTGAGGTCTCAGCATGGCGGAGGATTAGGGATTCGAACCCTAGCGACGGTAACCCGCCCTAACGATTTAGCAAACCGTCCTCTTCAGCCTCTTGAGTAATCCTCCATGCTTTACTGGGTAATCATATCATACCCAATAAGGCATTGTCAATCGTATTATTTCAACATAGATTCGATGAACCAGATTTGTTTTACTACTATATTAAATATAGTATTCTATATAGCCATCGGGGATTTTCTTTTCCTCAGTCTTACCGTTATTAGTACGACGAGGTTTACGGACATACATATTTTCTGGATCCGTTTCAAAAATAACCATGTCTTTCGGGATATCATGTTTAATAACAAGGTTACAACCGATTTTGGTACGCGCCCCAATGGTAATATCACCTAAAATTTTCGTACCTGTACCGATGAGTACTTCATCTTCAATAGTTGGATGTCGTTTTTCCTGTTTAGAGGACATGCCGCCTAACGTTACTTGATGGAACAGTGTTACATTATCACCTACGATGGCGGTTTCACCGATTACAACGCCCATACCATGGTCAATAAATAAACCGCGGCCTATCGTTGCACCTGGATGAATTTCAATGCCCGTTACGTGACGAGAATGTAATGCTACACGACGCGCCAAGGTTGGCCACCCCGCCTTATAGAGGCGGTGTGCAAAGAAATGCCAGAATAAGGCCGTAATATGTGGATACGTCCAAATAACCATCCACACACTTGTTGCGGCTGGGTCAGAATCCATTACGCGCTTTATATTATATTGAATTTTGCCCCATAATTCGCGCAAACCTTGCATCATAGTGACTCCATCTCAAATAACTCTACTCATATAATAATATATAGTATACAACATATGTGGTCTGTATTCCTATACATAAGATGTTTTATCTATGCGAAATCCGTTACTTTACATATTCGTTATTAGCAAAATCCAAAAGGGATAAATATTTTTCTACCCCATCTGGTGCAATAACCACTATATTCGCCTTTGGTTCTTCTCGTGCAATGCGCTTAGCTGCTACAATAGCTGCCCCCGCTGAAAGTCCAATAGAAACACCGCTTTCACGCATAAAGGTTTGTACTTCGCTAAAGGCTTCTTCATCGCTTACAGTTTGTACGCCATCCATCAAGCTTTGGTCGAAATTTTCAGGAATAAAGCCCGCACCAATGCCTTGAATTTTGTGAGGCCCACCCTTGCCTTCTGTAATGGCCGGAGATCCTGTTGGTTCCACTGCGATAGCTTTCAGATTCGGATTATGCTCTTTCAAACGTCTAGTAACACCTGTGAAAGTACCACCTGTACCGATACCTGCCACAAATACGTCTACATTCGGCACTTGCTCTACGATTTCAGCCCCCGTAGTACGGTAATGTATATCTGGATTCGCAGGATTTACAAATTGGCCCAACGTAAACGCATTAGGATATTTCTCTAAGATTTCATTGGCTCGTTCAAGAGCTCCCTTCATGCCCGTTTCTTTTGGTGTTAAGATGAGCTGTGCACCGTACGCTTTAATAAGTTCACGACGTTCTTTACTCATGCTTTCAGGCATAATAATTACAGTTTTAATATGTAAGATAGCACCCACCATGGCAAGAGCAATACCTGTATTGCCACTTGTAGCCTCTACGATGATACTATCCTCATGGATGCGGCCTTTCTCCTTGGCATCTTGTAACATACCAAGAACGGCACGGTCTTTCACAGAGCCACCTACATTATATTTTTCAAGTTTTACATAAATATTGGTATTTGGTAATTGATATACCGGAGTTTTACCAATCAGTTCAGTTGTTTGATTTGTTACTATGCTCATCTGATCCTCCCTCTAGCGACAGATGATAAAAATCGTCCTCAGGAATATCCCAAGGACGATATGTATTTCACCTTGTTACTCACTATACACTGGGTATAAACGTTTATGTATTCCGATTAATACAACCATACTCTAACACCTGAATCAATTCATTGTCAAGAGAATGAGAATAGCTTTTAATACCCTAAAAACACAGGAAATAACTAGGTTCATCTATTTACTTGTAAGCACGTCCACCACCACATCCCAAGTGATAGGCACGAATATGATGGCTAGCGCCAATCCAATAAAGAGAACGGCCCCCGCCAATACACTTAGGCGAGGAACTAAAGATATAACAACGCTCTTTGCCAAACCAGATGCTTTACTTAAGTCATGATGTAACGCTACATGGCCCCATAGGAAGCCTGCCATTACATAAGAAATAATATATGGATCTAGCAGTAGATGCGTAGACAGCTCATGATTTTCATGCATAATGCGGTTGATAACGGGTGAAACTAGTACATTTACTAGCATAGCTAACACCTTGAACCACACAATACAGATAATATATGTCCACAGGCTCCTCTTAGTCATCCAGAGCATGTATAGGAGTCCTATTATACTTGCCCCCAGCGAGCCCTTCTCGCGTTCCATGTATCGCTCCATCCAAGAGGGCTGCTCCTTACCCGCCTCTACTTGGCTGTAGTAAAAGGATAGATTTCTTTCACCATGGGCTATATCGACAAGTCCCAAAACTTGGAATAACACAAGCAAAAACAAGACCGCTACAACGATTTGGAAACTTTCACTAAAGAAAACATCCATAAAATCAACATCGAGATGGCCTATGTTCATAAGGTTGCCGTATATATCGTAAAAGGCTAGATATACAGCATTTGTTAGGAACAGGTCCATAACAAATAAGAGCAACACAAAGATAATATAGCCGTTCCATCGAGTCCATTTGCCTTGTGATTCTATATAGGTATTCGTCCCAACCATAATCGACGCAGGGTGTATAGACAAGGTCACACCAATCATAAAAAACATTATGAACGATGTGACCATTGTTAAATATTCGTATGCCATATTAACGGTATGCTACGCGCTCAGGCTGCATGTCGTGGAAATGAAGACGCTCTTTGGCAGTCTTTTCCCACTCCGTGCCAGGCTTGCCATAGTTTGCGTATGGATCGATGGACAAACCACCACGCGGCGTAAACTTGCCCCATACCTCGATGTATTTAGGATCCATCAACTTGATGAGGTCTTTCATGATAATGTTGATGCAGTCCTCGTGAAAGTCCCCATGATTGCGGAAACTAAAGAGGTATAATTTCAAAGACTTGGACTCTACCATTTTCTTATCTGGTACATAAGAAATATAGATTGTCGCAAAGTCTGGTTGACCTGTCATAGGGCACAAGCTAGTGAACTCAGGACAGTTAAACTTAACGAAGTAATCGTTATCAGGGTGTTTGTTATCAAACGCCTCTAACACCTGTGGTGCATAATCAGTTGGGTAATCGGTCTTGTGACCTAACATCGTTACCCCTTGTAACTCTTTTTCAGATCTGCCGGATGCCATAAGGAACCTCTTTCTGTAAACTCTATAACTCTATCTATAATTAAGATATATTAAATAATTCATGTAACACTTAATTATAGCATATTAAAAATCACCTATAACACTACATTTCCTTGCAATTCATCAAAGGTAAAAGCATATTCTTCCACACGCATAATCTCTTCCCAATCATTATTTAATAAAAGGGAGATATGGATTGTATCCTGTTCCTCAAATATATCTGCACCAACACAATAGCACGGAGATGCAAAAGAAATAATTTTACTTTCACTAGCATTTTCTAAGTTGATAAGCTGTAGCTGATTTTCACCAATCGCTAACAAATATGTATTAGATGCTATTAGTTGATAGTATTTAATAGAAACTACATCTGGAATTTCAATAACGCTTGTACCATCTATAATTATTATATTCCCAGAGTCATGACAGATTAATTTATTCTTTCTAAAATACATAACTATTCCATTATATCTATTTTGATACTCATTAAATGGATATTCATCAACAGAAGTAAGTTCTAGCACTGTAATTTTGAAGTCAATCAAATCTAAAGATACTACATTCTTACTCGTATCTATCATAATATGATCTTTACAGAAACAATGTAAGTTTGAGAAATATATATCTTGAAGATCATCAGGAAGCTCTATTAATTTAACCCCACTACTTTCAATGTCAACTAAACACAAAAATGCTTCCAACTTAAAAAGCATCCTATTATTAACGTAATCTATATATCTAGCTTCAGGATAAAACAGATTTTCATCTACCTTAATTCTTTTCACTTCATTCCATGAGGAATCCAACACAATAAGCCCTTGATGGTTATCATTTATTATGCTATATGGTCCTATTCGTTCTAACATATATATATCATTTTGGTTATATATACTCCGTATTGATTTTATAGGTTTCATGATTATTATCATATCCTTTCTTTGTATCAATTATATAACGACAACAAGCCTCAATAAACAAGCTCTTTTTCATAGATCACATTATGTTCTTCCTTCGATATTTAAATTGCATAAAATTTAAGTTTATAATAAAATATTCATATACATTTGGTAACGTTAATACATTCAGAATGATATAACACCTTATGGAGGTCCCTTATGAAATTGAAACAGCTTATTTTATCTAGCATCGCTGTAGGTGCACTAGCTTTCACATTTGGCACGGTACAACCTGCACAAGCAGCTATTGGCATGGAAAATCCTGGCCCAGCAATGAACCTTGAAAAACCTGCATCTGTTACAACTGCTCATCACATTAATGTAGATGGCAAAGTTGTAGAGCCTATCAATGGTCAACAAAATGTAATTTATGTAGATGGTCAACCCCTCGTAGCATTGCGCCAAGTATCTGAAGCATTAGGCTACAAAGTGGCTTGGGATGAGCCTACTAAAACAGCGTTGGTAGATATGAACATTGCTACATTAGCAATCCAACCAGACTCTGCTGAAGTAGTCCGCCATGGCAAATTAAAGATTATCAACCTTGATACATCTGAAACCTTCTTGCCTGCAGCTCGCAAAGTAGACGGCACAATCTTTGTAAAACCTCAAGTGTTCAAATTATTATTGAACGACGTGAAAATTACAAAGGATGAAATCTTCATCGCCCCTCAACGCGCACAATTGGCATCCACTACAAACACAGAGGTATCTCATAAGAATGAACTCAATACATTCTTACCACCATCTCAAGAAGATGTGAAGAAAAAAGAAGATCCAAAAGCTAAAGAAAAACCACTTATCAAAATCAAAAAATCGTTAGCCAAAGATACTGTCACAACAGATGAACAAACAACAGCTACAGAAGTATCTGAATACCAACGTGCTAATGGATTAGATCGATAAGTAGATCTATTAGATTGTTAAACAAATCTAGTACGTCGTTAACGCAATCTAGACACATAAAAAAGGTCCCATAAAGGGACCTTTTTTGTGTTATATGACCAAATCTAGTTATGGCTAAATTTAATTATACTCAAATCCAATTATTTGAGATTGAGCCTACTAAGTTGAGGAAACTATTTACCAAAACCATAGCGGTTAAGTGCCGTATTACCACTACCATATATAGCCATAATCTTCGCCATGAAATAATCAGCCACAGCTAAAGAGTATGCTGCAATATCATTGTAATCGGAATATTTAGGTGCAACATCAGTCACTTTAGTGCTATTAACACTAGCTTTAGGAGTAGTCAATTTATTTGTAGCAGGTGCAGGATCTGTAACTGTTACAGTAGAGCCCATAGCTGGATTAACATAACCTGTTGGAGTGGATACTGGTGGGCGTTGGGAGTCAGTATATTTATAGCCATAAGAAGCGTCCGCTTGTTGTGGCGCCAATGTAGCTACACCGAACGCAAGTACAGATGCAGCCAAAACGATAGATAATTGTTTAGATGCTTTCATAAAAACCTCCATAGCAAGTACTAAAAGAAATGCATTGTTATCAAAAATTCTGATAACGGGGATTTATTATAAATTAATTAATTAAACGTACAATGAAAGAAACTAAACATCATCTACATTTCATTTATCACTTAATTTGAATACTTTTAAGTCCATTTTTAACGCCATCCATTTGCCGTTTTAAATCATCAAAAGATGATTTAATATCCTCAGGAGGCTTGATATTATCCATACTTTTAGCCGAATTAGACGCTTCTTTGCTATTTTCTCGGGCCTTTTTCATGCCAGATTTAATACGATCCATATTCTCATCTAGCTCATCAAATGAGTCTTCATCATAGATGATAAAATTACTGCCCCCATGGGATGTAATGTTAAGTGGTCTCATGGTGAGTTGCCCATTATCTATACGTAACGCATCTGTTGAAATTGTGGTAATATTCGTATTTACTTTCACATCACTAAATGACAAATGCCGTCCCTTATTGTGAAAGTTCCCTGTAATACTTTTAATGGGAATGAGCATATAATGCCCTTCACCAGACCAGAAGTTCCCCCACACCTCCATATCACGAGGCTGCCCTTCACTTTTAAAGTTCAAATTCGCCGACACAGGAACGACGAACTCAGGCGTTTTGAGAGCCACACTACTATCTAAATCCTTGGCAACTCCCGTAATGGTGTAGGCCCTTGTATCTAAATTATACACACCTTTTGCCTCTAGTTTACCGTTGTACACATTGGCATTCACGTTAGAGAAATTCAAAATGCCATCTTGGTACGTTACATCGCCTACTACATTTTCAAAGGTAAGCGCAGGAATACGCAAAACAGGCATTGTTACACGACCTTTAGCCAATGGACGATTAAAATCACCTGTTACCTTTGTCAGCAAGGTCATTGCATCGTGGATATTATCGCCAAAACCGAGTGATGATGGGTCTACACCTTTTACATCAAACTGTAAGTCTAACTGAGGCATGCGATGCTTTAATACATCCTTTAGATCAACACGACCTTTTAGTGTAAGACCATCACCAATGGCTGTGCCACCGAACTTACCCGTCTCCATATCGATGCGAATAGCACGGTTACTATCAAGATGTATCTTAGAATTCACGTTCTTCATTACATAGTGACGATTTTTCTGAAAGATTTCCAGCTGGTTATTTCTCAATGTAATCGTAAGATTTAAATGTTGACCGTCCCAATTAAAGTTACGAACTTTCTTGCCCAGTTCCTCCTGTCGCTCTTGAGTCGTCTTTTTAGGAGGTTTAGGTCGCGGCTCTACCTCATTGAGTGGCTTATTTACATCAGGCGAAGCAGGCACAAAGTCAAGACGGTTGTTATCGTCTAAATCGACTACAATTGTCGCATCATTTAGCTCGATTCCGTTTATAGCAGAGGCCTTAAAATTCCGTGTTATTACGTTCCACATATTAACGCGAATCTTTCCATCTGGCACTGTGAGCAACTCTCGGCCTTCTGGATCCTTCCATACCAAGTCAGTAAAGGATAATGTCCCCCATGGTGTTGCAGTTAAACTCTCTACCGTTACAGTCCCTCTCATCATCGTTTGACGAGCCATTACCTCGTTAAAAATAACGCCCATTCCACGGCTCGCTATCGTAGCGAGCACAAAGACTATAATCGCTCCAATGGCAAGAAAAGCAGCAATACCTTTTAAGCCTTTCTTATACAATTGTTTATATTTTGTCCAATAGGAACGTATGTAATGTTTCATAGCCTTATTATATCACGATGCATTTATAATTTGGTTCAACCTTGTCTTTTGTCTGTTTAAGCACTCAGATATTATGCTTCATCATCGGTCACGGCTTTGGTTCCTCTTGTACCTGTACGAATGCGCATTGCGTCTTCTACATCATATACAAAAATTTTACCGTCCCCTACTTCGCCAGTTTGTAACGTATTTCGTGCTGTGTCCATTACAAGGTCAACCGGCACATCACACACAACGGTTTCCACTTTTACCATAGGAATGAGATTCACATCATATTGTTGGCCCCGATAAACTTCAGTATGCCCCTTTTGTAAACCACAACCAAAAACTTGTGACACCGTCATACCTTGAATACCAATCCTATTTAAAGCCTCTTTTAGATCCTCTAATTGCTCAGCACGAGCGATTATATCTACCTTTTTCATTCGTTTCATATACTTAACTCCTATTCAATAATCGTAACTCATAATAAGGATGTTTGATTGGACGAAATAAATCGACCAGAGCTTTTAAATTCAGATTGATTATAAGCGCCTTCTCCATGTTCACTAATATCGATACCTAGTGACTCAGAGCCAATGCTAACACGCATATCCATAAAAGCGCTGACGATTTTAAATAGTATAAATGTACCTACAATGGCAAACACATAAGCAATCACTAGTGAAAGTAATTGCGGTCCTAATAAGGAACCCCCATAGAATAACCCATTCGCCCCCTCAGAATTAACAGTAGTCGTAGCCCATAAACCTGTAGCAATAGCCCCCCATGTGCCACCTACCCCATGAATGCCAAAGGCATCAAGTGAATCATCGTAACCAAGGCGGTTTTTAATGATTGCTACGGCTAGATAACACACAACTGCGCCTATAAAGCCAATAACAATGGCCGCCATAGGCGTTACAAAACCTGCGGCTGGTGTAATTGCTACCAGACCAGATACACCACCAGAGGCAGCCCCTAATACAGTAGGTTTACCACGATGCAACATTTCTACTAGCACCCATCCTACAATCCCTACAGCCGCAGAGATTTGCGTAGTCAAAACTGCATTAGCTGCAAGGAACCCTACACCAAGAGCAGATCCTGCATTAAAACCAAACCAACCAAACCATAGAATAGCTGCCCCTAGAATTGTCATCGGCAAATGGTGAGGCAGCATAGGCATACGTCCATAGCCTCGGCGACGGCCTAGCAACATACATAAAGTCAACCCAGACACACCGGACAACACATGAATCGCAAGCCCACCTGCGAAGTCTAATGCGCCCAAATCACTAAGGAATCCTCCACCCCAAATCCAATGAGCCATAGGATTATATATAAAAATAGACCATAATAAAGCGAATATTACAAATGGTAAAAAGCGCATCCGACCAGTAATAGATCCACTCATGATGGCCGGTGCAATAACAGCAAACATACATTGGAAGGCTACAAAGGCAAGCTCCGGAATATGTGTATTAATTAGCACTGTTGTCTCTGCACCACCAAGGCCAAACTTGCTAAAATCACCGATGATACCATATATATCATCACCAAAAATCAAAGTATATCCTAACAAAATAAATTCAACTGAAATGACACCAATCAAAAAGAAGCTCTGCATGATTGTACCTAGCACATTTTTACTACGCGCCATTCCACCATAAAACAACGCTAAACCAGGTGTCATAAAGAATACTAATGCAGTACACAACAATACCCATGCTGTGTTACCGGTATCAATCATATTGACCATAAGAAACTCCTTTCCATACAAAAAACGCCTTGCTCGCAGAAAGTCTGCATGCAAGGCGCCGTTACCTAACTATTTTGTTGTAGTAATATACATCACTACTAACATCCTATATTAGATTATTATATATGTCAATGGATTCTATAGAATTTCTACAATACCGCTTTCAATAAAATACATAAGGCTCTATAACACTATAAATTAAAAGTGCACCCACAAAGGTGAGTGCACTTTTATATGTTAATAAACCATTATTATGCTTTTGCTTCTTTACCGTATTTTACAAGGCTTTCAGCTTCAATTTCAGCTTGTGTACGGTAATCTTGAGGAATGCCAGACAAGCGAATCCAGCTACGTACTGCTTCTACCAATACGATAAGGATCATGAGGAACATGGCAGCACTGAATGCTACTAGGATCCATTTACCCGCTGGGATATAGCTGTTAAATACGTTTTCAAAGTCTGCAGCAATAGCAACGATAGCCATTAGGATACATGGAATACCTGTAACCCATGCATAGCGTTTGCGGCCAAGTCGCATGATAACTGTAGTACCTACAGCCAATGTCATAGTACCTAATAATTGGTTAGATACACCGAATAGAGGCCAAATAATACCGATGTTACCTTGTAGAACTAGGTAGCCCCACAAGATACAAATCAAAGCTGCACAACCATAAACACCAGGAGTCCAGTGTTGGTCGTTGAATTTAGGATGGAAATGACCTAATAATTCTTGAAGTAAGTAACGACCTACACGAGTACCAGCATCGATCAAAGTCATGATGAACAATGCTTCGAACATGATACAGAAGTGATACCAGTACCCCATCAAGTGATCCATGTTAGGCAATCTGGAGAAGATATGAGCCATACCTACTGCAAGAGATACGGCGCCACCAGGACGGTGCATCAAGTCTTCACCAACCATCGCAGACAAAGCTGGCAATTCATGAACTTGAAGGCCTAATGCTTTAAAGGATTCAACAGTGGAGTTAATTGCGAAGTAATCATCTGGATGCAACGCAGTTGCGGCGATTAACGCCATCATAGCGATGAAGCCTTCTGTTAACATTGCACCATAACCGATAGGTAAAATTTCTTTTTCATTAGTAAGCATTTTAGGTGTTGTACCTGTTGCGATAACAGTATGGAAACCAGATAACGCACCACATGCAATAGTAATGAAGATATAAGGGAATACAGAACCTTTCAATACAGGACCGCCACCCCAGATATAAGGAGTTACAGCTGGCATTTGAATTTCAGGCATTACGATGATAATACCAAGAGCCAATGCGCCGATTGTACCGATTTTAAGGTATGTGGACAAGTAATCACGAGGAGCAAGCAATAACCATACAGGTAATGCTGCTGCAAAGAAACCATAGACTGCAAGCATGATTTCGATAGTTTGCAAATCGTATGTAAACCAAGAAGCATATTCACTAGCTGCTACATTTGGACCGTAGATAATAGCTGCGAAAATCAACGCTACACCGATAATAGTTGCTTCTTGAATTTTACCAGGACGCAACCATTTCAAATAAATACCAATGAAAATAGCGATTGGAATCGTAGCAAATACAGAGAAGAAACCCCATGGGGAGTTATGCAATGCGTTAGCTACTACTACGGCCATACCAGCAAGGGTGATGATCAATAGGAACAATGTAGCAAGCATAGCACCGAAACCAGCGAATTTACTGATTTCTTCTCGTGCAATATCCGCAATAGATTTACCATCATAGCGAACGGATGCGAACAAGATAACCATGTCATGTACAGCGCCGGCTAATACGGAACCGATAAGGATCCATAATGCACCAGGCAAATACCCGAACTGGGCTGCGATAACAGGACCTACCAAAGGACCTGCACCAGCAATGGCTGCAAAGTGATGACCAAATGTTACCCATTTGTTTGTGGGCACGTAATCGTGACCATCATTGTGGACCATAGCTGGCGTTGGACGATATTCATCCAATGTTAATACTTTCGCCGCTATGAAAGCCCCATAAAAGCGGTACGCTAAAATTAGAATACACGCGGAGGCTATAACTAAGTAAATACCATTCATAACCATATAAACACCTCCAATTGTCTTGTGTGACATGGTGTTATATAAAAATATCTGATAAATCTTTTGCACATCCATGCCACATTGGCTCTCAAAACTTTTAGTACTTACAATAATATTGTATATCTAAACATAGAAGTGTCAATTATCAATTTCTCATTTTGAATGTACATTATGAGTTAAAAACATAACTAAAAAGCATTCTCCGTTACTTAGAGAATGCTTTTATCGTTTTATTTTGATAGTAATTATCTATTGTCTTACTACGACTCCTGATTTATGAAGGGCCTTTTTAATATCTTTTATAGTTAAAACTTTGTTATGTAACAACGCCCCTGCAAGAGCTCCAGTTACATTTGTATTTGTAAATAAATCCATAAAATGCTGTATATTTCCAGCACCACCAAAGGCTGTTACAGGTACATCCACAACCTCTGCTAAAGCTTGATATAATTCAATATCAAAGCCACGCCCCGTGCCATGTCTATCGATACTCGTTACCAATAACTCACCTGATGATGGTTCATGATAAAACATATAAGCTATAAAAGCTGTTATTAGAGTAATCAGAATAATAATCCCAAACAAAAGCTTTTTCATCAATCTAGCCCCAAATTTTTTCTATATCTGCTATGCTATGTGCATCAGAACCAAGTACGAATGGCACACCAATAACAGCAGCCATGCCTTGAATAAAGCGGCTTGGGTACATTTCACGGCAGTCCGGTTTAAAGAAGCCACTCATGTTGTAGTCTAGTTCGCGCCCTTGTACGCGCATGATATGCAAAATATCGCTTACCACCTGCGCATTGCGACGATCCAAATGGTGTTCAAAGCCAAAGTGGTGTTGGTATTTCTTAATCAAATCAAAGTGACCAATGCGTTTTGGCGTATATTCACCGAGGTCAGCGCGCACAGCTTGGCGCACAGTAGAGTAATATTTGTAATATAACTCATATTGCTTTTGAATCCACGGACCAAAGCCCTTTTCAAATTCTTTAGGGCTGTAATCTAAACAGTAATAGGCATTATTAACGCCTTCCATAAAGTGAACAGACAAAATATTATCATCCGTCAACGGACCGTAGCGATCTAAGAACTCTTGAATATCTGCCTCAAAGCCTGGAATGTAATCTACTTCAAAGCCAAGGGAGATGTCGATATGCGTGCCATAAGCACGTTGTAATTGACGACCTAATTCTAAGTAGGCATCTACTTGGTTCAATTTCAAAGATGCAGTGTCATAAGCCTTTTGATCGCCACCGTACTCAGCCGCAAAAGCCTTTGGCAATGGTGCATGCTCAGTGAGGCACACCTTTTCAATGCGCAACTCGATGGCCTTTTCAATCATCAACGCAGTACGGTCGCCACTACCATGGGGACACAATTCTGTATGTACATGACCGTCCACAAGTCGGCTGCGATACTTGCTATAGCCAACGAACTGTCGTTCATCTTTCATGTTCATTCAATCACCCTATTCGCCCTAACCCGTAGCGAACCCTTATCTATCATCTGTACATTATTAATATATCTAATTTATGTACCTAATTCATATACCTAATTTATATATCGTATTATTATCTACGTTTTATTATACCAATAATGCGTATGTTTCGGTATCCTGATATTTACCATGTTTGAAACCAACTTGCGGTGTTAGACCGCAATAGGTAAAGCCAAACCGTTCATGCAGTGCTGTACTTGCCGCATTTCCCGCCGTAATGACAGACACCACCGTATGTAATGTTTCCGTTTCTTTCGCATGCTCTAATATATGGGCCATCAATTTAGACGCTATGCCTTTACCGCGATACCCTTGATGAATGTAGATAGATAATTCGACGGTACTTTTGAAAGCATCCTTCGTTCTATATGGTGAAAGTGATGCATAGCCTACCACAACATCGTCCATAATCCCTACAAAAATGCAGTGCTCAGACGTTTGATGTGCATCAAACCACTCCTGCCACTCTGGCAGAGTACGCGGCTCAAGATCAAGGGTGGCTACGCCGTTTGCAACTTCGTAATTATAAATATCTAAACAAGGAGGTACATCATCCTGTGTAATTGGTCGTATTACTAATTCACTCATAAGTATTCCTCAAAATTGTGGATATCCTAAAAAACATTATTTCTATTTAACATAATATATAAAAAGAGCCCACATACGCAAGAAAAAGGATGAACTGTTCGTAGCACATACCATTTCACATTTCTGCATTTTTAAGAAGTAAAAATTGCATATTTTACTTCTATATCCCCAATACAACAAAACTGAGTGGTAAAAACATCAATTTTTACCACTCAGTTTATGTATTTAAGTTTTAATTGTAAATATATGAGAAGATTAAACTACTAGAAATAAAAGTACTGTAATAACAATCAAAGCCCCAATCACGCCGTAATCGATAGTTTTCAAACCTACAGATGCTGCAAAGCTATGTGTAGGTCCACCAAAGCCACGTAGTTCTAAGGACAACGCCATTGTTTCGGAGCGGCCCAAGGATTTTAAAAGCAATGGTTGGATAACGGATGCGTAAGATTTCATGCGCTTCAAGAAGTTGCCTTCTAAGGATAAACCACGGCATGCTTGTGCCTCCTGTACAGCATGGCTTTCAGCAATGAAATCAGGCACGAAGCGAAGTGCGGCAGTGAACATGAATGCATATTCATAAGGAATTTTGCATTGTGTTACGAGCGATGCTGTAAGGTCTTGTAATTTTGTAGTTGCCAACAAACAGATGAATACAAGTGTCATCGCAAGCATACGCAAGCCGGATACGATGGCAGATGTTACATCACCGCTACCGAGAAATTGAACAATACCAAGGAATACAGCAAAGCTAGTCAATGCCACAACGGCTTTGCGTTGTTTGAATAGTAAACCAGCTACAAGCAATACACCCAGCTCTACAACGACCAAGGCTAATAGAGATGGCCAGTCGCGCAATAGGATGGCCCACACGGATACGGCGAGGGTCATCAAAATTTTTGTTAACGGTACCAAACGTTCCATATGTCCCTCCTATTTTCCGCTCAACTGAGCCACTAACTTAGATTTCAATTCATCCATGGATTTGCAATAGCCTAGGGATGGTACCGCTAGTGAAAGTTCCACACTTGGCGGTTTTGTAAGGCCTAGGTCTTGCAATTCGTCCGTAGACTTCTTGAATAATTCTTCTGGACTGCCATCAAAGGCAACTGTTTGGTTACCCATGATGAGTGCACGGCTACATTCGCTAGCCATGATTTCCATATCATGTGTAATAAGAAGGATCGTAATCCCTTCTTGATTGAGCTGACGCAATAAAGCTAGCAACTCTTTTGTTTCCTTACCATCTTGACCACTTGTTGGTTCGTCAAGGATGAGGATTTTAGATTGCATTGCTAGCGCAGAAGCGATAGCAACGCGTTGCTTTTCACCGCGGCGCAATGTTGGAGGGTACGCTTCACGTAAGTGAGAAATACCTGTGCGCTCCAACACTTCATCAACGATTTGTTTTACTTCGGATTTACTGCGACCTAGTGATTCAGGGCCGAAGGCAACCTCTGTAGCTACTGTTGGTCTGAACATTTGGCGATCCGGTTGTTGGAATACATAACCAATAAATTGACCACGTTTAGATGGCGGCATAGACGTAATGTCAGTACCGTTATAGTACATACGGCCTTCACTAGATTTTTCAAGGCCAACGAGCAAACGAGTAATTGTCGTTTTACCACAACCGTTGCGACCACCGATGGCGATGTATTCGCCCCCTTCGATGGTGAAAGTCACATCTCGGAAGATATCTACAGATGGCACATAGCCAAAGCGGATATTTTCAACCTTAAGCATGAGCGCCACCGTCCTTTCCTTGTACATCATCAACGCGTTGAATTGGTTGCTTATTTTCTACTGTATTAGATTGATTTGCTGGAGAGCTGCTTTCACCATGCACCTCTTTTTGAATCGCGTGAGCCATTTCAATTTGGTGCAAGCCCTTGATAGCAGACTCGATGCTAAGCCAAGGCTCATCACTGTGGAAGCCTGCTTGTTCAAGTTCCATATACGTAGTGAACACGGATGGCAACGCATCAACGTGAATATTGTGTTCGTACATGTAACGAAGCGTAGTTGGTACATCGTCATCACATGCAATAGAGCCATCCACCATGAGAGCCATGCGGTTTGCATACGGCAATACAGCGTGTAAGTCATGGTCGATAACGACAACGGTAATACCGTGTTTCTCATTTAAATCACCTACGAGGCGATATAATTCTGCAGTCCCATCTGGGTCGAGGGAGCTCGTTGGTTCATCAAGAACAAGTACAGTTGGGTTCGTAGCCAAAACGGAAGCGATCGCCAAACGTTGGCGTTGACCACCGGATAAGCTTGTAATCTTGCGGTCTTCTAAACCGACAAGACCAACTTGCTTAAACACCTCTTCAGAACGAGTTCTAATCGTTTCACGATCATAACCGCGGTTTTCCATAGCAAAGGCTACTTCTTCGCGAACAGTCATCGTTACAAGTTGTGTATCGTAATCGGCAAGAACGACACCGATGTGATTAGCAAGTTCAGGAATTTCCATTTGGGTAGTCGCTTTGCCATCTACGAACACCATGCCTTCAAGGCGGCCGCCGTAGAATTTAGGCACAGCCCCTACCATGGCCATGCAAAGGGTACTTTTACCACAACCAGCAGGACCTGTTACAACGAGGAAGTCCCCATCATGTACATCGAGATTGATGTTTTCAAGGGACGGCGTAGTCGCCTTTGGATGGTAATAATTTACGTGCTCAATGGAAATCTTAGCTTGGCGCTCAGGCAAGATGGTCATATGACTATGGTCAGACGTCAATTGATCTGTGCTTGGCAACATGCCGCGTTTAGAGAATAAACGTTGCGCCGGAATGTACAAGATTGGTGTAATGGCACCGTTCAAAGCACCTACGATAAGAACCATTGGCCACATACCGTACATGTACACATTATCTGGCAAGCCCAATACTTTCCACAAGAGGGTAACGAAGATACCGCCAGATACAACTGTGGCTAAGAAGCCAGATAGGATTGGCGTCAAATCAAAGCCACCGATTTTGCGGAACTTCACGGACAACATAGCGCGTGTCACGAGAGCTGCTGTCAAAGCACCACCTGGTTCAGACAACAAGTTGCCGTACGGGAATGCTGACTTAGATGTCAAAACATTGATGAGGGCCGCTACTAAGCCAATCCCCAACGTTTGACTCAAACTAGGACGAGTCAATAAAATAGCTACGCAGTACGTAGCAATCGTCCAGTTCGGCGTTACCCCAGCCACACTAGGGCTCACCAAATGCAATATCGTGCCCAATGCGAGCATCAATGTGCTGACAGTGACCCATCTAAACTGGCCACCCTGCACATGCGTGTACACAAGATCTTGAATCCGTTCCATAATAGCCTCTTTTCTAAAAATGAATATATAATCTACATTTTATCACTCTTCGAGGATTTTTGCACGTGCTAGCACATTATATAACGTTTAATACTTCAGTTGACTCTATTGGTCACCTATGTGACTATTAGTCACTTTTCTTTATAATACAACTAATATACGATACTGATAGGAGCCAATTAACGTGTGTTAGTTCATCTCCTTCGTACATTGAAAGGAGATGGTGATATGACTGTATTTGAAGCCATATCATTAATGATTGCGTTCGCAACATTAGTCGTTCTTATTGTAAAATAAGAATGACCTAACACCCCAAACGGGACGTTAGGCCATTTCTCATTTTCTTATTTCCTAGGAGATGAGCCTAACGCATTCCAGAACGTTAATTGGCTCTTCTTGTTTTGTATTATACCACATCTAATAATATATTACAGCTGAGAAAAGTAACTTTTACTATCATAATTAAATTGTTATTCTCACTTTCTCGTCATATAGTTGTGATATAATGCATATAAATACTTATGCCTAGGACATAGGAGGTCTTTATGTACAAATATATTACTATTTTAGGGGCCGCAGGCCAGATTGCACAGAAGTTAACTGCTACATTATTAACATATACAGATATGCACCTTACATTATATGGTCGTCAATTATCTACTCGTTTGCATCCAGAAATCTTGGAACATGAACGAGTTACTGTTATCGAGGGTTCTTTCCAAAATCCTGCAAAATTAGAACAAGCTGTAACAAACGCCGAAATCGTTTTCGTAGGCGCTATGGAGTCTGGCAGTGATATGGCATCCATTGTGAAAGCATTGAGCCGCAAAAATGTACGCCGTGTCATCGGTGTTTCCATGGCTGGTCTTTCTGGTGAATTCCCAGCAGCACTTGAAAAATGGACCTTCGACAACTTACCGATTAGCTATGTACAAGGCGAACGTCAAGCACGCAATGTATTGCGCGAGTCCAACTTAAACTACACAATCTTACGCCTCACATGGCTCTACAATGATCCAGAAAATACAAATTACGAGCTCATCCCTGAAGGCGTTCAATTTAACGATGCCCAAGTTACACGAGAAGCTGTAGTAAAAGCCATCTTCGACATCTTACATGTAGATGATGAAACTCCATTCCATCGTGCAAGCATTGGTATTGGCGAACCAGGCACACACTACGACAAACCAAGCTTTCACTAATATATAACTATATTAAGAACAAAGGCCTAACAGACTATGAATATAGGTAAAAGCTACAGTGATACAATAAATATTAATGATACTACAACTAGCATTTTACAAGCTAAGATAGATATATTATCTGCTATTGTAGAAGGCCAAAATGATATTATCCAAGGGCGTACTCTATCTCTAGAGGAAACCTTTGATAGTATAGATAAAATGTTAGAAAAAATATAAATAATAATATAATATATTGCTCTTTTAAAGTGGTATATCCTTTTTCTGCCGAGTACATTTTTACTCATGTAAGGCCGTTTCAGGATATACCTTTTCTTATTCCTATATTTTATAGTTATTTATATAGATAAAGTCGCTTATTTAGGCTATACTTATAAATGATTAAGTTATACTAATAGATATGTAAAAGTAAACGCCTATGCGGTTATGGATTACAAGTATATACATTTTAACGTATAAAATCCCCTAATTTTTGTGTATAAAAATAATCAATAGCTATTTTTCTGTCCCACTCAGGGCAAATGCTTATTAAGGAGTTATTATGAATCGTATTGTTGTTATTGGTAGTTGCAACATGGATATTGTAGTCCTTGCGGACAAACGCCCTACAGCAGGAGAAACAATTATGGGCAACGAATTGCACATCGCTCACGGCGGCAAGGGCGCAAACCAAGCTGTAGCTGCTGCACGTCTAGGTGCAGAGGTTACTATGGTAGGTTGCATCGGTGCAGATGCATATGGCCAAATGATTTTAGAAAATCTAAAAGAAAATCATATCAACACAGACTACATCGTCACTGTACCAGATACTACAACAGGTACGGCACACATTACATTGGCTGAAGGGGACAACAGCATTATCGTTATTCCTGGCGCTAATGCTAAGGTTGATCAATCTGTAGTAGATAATGCTTGGTCTGCTATCGAGCAAGCAGATCTCGTAATGGTACAAAACGAAATTCCTATTCCTACAATCGAATACATCGTTCGTCGCTGTCACGAGGCTGATGTGAAAGTCCTCTTAAATCCTGCTCCAGCAGCGGACCTCAATCCTAAATGGTTAGAATTGGCAACCTATATTACGCCAAACGAGCATGAATTGTCTGCCCTCTACCCTGACCAATCGACAGAGAAAACATTATTGGCAAACGAAAACAAAATCATCGTTACCCTTGGCAGTAAAGGTGTAGGCTACGCCAACAACGGTGAAATCCACACCGTATCTGGCTTCAAGGTTGATCCAGTAGATACGACCGGTGCAGGCGATACCTTCAACGGGGCCTTTGCAACAGCTATCGTTAATGGTAAAAGCCTAGCTGACGCATTACACTACGGCAATGCAGCTGCGGCCCTCTCCATCCAACGTTTAGGCGCCCAAGGCGGCATGCCTACAAAGGACGAGGTTGCCGCATTTTTAACAAAGAATTAGCATATTGAATAGACCTTTAAAAGCTCCACTGGCCAGGTCTGCATTCGCAGGGCCAAAGTCGCCTTGAAAGGTCTATTCAATACAAGCTATACATTCTTATGCAACAAATGCATCTGCCCTCTATATAACAAAGAGAGTTAATGAATGAGTCTCTAAAGCCTCATTCATAATAATATAAAAAGGAGTTATCTATGCAACGACACGGCATTTTAAATAGCCATATCGCTAAGGTTCTTGCAGATCTTGGTCATACAGATACGATTTGTATTGCTGACTGCGGATTGCCAGTACCTGAAGGCGTTCAAAAGATTGACTTAGCCTTAGATTTTGGTGTACCAAGCTTTGAACAAGTGGTATCCATCATCGCTAAGCATATGAAATCCGAAGCAATTCATGTGGCAAAAGAGATTAAGGAACATAATCCTGAGGCTTATGACTTCTTGGAGTCTACATTCCCATCCAGTCAATACGAATGGATTGAAACGAGCCACGATGCTTTCAAAGAAGCAACAAAACAATGCAAATGCATTATTAGAACTGGTGAAGCATCTCCGTATGCGAACATTATCTTGCGCGCCGATTGTATCTTCAGCGATCGTCCCTAGAGCAATAGATTAACTGACCCTCAAATCTATTACATACATGAGAGATACTTTCACCAATCATATAGGAGTAGTTATGGAAATTGTTATGTCAGGCATTGCAAAGGCATTTGGTACGAACCAAGTACTGCGCGATGTAAGTATTACCCTCAAGGAGGGCGAGGTTCACGCCTTGATGGGCGAAAACGGCGCCGGCAAGTCCACCCTCATGAATATCCTTACGGGCATTCACAAGGCAGACGCTGGTACAATCACCATCGACGGCGTAGAGCGGACCTTCCCGAACCCGAGAGAGGCCGAGCTAAACGGCGTGGCTTTCATCCACCAAGAGCTCAACATTTGGCCTAATCTAACATTGTTAGAAAATCTATATTTAATGAGACCGAAGCGCAATAAATTTGGTATGCTCGACAATAAAGCGATGCTCGCTGAGGCAGAAAATACATGCCGAGAACTCGGTATCGAATTGCCACTCACTACTGAAGCGGGCCTTTGCTCCGTTGGTCATCAACAAATGACGGAAATCCTTCGCATCTTGATGTTAGATGCAAAGGTTGTCATCATGGACGAACCAACAGCGGCCCTTACAGAGCGTGAAACGGCAACATTGTTTAATATGATGCGCAAAATGAAAGCACGTGGCGTTGCCATCGTATATATCTCTCACCGTATGGAAGAGGTATTTAGCGAATGCGATACGATCACAGTTATGCGTGATGGTCACACTGTCATTACAAAACCAACATCTGAGATTTCTGTAGACGAAGTAGTACGCCACATGGTAGGCCGTTCTATCGACGAGTTCTACCCAGCTCGCACTACAACGCCAGGCGAAGTGGTCATGAGCGTAGATAACCTCAAACCAGAAGGTTTCGACAATGAAATTTCCTTCTCCTTGCGCAAAGGCGAAATCCTCGGCGTAGCAGGCCTTATGGGCGCTGGCCGTACAGAAATCATGCGCGCTATCTTTGGTGTAGATAAACACAATGGCGGTACCGTAACAGTTAACGGCTCCGTTCTGAACTGTAAAAAACCAGAAGATGCCATCAAAGCTGGCATTGCTTTCATCACAGAAAATAGAAAGAGCGAAGGCTTGATCCTCGATTTCTCCATCGGTTCCAATATTACATTGCCGAACCTGGGCGAAATTTGCCCATCTCATATATTGGATAAGGGCAAGCTCAATTCCTTTGCTGACGAATTGTCTAAAAAACTAGGCGTTAAAACACAATCTATTCACGAACCGGCATCGTCCCTATCCGGTGGTAACCAACAAAAGGTGGTTATCGCGAAGTGGGTTGGTAAAAAGCCATCCATTATCATCATGGACGAACCGACACGCGGTATCGACATCGGTGCGAAACGTGATATTTATGATTTAATGAACGAATTAACGAACGATGGTGTGTCCATTATCATGGTGTCCTCTGAGTTACCTGAAGTACTGGGCATGAGCGACCGCGTTATGGTCATTCATGAAGGTCGCGTAGCAGGTATCTTGGACCGCAGCGATGCAACACCAGAATCGATTATGACATTAGCCACAGGAGGACAATAATGGACAGCAAAGCTCTACAATATGTAAAAAAATTAGGCCCCCTCATCGGCCTCATCCTATTATTTATCATTATTTCTGTCATGAACGACAGTTTCCTTGAATTCTCTAACTTGCGTAACTTGTTGCGCCAAGTATCCATCAATGCAATCATCGCCTTTGGTATGACTTTCGTCATCTTAACGGGCGGTATCGACTTATCCGTTGGTTCCATCCTTGCCCTTTCTAGTGCAGTGATGGCCAACCTTATCGTAACTGGTACTGACCCTGTGTTAGCTATCGTATTAGCTGCAGGTGCAGGCCTTGTATTGGGCGGTATTAACGGTCTCGTTATTACTTATGGCCGCGTAGCTCCATTTATTGCGACCTTGGCGACCATGACCATCTACCGTGGTGCGACGCTAGTATTCACAGACGGTAACCCAATCTCTGGCCTTACCCAAGACCCTCTATTCCACGGCTTTGGCCAAGGGGATATTGCAGGCCTTCCAGTTCCAGCGATCACAATGTTCCTAGCTTTCATCGCCCTCTGGTTCGTATTGAGCCGCACATCCTTAGGCCGTAAAACATACGCCGTAGGTGGTAGCGAAAAGGTAAGTTACATTGCTGGTATCAAGATTGACCAAGTTAAAATCTTCGTGTATGCCTTGACTGGTATGCTCTGTGGTATCGCTGGTGCAATCATTACTTCTCGTCTTAACTCTGCACAACCTACAGCAGGTGCAGGCTACGAACTTGACGCTATCGCAGCCGTAGTTCTTGGCGGCACAAGCCTTGCTGGTGGTCGTGGTCATATCGTTGGCACATTAATTGGTGCCCTAATTATCGGTACCCTCAACAACGGGTTAAATATTCTCGACGTTTCCAGTTTCTATCAACAAGTTGTAAAAGGTATTGTTATTTTACTGGCTGTTCTTGCAGACCGTAAGAAAGCCTAGGAGGTTCCTATGAAAAAACTATTGTTACTGTTGGCGATGGCCGTTATGGTTATCGGTCTTGTAGCAGGCTGTGGTAAAAGCGCTGATAACGGCGGCGACAAAAAATCCGGCACTATCGGCTTCTCTGTTTCCACATTGAACAACCCATTCTTCGTAACTATGAAGGAAGGCGTTGAGGCTCAAGCTAAAGCGCTTGGTCTTAAAGTTAAAATCGTTGATGCTCAAAACGACCCTGCAAAACAAGCAAATGATATTTCTGACTTGCTTGAAAGCGGCGTTTCCGTATTGATCATCAACCCTGTAGACTCTGCAGCTATCTCTACTTCTGTAGAAGCAGCAAACGCTAAAAACATTCCTGTAATTACTGTTGACCGTTCTGCTGATAAAGGCAAAGTAGTAGCTCACATCGCTTCCGATAACGTAAAAGGTGGCGAAATGGCAGCTCAATTGATCGCTGATAAAGTAGGCAAAGCTGCAAAAGTAGCTGAAATTGAAGGTATCCCTGGTGCTTCCGCAACTCGTGAACGCGGCCAAGGTTTCCACAACGTAGCTGACAAAGACTTAACAGTAGTAGCAAAACAAAGCGCTGACTTCGACCGTACAAAAGGTTTGAACGTAGCAACTAACATCTTGCAAGCTAACCCAGACGTACAAGCTATCTTCGCTCATAACGACGAAATGGCATTGGGCGCTATCCAAGCAGCTAAATCCGCAGGCAAAACAATCTTCATCGTAGGCTTCGACGGTACTGCTGATGCAGACAAAGCTGTTAAAGACGGCACATTGGCTGCAACAATTGCTCAACAACCAGACCAAATGGGTAAAATCGCTATCGATGTAGCTCAAAAAGTTATCAAAGGCGAAGCTGTAGAAGCTAAAATCCCTGTAGATCTTAAAGTTGTTACAAAATAATTGTATATAGAAACTGGGTACAAAAAAGAGTCGCATCTCAAAGACGCGACTCTTTTTATTTCGGCTCTTTCTCTAAAAACACTTTAAAGAACTCAATAAACTTTGGTAAATACGTTTGATCTAAACTTTCAATAGTCATATTACATTTGTAATTATAAGTGGTACAGATAGTAACATCCATTGTCAAAGCACCCTTTTGGTCTAAAGAGAATGTTAGCGTATCCCCTTCTCCCGTCAGAATATTTGTAAAGGTTGCTTCGCCTTTGCAGTTTTCATACAAGTTAACTAATGCTTTGTAACCAGCATGAATTCCTGACCAATCACTAGGGTCAATGTACCCAGCACAGATATTATAGCCCCGTTTAATATATACGCCAAACACACCAAATGGAGATAACTCTGTGTCCATATCAAAGGCAATGGTTAAATTTGGTTCATTTACAATTTCATACATTCTATTCACACTCCACAAACAACAATTTTTTATTTATTATAGCACTGTGTTTGTGAATATAATAGAAATTATAGGTTTTTCCGGAAATTAGACAGATCCAATCCATCCATATCCTTGTACTGCCATATCCATAAAATGATTCATAAGTAAAGATACCTTAGAATCAAAAGATGCTTTATCATAACTTTCAGGCAAATCATCATTCAAGGATAGTTCTACCTCATATTTTAGCTTAGCAATTGGTTGTTCATCCTTATACCAATCTACTACAAGAAGGTTATTACGATTATCGACTAGCTTCTTATAAAGATTCTTGGCAGAGAGTTTTACTTTTTGCTCTTCATCCTTTGTCACCTTTTTTCCAGCAATAAGCAAATCAAAGATTTCCAGTTCTTCTTCTGTAAGGCCTTCTGTATTTGCACGATTATCTTCCTGCCGAAGTTCTTCAAGAAGTTTTACAAGTTGCTCATAGTAATCTTCGTTTTCAGTACCACCTGCATTATAGGAGTCAATAATTCGTTTGAAACGTTCGGAGAATTTGGTTCTTGTGCAATTTCTATTAAGCATCTGTTCGAGTGCTTGCTCAATGTATTCTTTCAAGTCGTTAATCTCAATAGCCTTATACTTAGCTACCTTGATTTCTTTTCTCAATTGCTCAACATCAACCTTAGAAAGATCAATAGCCTTTGTGCCTTTTATCATGTACTGTGCAGGTTTTTCCCGTACATAATTAACGAACTCTTGACTTGCTGTAACACTGCCATCCAGAATCTGATTCATTTTCTGTCTAGCACGAGCCACCTTTTCATCGTTAACAGTGTTATATAAGAGACCATGCAAATACACAAGCGGGGCAAACTTATCGTTGTTCCAATGCTTCTCAAAGATTTCTGGCTTTGATGCTTCGTATAGATTTGTCAAAGAATTAAGGATAACCTTAAATTTTTCTTTATCATCATCTTTTGCCACGATAGTGTCATAAGCACTTCTTAATGCATCTAATTTATCCAGTGTATTAGAATCAGCAATTATCTTTTCTAAATCAATATCAAGAGATATCAAGAAAGAATCTGCTTCATCAATTGTACCGTCAATATAGCTGATTAATTGATCAATATCTTTTGCAGGGAATTCTGTTCCGTCATCACCAGTGGCATATTCGGTTAATGCCTTCTTCATGTATTTAAACACGTTGACATAATCTACAATGATTCCGGCAGGTTTTTCTGGATACACTCTATTGGCACGAGCTATGGCTTGCATCAGCGTGTGGCCTTTCATTGGCTTATCAAGATAAAGTGTAGATAAGTTCTTTACATCAAATCCTGTTAACCACATGGCACAAACGAAGACAAGTTGCAGTGAGTCCTTAGGATCTTTAAATCTATCCTCAATATCTCTTCCATCCGGTGTGATTTCTTTCATCTTTGCACGATGCTCAGATATCTTTAATCCTTGCTTAGCAAACTTCGTTTCTTCATCATTTTCCTCTGAAATGATAACTGCCATTTCAACCTTATTCATATAAGTAAGAATACGAGTGAGCTGGTCACGTTCTTCCTTAGTATCAGCTGTGTTTCGCTCTTTCATGATATTCTGCTTTTCTATAGCCCAGTAATGCTGAACCTTGTCATACATTTTGACAGCAGTATACTTATCGACTGATACGACCATCCCTTTTCCAAGAAATCCGCGTCTTGGAAAGTGATATGCAATATCCTGTGCCACCTTATCCAGTCTATCATCACGCTTGATAACTTCTAAAATACGAGAGGATGCATTCTCCAATAGGCGAGTTTCGTCTTCATTAAGGTTTTCCTCTTCGATAATATCTACAACGTCATCATCAAGGAAGTCATTTTCAAGCCCAACTTCTGGGACTCGTCTGGAATAGAATAATGGTACAGTAGATCCATCTTCGACAGATTGTGCAAAGTTATACTCCGAAACATACTCACCAAACCATTGATTCGTAAGGCGTTTAGAGCCAAGAAGAGGTGTTCCTGTGAATGCCACAAAGTTAGCATTCGGAAGTGCAGTTCTCATGTTCTCTGCTAAATCTTTATATTGTGTTCTATGTGCTTCATCAACAAGAACGATAATATCGTCACGAGTAGAAAGCACTGGATATTTCTTTGTCTTATCATATCTGAACTTATGTATCAGCGTGAAGATAAAAGCCTTATTGGTAGTCAAGAAATCTCTTAACTGCTTGCTATCCTTTGGCTGACATTCTTCTTTAGAGCCAATAACCTCTGTACGCACAAAGTTCTTATAAATCTGTGTATCTAAATCTTCACGATCTGTAATAATGAGGAACGAAAAGTTACCTTGAATCTTACGTTTCACTTTACGGGCAAACATAACCATAGAATAGGATTTACCTGAACCCTGTGTATGCCAAAAAACACCAAGCTTACCGTTAAGCTCTTTTCTGTTCTCTACTGATTCCATTAGATTATTTACACCTAAGTACTGGTGGTTTTTAGCGATAATCTTTATTCTCTGGTTTTCAAAGAGAATGAAGTTTTCAATATAGTCAATCAATCTATCTTTGTTAAGAAGACCATCTACAAAATATCTGACAGAGCTATCCTTAACATTATCCGCAGCAAGAATTGCTTCTCTGTCCAGTTTTTCTTTTTCGCTATCAATTTTGAGCCATTCAAAGAAATAATCATAGGTTGCATTAAATGCACCAAGCTTCGTTTCCAAACCATTTGAAAGCACACAAATCTGATTAAATGCAAAAATATTAGGAATGTCCCGCATATAATCTTTGAGATTCTTATTGTAGGCTTCTTCAATCTTAACAATGCTATTTTTCAGTTCAATAAACACAAGGGGCATACCATTGACAAAGATAAGAATATCTGGTCTCCGGTAGTAGACCTTCCCCTGAATCCACATCTGAGATACCGCTGTGAAAGTATTATTCTCCGGATGTTCAAAGTCTATCAATTTTACAAAATCAAAGTCTTCTTTTCCGTTTCTACGAACAGTGATTTTTATATTATTGCGGATTTGTCTATATAATTTGTAATTCGTATCTACAATGTCCGTCCCTGTATAATCTTGCCTTAATATTTTTACGATCTCTTTAATTTTATTTTCTTCGATAGTAGGATTGATACGCTTCAGAGAGGTCATCATCACATCAGGAAGAATACATTCCTTCTTAGAGTTTCTGCCAGTACCATCATTCAAATAATCACGCTTACTTGGATCAGCATCGCAAACGAGGATGTCATATTTAAACGGTTCAGCTTTTAATTTTGAAAGTATAGCCTGTTCTATATCATCTTCAGATATAAAATTACGCATATGAACACCTCCTTAAACCTCAAGTTTTCCACTCATCAAGCGTGGCAAAATCATATCTCGTTGCTTTTTTAATAATTGATTTTCATTCCACAGTTTCTGTTCTTCTTCTATCAGCAGGGTAACGATATCAGAAAATGCCTTTTGTAATTGATATGGTGGAACAAATATTTTCATAGCTGTGAGTCGACCCCAATGCCTTTTATATTCTTCAGTAGAAATAAGCTTATGAACTGCATAATATAGATAATAATTATCAATCTCATTCTCATAAGCTGTTATAAACGGGACAACATTTTCCCCAAGAGAAAAATCTCTAATCATTAAAACAAATTTACACGAATGGTCGCCAAATAAGATAATAGGTTTTTCTATACTTGCATAATGAGATGGCTCATTATTATGAAACCCAAGAAAATCGGATGAAGATTGATCTATAACAATTACAGTTCCCTCATTTTCCAAATCACTCTGTTTATACAACTGATTAAAAGGAAGTCTTTTCACACAATTTTTGACTTTTTTAACATCCCAACCTTTAGGTATTACATTTTCGAATTCTATATTCTCATATCCCGGAAAACGAAATCTTACAAACCATTCCTTGTAAAGACTTTCAGCCATTTGCTCTAAAAGTTTGATGCGCTTGTTGTTGTTTTCGATAAGATTATCGTAAGCTGAAAGAATATCAGCTATTCGTTTCTGCTGTTCATCGGTGGGAAGTGCTATTTGCAAATTACCAATTTGCTTGAGGTTAATATTGGGTTGTGCTGCTTGAGCACTCATACAATTCACATAGGCATTGAAACTTTTTTGAACCATAAAGTAATATATATAGTCAATATTTACACCTTTGTTAAATCGAATAAGTGCTACTGCTTGATTGGTATTAGCTGGAACATCTTCATCTTTTACAATTGCAAGTTTGCCAAGATAAATTCCTGCCATCGAAAATAAAATATCATTCGCCTCAATTTGAGATCTTTTGAGTTTATTATGTGTGCTCTCTGAAATGAACATCATTCCACTAGACTTATCCAAATACTTAGCCTTTCCTAACATTTCAGAGCGAAAATAATTTATTCCTTCATCTGTAAAGCTGGCACCTATATTAGCTGGTGTTGTTCCCTTTGTTATTTTCGTCGTTATATCCTTAAGTTTTACATATTCCATATCACTCACCCAACAATCCTTTCAGATTATTTGCGATGAGTTCTTCAAGTTTCTTTGCCTCTGCACTTAATGTAGTGAACTCAACATTTAAAGAATACATTTCTTTTTTGAATTCTTCCTTGGTTAAGCCGTCGTCTTCAATCACTACACCAACATAACGGCCTGCATTAAGAGAATAATCTTGATCAATGATTCCGTCTTCACCGTCCATAGATGCTGCCTTACAAAGACCGATAACATCAGCATACACACCGTCAGGGAATCTTTCAGTTAACCAGTCAATCTGTGACTGCCAATATGCTTTTGTAAGAACTTCCTTGTCATCAGAAGCTTCTGGAGCATTTGCAAGTTCTGCTTTATACTCATCAATCAAATCAACAAGAGCCTGTGTATCGCCATGATAAAGCTTTGTGATAACACCAAGATTCTTGATTTGCTCCTCAGAGAACTTTCTGTGGGCTCTATCTACCTGTGTGAACACATTTCTTGCATCAATAAATAAGATTTCACTTTTCTTGTCTGTGTTTGGCTTTTGCTTATCAAAGAACCACAGAGTCGCAGGAAGGGTAACTGATGAGAACATTTTAGAAGGAAGTGTTACCATCTGAGAGATGATGCCTTCTTCAATCATTTTCTTTCTAATATCATATTCTGAACCAGATACATCAGATGCAGAGTTAGCCATAACAAGTGCTGCCTTACCATTTTCATTTAAGGCAGTAGCGAAGTAGCCAATCCACAAATAGTTAGCATTAGGCACAGTTTCTTTCTTATCAGATTCTTTCTTTTTTGATTTGCTTTTGTTTCTTGGCACACCATATGTATTAAAACGTGCATCGTCAGAAACCTTCTCAACCACAACCTCATCGACGTTAAAGGGTGGATTCGCCATTACATAATCAAATTGTCCGAATGCATTATATGGATCAGAATAGAATGAGTTAGCTTGTGTAATATCACCACGGATATTATTAAGGAGCAAATTCATCTTTGCTAGTTTTACTGTATCAGGTTCCTTTTCAACACCATAGCAACGGAATTTCATCTGTTCACTTTCACTGGCATTGTGATTATGCATATATCGTGCGGCCTGAACGAACATACCTCCAGAACCACAAGCAGGGTCCAAAAACTTCTTTTCACCGGGCTGAGGATTTAATACTTCGACCATATATCTTACAACAGTTGCAGGTGTGTAGAATGTTCCCCCATCCTTCCCCTCTGCAAGGGCAAAGTTCCCTAAGAAATATTCATAAATTTCACCAAAGATATCGACTGTACTATTTTCTGGAATATCTTTGAAAATACGTATGATATTAGAGAGCAATTCTGGCTCTTCTTCTGGTACAAGCTGAGCATATACTTCTTTGGGAAGGACACCATCCATTTTAGGGTTTTCAGCCTCAATTGCTTCCATAGCATTCTTTACAAGAGTAGCTTTACTAGCATCATCTGGTGCATCATTGATAAAGTCATAATAAGCACATTCAGGAAGATAGAATCCACACTTCTCGATAGAGATTTCTTTGATGGACTTTTCCATACGTCCGCCTTTAAGACGATTATACTCTTCCTCAATATTTTCCTTATGTTGTTTATATAAGATATCTGCATATCTAAGGAAGATAAGTCCAAGAATAGGCTGACCATATTTATTAGCAGCTAAATGAGCACTAGCTCGAAGCACATCAGCAGAGTGCCATAGCGTATCTTTTAACTGTTTTAATTCATTATCTGTCATAACAATAGTGCTCCTTTATTTTTATATTTTATAGTCAAGCCAAGATTCTTCTAGTACTTCATAAGAGATATTATTATCTACACAAAATGTATTAATACTTTTCATGGCTTTTAGATTTGGCTTTGAACATCCAGATTCCCAACGATTTACGGTAGAAAAAGCCACACCTAGTGCATTTGCAAATTCCTGCCGTATTAAAAATGAACGTTGTCTAATTCTTTTTATTTCTTTAGGAAAATCCATATATATGCATCTCCTTTTTATCCATTAATATAGCATTATTATAGCAAACAAATATATATTTTTTTAGTATCTATCCACTAAGCATTTTGACTTATCAGTATGTGCCAATATCAAAATTAGAGAATATGATAACCATATATAAATAAGTTCAAAGTACTCTTGATATTAATACTGTAGTAGTAATATCTTATAGAAAAAGCTCGAGCCACATCTTTTTAGATATAACTCGAGCTTTATTTAGGTTATGTGTTACGTAAATGTTATACGCTATGTAAACATGATCTGTTATATAACTATTATGTATTATATAACTATTATGTGTTATGCAAACAACATATATTAGAACATGAAGTTTACATCTGTACGCCAGTAATCACCTAATTTATTGTCGTCCATGTCTTTGTTACCGAAGCCATAGTAAGCACCGATGGATACATTTTGGAATGGTACGTAGTTTACATTTGCTACGAAGCCTTTAAAGCCATTACGTACATGGCCGACGCCTTTATTATCTACATAGTGTTGATTGTAGAAGCTATAGGCAGGAGCAAAGGCACTACTGAAGATTGGAGAATTTGCTTCTTCATAGTAGTATTGACCGCGAACGCTATAAGTATGAGCTTTCTTAATGTCATAGTTACCATAACCAAGGCTAGCCATCCACGCATGAGAATCAGATACGCCTGGTGCTGTAAGCCATTCTCCGAAGACGTTCCAACGTTTAAAGTTCATGTTTGCGTTGAGGCCCCAAATGTTTTTGTATGGAGAATCAATAAAGGATTTAACTTGTTTACCAGTAAGTGCATCCACATCTTGGCCTTGGTACAATTTACCATTATGGAAGCGACCATACATACCACCAAGGGTAACATGTTTATTGAGTTTACCCTTAACTTCAACCATAGCGGCAGTAATAGTATTGTCTTTAGTTTGGTATGTAGGAGCGCCGCCCAACCAGTAACCATAACTAGCGGACACATCAAGCTTGCCATGTTTGTACATAAGACGAGCACCATCAACAAGATCATCATACATAAGACCTAGAGCCGGTGTATAGAGTTGACGCCCTACGCGCAAAGTTGTATCTTTACCAAAATGATGATCTACATAGGCAAGATTAATTTTGCCTTGTGTTGCATTGCTATTACCGAGTTCACTAGAGCCTTGAATACGTACAACAGCATCAGTTTTATCGTTAACTTTAGCATTAAAGATAACACGGGCACGATAATCAAAGGAAGAATGTTTACCATATGCATAGGTATCATTTTTCAATTCGCTGCCACGGTAACGCAATCGATAGTTACCAGTTACCTTTACATTACCGACTTGGTTTTCTAATTTTGCTACCCGTACGCCCAAATTGTTAAGCTCAGAACTAAATTCGTCCGCTAAGCGATTAATCATCGCTTGTTGCTCAGCATTAGCTTTATCTTGGTTAGCCATCGCTTTAGCCACCATTTGAGCCATTTCGTAACGCGTAATAGGATTGCTGCCTTTGAAAGTTCCATCCGGGTATCCATTAATAATACCTGCATTTGCTAATTGCTCAACAGATTGGTAAGCCCAACTAGAAGCATCTACATCGGAAAATGGATTAGCTGCATACACACTTACAGAACCCAATACCATACAGGAAACTAAACTTGCTACCAACTTTTTATTCATTAAAAGACCTTCTCTCATATAGATATCACACAATATCTTATATATTAATATTACTTTAATTACATCTGAGTTTTTTATTCGTGAGGTGTTGTATAGTTAATATCTTGTGCTTTGTAGCTTTCACCATGAGCTAATACGTGAACAATAGTTTCCAATGTAGCACGTACAGTTTCGCCAGCCATACTTGGTTGGTTTGGTTTATCTACCACTTGAGATGGCAAGTACGGAATATGCATGAAGCCTGCCTTGATATTCCCTTTTTGCGCTGCGTAGTGACACACGCCATACATCAAGTGATTGCATACGAAGGTCCCTGCCGTATTAGAAACCTTTGCAGGAATGCCATTTTGATGCAATGCGTTAACAATGTTTTTTATGGGCAACGTTGCAAAATAGGCACTAGGACCATCTGATACAACAGGTTCATCTTCAGGTTGGTTGCCTCCATTGTCTGGAATACGAAAGTCATCGCAGTTAATAGCAACACGTTCCACTGTAATATCTGGGCGTCCCCCTGCTTGACCTACACATAGAATAAAGTCTGGTTGGCATTGTTCAGCCGCTGCTTTCACAGTATCAACAGATTTGTAACGTATAGTAGGAACCATTTGAGTCACTACCTTATAATCACCATCGGTATAGCCATCCATGGTTTTTACCGCTTCCCAAGCTGGGTTAATAGGTTCACCGCCAAATGGATCAAAACCGGTAATCAAAATTGTTTTCATCACACTACCTCATAACGATATATCTTATGGTGCATTAGAATAATCAAACATGACACGTAACCTTAAAAGGATATATCATATAGTTTCATAAGAATATCGTACTTTCACAAAATGAGTTAAATAAAGTAATACATCAATAAGATGTTTAATACGAGCATAATCAATGCAATTGGAAGTTGAGCTTTAATAACGCCGTATTGGTCGCGCATTTCAAGGAGCGCTACTGGTACGATATTAAAGTTTGCCGCCATAGGTGTCATCAAAGTACCGCAATAGCCAGCAAGCATTGCGATAGCACCAACAGCAGCTGGGTTTGCACCATGAGCTACAACGAGCATTGGAACACCGATAGCACTTGTAATCATCGCAAAGGCTGCAAAGGCGTTACCCATGATCATTGTGAAGATAACCATACCGATGCAGTATGCAACAACTACGAGGAATACATTATCTGCTGGCACTATACTTGCTACGGCACTGGAGATAATTTTACCAACGCCAGCCAAATTAAATAGATAGCCTAGAGCAGCCAATAATTGGGACAAAATAGCAGTCCAACCAATCGCATCGATAAGACGACGACCTTCATGGAAGCCTTGGTTAAGTTTGCCTTTTGTAATGTAAAGAGCGGCACACATCGCGATGATTGCTGCAATACCTATCCCTACAAGAGCACCTAGCTTAGTAAAGAAACCAATTACGAAGGTAATGATACCAACAAGTAAAGCTGGTACAAAAATAATATTACCGATACGAACTGCTTCATCTTTTTTAAATTCGATAGGAGATTCGAAGTAATGACCTTTACCGAGTTGTTTTACCAAAACGATAGCTGCCATGCCAATTACGAGCCAACCATTGATTTCTTTAGAAAGATAAGAGCCAAAGATAAAGGATACGCTGTACAATAACCAGAATAAGCCTGTACCAATACGATATTTATGTTCTTTATCTAAAAACGATTGAATTGCGAAAATAAATAGAATAATACCTACAAGAAGGTATACATAATCTAAAGGCTGCATTTTATAGAGTATTTCTAACATATTAATTAGCCTCCTTCTTTAATTCTTCTGGAGTAACGAGGATATTAAATTCATTTGGTACTAATTTACCAGCTTTCATATCAGCTTCGTCACGAGCTACAGAGGCTTGAATTGTTTTATCAAAGATAATAAAGCGAATAAAGTTAACGATATATGCACAAACAGCTGTTGGCAATCCGTACAGTACCATATCTGTTAATTCCACAGAATAACCTAATTGTTCCATAACACCTTTGATGAGTAACAATCCACCAGCAGCAAGGAATAAGTTTTGACCAAAGAAGTTACCAACGTTATCGGCAGAAGCAGCTATACCGCGTACCTTATCAAGTGTACGTTGAGATACAGGACGACCTTGAGCTACCGCAGCCTCACTCATAGGTGCGATCAACGGACGTACCATGGCAACCATACCGGACATGTTAATACCAAAAGCTACAGTTACTTCGCGTACAAATAAGTAAATCATAAAAATACGACCAGCCGTAGCAGCGTTGATCTTGCCGATCAAAATTTCTGCCCGTTCACGTAAGCCATGACGTTCCATAAGACCAATAACAGGTAAAATCAAAATAAATAATGACATATAACGATTTTTAACGAAAGCCTCCCCAATGGCACCAACGATATCGTTGATACTAAGGCCACCTGCAAGGCCCGTTACAAACCCTGCGGCTACGACAACTAACAAGGCATTAAAGCGTAGCATCAGGCCGATGACCATCACTAAAATACCAGATAAGACTAACATAGTCACACATCCTTTCAACAAACCATCTATAAACTCATAGTCTATAGATATACTATATATAGTTTATATTATATACCTAAATATTCATTTTTTACATAAATAAACCTTACACATTACTCCATTTAACGTAGCTTTTAAATCTTATTATTAAGACACTCTCTATTAAATGAAATCATGTATAAGGTTTAGTTAGTATATATAGAAAGATTTACTATAGTAAATCTTTTTTGAAAAGTATTGTAGTATGTTGTTTACCTCTAAAATGAACTTTATCATATGCTTTAAAGCCGAAAGATTCATACATTTTAGGCAACCACGGATGTTCTTGTGCTGTACCTAATGTAACAGCTGGCGTTTTAAATTGATTGATCAATAATTCTTCCGCATAACCAAGCGTTTCCCGAGCATAGCCTTTACCTTTGAACTCAGGTGCCGTTACAAAGTGAGCAATGTGTGGAAATTTATCCGGTGTAGAATATTTAATCCACGGCATACAGAACGTAATGGAACTAACAAGTTGCCCATCAATATACAATCCATATACAGGATAGGTTTCGATCCACTCCTTGGATTCTTCTTCTGTAAAATCGATAGCATCGAATGTAATTGGATAGTCTTTAATCGCTGCATAGCCGTCAATTAATACCTTATGATATTCTGCTGTATCCGCTACTGTTAATTGTCTAAATTCTTTCATGGTCTTTCCCTCATATCTATATTTTATTCACTAGTTTTGTATATTTATTACTTATGAAGGTTATTATACACCTATATGTATTAAGTTACAATATATTTACATAAATATTGCATGAAGTTTTGATATCTAATAAGAAAATAGAGGATGATATATTGTAATATCAATATACCATCCAGCATCAATACTTCTCTATCATAAAAGTTATCCAACATACATAGACTGTATAAATATTAATATTTTAGAAGCAATATATTAGCATCTATATAAGTACAAAAAACAGGATGTATCTTAAGGATACATCCTGTTTTTGAGCTTTCACAAGCTTGAGAGGAAGTTATCAATATATTATTGATTAATACGGGAACCGTATACGTCGCGTTGAGTTTTAGGTTCGTTGTTAACGCGAACACGTTCTGTTTTATGACGATCGTTGTCAGCACCAGAAATACGATCCACACGGAAGTGGTTAAGACGAATATTTTGTAATTCAGGACCAAATTCGTTCATAGCACGTTTCATGTTGTCATCGATAGGAGCACCATTTTGAAGTGCACGGTACAACATAGTAGCGAATTCGTAACGAGTCATCTTAACGTCGCCTTTGAATGTGCCATCAGGGTAGCCAACAAGGATACCATTACCAGCCAATTGGCTAATGTATTGGTAAGCCCAGTGGTTACGAGGAACGTCTGGGAATTCAGCAGTTTTGCTAGGATCAATTGCATGTGGAGTCAAGATTTGTAACAAGTTGTTATATTTGTTTTCCATGTCTTGAAGACGTGCGTTCAATTCAGCAATTTCACGGCCCATAGCTACACGAGAGCGGGACTCAGGAGAACGTTTACCAAGACGAAGAGATACGCCAGCGTTCAATTGAGTTTCGCCAGTACCTACAGTACCACCAACGGAGAACATTGTGTCTTCGTTAGGACGGTAGAAAGCGCCCAATGCAGCGGAGTTAGCATTGTGGTAGTGACCATAACCAGCAGCGATTGTCCATTTGTCATCTGGGTTGAAGTCCAATGGATGTAAAGCAGCCAATGCAGCAGAACCTGCACCTACTTTATTAACGCGTTTTTCAACATTGCCAACTCGGTTGTTCAAGTTAGTAATATTATTGTTGATTTGACCTGGTGTGGAGTTGTTGATTTGAGTTTGTAAATCATTTGCTACGGAGTACAATTGGCTACCGTTTACAGCATCTGTGGAATCAGCGGAAATTTTACCAGCTGCTACGTTGTGAATTTGGCGTTCTTGGCCAGCTTTACCAACGGATACAGAACCTACAGGGCTAGTACCTGCGAAGCCACCATATGTATGACCAGCTACAGTTGCGTTAGTTACATTTGTTGCAGAACGAGTAGTAGAATTAGCACCTAATGCAATGGAGTTTGCAGTGGATGCATTAGCTTTGTTACCGATTGCAATGCTGTAATCAGCAGTTGCAGCTGCATCAGAACCGAATACGTTAGTACGTACGCCTGTTGCTTGAGCACCAGCACCGAATGCTTGTGCATGATCGCCAGTAGCTGTCGCAGAGGAACCAATAGCATTAGCATGGTTACCATTAGCTGTAGCATCAGCACCGATAGCATTAGCTTTGTAACCAGCGGATTTTGCTTGGTGACCAAGTGCTAAAGAACGTACATCAGTAGCAGTTGCACGAGTACCAATTGCAATGCCCCAAGTTTTATCAGCTTGAGCTTCATGGCCGATAGCAATAGATTCGCTCATATTTGCTTTTGCTTCATTACCTACTGCCAATGCGGAGCTACCTTTTGCAGTATTTTTAGAACCAATAGCTACGGAGTTGCTATTCCAAGAACCGTTTAATAATGTAGCAGAATCAGGCTCATTATCGAAAGTACGATCACGGAAGTTTGTAGTTGTACCTTCTACAGTATTGTTATAACCATAACCGATAGCATTTGTACCACTGATCACGTTGCTATCACCGAAAGCTTGTGCAAACGCACCTGTAACAGTGTTACCATCACCGAAAGCATTAGCTTGGTTACCATTAATAGTATTTTGGTTACCATATGCGCTGCTAGAACCATTAGCGCTTGTAATTGTATTACCTTGACCTACAGCGATGCTAGTAGCTGTACCATTAGCAACAGTACCATAAGCAACACTATTATGTGTAATATCTGGAGTTTGACCAGCTTGATCACCTACGGCTGCAAAAATAAAACCATCTGCTGTAGATACAGGTGTTGCCGCACTAACAGGAGCAACAGCAGTACCTACTGCTGCAGCTGCAGCTAATACAGCAAATGCTAATTTTTTGGAATGTTTGTTTTCTCTCATCTTACACCCTCACTAAATTAAAATTCTTAACCAAACACAATACAATTTTTCATTCTCTCTAAGTTCCGCCTCTCTCCTCGGGCTGATAAAATATACTTCTTATTCTAAGCTAAGAAATATATTCAATTCATTTTAAGAAAAATTTATATTGTCGATTACCCGCATAGCATATCAAAGTTTTACGATATAAACAAGCCTTTTTCCCATATAAAGTTCATTAATAACTCTTCATAATTCCAAAAGATAGCATGATTACTGGTATTCTTTGTTGTATCAATATACTCATCATTTTTAATGATGAGTAAGAAAAATCACACCTTTTTTAAGATTCTACAGAATATATTTTGTATAACTTATAAATAATCGTCACTTTAATAAGTTTTATAAATATTTCAAATAGCCTATCAGCCCTTATTCATATTAACTTCATGAACACTTTCTGAATTTCCAATAAGAGAATAATTAATCATTTTTCTGAATTTTATAATAATTTTATTTTTATTCTTAATAGTATTCTACATCTATTTAAATAAGTTGATAAGTATACACATATCACCCAAAATATCTGCATAACTTTACAAAACAAGGCTTAATCTACATATACAGCATCCATATCCTTTCCATAGCTATCATAAAAACCAAAAAGCTCCTACGTTATATGAACGTTAGGAGCTTTTTGTATATTATGCCAACAAGGCTTTTACAAGTTCTTCTGCTTTACCAAAATCATCTGTATCTGGATTCCAGTTACATTTAATTTCAGGTTCTACCACGGAGAAACCATATTTAGTTAATTCTTCACGAAGTACCTTCGTAGATTCACCAGACCAACCGTAGGTACCAAATACGGCAGCCTTTTTATTTTTGAACTTCAATTCACGCAAAAAGTCTAGCCAACCAGCTACAGAAGAGATAACACTATTCCCTACTGTTGGGGATCCCACAGCAATCGCTTTTGATTTGAATACTTCTGTCATGATGTCGTTTTTATTTGTTTTACTGATATTAAAGATCTTAACCCGTGTATCAGGTGATTGTTTAGCAATCTCATCAGCAATTTTATGGGCTAATTTCTTTGTACCATCCCACATAGTGTCATATACGACTGTAATTTGGTCTTCTTGGTATGCTTGAGACCACTCATAGTATTTCTCTACGATTTGCAATGGGTTTTCACGCCAAATTGCACCATGGCTAGTAGCGATAATATCAATTGGCAAGTTGAGCTTTTGAATTTCTTCAACCTTAGCTTTTACCAATGGAGAGAATGGATTCAAAATATTGGCGTAATATTTCATCGCCTCTGCCCATAGACGACATTGATCAGCCTTATCGGCCCACAATTCTTCTACCGCGAAATGTTGGCCGAACGCATCGTTAGAGAACAAAATATTATCGCCAGTCATATAGGTTGCCATAGAGTCAGGCCAATGGAGCATGCGCATTTCTACGAATACCAAAGATTTACCGTTGCCGATATCTACAGAATCACCTGTCTTCACAGTTTTAAAATTCCATTCTGGATGATGATATTGACCAACCAAGGACTTAACAGCATTTTCTGTACAGTAAATTGGCGTATTAGGGATTTTTTCCATCAAAGCTGGCAAGGAACCGCTGTGATCGACTTCGCCGTGATTACATACGATGAAATCAATCTTGTTTAGATCAATTTCAGATTCCAAATTATCGATAAACTCTGAGGAATGAGGTTTCCATACGGTATCGATGAGGACGGTTTTCTCCTCTTCAATCAAGTACGCGTTTTGGCTAGATCCATTATTAATACTGTAATCAGAGCCGTGGAATTCTTGTAATTCCCAATCAATTTTACCAACCCAAGATACGTTATTTTTTATATGCTTTCTCATAATAACCTCCATAATTCTTGTGAAAGTCTTTCACAATTAACAATATGTATGGCCTATGTGGTATCTGTGTATATGTACCTATGTATATACCTATGCATATATCACAACTCGGTCATTAACTATGGTTTTATTATAACCATATTGCATAGTTAAGTCTGTATCTGTAGGTACAGATTTGATAATTATTCTAAAAAACCACTCATAGATAATCAAATTCTATACATTAGCGTATAATAGATTTCCTATGAGCGGTTACGAGCATATGCAGTTTTAATAGCGGGTTGTTTATTATCTAGCTTAGATAAGCTAGGATAACGTCCGATTATTTATTCTCAGGCTTAGATAATCCTGGGATAGCTTTATAGATATATAACGCAATATATCCATCAACTATACTATGAATGATGGTCCCGCCACCAACAAGGACAAATACGACATAGATAAGATCGATATTTGGTATCGTAGTTGTCGTATAGAATAATAGGCACGCAAGCACTTCACCAATAGCGTGAACGATAGCACAAGCAAGGTTGAAAGCAGCAAAGGATAAGGCTCCTGTTAAGACACCTGGATGATGTTTTATATAATAAGCACCCATCAAGGCAAAGATGATATGAGAGGCAGCGCGCATAACGATAACGATAGGGAAGCCAGCTACAAAGAAACCTAGCGTAGAGCCGATAACAACGCAAGCAGCCATCTTACGAGACAAGAACATGGCTAGGAATATAGGTACATGACTAGCCAATGTATACGAAGCCGGTGGAATGACAACTTTCAGAGGCATCATAATAGGAATCATGATGGCTAACGCCATCAATAAAGCAGTAATAGTTAAATTTCGATACATGGAAGAATTCATAAAGGCCTCCTTATTAGCTCTTCTCTCATCTAACAATATGATTATGGTAATTATGATATAAGACCAATCTAATTAAAGGCTACATTAACAGTCTCATAGATTAGTGACCTACGTTCCCCCACAAGTTAAGGATGACAACACCCACTACAATAAGAGCAATACCTAATATAGTGTAAATATTATAGCCCTCACTAAAGATAAAGACAGAAATGAGTGCTGTCACCACGAGGCCTACGCCAGACCAGGTAGCATAGGTAACACTGAGTGGAATATATTTCAGTACATGCGTCAATGTATAGAAAGATCCTACATAGCCACATACGCAGGCAATAGTCTGTAACGGCCGCGTAAAGCCATCAGATGCTTTCAACATGGTCGTAGCAAATAGCTCAAGCCCTATAGATAAGGCAAGTAAAAAATAAGATAACATAACGCCTCCCACAAAAAAGAGAGGGCCTTACTACCCTCTCTTCAATACTTAAGTACGTACTAACTCGCACTGATCTTATAATCGTTCGATTACAGCTTGTGCCATTTCTGTGGTACCTACGCGTTTTAACCCTTCACGGTAGATATCGCCTGTGCGGTAACCGTCAACGAGCACTTGTTCCACAGCTTTTTCAATTGCGTCAGCTACTTGAGGTAAATCAAGGGAGTGACGGCACATCATAGCCGCGGACAAGATTGTGCCCAATGGGTTCGCCAAGTTTTGGCCCATAATGTCTGGTGCAGAACCGTGGATTGGCTCGTACAATGCTGTGCCAGTACCCATGGATGCAGATGGTAAAAGCCCGATGGAACCAGAGATTACAGCGCCTTCGTCAGACAAGATATCGCCGAACAAGTTTGTTGTCACAATAACGTCAAACTGTGCAGGATTTACAACGAGTTGCATTGCTGTGTTATCTACGTAGAAGTAATCTGTTGCGATGTCTGGATTAGCTGCCGCTTTCTCTTGCGCAATTTTACGCCATAAACGAGAAGAAGCCAATACATTTGCTTTATCTACGGATACAACCTTTTTATTACGTTTGCGAGCTGTTTCCATAGCAATGTCCATGATGCGCTCTACTTCGTAACGGCTGTATGTTTCTTTATCCCATGCGAACTCATTAGCACCTTCCCCTTGTGCCTCTTCGCGTTCGCCGAAATAAATACCGCCAGTCAACTCACGAACGATAACGAAATCTACATCTTGTACGAGTTCCTTTTTAAGAGGAGAATACTCTTGCAAGGATGGATAGATTTTTACAGGACGCAAGTTACAGAATAAACCAAGCTCCTTACGAAGGCCAAGGATTGCTTTCTCAGGACGGATAGAAGGATCTACATTATCCCATTTAGGACCGCCTACAGCGCCAAGCAATACCGCATCAGCCGCTTTACAAGCCTCGATAGTATCCTCAGTCAAAGGTACACCGTATGCATCAATAGACGCACCGCCCGCTTTTTTATCAATCCAATTAACCTTTACACCGGCTTTCTCAAAAGCCACATCACACACAGCCTTCGCTGCAGCAATAATCTCAGTACCGATACCATCACCAGGAATCAATACGATATTCTTTTCGCTCATATTACCTCTCCATATAACCAATATTATGGATGAACCACAAACTCATCTTTCGTTATTTCTCCGCTACAAATTCATTCAAGATTTTAGTAGCTGCTAGGTTTTTAAAGTTTTGACCAAAACCGAATAATAAAATACGTAGATCCGAGGTGCATGCGCTAACGCGACTTTAGTAGGTCAAGGCTATGCCGCAGACCGTTAAGCTAGCTGGAGCGGCAGCGCATCACCGAGGATCGGCCACGTACTTATTACTTACGGTTTTTTGCAAAGTTTACAAGACCGCCAGCTGCCGCAATATCTTGAATGAATTGTGGCAACTCAGTCCCTTGGTATTGTTCGTTTTTAGTCAAGTTGTACACGATACCTTTAGACAAGTCTACGCCGATAGCATCGCCTGCATCGATACGATCAACTTGTTCACCGATTTCAATTACAGGTAAACCGATGTTGATGGCATTACGGAAGAAAATACGTGCAAAGGAGTGTGCAATGATAACAGGTACACCTTTTGCTTTGATAACGCCTGGTGCATGTTCACGGGAGGAACCACAGCCAAAATTTTTACCAGCTACCATGATTTCGCCAGCTTTCACATTGGGAGCGAAAGTAGTATCAATATCTTCCATCGCATGTTCAGCTAATTCGTTCCAATCGGCAATTGCCAAGTAACGAGCTGGAATGATTACGTCTGTATCTACATCATCGCCGTAGCGCCAGATTTTTTTGCTTTCAAAATCCATATTAAACCTCCTCAGGGCCTGCAATGCGGCCTAATACAGCACTTGCTGCCGCCACGTAAGGGCTTGCCAAATATACTTCAGAATCAACGTGACCCATACGACCACGGAAGTTACGATTTGTAGTGGAAACGGTTCTTTCACCAGCTGCCATGATACCCATGTAACCACCTAGGCAAGGACCACAAGTTGGCGTGGATACTGCGCAGTCAGCTTGAATGAAGATATCCAATAAACCATCTTTCATAGCTTGATCGTATACATCTTGGGAACCAGGAATTACGATACAACGAACGAATGGAGCTACTTTGCGACCTTTGAAGATTTCTGCAGCTGCCACCAAGTCTTCGTAACGGCCATTTGTACAAGAACCGATGATAACTTGGTCAATTTTAATATCTTTATCGATTTCGTTGATGTAATGTGTATTGGATGGCAAGTGAGGGAATGCTACCACCGGTTGCAATTTGGACAAGTCAATTGTAATTGTTTGGGCATATACTGCATCAGGGTCAGCATTAATAGGTTCTACAGGACGATTTACGCGACCTTTGATGTATTCTTCAGTCACTGCATCGTAAGGGAATACACCACATTTACCGCCTGCTTCGATAGCCATGTTACAGATTGTAAGGCGATCAGCCATAGTCATGTGTTGTACGCCTTCACCAGCAAATTCAAGGGCCATGTAACGAGCGCCATCTACGCCGATTTGACCGATCAAATCAAGGATTACGTCTTTACCAGTTACCCATTTGTTAGGTTTGCCAATAAGCTCAACCTTAATAGTTTCAGGTACTTTGAACCAAGTTTTACCTTCTGCCATAGCAACGCCCGCATCAGTGGAGCCTACGCCTGTGGAGAATGCATTTACCGCACCATATGTACAAGTGTGGGAGTCAGCGCCAATCATCATTTCGCCAGGACCGATAAGACCTTTTTCTGGCAAAATAACGTGCTCGATACCCATTCTACCGACTTCAAAGTAGTTTGTAATGCCATGTTCGCGTACGAAATCACGCATTACTTTCGCTTGTGTAGCGGATTGAATATCTTTGTTTGGTGTGAAATGGTCAGGCACCAAGTAGATTTTATGACGGTCAAATACAGGTTTGCCGATTTTCAAGAACTCTTTACGCGCTGGTGGGAATGTGATGTCGTTCATCAATACCGCGTCCAAATGACATTCGATGATTTGGCCTGGTTTTACAACATCAAGACCCGCGTGGCGAGCCATATTCTTTTCAGTAATGGTCATACCCATATTATTTTTCCTCCTCTTGTTCTAGCTCCATAGCTAGGAATACTGAGTTTACTGCATTAATATATGCATTTACACTTGATTTAACGATATCGGTGCTTATACCACGACCATGGTACAAACGACCGTTATATTCTACCTTAAGGGTTGCTTCCCCAAGGGCATCTTTACCTGCTGTAATAGCGCGGATTTGGTAATCTTTCAAACTAATTGGCAAGCCAACCACACGTTCAACCGCTTTAAGAGATGCGTCTACTGGACCGTCACCAACGGCAGCATCGGCTTTTTCACCTTCTGGAGTCATGAGACGAACGTCTGCGTAAGCATAGCCTTTTTCACCCAATTTGTAGTATTGTGCCACAAGCTCGAATGCTTTTTTATGATGTAAGTTGTCTACTACAAGAGCGATGATGTCATCATCGTATACTTGTTTTTTGCGGTCTGCCAATTCTTTGAATTTAGCGAAGAGGTCGTTGATTTTCTCTTCTGTGAAAGATTGGAAACCAAGTTTTGCCAAATGATCGGCAAAGGCATGACGACCAGAGTGTTTGCCCAATACGAGGTCTGTTTTTTCAGCCCCTACGGACTCAGGAGTCATGATTTCGTAAGTTTCAGGGTTGCTCATCATACCATGTTGGTGAATACCAGACTCATGAGCAAAGGCGTTGGAACCTACGATTGGTTTATTTGGAGGAACTACGACACCTGTCAAACGACTTACTAGTTTAGAAACTTTCGTAAATTGTTTTGTATCAATGTTCACTTGAAGATCGCCGAAGTAATCATGGCGTGTTTTAAGAGCCATTACAACTTCTTCAATCGCTACGTTACCAGCCCGTTCGCCTAGACCATTGATTGTACCTTCTACTTGGCGTGCACCTGCTTTAATAGCGGCTAACGTATTCGCATTGGCAAGACCTAAGTCGTCATGACAATGAACGGAGATAATTGCATTTTCAATGCCTGGTGTATGTTCTTTAATATAGCGGATTTTATCACCGAACTCATTAGGGTTCATGTAACCTACTGTATCTGGTACATTAATAATCGTTGCACCACCAGCAATGGCAACACCAAATACTTGGCATGCGAAATCTAAATCAGAGCGTGCCGCGTCTTCACCGGAGAACTCGATTTCATCAACCTTACCTTTTGCATATGCCAATACGGATTTAACCTTATCCAATACCTCTTGGCGAGTCATTTTTAATTTATATTCCATATGAAGTTCAGAAATAGCAATGAATACATGCAAACGGCTACGTTCCGCATCTTTCAATGCATCAATCGCTTTTTGTACGTCCTTTTCATTAGCACGTGCCAACGCACAAATTGTTGCGCCTTTCACTTCGCGTGCAATCGTTTGTACTGCTTCAAAATCTCCAGGGGATGCTGCTGGGAAACCAGCCTCGATTACATCGATGCCGAGGCGTACTAGGCCTTTCGCAATTTCAATTTTTTCAGGAGTTTGTAAAGACACACCTGGTGTTTGTTCCCCATCACGAAGGGTTGTATCGAAGAAATATACGCGATTTTGATCCATAATCTTCACCTTTTCTATACTAATAAAACATAACGCTGTATTATATCTATCTATTGTGAAAGTTTAGTAAAATCGCCGATTTCAACGCTATTTCAGCTGAAGCCAACATAGATACATCAAATCAGTAATTTTACTAGACTTTTACAATAAAAAAAGCCCCTCAGAACAACTGTCGTTGCTCAAAGGGGCGTTATATTCATAACACGGTACCACCCTAATTGGGACTCGTTGCGGGTATAACGGAACCACCGTCGATGACTACTGCTGCATTCGCCACCAAAGCTCACGGGAGAGTGTCAGCGTACAACCTCTATTGCCTCGCACCAACCGGCAACTCTCTGAAAGCAGGATCTGTAAACCTTTATACCCATTCATAGCTTGTTTTAAGATATAAGGGTATTGTACTGTATTCTATAGACTTATGTCAATTAAAATAAGATGAATATGATACATTCTCGTTAGTAACTAGCACAATCAATCTTAAAAACCTATCCATTCTAAATCCTCAAAATTGTTTAGAATTCGCTTATCCATTTTTACAACTTGATTAGTAAGTTCTATTCGATGATTAACAAATGAAATATCTGTATACCATTCCTTTAAACTAGCATACACTTCATTCTCTAAATCAATAATGATGGTTTCAATGGGATCCCAAGTTTTGCATCTTACAGACTCCACCATAACCATACTACTACCTATGAAAGTAACATCCCTACCATAAACCCAAAACGGCAATATTTTTCCCTTTATAGAAATAGAATATATAGCATCACCATGCGGCGGTTCCGTTACATATTGTGCACGTATTTGGTACCTTTCCATAATTTTATTACTACTATTTTCTATATATGGTAGCTTTGAAATCTTGTAATTTTCTAAGTTCATAAAAACTCCGTTATTTTTAATATCAAGCACAACAAAGAGGACTGTATATCGCTATTTGTGTAAAGTATATTTTACTATACTATAAGTGTTACCAATTCCTTTCCAAATCAGGTAACGGAAAGGAGGTGCATTTAAATCAACACGCTCTGACAAAAAAGCCTTTGCTAGGACCGCCATCCTTTGCAAGGGATTCTTTAGTGTATTTAATCAACACTTTGCTCTATTGATATTCTACCAAAAAAAGTAAAATAGTGTCACTATGGATAACTTCATTTTCATATATAATGTACAAAATCCCTCGGAGTTGCCGCTCCGGGGGATTTTGTAGTTAATTGCACAACTATCAATTGCCTATCTATAATATACTACACTTAAGTGTTTTTTCAATATCCTACACTATTAATCAATTCTCTAACTCGCTCAACAGAAACTGGTTCATTAAATAAAAACACATGGTTTTGCCCCTCATGTTCCCAAGATGCTAAGTAAACGGCGTCATCCACCATTCGATAGGTTACCGTCATACTATTTACAATATCCGTCTTCTGAGGTAAATAATCCTTATAATCGCCTGCAATATTACCTGATAGCGTCGATACGCGATACTTAATATACTTTGGCATATCATCTACACGATCAAAGTATTTTCCTTTTAAAAGTTCATGATAGGCATACACGACTTGTAATACATCGTGATCCACAATGGATACATGTACGGAACGTAATCCCTCTAAACCACTTGGCAACTGCGGTTTAAAGTTCAAATGTTGCTTAGCCTCATATACAGTATCAAACACCTCTAGCGATTGACCTTTACGAGTGCTTCTATAATCCTCATCAGTCATCCTGCAACTTCCAAGTCTATCTGGACAAGGAAACTCATTTCGATCACCATAGGGCTGGTCATAAATAGAATTACCATTAAGACGAAACCGCATCAAATCATCTGCGGACACAATATTGATAGAACCTATGAAAGCTAGCGTAGCTAACCCGCATACAACCTTTTTCATGATATAATCCCCTGTAAACAAACTACATATAGTAAGTTAATTATATCACCTAGAATCCTAATATTCTTATGTTTATAAGGATTTTTACTCCAGAAAAAGAAAGGTATTTTGCTTGCAATTTGTAATCATATGATTGCTTATATAAAACATCTGCATTACGATATAAATAACAGGAGGTGGTACTATGGCTAAAACAGCCTCTATCAGTTTACGTATCGAGCCAGCTGTAAAAGCACAATTAGAAGCATTATATGCTAGCTTTGGCATATCCGTAACTGATGCGATTAATATTTTTCTCCACACATCATTAATGGAAGGCGGATTTCCATTTCAACCTAAACAACCTCGTTATAATATAGAAACAGAAGCTGCTATTCAAGAAACAAAAGATATATTAGCAGGAAAAGTAAAAGCAAAATCATATGCTAATGTAAAGGAAATGATTGAGGATTTAGGATTGGAGTAATCGCTTATGTTGAGATTAGTGCTTAGCAGTAAGTTCAAAAGGATCTAAAGCGCTTAGATTTATTCTAATGAAGCTAAAGAGGAATGTGAAAGCATTCCTCTTTTCTATACCCCCAAATTAAACCAGCTATTATCATAAATCTATTACATTTGATAGTATCTATCATAAATCATTCTACTATTCAAAATAACTGTAGATGTTATAATGAAATCATCAAAAGGAACAAGTACTCATATGATACTAAATGCACTATTCCGAAACTATGGTTAGTAATTATATGGAGGTAATAATCATGACACATACACAATTAACACAACTCGTACAAGCGTTATTAGATGCACCACAAAGTAATCCAACTGTAAAAGAATTTGCTCAATCTTGGCTCGATGCAGAAGGCACAGAAAAACAAGCAGAGCTTACAAAACAGCTCGTATCCGTAGCAGAGCAAAACATTGCACTCATCGATGAAACAATCGGCTTTGCAGGCTCTGAACTCGCTGTACAAATCCTTGGCGAAGAAGGTGCTGCTAACCTATTACAACACGCTAAAGCCATCAAAGCAGAAGGTGCAAAATTCTGTGACTGCCCTAGTTGCACTGCCGCAAAAAATATTATCGATTTGAAAGCAGAAATTGAATAAACCTATATGTTTCAAATTAAATAATAAATATATAGCAAAAGGCCCCTGTTCTAAACAGGGGCTCTTTTTTCTACTCACTCGCTTCCACAAGTGCTTGTGTATATGGGTGTACCGCTTCTTTAAGTCGTTTTGATTCGATAGTTTCTACGATTTGCCCATCTTTCATAACGATGATTCGGTCTGTTACGGCTTGTAATAGTCCGATGTCATGGCTGACGAATACGTAGCCGAAGGGTTGTTCCGAATGGAGTTTTTGTAATAGGTCTAACACTAGTTTTTGATTCACCGCATCAAGGGCTGATGTAGGTTCGTCAAAGAGTACTAGCTTGGGGTTCATCAACATGATCCGTGCCAATACGACACGTTGTAGCTGACCACCGCTAACTTCGTGAGGGTATTTATACACCGTATTTTCTGGCAAATCTACTCGTTGCATCCATTTACGGATATCGTCCTTTGCTGACGCCACATCCATAAGCCCATAGTTGATATACGGCTCTAAGAGAAATGCTTCTAAGTTCATTCTAGGCGGAATCACCGCCAAGGGATTTTGGAACATCATCTGCATAGAGCGATATATTTCTGTATGATTTTGAATGGAATGGATATCCTCACCAAAGAGTCGCAAGGTGCCAGATGTAGGTTTTTCTAGCATGGCAATCATCCTAAGCAATGTACTTTTACCAGAACCACTACCACCAGCAATACCTACCCGTTCATTCTCCGCTACAGAAAAAGATACATCATCAACAGCACGAACCGTATGATTGTGGTTTGTATATTGTTTACAGATATTCTCGAGTTGAATCATACTACACCACTTTCATTACAGAATCTAACAAAATACGAGTATACTCATCTTTTGGGCATGCCATAACCTCTTCGGTGGAGCCTACTTCAACGAGCTGTCCCTTATTCATAACGCCAATGCTATTGGCAATTTGTGCGGCCGACTTGATATTATGAGTTACGATAATCACCGTTGCTCCAAGAGCCTGCGTTACCTCTTTCATAAGGTCCAATACAGAGGCTTGCACCAGCATATCTAAGGCACTAGTTGGTTCATCAGCAAATACGATGCTCGGCTTCAAGATAAGGCTTAAAGCTATTGCCAATCGCTGCTGCATGCCACCGCTCAATTGAAACGGATAGGACTGCAAGATACGCTCTCCGTCGGTTAAGTGAACAAGATTAAGCATATCTATAACGCGGCTTACATCATAGCTTTCATCATGAGCACAGAACAAATCCTTAAAGTGATTTTCTACGGTGCGATTTGGATTTAGATAGGCGCTGGGATTTTGAAAGATCATAGAAATCTTCGTGCCCCGCAATTGTCGCCAATCACCATCACTCAATGTAGAAACATCGGTTCCGTTTAGTAAAATTTGGCCGCTAATGGTAGCTTGTTTCAACATGCCAAAGGCGGCACGAACTAACGTAGATTTACCAGATCCACTTTCACCAACGATAGCAAAGACCTCACCATTGGGCACGGAGAAGGATACATCGCGTACCGCTTGCTCCGCACCATATGAAATTGTAACCTTATCAAATACGATACAATCAGATTTATTCAATAGTAGAATCCTTTGTTAATAAGTAGTAATCGATAGGATGTACTGGTACATTTTTAACTTTTGTAGTAGATACAACTGTTGCACTTGGATATAACAAGTAGATATCTGCCACGTCATCAACTAAGATTTGTTGCGCTTGTTTTGCAATATTAGAGCGTTCGTTTTGATCAAATGTTACAGACAATTGGTCGATTAACGCATCTACTTGAGGGTTAGAGTAGCCGCCAATGTTTGCTTTCGCACCAGTTTTGTAGAATAAGCTGAGGAACCAGTAAGGATCGTTTGTAGACATAGTCACTACATTGCGTTCTACCAAATCAAAACCATCTGTACCAAGTGTATCTACTTCATCAGGGCTTTGTAATTTCTTAAGAGTTACAGCAATACCCGCTTTTTTCAATTCTTGTTGGATTTCTTCGTATAAGCTTGTGTCTTTACCCCAAATAGCAATGGTAATCGCTAATTCTTTGCCATCTTTTGCATACATGCCGTTTGCATTTTTAGCGTAACCAGCTTGAGTCAAGATTTGGTCAGCTTTTGCTACATCTGTCATCGGTTTATTAGCAATCGCATCATAGCCTAAGTTGGCAGATGGCGGGAATGGTGCCGCCCCTGGTGTAGAGCCATTGCCGATGATTTTAGCCATGGAATCATAGTTAATGATATGAGCAATAGCGGAACGTACAGCTTTATCATGCAATGGAGATGCTTCTGTGTGGTTTGCTTTCAACATGAGCACACGAACGCCAGCAACGTCTTGAATATTGAAACCGTCTTTGAACAAGCTGCGGTTAGCAGAGTCCACTTTTTGAATTACGTCTACGTCTTTAGATTGCAACGCCATAGCGCGTTTATTGTTGTCTTCAATGTCTTTTACAGTTACAGTATCAAGACCTGGTTTGCCACCCCAGTAATCTGCAAAGGCAACGAGTTCAATAGTTTCACCTTTTTTGAAAGTAGTGATTTTGTAAGGACCGGTAAGAACTGGTTTAGATGCTACATCTTTAAGATCTGCAGTGTCCATGATAACGAAAGCTGGTTCAGTCAAGCTAGATAACAAGGAACCATTAGGTTCTGTTGTTTTAATAATCAAGTTTTGACCATCTACTGCGATAGATTCTATCTTAACAGCTTTTGCAGAACGAGCACTTTGTTTCATTGTGTACTCGATGGACTCTTTTACCTTTTGTGGCGTCATTGGAGTGCCATTGTGGAATTTAACATTTTCACGGATGTGGAATTTCCATGTTGTAGGGTCCACATTTTCCCAAGAGTCTGCTAATTGTGGAGCAAATTTCATATCTGGTGTTACCGTTGCCAATGTTTCACCAGCGCCGATACGCGTCAATGTCCACGCATCCCACTCGTGAGTTGGGTCTAATGTTTCACCAAACCAATACAAACCAACATTCATATGCTTCCCTTGTTTGCCTTGTTTAGCGGTATCACTTCCGCAACCTACCAAGAGAGCTACCATGCACAGCATAGTTAGACATGCTAATAACCAACGTTTCATAACTTCTCCTTTTTGAACATCGCCTCTGTGAAAGAGGCTTTCAACATAAACATCTATACACAGCGCGGTTAGCGAGATACATCGAGGGCATCGCGCAACGCATCACCAATATAGTTAAATAAAACAACAGTAATAAAAATAGCGAGCCCCGGGTAAATTAGCAGCCACGGCGCCGTTTGTAGAAAATCTCGGGAGCTCAACAAGATAGCGCCCCACTCCGGATCCGGCGGTTGCACACCGATGCCTATGAGCGAGAAACTGGCTACCAAAATGATGGCATCACCTAGATGTTGAATAATAACAATCACCAACGGTGGCAATACATTCGGCAGAATATAGCGCCACAGAATTCGTAGATTTGAAGCACCTGACATACGAGCAAAGGTAATATACTCCGCATGGCGTTCAATCTGTACGAGGCCTCTCGTGATACGGGCATATTCCGCCCATTTCGTAATGCACAAGGAAATGATTACATTCGTTATGCTAGGTCCCATAATACCGATGAAAGCAATGGCAATCACCATATTCGGAAACCCTAGTACCAAATCAATCAAGCGAGATAACCAACGGTCAATGCTAGGTGTAGAGAATCCTGCTAACCCACCAATAGCGATACCGATGGCCCCACTAATGCCAATGATGGTGAAAGCAATCCCTAAAGAGGCTTTACCACCGTACAAAATACGAGACCACACATCACGACCAAGTTGGTCAGTACCTAATAGATGGGTACTACTAATGTCTTGTAAGCGGTCCGCGATACTCGTCGTTTCAGGATCAAATGGTGCTATATAGGGAGCGCATAAGAAAAATGCAATCCACAGAGCTGCTAATACCAACATAACGTATAAAGTATAGGGCTTTTGTCTATTCATAAGAGCCTCCTTTTATGGCGGCTCTTCGCTTCGGATTCAGCCAAACACTCAATACATCAATGATGATATTAATTACGATGAACACCAAGGTAATCCAAATGATATAACCTTGCATCAATATATAATCGCGAGCCATAATGCCTTGTACCATCATGTAACCAATACCTTTTATGGAGAATACCGTTTCAATAACGGCAGAGCCACCTAGCATAGCGCCCATCGTTACCCCCATCATAGGCAACAACATAAGTCCCACATGAGGGAATATATAACGGGTGTAGACCATCCATTCTGGCAACCCTAATGCTCGCGCCCCCTGTACAAAGGGCTGTCGCGACACTTCTAAAATAGCATTGCGCAATCGACGAATATAGAGACCACATATCCATAAAGCAAGGGTTACCGCGGGCAATACATAGGCAGAAAAGCCATTGGTATTCGTTACCGACACTAGCTGTAATTTAACACCGAATAAGTACAGTAATAATAAACCGACCCAGAACCCAGGGATTGCTAATGCTAGGAATGTAACGAGACGAACTCCATGATCAATCCATGAGTCTTGATACTTTGCAGATAACATACCGAGCGGTATGGTCACCACTATCCCCATAACAAGAGCTAAGGATACTAGCCCCAATGTATTAGGCAAGGCGCCACCAAGAATGGTCGCTACTGGTAAAGCATACAGAATAGACTCACCAAAGTCCCCTTGTACAATTTGACTAAGCCAACGCATATATTGTTGCCACCAAGGATCATTGAGCCCTAACTGCTCTCGTATCTGTGCAACCACAACTGGATCAGGAGTAGCCCCTACAAGATTAAACTTCATTGACACCGGATCGATCGGTGATAACTTTATCAATACAAATGTACCAATAGTAACTACCAATAAAATACCTACAATACTCGCCAAACGCTGTAGTATTAATCGATACAATACATCACCTGCCTTCTTTATCACAAAATAGCTATATTTATATTCTATCAATGTAATACTTATATAGATATATCCATGTAGGTATTTAGAATCGTTATCATTATGAAAGTTTTGCATACCAACAAAAACGGCCCCTCATGAGAGGAGCCGCTTCTTATATAACCCTTACAGTGTCCATGCGAGTGCTTCACCACAGCTCGCATGCCTATCCCACTAGGCTGGACTGTTATATTATTTTGTATATGCTGTATGTGCTGTAGGTGCTACAGTGTTAGCAATGATCGCTTTTGCCATGTCGCGATTTACAGGGCGTTCAAAGTACATCGCATGGTTTTGACCATCTTTTGTCCAACCAGCGAGATATACCATTTTTTCGCCACCTTTGAAAGTAACCTTTGTACCGTTTACCTTTTCTGTAGCTGTAACGCGATAATCCTTATGATTACCACTGATATCACCTTTTGTAGTACCTACGCGATACACAATACGTTTGCCTGCCGCTTGGTTCCGCGTTGTATCTTCACCAGCTTGGTAAACATACACAACTTGCAAAACATCTTTATTGATTGTGCTTACAGACTCAATATTATAGCCTACAGGTAATACTTTAGGTAGATGAGGCATAATATTCATGTATTTAGCAGCTTCATTAATAGTAGCGAATTCATGAATTGGGCTTGGCATACCAACCATTGGCGCTGCCTGTTCTGCAACTACAGGTTTAGCTGGATCTGGCTTTACATCAAAAGTACCTTGTGCACCAGCAACAGTGTAAGAACCTACACAAGCACATGCAACTGCCATTAATACAAATTTTTTAACCATGAGTATAATCTCCCTTCGGTCAATAAAAAAATTATTAAAAACACATTTATTTTGTATGTGATTTTTCCTCAACAATATTATGGATAATAGCCTTCGCCACATCTCGTGTAACGGGACGCTGAAATTCTAAAGAGTGATTTTGTCCATCTTTCATCCACGATGCAAGATAAACCATTTTCTTACCACCTTTGAAAGTAACCTTTGTACCATCTACACTTTCAGTTTCTATAACCTTATGAATCTTATGGTCATCGCTGATATCACCTTTTAATGTAGTAGAGGTACGATAAAAAATAAGAGCACCACCGGCTTTATTTACGTACGGATCTATACCGGGTTCGTAGACATAAACAACTTGTAATATATCTTTCTCTAAAGTTATAACAGATTGAATATTAAAGCCTACAGGTAACAACTTTGGCATCTGTGGTGTAATATTCATATACTCCGCCGCTTCTTTAACTGTAGTGAACACATGTACAGGACTCGGCATAACAACGCCAGGAATAGCTGCTTCAACAGACATCTCTAGGGGGCCAGAAACTTTAGTTTGTGCATCTATAGCATCTTGAGCCTTAACAACTCCATAAGTACCTATACAGACGCAAGCTAACGCCATCAAAAAAGATTTCTTTAGTATTGAGGTCATAATAATATACTCCACAAAATATATTTTGTAAAATTATATTTATTAAAATACTCTTAATAAGTATATCCTAAATAATTGGGGAATTCAAGTAATATTCATCATATATCGGTTTTTATTAATATAGGTAAATAAAATCATTTATCAACTATGATATGACTAGTTACTTTTACCCAAACTATCAAGTATTAAGCTATTTCTTATGTACCATAAAGCCTGCCGCTTGTTGGTTTGCCATGATTGTCACATCAGAGATTTGCAAGCGTTTAGGTTGGTTCGTTACATATAGTACAACATCGGCCACATCCTCTGGTTGGATGGCATCGATACCAGCGTACACAGATTTAGCTCGTTCCGCATCACCGTGGAAGCGTACTTCACTAAATGGAGTTTCTACGATGCCTGGTTGAATGGTGGTAACCTTAATATCTGTAGCTATAGTATCCATACGAATGCCATCACTTAATGTCTTAACAGCTGCCTTTGTGGCGCAGTAAACAGCACCACCTGGATATGCATAAATGCCTGCCGTAGAGCCCATATTTACAATATGACCTTCATTTTTATCGATCATAAAAGGTAATACTGCTTTTGTTACATATAAAAGGCCTTTCACATTGGTATCAATCATAGTCACCGCATCATCAACAGTACTATCTTGGAAAGGATCAAGCCCTTGTGCAAGACCCGCATTATTTACGAGCACATCGATGCCACCAAAAGCCTCAATAGCAGCAGGAACCTTACTTTCAACATCCTCGCGACTACGCACATCAAGAACTAAAGTCTCAACACGCACGCCATATTCCTTAGACAAACGAGCCTGTACCTCGCCCAATAACTCAGCACGACGACCAGAAATCAACACATTATCGCCATGCTTTGCATAAGTCTCAGCAATACAAAGACCAATACCAGACGTTGCACCAGTGACAAAAACATTACGACCCATAAAAGCCTCCTCATCATCAATCCGTTCTATTCTAATAAGTTAATTATACCATTATAAAAATCAAAAAACGCTACCCTACTACCTATAATCGATAAAAATAGTGTATACATTGGAGCCTTCCTCTATTTCCTAAAATGATATGCTGGCTCATCTGTATGTAAAACAAAAATATTTGAGCTCTACCACATCTAGAAAGCAAATAGGGATACCTATTCGAAGCCGCCTTGGGCGCTACGCGTAGCATTCTCTCCTTTTCCCCTAAATGATATGTCGGCACAGATAGGATTTAAAAGAATACATAAAGTGGCTTATGGATTTATGAATATGATAATAAAAAGAGGATACCCTTTCTGAAAACGACTTAGCGGCCCCGCATAGCGGGGTGGGTGGCTTTGGAGGCTTTCAGGAAGGGTATCCTCGGTCTATATTCTATTAAATATCTAACGCCACTTTATGCACATCTTTTATTTCAGATGCGCCAACATATCATTTAACACTTCCATGCAATCCCCTACGATGCCATAGTTAGCGTGTTGGAAGATTTCTGCGTTTGGATCGTTGTTAATAGCTACGATTGTGTCAGCACCGGAGATGCCGCTCACGTGTTGGATAGCGCCGGAGATACCGAATGCCAAATATAGTTTAGGGCTTACAGTTTTACCTGTTTGGCCTACTTGGTATGGCAATTCAATCCAGCCTTTTTCAACGAGTGGACGTGTAGCCCCTACAACGCCACCGATAGCATCGGCTAGTTCGTAAAGTTTATCGAAGTTTTCTTTAGAGCCCATGCCACGGCCACCGGCTACAATGATATCTGCTTCTTGGATATTGTAACCATCTTTGCTGAACGGAATGAAGTCGAGACGCTTCATGCGAATGTCTTCAGGCTTGAGGTCAAATTGTTCAATTTGGATACGACCCCAGCTATCTGCGATGCGTTCAGGTTTTTTAAATACGTTAGGACGGACAGAGCCCATTTGAGGACGATGGTTTGGAGAAATGATTTCCGCCAAAATATTGCCGCCCAAGGCAGGACGTGTCCATTCAACAAGGCCTTCATTTGTATCTACTGTCAAGATTGTACAGTCCGCAACAACGCCGTTTTGCATACGACCAGACATGCGAGGCGCCAAGTCACGGCCATTGTTAGTGGCACCAATCAAGAGGATATTCGGCTTATGGTCTTCAAAGAAGTCTGTTAATACCTTAGTATAGCCGTCTGTTGTATAGTATTTCAAAAGGGGGCTTTCAAAAACGTGAACAATATCAGCACCATGTGCGACGAGTTCCTCTGCTTCGGTTTGCACATTCTCACCAAGGAGCATAACTTGAACGAGCTGGCCCAATTCCTTAGCAATGCGGCGAGCTTGACCGATTAGTTCATACGTAACCGGATGTACCACGTCATCGATGGTATCGGCTACAACAAAGACGTCTCTATATTCATCAAAATTTGTTACGGCCATTACCGGTCACCTCCTTTAGAACCTTCATCACCTTTAGCAGCTGCTACCGCCTTAAACTCACTAGGGGACACGCTTTCAACAGATGCAGCCCGTTGTACAGGATCTTTTACATCTACGCCCTCATCATTATCCTCAACTACATCAACAGGTGCATCATTTGGCACCAATAGATGAGCAAATTTTTCAGGCTTAATATGATAAGCCAATTCAAGAACCTTTTTAGCCCCTTCCTCGATGGATGGCAACATTTCTACCTTGCCACGAAGAGGTGGTTGGTATACCTTGCGCACCCGCGTAGGAGAGCCGTTAAGCCCGATACGACTTTCATCAATATTCGGCATATCACGCAATGTAATATGAGAAATGGTATAACGTTTTGCATAAATAGAGCTCCAAAGACCTGGTTGGCGTGGTTCATTGAGTTCAGCTGTTGCTGTTACGAGCAATGGCAACGGAACCTCTACGATTTCATAGCCATTTTCATGTTGTCGTTTCACAACTGCTTTTCGGGCACCTTGATCAACGGATAGTTCACAGGCATAGGTAGCTTGTGCCATACCGAGTTCCTCTGCAATTTGAGGGCCTACTTGTGCCGTATCGCCATCGATAGCCTGCTTACCGCAGAAGATAATTTGGAATTGACGGTTCATAGTCCGTTGAATATGACGGATGGCAGACGCAATGGTATAGCTAGTAGCCAATGTATCAGCACCACCGAACGCGCGGTCTGTAACGAGTACCGCATCATCGGCGCCGAGGGACAAACACTGGCGAAGCGCTTCTTCAGCCTGTGGAGGGCCCATGGATAAAACGGTCACACGACTACCTTCATATTGGTCTTTCACCGTAAGAGCCGCCTCTAACGCATGCATATCGTCAGGGTTTACAATGCTAGGCAAGCCTGTGCGGATGAGATTATTTGTTTCCGGATCCAGCTTAATCTCAGATGTATCTGGAACCTGTTTGATACATACTAATAACTCCATACACTCACCCCTGTCTAAATTCTACGCCCTTAGCGTTATGCGGATATTTCCATGTTTTTACTATTGTTTCACCACAAAGAACGCGGCATGTACCGCACTCTAAGCAACCAGCGAAATCAAAGGCTAAATCGCCATTCTCTTGTAATGTATATAGACCGGCAGGACAGCCGTTTACGAGTTTCATTTTCTCTTCGTGGCTAAAACCAGCGCCATCCACCAAGATATGAGGAGACGTTTCATCTACATAATATTTATTGGCGCCCAAACGCTCTTCTAATTTCATAGGGAACGCACCCCTTTCCAAACATCACGAATCAAGGTAAATAAGCCAATGTCTCCGACACGGCGCATAATTTTTTTCATCATTGGCACTGCACCATCACCGTTTACAGTGAATACGTCGCGCATCAAATTGTTAACAAATGCTGGGTATTCATTGAAAATACGTGGATGTGTAGCAAGGAATTTAGGCATATTCTTGTAACGCTTCAAATCCTTCAGCAACCAAGAAGCCTTGATTTGACGTTCATACAACTTAGCCACACGGTCCATATTTTCGTCGCGCAAGGCTACGTTAACCGCATCTGCTGCACACATACCGGACTCGATGGCAAGGTCCATACCACGAATAGTATAGCCAAGATTCATACACATACGTGCCGCATCACCGACGATAACATACCCATTACCGCCCAACTCAGGCATAGATTTATAGCCACCTTCTGGTACGAGATGAGCACTATGCTCTTTCAATTGGCCATTTTTCAATAATGGTGCAATTCTTGGATGGCTTGTGAAAGCTGACAGCATATCATCTACAGAACGATCGGCTTTGCCAATATCTTCAAGACCTACAACCATGCCCACAGAAAGGCTTTCTTTATTTGTGTAAATAAAGCCGCCGCCCAATAGACCATCAGTCATATCGCCCAACGTAAGCCATGCCATACCTTCGTCACCGGATAACATGAGGCGATTTTCAAGGTCTTCTTTTTTAAGCTTGTATACCTCTTTTACACCTACTGCCATTGTACTTGGATCTGTAGGACCTGTTAAACCAGCTTTTTCCAATAACAATGTATTGGAACCTTCTGCGATGATAACGAGTTTTGCATACACTTCATCATCGTGACAGCGAACACCTACAACACGGCGATGCTTGCCTTCCCCTTCAATAATGAGGTCTGTTACTTGTACATTAGATACGAGAAGGGCCCCTTTTTTCTCAGCTTCTTCAGCGAGCCATTTATCAAATTTAGCACGTAATACTACGTAGGATTCTTCATTTGGTTTACCATCTTGGTAACTGTACTCGACAGTCGTCATTTCATTGCCAGTACCAATAGAAATGCGCTCTTTTGTCACTTTGCGTTCCAATGGTGCACGTTCTCTAAAGTCCGGTACTAACCGTTCTAAAGAATGTGTGTAGATACGTCCACCCATCATATTTTTAGCGCCTGGTGCGGTGCCACGTTCAATGAGCAGTACTTTTACCCGCTGTTCTGCGAGGCGTAGTGCCGCCGCAGAGCCCGCTGGTCCTGCACCAACGACGATAACATCAAATGCTTCATTGCGATCAATTGCCATATACTCAGCTCCTTTAAATGAAAGCTTAACTTACATAAGTTTATACAGTATATATATATTCTCTATGAAGAACGAAAACACCTTTAAAAAATCGGCAAAAAAAATAAATATATTCTATATTTTACGAAATTGTGTTATATATCACTATATATGATGTATATATACTCATTATAAGCTCATACTATTTCACACTAGGATTTTTAATTAAGTGCAATAAAATTCATCAATTCGTGAAATTTATAAGTTTTTCTAGCTTTCACCGTGAAAGTAGCGTATGATAAAAGTAGGAAAAACCCTATACGGAGCAACACGCGTATAATACGACCGCATAATGCAAGACCACGGTCAAGGTTAGGCACTCATTATTTTGGAATTACCAGAGGAGGCCATATGGACCCGTTAAGAATCTTGAAAGCATTATCAAATCCACATCGGTTAGATATTATATTGTGGCTAAAGCACCCAGAGAAAGAATTCGGTGTACAAGTACACACTAAAACTCTTATCGATTTCCCTAACAGTGTAAGTGTTAAGAGTATTCAAAAGCGCTGTGGTGTATCTCAATCTTCCATCTCTACATTTATGAGCATTTTAGAAAATGCGGAACTCGTAGAGTCTCGCAAGATTGATCAGTATACCTATTTCCGCCGTAACGAAAAAGTAATTCGTGAGTTTGGCGAATGGTATAACAAAGAGGTATCCCTCCAATCGGATGATATCGATAAATTATTAAAAACGCTTAACTTAGAAGACACTTCGTATCCTACAATAGAGGAAAACTCTGCGCCTGGCGAGCAACTCGCTGTCGAAATCAATACCAAGGGATCCGATCATGAGGAAAACAGAAAATAAAATTCTCCCTTATTCACTATACTTAGGGATAAAAGAAAAAGAGCTATAATACATGTAATTATAGCTCTTTTTGATTTTTAATCATCTAATATATTTTGTAAATCTCGCCGATTATAGTAAATTAATGGTAAAATCGTAAGTTTATATTTCCGCTCCATCGATTCTCTCCCTTACTCGACGAAATACATCGGCACCAGAGTATCGAATTTTACTTTCTTTTGCTGCAGAATCGGCTTCATCCAAGGCATACTCAATAGGATCTGTTAATGCTGAATATTGTTCAATACTCATTAACACCATTGTTCCATATCCATTCTTAGTTAAAAATACAGGCGAATTCGTTGTAATAACAGTTTCTTCAACTTCAGGAAATTTATTACGCAAGTCTGATACAGGTCTAATATTAATCAATATATACACCTCCTTATATCATAATTCTATCATTATTTTATTAATTTTACTAACAATATTATGGTAATAATAATTCAACTAAAAATGCCCTCCAAAAGGAGGGCATCTATTATATTGGAATTATACTTCTTCTATCGTTGTGCTTCGTAAGCTCTGAATAGTTTAGATAGTAATTCAGGTGCCAAGCGCAATAGGTCTGGGTTTTCACAGAAGGATACGCGCAATTGTGTTCGACCAGGGTTGTTCTCTCCCTTTTTACCGCTATAAAAACCATTAAGCGGAGCCATAAGAAGTGTGTACTCCTTGCCATCTTCAAGGCTTACTGCACCATGTTCAGCACACCAGGAGGCAAATTCTACGCCATCAAAGCCAGGTTTTGCTACCTTCCGTACGTCGATAACAAAGTAAATAGACGCTTCTGGACGAGATACGATGAAATCAGGTTCTACCGCTTTAAAACCTTCATGGAGTTCAAAGATCATCTTACGATAGTAGTCCCGTTGTTGCTCATACCAGTTATGAAGATCTGCGTGGCTTTCATGAGCCAAAGCACCAAAGATATATTGGCCTAGTGTATTAGCACTAAGGTTTGCTGTATATTCAGCTACAGATTTTTCATAGCATAATTTATTATCTGTAATGATGGCGCCAATGCGTAGGCCACAAGCATTCCATACCTTACTAGCCGTTTCAAGGCTGATACGACGGCCTTCAATGCCAGGCACATCCTTATCGGTTAAAGCCCAGATACTAGATGTTTCTTTCCCTTTTTCGTAAGCCAATTCGCGGTACGCTTCGTCAGAAATAATCCACAAATTATGTTTAACACATAATTTTGCATATTCAATCAACGTTTCTTTACTGAATAATTGACCTGTTGGATTATCGTAAGGAATGATGAGCAACGCACCCGGTTTTGTATCGATAATGCGTTGTTCTACTGTTTCAACGGATGGTAACTCAAACTCACCATCTTCGTTAAGTCGACGTTCAACAGTTACAGTTTTACGACCGATCCGAAGACCAACCGCATCATAGTTTGTATAAGATGGGTTGAACATCAAAAGAGGACGTTCCTCTTCGCCTGCACCACCACATACGCCAAGCATAATGATTTCCATCGCCATGGATGCACCATCTGTTACGAGTACATCAAGACCAGTTGTATCGAAACCTTGGCTGCGTAAAATGTGAAGGAATGCTTCGCGACATTCATCAGTCCCCGTAGTTGGTACGTATGGCACGATGCCATTATGGAACGGGCTATTCACACCGCCCAAATCGAACAACCGACGCTGCATGGCGGGATGCATAGGACGCATTACATTACCAATAGAACCATTCACCAAAATTGGTGGGTTCTTACGTTCCAAGAATTTAATTTGTCCTAAGCGAATGCCAGATGGCTTTCGAGCCATCATATACGGTGACAATTCTGGTTGTTTCATTCAGATCCAACTCCTCTAAAAAAAGAAACTGCCTCAGCAATGAGGCTATGAATTCCTAATATATTGATATATATAGATACTTAATATTATAGTGCTTTTCTTATAGAAAATCTATAGTTTTCTAACATATACTAACTCACTTATATACTATGGCCTTTAACACACAAAAAAGACCGAGCTATTTATAGCCCGGTCTTATATAGCTGTAACAATTAAATTATCTATCGATTGTTTTACGTCCATTGTCCGTAGAGTGTGAATGATTTGTAGCTTTAGCTGTATGTTTTGTTGTAGAAGCCTTAGTAACAGGTTTTACTTCTTTACCTTTAGCCAGTTTAGCTTTTTCTGCTTTCACAGGTTTAGCCTTTTCTTGTTTTGCCTTTTTAGGTTTCTCTTGTTTTACTTTTACAGGATTTTTAGCATTAACCGCTGCACCTGCTGGTTTAACAAAGGCATTATTAAGGTTTGTTGCCACTTGTAGTGCTACGTCTGAATTTGGGGTAGATACGATGGATTGACCTGCAACCGTTACAGTGCCACCACTGTAAGATGCAGAGCCTGGCGTAATTTGGTTGTTATGGTACAGACCTGCTAATTTACCAGCCATGTAATACGCACGTTCTTCCCCTGTATAACGGCCGCTACCTGCTGGGCTATAGATATTATCGCCGTTCACGTAAACTGCGCCATTAGACACGTTTACGTGGTTTCCAGAGTATGTGTACATGCGGGAAATATTGTTATTTACACGATCAGACAACTTAGGATGGTTATTAGGTGCCACTACTTGTGAAAGCCCTTCACGATAGTGTTCCCCCACTTTGTTGCGTAGTACTGCCATGGAACCAGCTGCACCGCCCACATTATAAGGAGATTCGCTTAAAATCTTGAAGCCTAATTCATCGGCTGCTTTTTCTTGGCTCATTGTAAATACTTGGTTAGACAAGTAGTTGCCGGCTACATTAGACAATAACGCGGCCCCTTCACTACCACCAGCTGCAATACCGACTGCTGTAGAAAGGCCAATTTGCTTTTTAGCGCCATTGATAATATCTTTGTGCTCACCATGTGCAATTTCATGGGCCATTACGTACGCCAATTGATCATCATCAAGGGTATCCATAGCACCTTTATTAACAGACATAACGCGACCAAGCGTTGCAAAGGCATTAAACTCTGTATCAGGGTTTGCATAAACAACGTAAGAACGTTTTACGCTAGGAGAAGCCTCTAAAGTTTTCATGATACGTTGTACACGTGCTTGCGCTACACTATCGTTCAAGTAACCAGTTTTCTCCTTAGTACGTGCCAAGCTTTCTTGTTGGCCTTGTTCGGAGTTATCCATTTTATTTAATGCAGTAGATACATAAGCCATGGCAACAGCACCACCCGCCAATGTTTGTACTGCACTAGATGCAGCATTCACAGGAGCAGTTTGCATAATAGCAGGCGCCATTGTCGCAGCCATAGCTACAGATAATGTAGCTACTGTAAGTTTCTTATTCATTCTCTCAACCTTTCAAATGATATAACCATATCATAATAAATCAAAATAGTACTCTAACATTTACACACTATGAATATAGTAAATCTTCATCGTAAATATAGAATGAATAATGGAACAATCATTCATCTGTCATTACTATCTATTGATTCATCGTTACGATTATTGATCTGATGTTACTGGTTTAGCTGAAAGTACTACCGCTTCTTTACCATCTTTAGAAACGGCACCACCATGGGTATAGCCTACTACATCAAAGCCTGCCTCTGCGCACTGCTCTGCGATGCTTTCATAATTTTCATTCTTACCACGCGTACATGTAGAAAGATGGACGGTAGTAACACCTTTTTTCTTGAAAGACTCGATTTTCTTGGCAAGATCACCACCGCTATGGGTGAAACCTACCAACTCAATATCCTCATCTGCATAACGCTCAAAGGAATCCGCTTTATTCATAAATGCTTTTAAGCAACCGCCACAAGAACAGCGCTGCATTGTATCCTCATTAACGAGAACCGCAATTTTTTTAGTCATAAGACCTCCTATGAAAATATAGTTTGAACTTTAGTATAACATATGTATTGAGAAATGATGTATCTTAAAGCACATAAGTGAATATAAGATATATATAACTATATATGTATTATCAATAAACATGATATAACTTGAAATTCCAGTTGAACGCTCTTAAAAGATAGGCAAATCAATATAAACTTGAATAGTAATTACAAAGGTGTTAAATCATCCCCATTAATTCTTTAAGCTACCAAAAACTATTCACGTATCTATATAGTAAAGATAAGAATTTAGAGGATATAAAACTATTTAAAATTGAAGCGTGATAGCATATATGCTATCATAGAAGAAAGAAGGATTGGGATGGAGAAACCTAAGTTTGAGTTCTATACAAGACCTAATGGACATAATGAATTTCTAGAATTTTTAGAATCACTTACTGAATCTGATTCGGATAAAATGTTTTCATTAATACATAAAATCCAGGATTCAGGATTGTTAGTTGCTCAATATATGCAGTGGGTAAAGAAAGTGGATAAAAATCTATATGAAATCCGTCTTAAATGTCCTAATAGTATTCAAAGGGCATTATACTTTCATGTAATTAATAATAGATATATTATTACACATGGATTTACTAAGAAAACGCAGAAAACACCTAAAAGAGAGATAATTCATGCCAAACAAATTAGGCGCGAGTTTGAGGAGGAATATTATGCCAACAATTAAATTTGACGATTTTCTGAAAGAACAATTAAAAGATCCAAAGTTTAAAGCTAGATTTGAAAAAGAATCGGCTAATCTAGAAAGTGCTATAGTGATTGCAAAAGCTCGTGAAGCAGCCGGTTTAACACAACGTGATTTAGCTGAAAAATCTGGTGTCCCTCAATCCACAATTGCAAGAATAGAACAAGGTGCAAATACAAGTATTAGTACTCTCTGTAAGATTGCATTTGCTTTAGATAAACAAGTGAAGATTAGTTTAGTATAAGAAGACCCCCTATAAGCTAGTTAATGTGGCTTATAGGGGGTGTATCTTTTCTTGTAGAGTAAGATTTACGTATTACATAATAGCTTCTTCACGGCCAAATTTACCGTTTATGTATTCTCCATAAGCGAGGAGAAGCTCTGTTTTATTTGTCATAACATATGGCCCTTGTTTTACCACTGGTTCATTGAGTGGTTCTCCAGCGAGAACGAAGATTTCAAGACCTTCATCACCAGACTCTACCTCAAAGCGCTCTCCATCATTGTTGAAAAGTACAAAGTCTCCAGATTCTATGCTTTCACCATTGGTAGTACCTGTACCATTAATCACAAGAAAGCCTGTATTCCAAGTCATATTCTCAGAAATAGAGATCCATGAATTAGGTTGAAGTTTTAATTTGTAAATATTCATCGGTGTATGGGATTTAGCAGGACCTGTTATATGTCTGAAAGCACCTGTGTAAACGATGGCATCGATTGTTTCATCAAGAGATTGATACCGCCCCATTGTGGTAGCAGGTATATATTGATATGCAGGTGCATCATTTTTATGACGTTCAGGTAGATTTATCCATAATTGTAAAGCATGGAACAAACGTCCCCGCTTTGCATATTCTTTTTCATGAAATTCTTTGTGCAAAACACCACTAGCTGCAGTCATCCATTGCACATCACCAGAATGAATAACACCACTATTACCAGCTGCATCTTTATGTTCAATGGAGCCGGAAAAAGAAAATGTTACCGTTTCAAAGCCTTTATGGGGATGTGGAGTGTCACCTGTATCAAAAGGACTGCCCTCAAAATAATATGGCTCGTTATAGTCGAGTAACAAAAATGGAGACATACGATCAAGCATAGGTGACTCATCGCTATCAGGGAAGTACTGACGTACTCTAAATCCAGTGCCTACCCAATGAATATCAGGAGCTTTAATAATTCTTTCAATTGTTCTTACAGGATTCATTCTATCACCTCTTAATCGAACAGGATTTATAATAGTTATATTATATATGAATGGTTACTCATATATCCTAATACTATTATATCTATTTTTTTCGATATGTCAAGGGGAGGTAGTAGAATAGTAATTTACATAAGTTTCGAGCGACTCAATTAATTTACGGTTTGATAATACCATTGGTGATATATACTGCGAAATTGATTACCTATAGTTAATTTACATAAATTTAAAGTTACTAAACTAGTTTACAGTTCGGTAACATTGGCACGTTGTGCCGCGTTACCGTATGGATATGATTTGCCTCCTACCAATAGCCGCAGCTTCCTATCACACTCGCCCATGGCGACATATAATACAATGTTTTAATGTACAGCACATACTTTAGGGCTTCGTCGAAGGTGATGTGTGGGCCCCATGCGTCGCTACGCTCCTCTGTGGCCTCACACCCTACCCTTCCCAGCTCCGTCTGACACGGACACCTAGATAGGTGGTACCTCTACAACCTTGGCTGGAGGCGGCTCTAGCAGGATTAGCTAGTCGAAGACTAGCAAAAAGAAAAAGGCCTACCTTTAGGTAGACCTTTTTCTTTTAGTCAATCAGCGGCTTCCTATCCTCCCAGGCCGTCTCCAGCCAAGTACTTTCGGCGTTTATGAGCTTAACTACTGTGTTCG